>CAZPMU010000045.1:0-7546 GCA_964587795.1 uncultured Dehalococcoidia bacterium | reverse complement strand
AGGGGGAAGGGACAACGTACAGGGAATGCCCACTTTCGGGAGCGGGGTCACCCCCCATCCTGACCTTCCCCCGTCAAGGGGGAAGGGACAACGTACAGGGAATGCCCACTTTCGGGAGCGGGGTCACCCCCATCCTGACCTTCCTCCGTCAAGGGGGAAGGGACAACGTACAGGGAATGCCCACTTTCTACCCGATAAACAGGGTGTAGGTCAGGCCGGTGGGCTGGGTTACTTCCTGGGGGTCAAGGATGCGGCGCTGGGAGTCCAGGGCGCGGCGGGCCACCTCGCGGTTGATGGGCGGCACCTGCTCCAGGGCGTCGATTTCTTCCAGGGAGAAGTAAGCGGCCATGTCCACCTCGTGGGCGTCGGGGTTGGGTTCACCGGAGATGGGTCGCAGGGCCATGATGACGTAGGTGCTGTTGCCGTTGTCCGGGTCGTAGCGGTTGCGGATGCCCAGCACGCCCACCACCTCGGCGGTTACGCCGGCCTCCTCTTCAACCTCGCGGACCACCGCCTGCTCCATGGTCTCGTCCTGCTCCACGAAGCCGCCGGGTATTTGCCAGTTCCCCCGGCCCCGTCGGGAGGCGCGGCGCACCATCAGCAGCTTGCCGTCCTTGATAACGGCGCCCCCGACGCCGAGGTTGTAGTTGGTGTTGTAACGTTCCGGTGGTGGCATGTTAGCTCCTTTTACATGGATTAACAGGAAGTACAGGATGGGAGACAGCGGTACAATTCTTAATCCAGAATCTCCAAATTCCCAAAGGTAACCGTCCCCGCAATTGTCAGTTCACCCGCTGCAGGGTCCGGAAATGCCCCGGTGCGCCTGTCCTGAACTTCGCCGAAGTGGGTGCTGGCCCCTTTGACGTTGACGCGCCAGTTGGATGGTACCCGCAGGTGAAGGCCGCCAGAGGTCAACTGCAGGTCCAGGCGGGCGCCGGTTTCCGGCAGAGTAGCTTGCCGCAGGTCCAGGGACACGCTGCCGAAGTTGGCTTCTACCTCACCGCCCCGGAACTCTCGATCCGGGTAACGCTCCTCAATGCTGTTGAAGACCGCCCGCCAGGTGTTGCCTGTGCCAGTGCGGGAGACGGACGCACCTTCAACGATGACGCCGGATGCCATTTCTTCGCGCCGAATACGCCTTCCCCGGCGGCCCAGCAGGATGGCCAGGCCCACGATGACGATGAAGACGGGCCACACCACCGAGAAGTCCCACTCCCACAATGCCAGGGCCGAAAGTTGGAAGCCTATGCCCAGCAGCACGAGGATGATGGGCCACAGGCGGAACCGGAACCCGCCGGAGACCAGTCCCCACAGGCCCCACACTATCAGCAGGATGGGCCACCAGGTAAGGATGAAGTCCCAGCCCCAATCCAGGTTGATGACGTTGGTGTTGCTAAGGAGCAGCAGCGCTCCCACGGCGACCAGGATGCCGCCAATGATGTAGCGGATGTTGCCTCTGGATGGGTTCATGGTTGAGTCCCTTCAATGTCCTTCCGAGATACTCTGTGTCTCTGGGTCTCTCTGTGGAAACAGGCACTTTCACAGAGAGACACAGAGAAGGGGAAACTAAGTTAGCCCTGGCGGCCCGCCGGGACGGGTATGCCGGCGATGTTTACCGGCAGGCTGCCGAAGGTGTGGCGGGTGGTGTAATACAGGGTCTTCCAGTCGTCGCCGCCGAAGGCCATGTTGGTGGTGCTTGCCTCCCCGTGGACGATGATGCCCAGGGGAGCGCCGGAAGGGTCCATGACCCAGATGCCGCCGGAGCCGCCGCAGTAGACGTTGCCCTGGGTGTCCACCTTCATGCCGTCGGGGTTGCCCTCCCGCACCCCACCCAGGTCGCAGAAAACCCGGTCGGTGGCGATGAGGGGCATGCCATTGGGTTCCAGGTCGAAGGCCCGGATGTGGCGGCGGCGGGTGTCGTTGATGTACAGGACACTTTCGTCGGGGGACAGGGCCAGACCATTGGGACGGCTGAAATCCCAGACGATGAGGGTGATGGTACCCAGGTCGGGGGATACGTGGTAGACGCCGTTCCAGTCCAGGTCCAGGCCCGGGGTGGGAAAGCCGGGGTCGGTGAAGTAGATGCCGCCCGTAGAGCTGACAATGACGTCGTTGGGGCGGTTGAGGCGGCGTCCCCGGTAGTTGCTGGCGACGACGGTGATGCTGCCGTCGGGTTCCTGGCGGGTGACGCGGCGGGTGTCGTGTTCGCAGGCCAGCAGGCGGCCGCTGGGGTCGCGGGTGAGGCCGTTGGCCCGGTTGGTGGGTTCCATGAACAGGCTGACACCGTCGGCGGCAGTCCACTTCATGCGGCGGCTGTTATGGATGTCGCTGAAGAGCAGGTAGCCGCCTTCATGCCACCACAGGGGACCCTCGGCGGGGCCCATGGCGCCACCGTAGCCGTCGCCCAGTTGGGTGATGGGGGCGTTGGGGGAGACTACTTTTTCCAGGTCAGGGGATATTACTTCGATAGGCATGGTCGTTCTCCTAAGTGAAAGTGTTGATGGCGGTATAAGTGGCCCTTTCTCAAGAGACCACCTTATACCAATGTGGGGAAAACCCGTCGTTCCCGCGAAGGCGGGAACCTCGACTAGGGCAAGGCTATGTCGGCACTATGAGCAAATCTCCTCATAGAGGTCCTTCCAGGATGGGTTAGTTTCCTCGATCAGACGCAATTTCCAGTCACGATTCCACTTTTTAAGCCGCTTTTCTCTGGTGATAGCGCTGTCCATGTCATCGTGAACTTCGTACCAAACCAGGCAATGGATACGATAATGGGATGTGTGTCCTTTGACAAAATCACATTTATGCTGCCATACCCTCTGTGGCAGGTTGGAAGTAACCCCTGTATAAATGGCGCCATAGGGTCTGCTGGCCATGATGTATACGCAAGGTCTTCGCATTTGTTCTGCTTGCCTTAAGAATACCGTCGAGGTTCCCGCCTTCGCGGGAACGACGGGGTTGTCCCCAATCCTAATATGCGGTGGCCTTGCATATCGACCCTTCAACGAAAGAGGAGAGGGTTAGGCCGAACAAGTCATTCTAGCGGTCGGTGGGGACGGGGATGCCGGCTTTCTTGATTTGGACGCTGCCCAGGGTGTTGCGGGTGGTGAAGAACAGGGTCTTCCAGTCCGCGCCGCCCATGCAGAGGTTGGTGGTGGCTTCCTGGCCGTGGACCACGGTGCCCAGGTGCTTGCCGGTGGAATCGAGAATCCACAGTCCGCCGGAACCGCCGCAATAGACGTTGCCCTCCACGTCCACCTTCATGCCGTCGGGCACGCCGGGTCTATCGCCGCGCAGGTCGGCAAAAACCCGGTCGGAAGACAGGGCGATGCCGCCAGTGGGCATCACGTCAAAGGCCCGGATGTGGCCCCGGCGGGTGTCGTTGACGTACAGGACGCTTTCATCGGGGGAGAAGGCCAGGCCGTTGGGGAGGGTGAAATCGGCTACCAACAGCGTCATTGTTCCCAGGTCGGGGGAAACCCGGTAGACGCCGGAGATGGTCTGCTCCCACTGGTTGGCCACCCTGGGAAAGGTCCAGGGGTCGGTGAAGTAAATGCTGCCGTCGGACTTGACGATGACGTCGTTGGGGCGGTTAAGCTGGCGGCCCTGGAAGGTGTTGGCGATGACAGTGGTGCGTTCGCCGTCACGGCTGAGGCGCGCCACCCGGCGGCCGTCGTGCTCGGCGGACAGGAGGCGGCCCTGCAGGTCGCGGGTCAGGCCGTTGGCCCGGTTGGTGCCTTCGGTAAAGACGGTTACACCCTCACCTTCGGCCCACTTCATCCGACGGTCGTTGTGGATGTCGCTGAAGAGAAGGTAGTTGCCCTCGTGCCACCAGAGGGGTCCTTCCGCGGGGCCATTGGCGCCGCCGTAGCCGCTGCCCAGTTCGCGAATCTCCGCGTTAAGGTCGATAATCTGCTCCAGTTCGGGAGCCATTTGTTCTACAGGCATCTTCGAGTCCTCCGGATGTTCAATTTTGGGATATTTGGGTTTGGCCTGGCCGGAGAGCGGCCCCGGCTCTCCGGCATTATACGAGATGGGCGGGACAGATTCATTCATCCGGCGGTTGATGCGCAGGGTAAAGGGCTTTTGGTTTGCAGGCTACTTTAGCTGTTTCCTTGCAGGGGCGGGGTTAAAACAGAGGCGCGGAGAACGGAGAGTCTCACAGAGGCGCTCCGTGCGGCCCTGTGGGCTCTGCTGCTCCGTGGTAAGAAGGGCGCCTCAAAGGGCAATTTGCCCTGGCGCCGGCAGCGGTTGCATTGACACTCCAGGTAGGGTCTAGCATACTGAAAGCGCAAGAATCGGGTTGCAATTCCCGAAAGCCTTTCAGCTTCCGGCGGTCTGAAGACCCCGGAATTTGCCAAGCGAGGAGACCGAATGTACAAGGAAATCCTGGTGCCTTTGGATGGTTCGGATGTATCGGCCAGCGCCCTGCCCACCGCGCGCAGGCTGGCGGAAGCCCTGGGCGCGCGGGTCCACCTGCTGCAGGTTACGTCCCAGTCGGAGGAGTTTTCGGTAATGCGCGGGGCAGAGTTCGGCACCATGGGGTCGGACTATTCCCAACAGGTGCTGGAGGAGGTACTGACCGCCCAGCGGGACCGGATAGAGCGGTACCTTAACGAGGTGGGTGATGACCTGCAGTCCGTGGGTATCACGGTGGTTAAGGCCGTGGAAGACGGCCAGGCCGCCGACAAGATTGTGGATTACGCGGGGGCAGCAGGTATTGACCTGATTGTGATGAGTACCCATGGCCGCGGTGGAGTCCGCCGCTTCCTGGTGGGAAGCGTTACCGACAAGGTAATTCGCTCGACCGGACTGCCGGTCCTGGTGGTCCACCCGGAGTAGGGACCTTCCGTGGCAATTCCACCGGCCATGTCTGTTGTGATGACGGACCAGGGGGAAGAGCCGCTTACGGAGCGCCTGTCGAACCACGCGCGGGGAAGTACTTCGATGGGCGCAGGATGAGCGGGGGAGAGACCCTTTTTTCTGGGCTGTAGCGCCACTGTTCCAGGTTCTTCATTCCGCCGGCATGGTCGGCATTCCCCGGAGAAACCATTCTTCAGGCAACCAACTTGCTGCGCCACCGGCTGGCCCATTCGCTGCCCTTTTACTACGGATGGGTCATCTTTTCCGTTGGAGCCCTGGCCAGTTACTCATCCCGGCCCCTGATGGCCGTGGCTACCCTGTCCGTATTTGCCGTTCCCATGACCCGGGAGTTTGGCTGGTCCTACGGCCTCTTTTCGGGGGTGGTCAGCCTGGGCGGACTTTGCGCCATCGGCATTTCCCCTTTCGTCGGCCGGCTGATTGACCGTTACGGGTCCGGGGTTATTCTCTCGGTAACCTCTGCCATTGTGGGCAGTTGCGCCCTGGGGCTGTCGCTGGTCGGCCAGGCGTGGGCGTTTTACGCCTTGTACGTGCCGGGTCGCATGGCCTTCGCCAGTCCTCTGGAACTGGGTACAACCACGGCCATCAACAACTGGTTCATCCGCCGCCGACCCCTGGCCCTGTTCCTGCTGACCGTGAGCCAGAGCACGGGACTGGCGGCCATGCCCCTGGTGGCCGACTTCCTCATTGGCGGGTGGGGCTGGCGCAACGCGTGGGCATGGCTGGGCATCTTCACCCTGGTGGTGGGCATCCTGCCGGCCCTGCTGCTGGTATCCCGCCGGCCGGAGGATATGGGCTTGACGGCCGACCCGAGGCGTGGAGAGGCGCGCCGGGCGGAGGCACAAGAGCAAACCTTCGGCGCCGCACCGATGGGAAACGGTTATGGAGATGGCGAGGCTGAGGAAAACCGGAGCGGCGGTTCCCGGCCAGCCGCATCATCCACTGCGCCCCTGCAGGAAAACAGTTACACAGTGTCCGGCGCGCTTCGGACCCGGGCCTTTTACGTAATGGCGATATTCTCCGGCGCCGGCTTTATGGTGCAGGCCGGGGTGAGCCTGCACCAGGTGTCGCATTTCATCAACCAGGGACTGGACCCATCGCTGGCTGCCCTGACCGCCGGCTCATTTGCATTTTGCCAGATGCTGGGCGGGTTCGTATGGGCCAGCCTGGCTTCCCGGCGAGTGCCCATCCGATTCCTACTGGCGGCCTCCGCCTTCTGTGTATCCGGAGGCGCCCTGGGGGTGCAGGCCAGTTCCACCCTGGCGTGGGGTCTGCCGGCGGCGTCCATCCTGGGCGCTGGCGTGGGCGGATTGCACCTGCTGCTGCGGTTGGCATGGGCGGAATACTACGGTCGGGAACACCTGGGCAGCATTACCGGCATTACCCTGCCAGTGCAGGTGGGAGGTCAGGCCCTGGGTCCGGTGATAGCCGGCTTCCTGTACGACTTTACCGGCAGTTACCTTTGGCCCTTCCGCATTTTCTCCACCGCCGTCTTCATTGCCGGAATCCTGGTCCTCATCGCTACGCCGCCCCGGGACAGGAGTCAGGACGGCGCGTCCGGGACTTCGGGCAGCCCTAGAACAGGGACTTGGACTGGCCGCCGTCCACGTTGATGCAGGCGCCGGTAATCAGGTCGGCGCAGTCCGATGCCAGGAAGGCTACCGTTTCGGCGATGGGCTGGGGCCAGCCAAAGCGGCCCATGGGCAAGTTGCGGTCGATGAATTCCGCCACCACCTCCGGGGGCTGGGTATTCTGGAACCGCTCCCAGGTGCTGCCCGGAAAGTCGATGGAGCCGGGGGCGACGCAGTTCACCAGCACTCCGTGGGGCGCCATCTGCAGGGCCAGGTGCTTGGAGAAGGCGATGAGCCCGGCCTTGCCGGTCATGTAGTCGATGGAACCGCCGTGCTCCCGCCCGTAGATGGACGAAATGCTGATGATGCGACCCCAGCCCTGGGCCTTCATGTGGGGCAGGACCAGGGTGGTCAACTGGACGGCGCTGAACAGGTTTACCTCCAGCCCTTCCCGGAACTGTTCCATGCTGGTCTCCTCCAGCAGCACCGAACCGCGCCGGCCGCCCACGTTGTTCACCAGGATGTCGGGGTGGCCAGATTCCGCTACAGTCTCGTTGTAGAAACGCTGGGCGTCGGTCTCCACGGTTACGTCGGCCCTGGTACCCCGAACCTGGCAGCCCTGGGCGGTCAGTTCTGTCACGGCAGTATTCAGTTGTCCCTCATCCCGGGCGCAGATGGAGATGGAGCAACCCTCGCGGCCCAGGGCTTCGGTAATGCGGCGTCCCAGGCCACGGCTGCCGCCGGTTACCATTGCGACCTTGCCCTGCAAACCCAAGTCCATAGTTTTTCCTCCGCTAACTCAAGCTCCAGCCTTGGCTTGCGGCGATTATAAGGGTTTGATGGGAGAATGCCTATGGGCGGTCGCCGGGAGGGAGAGGCTTCAAATTTCTGGAATCAACTAACCGCAAAGGCGCGGAGAGCGGGGGGGGGGTGCAGGGTCTTTCCGTGTGGGTCGGTGCGCTCTGCGCCCCTGTGGTTAGTGGTAGTGTCGAGATGGGAATGGCCTGGCCGTTCCGCCCAGGGCAATCGCGTTTTAATTCCGCTGGCCACTCAATCAGGAAGTCAATGCCTGCCTGAACTTGCCGAAGAACCTA
>CAZPMU010000044.1:18256-21825 GCA_964587795.1 uncultured Dehalococcoidia bacterium | reverse complement strand
AGGAAGTCAATGTCGGCCTGAACTTGCCGAAGGGCCTAAAATCCTTCCCGAAAGCCGGGTTGCGGGTCCGAAAGGTGGTTTGTGGGAAGGAGTTTAGATTCTTCACTCCGTTCAGAATGACAGTCTTGGCAGTTCGGAACGGAAATTGGCTAAAGCGAGATTGCCCTGACCTCCTCGGGGCTGAAGCTGAAAGCGGGCCTGGTAGCCGCGTCCGGCGGACGGGGCTACTACCCTGCCCCCGGGCCATTGGCCCAGCCCTGCAGAATGCGCCAGTCCCCGGGAAAGGCCATTTCCGGCAGGTCATCCAGGTCAAAGAACCCCACATCCAGGGCCTCCGGGCCGGCTTCCAGTTCCCCGCCACGCTCTATGCCACTGAATGCGGCTACAATCACCGGCCGTCCCGCCTCCGAGTACAAGCCCAGCAGCCCCCCAATCTCCACTACCAGGCCCGTCTCCTCCCGCACCTCCCTGACAGCTGCCTCCTCCACGACTTCACCCCGGTCAACATAACCCCCGGGGATGCTCCACAGGCCATAGCCGGGCTGGTTGGCCCGGCGGACCAGCAGCGCCTTGCCAGCCCGGCCGATGATGGTTACGGCGGCAACCTTGGGGTCGTAGTAGACCACTCGACCGCAGGTGGGGCAGACCGGGCGCAAAGCCCCGTTGCTTTCCCTGACTTCCAGCGCCGTGGCGCAACTGGAGCAGTATGTGTCTCCCTGCTGCACGGACCCGCCTCGTAATCAGACGCCTGCTGTGCCGAGCAGCGCGTCAACTTCGGCGCGGGAGGGCATGGAGTCCTGGGCGCCGCTCCTCGTTACCGACAAGGCTCCGGCGGCCGAGGCAATCCTGGCCGCCTGACCCAGGTCATAGCCATTGCCCAACGCCGCCGCCAGCGCCCCGTTGAAGGCATCGCCGGCGCCCACCGAGTCCACCGCCGCCACCTGGAACGCGGGCACAAAGGCATTTTCGGCGCCCATCGCCCAGTATGCCCCCTGCGGCCCCAGGGTGATGATGGCAGCGCCCGCCCCGCGCCGCATCAGGACTTCAGCGGCCCTTGCCGCCGACTCAGGGTCGGTAACCGGCGCGCCCGTCAGCGCCTGGGCGTCGGTTTCGTTGGGAGTGATTATGTCGCAACAGGAGTAGAAGGCCTCCGGCACCGGGCGCACCGGGCTGGGGTCAAGGATGACCCGTACGCCCCGCTCGTGAGCCGCCTGGGCGCACCGCAGGGACAATTCGACCGACACTTCCAGTTGCAGCAGCAGGGCCGACGCACCCTCCAACAGGCCGACCACCCGGGCTTCCTCCTCCTCCCCGCAGGTGTCGTTGGCGCCCAGCACCTGGATAATCTGGTTCTGGGCCGAATCGTCAATGGTGATAACGGCGATGCCGGTGCTGGCGCCGGCCGTAACCCCAACGGTGGACACGTCCACCCCCGAGTCCACCAGGGCCCGGAGCGCCTGGGGCGCGAAAATGTCGTCGCCTACCCGGCCGACCATGGAAACCTGCGCTCCCATGCGGCCTGCCGCGACGGCCTGGTTGGCCCCCTTGCCGCCGCCGTAGGTCAGGAACTCTCGACCGACCACCGTCTCCCCCGCTGCCGGGAATCGGGGCGTCATTGCCACCAGGTCTATGTTGATGCCGCCCAGCACCACTATCCGTGGCGGCGGTTGTGCGTTTGACATGATCCCTGCAGCATTCGCAAATCTGCCTAAACCTACCATTCCCGGTCTCCATGGTCAATGGAAGCTGGGAGTTCCGGAACCCTGCCGCCGGGACATCCTGCAACCCCCCGGGCAATCGCGTCTTAATAGATCCTTATCCTGAAGCGCCTGGACTGTCCTTCTGAATCCGCCTCGGCGGATGAAGAGTCGAAAATCCTGCCTGCAAGCCAACTTTCGGGCCAACGACCGTGCTTTGGGCAAGTTTTGGCCGACAATGACCTCCTGACGAAGTGGCCGGCGAAATTATGACGGGTTTGCCTGGGTGGCCCCCTTGCGTATCTGCGTAGCTCCGTGGACCCCGTGCTATAATTCGGCCCACAACACTATTTAGGGGAATGTGTGCCCATGGCAGCGGCGCTGGAGAGCATTAAAGTAGTGGACCTGACCCGGACGCTGGCGGGACCCTTTTGCACCATGATGCTGGGCGACATGGGCGCCGACGTCATCAAGATTGAGGAACCGGAGCGGGGGGACGAGACTCGCTCCTGGACCCCCTTCTGGAACGGGGAAAGCACCCAGTTCGTCTCCTTCAATCGCAACAAGCGCAGTCTCAGCCTCAACCTGCGGGAAAAGGAGGGCCTGGATATCGTCCGCAACCTGGCAAAGGACGCCGACGTGATGATCGAAAGCTTCCGCGCCGGCGCCCTGGACCGCATGGGCCTGGGCTACGATGAGATTTCCGCCATCAACCCGGGCATCATCTACTGCTCCATTTCCGGCTATGGCCGCACCGGCCCCATGGCCGAGAAGCCGGGCTATGACCTGATAATCCAGGCCTACAGCGGCCTGATGGACTTGACCGGCGAACCTGACGGCCTGCCCCTGCGGGTGGGCTTCTCCCTGGTTGACCTGTTCACCGGAATGATGTGCTTCGGCTCGGTCGTTACCGCCCTGTACCACCGGCGGGAGACCGGCCAGGGCCAGCGTCTTGAAGCCGCGTTGCTGGACGGCCAGGTCGCCGCCCTCAGCTACCACGCCACCGCCTACATGGCCACCGGGGTCGTACCCCAGCGCATGGGCTCCGGCCATCCCAGCCTGGTCCCCTACCAGAGCTTCCAGGCTTCCGACGGCTACTTCATCCTGGGCGTGGCAAACCAGGGCCTGTGGGAGCGCTTCTGCGCGGGCATTGGCCGCCCCGACCTGCTGGAAGACCCCCGCTTCCGCACCAATGACGACCGGGTGGCGCACCGGGCCGAGTGCGTTGAAGTGCTGAACGGCATTTTCCGCCAGAAGACCGTCGCCGAATGGGTGGACATAATCGAACAGTGCGGCGTACCCTGCGGCCCCATCAATCGGGTGGACGACGTGGTAAACGACCCGCAGGTCAACGCCCGAAACATGATTGCGCAGCTGGAACACCCCAACGTGCCCGACCTGAGAATTCCCAACTCTCCCCTCAAGCTGGGGGAGACCCCGGCTGCCATCAGGCGGCCGCCGCCCCTCCTGGGTCAGCACAACGACGAAATTCTGGGCGACCTGGGCTACGGCCCGGACGCCGTCAGCAGGCTCAGGGAAAAGGGCGTCATCGGCAAAGGGCCGTGACTCCTTTCCCCAGCGAGCAGGGCAATCGCGCCCTAAAATAACGCTATCCTGAAGCGCCGGGTTTGCCACTCTGAATCCGCCCCAGGCGGATGAACAATCCAAAATCCAGCCTGCAAGCCAACTTTCGGACCAGCAACAGTGCTCTGGAGGGAGGACTCCAGGCCTTTCGGCAGGTTCAGACCTGTATTGACTTCCTGATTGTGTGGCCGGCGAAATCAAGAGGCATTTGCCCAGCCACCGCAAGGCCTGAGCTTGACCTTCGCACTTCGATGGGGAAGGATAGGATGAGTGATAGCTCAATCTTCG
>CAZPMU010000044.1:0-18156 GCA_964587795.1 uncultured Dehalococcoidia bacterium | reverse complement strand
CTTGACCTTCGCACTTCGATGGGGAAGGATAGGATGAGTGATAGCTCAATCTTCGCATACTCTCACTAAGGTAGGAATATTGGCCGCCAGAAAGAAAATCCGCTTAATACACACATCAGATACCCACCTGGGCGACGACTGGCGGGGTCACCGTACCGAAGCTGCCTTCGCCCGGGTCGTTGACAGCGTCCCGCATTTCGATGGGGACGTGCTTCTGGTGGTGGGAGATGTCTTCGACCACGCCAGGGTACCCGACCGGGCGCTGGAATTTTACCTGGAGCAGGTCGGCCGCTTGAGCCGGCCGGTAATCACCCTACCCGGCAATCACGACCTCTATCATGAGGACTCCCTGTACCGGCGCCGGCCCTTCCGGAAGGCGCCCCCAAACTTCCACCTGTTTACCGGACGCTGCGGGCAGGTCATAACCCTGCCGGAACTGGGCCTGGACCTGTGGGGCAGGGCCATGACGGAGCATACCCCCGATTTCCGGCCCCTGGCCGGCATGCCCGCCGCCAGGGATGGACACTGGCTGGTGGGCCTGGCCCACGCCCATTTTCACTTCCCCTCGGACACGGAGAACCGCTCTTCGCCGATATGGCCCCACGAGGTGGCAGAGGCCCCCTGCCACTACCTGGCTTTGGGCCACTGGGAGCGCCATGTCGACGTTTCCCAGGGGGATACGGCGGCTTTCTATTCCGGCTCTCCCCTGGGGTCGGCCCCGGACTACGACCATATTTCCGTCAACCTGGTGGACCTGGACCCTGTGCAGGGCGTGGGAGTCCGGCAGGTCGCCTTGCCTTTGGATAAGACTGCCCGACCAGGCCCGATTGAAGCGGCGGCCACTGCCGCCGGGGAGGAATCATGAAACATCTGAGCAGGGAAAAGCGGATCTATTTCCTGGACCCGGAGGCCGAACCCGCCATTGCCATCGACTCTGGCGAGGAGTTGATGGTGGAGACCTGGGATGCCTTCGAGGGCCTGCGGGACCCGGTAATGCTGGACGCCAAGGCCCTGAAGGGGCCTGCCACCGGCCCCATCTACGTCAACGGCGCCGAACCCGGCGACGCTCTCAAGGTGGAGTTCCTGAAGATAACCCCCAAGGAGGGGCCCGCCCACATGGTGATGCCCGGCCGTGGCTTCCTGGAGGAGGAGTTCACCGAGGGATACCCCACGGTTATGACCATCGAGGGTGACCGCCTGGTACTCCCCAGCGGTATCCGGCTGTCATTGAATCCCTCCATGGGCCTGGTGGCGACCACACCCACCTACGTGCAGAACACCGCCAGCGACAGCGGTCCCTACGGCGGCGACATTGACATGAAGGAACTGGTGGAGGGCAGCGTCATCTACATGCCCGTATTCGTGGACGGCGGCCTGCTGGCCATGGGCGACTGCCACGCCGTGGTGGGCGACGGCGCCGTGGCCGGTACCGGCGCCGAGTGCTCCGCCGACACCCACATTCGGGTAACCGTGGAAAAGGGCATGAACATCGCCAGCCCCAGGGCAATGACCCCGGAACATTTCGTGGTCCTTTCCTACGGGGAAGACCTGGCCCCGGCCATGAAGCAGGCGGTGCGGGAAATGGTGGACTTCCTGGTGAACGAAAAGGGTATGGCCCCCTACGACGCCTATACCCTGTGCAGCCTGGCCGGCGACGTGCGCGTCTCCCGCACCTTCCGCCCCATCAGCCCGGTGAAGATGATGCTGTCAAGAGAGGCATTGGCCCAGCTTTAATCTTCATCCACGAATTGGCACGAATCATCACTAATGTTGGTAGCATAAGAGCAATTATTCGTGGCTATTCGCGCCAATTGGTGGATGAGAAACTCACATCACCGAATACCCGCCGTCCACCGTAATCACCGCCCCCGTAACGTAGTCCGACGCGCGGCTCGACAGGAAAACCACTGTACCCTGCAGTTCGTCAACCTCGCCCCAGCGACCGGTGGGTATCCGGCTGCTGATCATCTGGTAGCGTTCCGGCTGGTTCACCGGTATGTCCGACGTCAGCGTTGTCATAAACCAGCCGGGCAGTATGGCGTTGGACTGGATGTTGTCTTTGGCCCAGGCCACCGCCAGGCTCTTGGCCAACTGCACCACTCCCCCCTTGCTGGATGAGTAGGGAGCGCCGCTGCCACCGCCGCCAAACAGCGAATACATGGAGCCGATGCCGATTATTTTCCCGCCCCCCTGTTCCTTCATGTGTGGATAGACCTCCCTGGCCGCCAGGAAGGAGGCCCGCAGGTTCACGTCCAGCACCAGGTCCCATTCCTCGGTGGAGGTCTGGTCGGGAGTCTTCCGGACCACCGTGCCCGCGTTGTTCACCAGGATGTCCACCCTTCCAAAGGTGGAAATGGCGTCCGCCACCATCTGCTTGATCTCATCCTCCCGGGTGACGTCTACCTGCAACCCCAGGGCTTCAACGCCCATTTCCCGCAGTTCCGACACAGCCTCGTCAGTCTTCCCCTGGTCCCGGGCCGCCACCACGATGCTGGCCCCGGCTCCCGCCAGGCCCCGGGCCATTCCCAGGCCCAGCCCTCCGTTGCCGCCGGTTACAATGGCGACCCTGCCCGAAAGGTCAAATAGCTCTTGTACGTTCATACCCTCAACCGTCGGTCTCAAATTTCCCATTACTCTAGCACACCCACCCAGGGTGGATTCACATTTCAAGTGGAACACCGTTTGGGGCAGGATTCCGGCCGGCGCGGGGAGGCGCCGACGCTGTGGAGTCTCCCTCTGCACGGGAACGGCGCCTGGACTTGAAAATTGCGAAACTCCCGCACAGAGGGGAAAATGGCAGTTACAAACTTCTCGCCCGGCCGATGTGCCGCGCCGCTGGTGACGGAAACTCGCAACCCTGCCGGACTCTGACAGACCCGGCAGCTACCTGCAGACAGGAGACACAGCTTGCCCACACGAAGCCTTCCCCTCCCCAGCAAGAGTCCCTTCCTTGTTCTTGGCCTGGCCGCCCTGCTGCTCACATTAGCGTCGGCGTGCGGCACATCGGTTCCGACCCAGCCGCCACCGGTATCCTCCGGTTCTCCGACTCCGGTCCGGCAGGACCTGCCCACCGCCACGCCTCACGCCCAACTCACACCCCCGCTAGACCAGTCAGGGGAAGAAGCGCCGGACCTGGAAGCAACCGTCCAGGCCAGGGTGGCCGCCACCGTCGAAGCGATGCAGCCACCGGACACCACGCCGGGGGCCACCCAGCCTGTATCAGAAAGCCAGCCCATTACAACTACAACCGTCCCCGGGCCGGAGAGCGTTGCCGGCGAAGTCACAGACTCCCCGGCCACAGCCGTCCCCGGCGAACAGGCTGGCATTACCGACCCCGAAGCGACGCCCGAGAACCCGGAACCTTTTGCGCCCGGCGTTGACCCGGAGCCACGGCCGGAACCCGCGCCGCCCACGGTCGCGCCAACTCCGGCCCCTACTGCCACGCCCACGCCCACGCCCACGCCCACGCCGATCCCTACGCCCACCCCCACCCCCACCCCCACCCAACTGCCACCGGGGAGTTCCAGGGACAACTCAATACCCCTGGGCCAGAGTGGAGTCGTGCAGACTTTCCGCACCAGCTGGGAGCTCTCTGTAGTCAGCATCACCCCCGACGCCTGGGAGATAATCCGCGAGCGCAACAGCTTCAATCAGCCCCCGGACGAAGGCAAGCAGTTTTACCTGCTCCGGCTCAGGGTCAAGAACGTGGGCGAAGAGAGGGCCTTTTTCGTCGATTACGTGAAGACAACCGGCGAAGCGGCAGGATGGGTATACACCACCAACGGCGACAGCTGCGGAGTGATACCGGACGATAACTCAAGGGAGGTCTTCCCCGGCGGCGAGTTCGAACTCAACGTTTGCTGGCACGTCGCGACCGCCGACCTGCCCACTCTCATCATGTTCTGGGACGAGTCGCCCACCCCCAACCCGGTTTGGTTCGACCTCAGGTGACCCGACCAGGCCGGCGCAGCACTTCAGCGCCATCAGGTGGGCAACGCTGGCAGGCTGATAGCCGTTCCGGCAGGACCGGCGCCTCCAGCGCCGGTGGTCGACGGATGGCGTTTCCGTCCAGGCGGCTCAAAGGCCCGAATGGTAGGGGCAGCCCAGTGTGTCTGCCCTGGGACCGGGGCAAAACCACCAGAATTGGAACACTGCCGGAGCGGCGGCGTAAGTTGACACTCCTTGGGGTCTATGGTACGTTTCCAACGCTTGTGATAGCGCATTTCCGTAATTTTGAGGTGGGTTAGATGGATTCAAGCGTCTCGCTAATCGTCCTGCCACTGGTCGCCGGGGTCATTGCCCTGGTGTTTGCCGCCATTATGGCCATGAGAGTGGTCGGGGCCGAGGCTGGCAACGAACGAATGACTGAAATTGGCGACGCCATCCGTACGGGGGCGTCGGCTTTTTTGCGCCGCGAATACCTGGCCCTGTTGCCTTTGGTGGTAGTGGTAACAGTCGTGCTGGCCGTTCTGGACTACACCCTCTTCACCCATGACATTGGGGTGCCAGCCACGGCCATCTCCTACCTGGTGGGTACTATCTGCTCGGGCCTGGCCGGTTTCGTGGGCATGAACGTGGCGGTGCGCGCCAACGTCCGGACGGCCGCCGCTGCCATGCGGGGCCTGAATCCGGCCCTGCGGGTGGCCTTTTCCAGTGGCTCGGTGATGGGCGTAACGGTTGTTGGCATCGGCCTCCTCGGCGTCACCATCCTCTACCTGATATTCCAGGACATCAGCGCGGTGGCGGGATTTGGCTTCGGCGCCAGCTCCATAGCCCTCTTCGCCCGCGTCGGCGGAGGCATCTTTACCAAGGCCGCCGATGTCGGTTCCGACCTGGTGGGCAAGGTGGAGGCGGGCATACCGGAGGATGACCCCCGTAACCCCGGCGTCATCGCCGACAACGTGGGCGACAATGTGGGCGACGTGGCCGGAATGGGCGCTGACCTCTTCGAGTCCTACGTGGGCAGCATAATCTCCGCGGTGGCCCTGGTGGGAGCGGGTACCCTCTTCGCCATGCAGGATGCCGAAAAGATCCAGGCCCTGTTTCCCATGCTGCTGGCCGGAGCGGGCATCATCGCCGCCATTCTCGGCACTTTCGTGGTGCGCAGCGGCGAGCAGGCCGATTTTGAGAAACTGCTCTGGGCCTTGCGTTACGGAATTTTCGCGGCAGGTGGACTGCTCATCGTGTTCGCCGCAATTCTTACAGTAACCATTACCCAGGAATGGTCCTGGTTTGGTTGCGTGGTGGCGGGCCTGGTGGCCGGAACCATCATCGGCCTGGCGACCGAATACTACACCTCCTACAGTTACGGTCCCACCAAGCGGGTTTCCGAGTCTTCCCAGACGGGCGCGGCCACGGTCATTATCAGCGGCATTGCCACCGGTATGCTGAGTACCCTGATCCCCGTTATCTGCATTTCAATCGCAATCCTGCTGGCATACTGGTTTGCCGGTTTCTACGGGGTGGCCCTGGCCGGCGTGGGCCTGCTTTCCACCCTGGGCATAACCCTGGCCACCGACGCTTACGGTCCCGTCGCCGACAATGCTGGCGGCATCGCGGAGCAGGCCCAGCTTGACCCCCAGGTCCGTGAGCGCACCGACGCCCTGGACGCCCTGGGCAATACCACGGCCGCCACCGGAAAGGGCTTTGCCATTGGTTCCGCGGCCCTTACTTCCCTGGCCCTGCTGGCCGCCTACGCGGTCAGCGCCGAGCTGATAACCTTGGGCGAGGACGGACGGTTGAGCGCCGGCGGCGCGGGCATCAACCTGCTGGACCCCCGCATCCTGGTGGGCGTGGTGATTGGCGCCATGCTGCCCTTCATATTCTCCGCCATGACCATGCAGGCCGTGGGCCGCGCGGCCCAGGGCATTGTGGATGAGGTACGCCGACAGTTCCGCGAGATTCCCGGCCTGATGGAAGGCAACGCCAAGCCCGACTCGGCCCGCTGCGTGGATATCAGCACCCGGGGAGCTCTGCGCGAGATGATTCTTCCCGGCGTGATGGCCGTAGTCGCACCCCTGGCCACCGGGTTCATCCTGGGTCAGGCGGCTTTGGGCGGCCTGCTAATAGGGGCCATCGCGGCCGGATTCATGCTTGCCATCATGATGGCCAGCGCCGGCGGCACCTGGGACAATGCCAAAAAGTACGTGGAACTCGGCAATTTTGGCGGCAAGGGTTCCGACGCCCATAAGGCCGCGGTTGAAGGCGACGTGGTGGGAGACCCCTTCAAGGACACCTCCGGCCCGTCCCTGAACATTCTGCTCAAGCTGATGGCCATAGTTTCCCTGGTATTTGCTCCCGTGTTCGGCAGCGGCCTGATAGTCCTGTAAACGGCCTGCGCTTCCGCAGGAGCGGAAACGCCGAAAATCATAAGGACGTGGCTTGGTTGCCACGTCCTTTTTTCGTCGTAGGGTTGGGCGCTATCGTCAATTTGCGGGGCGGCGCCTCCGGGCGTCCTGTTTCGTCGTTCCTGCGCAGGTGGGAACCCGACGGGCTGGTCCCTGGTGCTTGCCGATACAAGAGCCTGCGGCGCATCCGAGACTCCCCGGGTCCCTGGCCGCCATTGCCCACATCAAGGGCAGTTCACCGACGTGACACCTGCAATTGGACCACCTCCACCTCCACCGCCCGTCCATCCACCTTGAGCCGGGCTACGGTACCAGGACTTCCCGGCTTGTGCTTCCGGCCGGGGTAGGTGGGACTGCCGGGGTTGATGAACAGAATGCCGTCGTACCAGCAGACCAGCTCTTCGTGGGTATCGCCAAAAACCACCACGTCCACCGGCTGCCCGAACTTGCGCCCGGTCAGGTCGGCGCCGCTGGTAGCAGGAAAAACCAGCCCCGTGCCGTCGGGGCTGGTGGGTATCCGCGGCGTTGGCCACTGGATGTCATGCACCATGCCGATGCTGACATCTTCGACCCGCACCACGCGTTTGGCGTGGGCCAGGCGGTCACCGGCTTCCGTGGGGTCTTCGTACCCGCGCACTGCCAGCACCGGCGCCAGGGTCTCCAGGTAGTCCAGCACCCCCAGGCACTCCAGGTCCCCGCAGTGCAGTATCAAGTCAACGCCGGATAACGCATCGAAAACGGCATCGGGCAGGTCCCGCCCGCTTCCCGCGCTGTGGGTATCTGAAATCAGGCCAACCTGCTTCAACCTGTCCCCCCCTGGTGAACCCTCCGTTGGAAACCGCTGTCCGTCAGTTCCGGTTTTCCCACAGGGTAAAGTAATCGGGGGAATCGTCGCGCAATGCCTCGGTCAGTTCCTGGTAGCTCAGGTCCTGCAGCACCTGGTTTTCCTCCCGTACCAGGCGGGAGATGACATTTTCCCACTGGGCAATGTCCGAACCGCCAGGATGGGCGTTAAGCAACTCCCGCAGGCTGTTGATCAGCTTGTCCGAGTGCATCGCCAGCGCGCCGCCGCTGATGATAAACACGACCACGGCCGGCAGTTCCTCGTCGTCGAAGGTATCCACGCCCAGCCTTTCGAGGATGGAGGACATGGCAACACTCCGGACGATTTCTTCCAGCCGCAGGGGCAGGTTGATGATATGCGCGAAGGGGTAGATGTTGCCTTCCCTCAAGGTCCTGGAAAACTCGTGCTCCAGGCCCCGGAAGAACTCCCCGTCAAATACCTCGTCGGCGTTCATCAGCAACACTTCCGAGGTGTCCCCTCTAAGGTCCACCACCAGGAATTCCTTGAGGTGGGGGAATATGTACAGCATAATGTCCGGGCGTTCCCCGTCCGGCAGTTGACCGTAGAACGGATCGTCAATCAAGGGTGTTCTCCTCTGGTTGGGGCTGGCCAATGTTGCGGATGTCTGCCAACTGGCGGCAGATCCAGTCCATTATATCCTGTCGGTTGATGGTGTCCGCCAGGGCGGCGGCCCGCCTTTTTCTCTCATCCGGCGGCATCGTTATGGCGGCATGCAGGGCTTCCATGGTTCCTTCCACGTCAGTGGGCGAAACGGGCAGCGCGCCTTCCCTTAGCTGCTCGTACGCCCCGCTGGTTTCCGAAAGCACCAGCACCCCGTCTCGCGTGTTGACGACGGGCCCTTCCTTGGCCACCAGGTTCATTCCTTCAATCAAGGAATTCACCAGCAGCACGTCATATAGCTTCATTCCGGCAATGGCCTGGGTGTAATTGTTCTCCATGAAGGTGGTAATCGGCTGCCATTCCTCGGTGCCGAACCGTTCGTTTATCTGGTTCACCAGTTGCTGGATCTCATCCATGTAGCGCTGGTACTGGCGGATGTGCGTCCTGGAAGGAACCAGGAAGGCAAGGAAGTTCACCTTGCCCTGCAGGTCGGGAAACCGGTTAAGCAGCAACTCGAAGGCCCTGAATCCACGCACCACGTTCTTGTTGGGTTCCGCACGGTCAATGCGGACTATGGTGCTGGCCCCCCGGCGCATGGCCATCAGGTTTTCCTCGTGTTCCAGCGCCCGGGGTGAGTTGGCGATGCGCCGGACTTCCGCCACGTTGATGGAAAGGGGATAGACCCTGGCATGGCTCGTCATGTCCCCCCGGTGTATTGCTCCGGCTCCGCGGTCCACCGTGGCATCCGGAACGAACGTCTTCACCGAGTCAAAAAAACTCTCCCGGTCCTGTTCGGTCTGAAAGCCCACCAAATCTGCGCTGGCCAGGGAAGAGCAGATCTGCCGCGCCATGTAGGCCGGTATCATCTGCCAGTAGCGGGGTGTGGGCCACGGTATATGCACAAAGTGCTGGATTATGGAGTTGGGAAGCTCCTCCCGCACCATCCCGGGCAGCAGGTACAGGTGATAGTCGTGGCCGATTACCACGGGCGGCAGATCGTTGCTCCGGGCCTGCCTGACCACTTCTTCCGCGAAGGCCTGGTTGACGGGAATATAGCCTCCCCGCCACGCGTCGTGGACGCTGGCATCCACGTTGGGGTTGTAAGGCGGGTTCCACATGTAATGCTGCAGGAACCACAGCAGGGGGTTGCAGAGCACGTTGTAGTACTTGTGGTAGACCCGCCGGGGGGTGACCACATAGCGCAGGTCTATCTTGTGTCCGGGCAGGGGTGATTTGTAAACAGCTTCCTGGTGCGATGCCGCCACAAGCCGGTCGCCCTCGCCCATGGCGCTGGCGATCCAGGTAAAGGATGCCGTCTGGGCCAGGGAGTTGAGTGCGGTTACGATTCCGCCGCTGCCCCGCCGCGCCTCCGGTCGCCCGTCCGGGGCGACATAATGCTCTACCGGCCCCCGGTTGCTGGCAAGAATCAGTGACCGCTGACTCAAAAGCGACTGGCTAAGGCGGTCCAGGTCAGACACTGAGGACACCGCCGCTGCTGCCTTGCCGGATTCCATTACCCCACCCCACAATCGCCATCCGATTTCTCCTTTGAAGGGCAACCGCGATGCCTGCCAGTAAAAGGGCGAGGCATCTTGCAGAGCAAAGAATCACACAGGGTTCAGGTTAGGCCAAGGTCTATGGGTTGTCAAGGGAATCAGCTTTGCCCGGCGCCGGGCAATTACCGGTAACCGTAATAATTCCGACGAATATCGGATAGACCCTGAAAGTCCTATTTCAGAATCAGGAGATCTCTGGCATCCAAGGCACCGATTGCGGCGGCCGCCCATGCGGGGCATCGGGGTCGGGTACGCTTAACGCATGAGCATTCTTATGGCTTCCGGAACGGCGCCCAGGCTGGCCACGCTAACGTCCGGCTCGGTGGCGGGGTCGCTGTGGTCCGGCCTCTCATAGAAGCCCTCGATCCACACCGTCTTGAGTCCACACGCCTTGGCGGCGGCCACGTCGTTGAATATGTGGTCGCCAACGTGGATGGCCTGGGCGGGAGTTGATCCCAATTCCACCAGCGTCAGGTTGAAGATTTCGCAGGAAGGCTTGGAAAAGCCCACCTCGTCCGAAAAAGTCAGAACTTCAAAAAAGTCCAGCATCCCGTGCTCTGCCAGGAACCGGCGGAAGGAAACGCCCGGCGTCATTCCCGTATTGGAAATCATGCCCAGGCGCAGCCCCATGTCCTTGACGCTCCGTAGAACCTGCACCCCTTCCGGATGGGGCCCGGGCGGGTAGTCGAAGAATGAGTCCGAATAGCAGGCGGCAATACCCCTGAAGGTCGAATCGGGAATCCGCTCAACCAGGCGCGGGCTGATGAAGTTGACGAAAATCTGCACCTGCTGCAGGAAGGTAACGTCACGATGGGCGTCCCGTATCTCCTGGCAGCGGCGCACCCCGTCCCGGTATGCCTGCTCTATCTGGTCCAGGTCGAAGTTCTCTCCCACCTGGGCCAGCAGGTCCATGGTCCCCTCCAGCCTGGCGCGGGTGCGTGTCCTTCCCTGCTCCGGGTTGTCCAGCAGGAGAGTCTGCCAAAGGTCAAAGGTTACCGCGTTAATATCACTCAACAGACGGGCCTCGAGACTTGGAATGGAGGCTTCCACCTGGGTCGGGTGGACGGGCGCTACACGGGCGGACGCCTCGTGTGCCACCCGGTTGCCTGTTCGTAGGCATGGGCGGCCCGAAGCACCGCAACCTCGTCGAAAGCCCGCCCTGCCAGTTGCAGGCCGATGGGCATGCCCGCCTGGGAAAAGCCGCAGGGCACTGAAATGGCCGGCGTTCCGCTGATATTGTATGGGCGGGTGTACTGGGTCAGGGCTCCAACTGTGCCCACGGTGCGCTCCCCTATCTCCACCTCCGTCGCCAGAATAGGCGGCGCGGTTATGGGTTCGCTTGGGCCGGCCAGCAGGTCCACCTCCCGCAGCAGTTGGGCCATTTCGTAGTTGAACCGGGCCCGGGCCTGCTGGGCCTTCAGGTAATCGGCCGCCGATACGAACAGGCCCGCCTCCAGCCGCAGGCGTACCGAAGGCGTCAGTTTGTCGCCGTCCCTTGCCAGCAGGTCGCGGTGATAAGCCGCCGCCTCCGACATCAGGATAGTGCCGGAAATGGCCTGGGCGTCGGCAAACATGGGCAGCGAAACTTCCGTTACCGTCGCTCCCATCTCCGACAGTTGGGCAATGGCGGCCCGCACCGCCGTCTCAACCTCGCTGTCCAGGGGGGCATCGAAATACTCCCTTACCACCCCGATGCGCAGCCCTTCCACGGAACCGGTCAGCGCCCCGGTGTAGTCGGGAACTTCCCGGGTTGTGGTGGCCGGGTCCGCCGGGTCGTGACCGGCAATAACGTTCATAGTCAGCGCCGCATCCTCCACCGTGCGCACCATGGGGCCGGGGTGGTCCAGCCGCCAGGACAGGGGGGTAAGGCCGGCCCGGCTGACGAGGCCGTATGTGGGCTTGAGGCCTACGATGCCGCACAGGGCCGCCGGTATCCTCACCGATCCCCCCGTATCGCTGCCCATGGTAATGGTGCACTGCCCGGCCGCCGCCGCCGAACCCGATCCCCCGCTGGACCCTCCGGTTACCAGTTCCGGGTTCCAGGGATTGTGCATGTGGCCGTAATCAAAGTTCTCGCCGGTGGGTCCATAGGCGAACTGGTGCATGTTCAGCTTGCCCAGCAGTATGGCCCCGGCCTGCTGGAACCGCGCCGCAACGGTGCAGTCCTCCGTCGGAATGAAGTTGTCCAGAATGCGCGACCCAGACGTGGTCCGCACCCCGGCCGTGTTGAACAGGTCCTTCAACCCCACGGGAATGCCGTGCAGCGGCCCCCGGTGGTTGCCTGCCTGTATCTGCGTTTCAGCCCGGCGGGCGGCTTCCCTGGCGTGATCCGGCAGCAGGGTAATAAAGGAATTGAGGGTCGGCTCGGTGGCCTCGATCCGGGCCAGATGGGCGTCAATGACCTCCACCGGCGAGACCTGCCGGTCCCGGATCAGGCGGGCCAGGTTGCCCGCGCTCATGTAGCAAAGTTCCAGAGCGTCCACGGTTTACCCCCCTTAATCCTCGAAAAAGTGGCCGGGATCGAATTCGGCGTCGGGTTCGAACCCGTTGGTATCAATATTCCTGAGTCCCTCGTTGGCGGCCAGGGCATTTTGCACGTAGGGGAACAGTTCATCCATGTGCGGGTCATCGGCGTTCAGCCCTGCCGCCCTGGCCAGGAAATCGAAAGTCTGGCGATCCATGAGATTGCCGGAAGCCAAAGCAATCACCTCCAGAGTATCACTGCCCGCGCCCGCCGCCGGCAGTGTTGATTGCCGGCGGCCGCTGGGTGTCTGGCCAATATTATCGGGGGTAAAGCAGGGTATGGCAATTCGATGGATGGGGCATCAGGCAGGACTAACGCACGAATGCGTGGGAGAGCGCCCGTCCTTCCCGCCTACGCGGCGGCCTCGAAGCCTGTACAGACCCGTCACCATTGAAACAAACACAGCGGGATTCACATAGTGTGTTTCATGCGATACCTCCGGGGCGTAATGCCGACTACGTTCCCAACCGTCTTCTCACCACGGTGGCGCAGTACCTCTCCGTCAACCGCCGTTTCTCTGCTCCTCCCTGTTAAACTGGCCCTCACCTGTCCAGACTTTGTGACAAACGGGCCATTATGGTAGTGTGGATGGCCGGCATCTCTAGCCGCATGAACCTGTACCCTGATCCCGCCGTAAATCCTGATTTCAAGGGAGATTTGATTTGTTCTGCCCAGGCTGTGCCACTCGCCTCGACCGGATCGGGCCCTTTTGCCCCCTGTGTGGGAGAGATTTGCAGTCCCTGAAGCAACGGGTCGACGCCGAATCCCCTGCCCTGGGCCCCGACATGGCAGTACCCTGGCGGGGTAAGCAGGTGGTCATGGGCCTGGTCCTGGTGGGCATTGCCTTTCTCGCCATCAGCGGCGGTACCATAGTCCTCGAACGGTTGGGCGCCGGCCTGGCCTGGGGCGCCTGGCTGGGCAGCCATGCCATCGGCCTGGTCATCCTGGCAACCGTGTGGCTGCTGAGTCAAAGCCAGGGTCGAATGTCGCTGGCCTGGCTGGGGCTGCGCCGACCCAAGACCACCTGGCCCGTCGCCCTGCTTCTCTCGGCCCTTGCCCTGTCCATCAGCATCGGGTTCACCGCCCTTTATGCCCTGGCCATGAGACCATTGGGGATAGACCTGCTGCTCCCGCCGGACGTGCCGTCGGAGATTGCCTTTGAGGGCTATGCCGTGGTCTGGACGTTTCAGGCTTTGGCCGGGTGGACACCGCTGACGGAGGAGGTGTTCTTCCGGGGCTTCGTGATGCCGGGCCTGGTCGCCCGGTGGGGCGTAGTGGGCGCCGCCGTTGCCAGCGCGTTGATATTCGCCCTGTTCCACCTGCACCCTGGCGTACTGGCGCCCATCTTCTTTACCGGCCTGCTTCTGGCGGCCCTGTATCACTACACCGGTTCCATCTGGCCACCGGTTATCGCCCACGCCGGGCAGAATACGGTGGCGCTCCTGGCAATTATCTACGGGGGCTAGACAACTCGTAACGGCTGGGCTAGAGTTCCTGCGGCGGCGGTCGCATGTTCCCGTCCCCGAGCGGCGCGGCAGCTTACATCTATCCGGCTTACATTCATCCAGCTTACATTCATCCAGCTTCAGGTCGGCACAAATGTCCAGGGACCGAGTCAAGGAAAAGTTCGACGCCATCCGGCGAGAGAAAAGGCCGGGTCTTCTCCCGTACCTGACCACCGGCTTCCCCGATCTGCAAGCCACGCGGGAACTGATTCCCGCCCTGGCCGATGCCGGCGCGGACGGCATAGAGTTCTCCATCCCCTTCAGCGACCCCCTGGCCGACGGCCCGGTTATCCAAGAGTCTACTTTCATGGCGTTGCAGGGTGGTGTAACCCCCGACGACTGCCTCGACCTGGTGGCCCAGGTTCGGGACCAGGTTCCCGATACGCCCCTGATCCTGATGACCTACTACAATCCGGTCTGCTCGTATGGTATCAGCCGGTTTGCCCAGCGCCTTGCCGAATGCGGCGTTGACGCCGTAATTCCCGTGGACCTGCCCGCCGAAGAGGCCGGGCCCCTGTACGAAGCGTGCCGTCCCCGCAACATCCACATCGTACCGCTCCTGGCCCCCACCAGCACGGATGCGAGCATAAGGACCGCGGTGGGCATAAGTTCCGGCTTCATATACTGTGTCAGCCTTACCGGCATCACCGGCGCGCGCGACCAGGTGTCCCAGCCGGGGCTGGATCTGATCAAACGGGTAAGGCAGTATACTTCCCTGCCCCTGGCCCTGGGGTTCGGCATTTCCCGCCGGGAGCACGTCGAAATGGTGTGCCGGGAGGCCGAGGCTGCAGCGGTGGGTAGCGCCCTTATTCGTACAATGCTAGAATCGCCCCGTGATCAGTTGGTAGCACGGGCCGGAAAACTCGTCGCGGAACTGGCGGGCAAGAGTTGGCCGCCGGCCGGAGGGAAAGACTGATGAAAATGTGTCGGGGTCTCAGGGGCGCGACCAGGGCCGAGGAGAACACGGCCGAGGATATCCACGGCGCTACCAGGGAGATGTTGCAGAACCTTATCGAGGCCAACGGCATTGAAGAACGGGACGTGGCCATGGCCTATTTCACGGTGACACCCGACCTGAACGCCGCTTTTCCCGCCGCCGCCGCCCGCCAGCTTGGCTGGAACAGTACCGCGCTCATGTGCGCCACGGAAATTCCCGTGCCCGACTCCTTGACGAGTTGCATACGGGTGCTGGTACTGATCAATACCGAAAAGGAACCCGACGAGTTACATAACATTTACTTGAAGGGAACGGAAGTGCTCCGTCTTCACGGGGCGCAACCTTCGTGAATTAAGGTTTGCCGCCTGGGTCCACTTGATGAGGCCCTTGAGCCTCGTCCCCAGCGTTGGCGACCCCAGCCACAATACCGGCCACTGGTACCTCGTAACCCCTCTTATGCTCTCGGCAATTTGGGGAGACACTTATCCCCTAGATCGGTGGTATGTGTCCCGCTCCCCAACAGGCCCCGGGCGAGGGTCCCCAGTCGCTTGCCTGGGAGAACCTTGACCACCTGACGGGCCGGGTGCGGTTCATAGACGGCGTACTGAGGGCCGCTCCGGTTCGCGCCTGACCGCTTACCAGGGACTCTTCGGCGCATTTCCGGGACGGGCTCGTATGGCCAGGAACAGGAGCGCAGGCTTGCTGGACCAGGTCTGCCCTTGGAACCGAGTCTCTTTCATCCCTCAAACCCGCCAATTTATGATTTTACCTATTATGCGGATTGATTTTGCCCGTTATATGATAGATACTAGCCTCAAGGTGAGGTTCTCGCTAGAATTGCGTGACTGTCACCAAAGACAGGGATTCGCAACTTGCCGTGGGGTGTGGCCATGTTTCCACAGATTAACCTTGTTTCCTTGACCCGCGAAGATGTTGAAAGGGTGGCCGAGTGGCTGAACGACCCCGAGGTCAATTCCTTGTGGTTCGGCGAGGATGAGAATGGGGACCCACTGCACATCGGCTACTCCCCCAGCGAGGTGCTGAGCGCGCCGGAGGACCAATGGAACCAGTCCATTCCGGATGAGGAGTACCGCAAGGTATTATCCGTATATACCACCGAAGGGGAACACATAGGGGAAGGTCAGTTGGAGTTCGAGTGGGCCCTGCTGGAAGCCCAGCTTTCGCTCATCATCGGCCGCAAGGATCTCTGGCACCATCACTACGGCACCTCAGCCCTGGTTGCCCTGCTGGACGCGGCTTACGAAAACTATGACCTGCACCGAGTGTGGGTGGACGTTCCGGAATACAACGAGCATGCCCTTAGGCTGTGCCGTCACGTGGGTTTTGTGCTGGAAGGCCATTTTCGCAAGACCCACCGCAAGGGAGATACCTGGTATGACTCCTTTGCCATGGGGCTGCTGTCCGACGAATACGAAAGGCGACGGGCCAGGTTGATGGAATCGGACCAAGCTTAGCGGCCACCGGGTATCCCCATTCAACCCTGGCGGGCGAATGCAGGTACCCGATAACTGCTTCCGCATTCAAGGGGGAAGGTGGGGATGGGGGCAGGCTCCCGTTCCCTGGCCGGCCACAACATCCTGTAGCAGGTGATTGCCATGACAGTGATAACGATTAACGGTCCAATTGGCAGCGGCAGTTTTGAGGTCGGCCAGATGGTGGCCGAACGATTGGGTATCAACTACGTGGACCGTATGGTCATCGCCGAGGCGGCGCGGCGCATCGGTTCCCCCGTTGGCAACCTGATGGAGAAGGAGCAGCGGGTCATCCGCTTCCGGGAGCGGCTGGGCCGGTTCCTGCAAACAATGCTGGAACGCTCTGCCATTTCCGGGGTCGGTGGCGAGCCCTACTTTGGCCACGGCACGGAAATGCTCCCGGCCGAGACCTACACCGAACTGCTGGTAGATTCGCCCTCCTCCTCTCAGACGGTGAACGACAAGGCCTTCATCGAGGCCACCGGGGCGGTCATAAATGAACTGGCTGTCGCCGGAGACGTCGTTATCATCGGGCGGGGCGGGAATATGATCCTTTCAGATTTCCCTGGCGCCCTGCACGTTGGTATGCTTGCCCCCCTGGATTCCAGGATAGAAAATATCATGTCCCGCGAACATTACCCCCGGGAAGAGGCCACCAGGT
This sequence comes from uncultured Dehalococcoidia bacterium, assembly GCA_964587795.1. Taxonomy (GTDB): domain Bacteria; phylum Chloroflexota; class Dehalococcoidia; order Lucifugimonadales; family UBA3495; genus Bin22. The sequence continues at coordinate 1,668 of CAZPMU010000044.1, read as the reverse complement.
ACGTGCTTGAACTGGAAGAGGCGCGGCTGGCCTTTTTCCGAAAGTTCTTCCGGGTAAACGCCAACGACCCCGAACTGTTCCACATCATCCTCAATGGCGCGCGTATTCGGCCCGAAATCGCCGCGGAAATGGTCGTACATGCCGCCGAAGACCTGAGGCGTTCCACCGAGAGTGTGCCGGCCTGAATAACTTCTGAACAAGTCACTTCCCCTTCGCCGGGGAAGGTCACATCTGGAGTGCGTGAGTTCACTTCGTAGCTGAGACCTTCACTCTTACCGTGGCGACTTTGGCCGCCGTGGCAGTTACTGCGACCCGTTCCCTGGCTCCCGGGCTATGCATTCCCGGGAAGCGATGATCTGGGGACTTACCTACAATGACAATAGAATCCAGGAGTCCCTTCCGCCTCCAGGGGGGGAGGTCAGGTTGGGGGTGAAGCGCTCTTCGCTTACCATGGAGGGTGATGGTGAGGTGATCGTCGTTCACAAAGATAAAGGGGTAGACCAACTGCCGGCGACTGCACCGCGCCAACCTGTTCCACCCCTCTTTCATTCCCATGCGCGCCCTGCCCCGGGTGGGCTGCCCATTCCAGCCCTCAGACACCCAACGGCGCCAACTGCTTCACGGGCCCTCGTCCGACGATGGTTTCTCCTGGACTTCCCAATACCCCACTTCAGGGACTTTGAGTGAATGATTCCCCTTTCCGACGCCGACGCCCCGGGAAGACCCGCTGCACCCGTCAACAAGGCCATCATCGGGCTCAATCTTCTGGTTTTCTTGTACGAACTGGCCCTCGGCGGCCTGGGCTTCCTGTTTGGCGCCGACGGGCTGAGACTTACCCTGTTCTTTCTCACCTGGGGCTTTATTCCCCGCGAACTCACCCAGGGCGCAGCCTACGATTCCTTCATCACCGCCGGCGACATCGCTACTCCCATCCCCACCTGGGGCACCTTGATAACCTCCATGTTCATCCACGGCGGCTTGCTTCACCTGGCCGGCAACATGATGTTCCTCTGGGTATTCGGCGGCAACCTGGAAGCCCGGCTTGGCCACCTTTGGTACATACTGTTCTACTTCGTCACCGGGGTGTTGGCGGCCCTGTGCCACTGGGTAGTGGAACCGGTTTCACCCATTCCCCTGGTGGGCGCCAGCGGGGCCATCGCCGGAGTCATGGGCGCCTACCTTATGCTCTACCCCAGGAACCGTATCAACTCGCTGGTAATCTTCTACTTCATCACCGTAATCCGCCTGTCCGCCTTCTGGCTGCTGGGCTTCTGGTTCGCCTGGCAGTTGGTGCAGGCCGTGCTGGCTTTTGGAATCTCAGCCCAGGTCAGTGTTGCCTTTTGGGCCCACGTGGGCGGTTTCGTCGCCGGGGTGGCTATAATCGCCATCTACAAACTGCTTACGGGCCAGCCTATGCTTCCGCCCCGAACACCCCCATCCTCACCCAACAGCCCCACCCGGTACTGGCGAGGCCGCCCCCTGGACTGAACCTGGGCAGTGCGCTCTCGGGCCACTCCCCGCCTCTTATGCCCGCCATACCCGTGGTTCGGGCAACCCGGAGACCCATCGGAGACCCCTTGGAGACCACAGGTTCCCCGCCAGCCTCTCTGCGGAACTCCGCGTCCTCCGTGCCTCCGTGTGGAACTCCCCTACCCGGCAAGGGCTCTT
>CAZPMU010000043.1:15572-22073 GCA_964587795.1 uncultured Dehalococcoidia bacterium | reverse complement strand
CAGGGGCGGGTTGTACCCGCCCCTGTGTTTATTCCCGACATTCTTGCCCGGGCCTACTGCCTCATCCACGCCTCCGCCCAGTAGTGGTACTCCGACAGGGCGGTGTTGGGGTAGAAATTCTCCAGGTCCCAGTCGAACACCCAGCGGTAGGAGCCGGTTATCGGGCTGAACATGTAGGCCTGATCCATGGCGTGCCGCTGCAGGTCCAGCAGCCACTCCTGTCTCCGGGCCGGGTCCAGTTCCGCCGCCTGCACTTCAATCATGGCGTCCAGCACCTTATCGTCATGGTTGGCTATGTTCCCCGGGCCGCCGCTGTGCAACAGGGAGTAGAGGTAGCCGTTGGTGGTGGGATGGGGCGGCGCGGGGGCCAGCGCAATCTGGTAGTTCCGTTCCTCCCCGAAAATGGTCTCCTGCAGCGCCGCCGGATCCATGGCGGTCACGTCGGCCTCAAAACCCACGGCCTCCAGGTCTCGCTCAATCTGGTATCCAACGCGCCGGTAGTCCGGCCCCAGGTCGGCCACGGCGATCTCCAGGGTGGGCGGATAAATGATCTCGTTGTCTTCCAGGATGTCCCGGGCCACGCTGTGAGACCCCAGGTAGCTGGCCAGCAATTCCCTCTGGTCCAATTGCCAGTAAGGGCTGCGAAGAGGCATGCCCAGGCCCACGCCGCCCTGGCCCCACCAGTCCAGGTCAACGTATTCCCAGGGGTCCATGGCCCTGAAGATGGCCTGCCGGATGGCCAGGTTGTCCAGCGGTTCCTGCCGGGCGTTCAGGGACAGGACCATTCCTATCTCCGGCTGCTGGGACAGGCGGGAGTTGAACTCAACGCTGCTCCGCTCCAGGTGAGACCAGTCGGTGGGCGAGGCCACCACCACGTCGATCTGTCCCGCTTCCAGCAGGGCCAGCCGCTTGAGATTGACGGAATTGCCCTCCCCCGGCGTCGTAACCGGCTTAACCGTAATGACGTCCAGGTAAGGCAGGTCGGGTTCAAAATAGTCGGGATTGCGGGAATACTCGGTGGCGCCGGTGGATATTCTCTGCTCGAAGATCCAGGGGCCCGTCCCGATAACCGGCGCCTTCCGCAGCTCCCCGAACTGCTCCACCACCTCCGGCGCTACGATCTTGCTGTGGCCGTCGGCCAGGGCCAGCAGGGCATCGGAGTCCCTGAACTCCAGGCCCACCCTGAGGGTATGGTCGTCCAGCGCCTCGATTTCTCCAATGCCCCGGTCGGCGAAACGGGCCGCTCCCGGCCAGCCGGGCGTGCGCATCCGGTCGTAGCTGAACACCAGGTCATCGGCCACCAGTGGCCGCCCGTCCACCGGCGACAGGTCCTGCCAGACAACGTCGGAGCGCAAGCGGAAACGGTAGGACATATCCGGCGCCAGTTCCCAGCTTTCGCACAGGTCGCACTGCAGCGTCAGGTTGGGCTGCTCCACGTCACGGCCCGCTTCCAGGCGCAGCAGGCGACTGTAAGCCAGGCCGGGCCCCAGGGTGGCCAGGGTTTCCTGGGCAGACTGGTGTACGTCGCGGTGGGGATAATCGGCCATGGACGCCAGCGCCAGGTGTCCCCCGCGCCGGGGCTCGTTTTGGTCCGTAGCGGCGGGAGCCGGTTCCTGCGCGGCTGCGGGCTGCGGCGTGGGCGGCTGGGCCCGCTCCGCCCGGACTACGGGTTCATCCCCCGTTGCCGGTGCTTCCGGCGGGACTTCCTCCGAAGAGCAGGCCGCCAGGCCCATCAGCATCAGTCCCAATGCCAGGAACAAGACAGTCTTCAATGATCGCGTCATACCCCTCCTCCCAGGCCCGCCGGACACAAAGACGCCCGTGGCCGCACCAAGCTGGTTGCGAAACTACAGGAAAACGCTAACGGAATTGCCTGGAAAATGGCTAGGGAAAATGGCGGCGGATAATCGGAATTTTTGGAGTTGGGCAATTTTTCGAGAGATCGGCACAGCCGGAATCGTGGAATAAGGCTCAGGCTCCCGGTAACCCGGGAGCCTGCCAATGGTCGCTTGTCGTAACCTGTGAAAGCCGACAGTCGGCTGGCCCTGTTTCCTACAGCGTGGCCTTGCGACTGTGGATGCCGGTGGCGCCGCTGGGGCGGTTGCCCTGCTCCTCCTCGATCTGCGGAGTGCCGTCCAGTTCGGCGCAGCGCACCTCAAAGGTGTGGTCCCCGGCGGCAAAGGGCCAGTCGTACCGCCAGATTACCCACGTGGTCTCCGACAGGGGCGTCCGCAGTTGCGCGTCCTGCCAGGGGCCTCCGTCCACCCGAACCTGCACCCCGGAAATGCCCCGCGCGCCGGAAAAGGCGATGCCGCCCACCGGCACCAGCCGCTGTCCCTCCGCCTCCACCACATCGCGCACCGCCACCGTGTCAATGACCGACGTGGCCTTCACCCGGGCCACCTCGTCCCAGCCGCGCTCCACCCAGTAGCCCTCCCGGTAATCGTCGGTAACCTCTATGTCCACAATCCACTTGGGCTGCTTCATCCCGTAGCGGTCGGGGAGCCAGATGCGCAGGGGGAAGCCGTGGTCGAAGGGCAGCGGCTCGCTGTCCCAGGCGTAGCACAGCATGATGCGGTCGTCCGAGGCGATCAGATCCAGGGCCACCGTTTCGTAGAAGCCGTCGGCGGACCTGATGACCAGGTACCTGGCCTCGGGCAGGGGCTGCACGTCGGCCAGCACCGACTGCATTGCCGCCCCGGTCCAGTGGGTGGTGCTTATCAGGGTGGTGCCGATGCGCCCGGAAATGCAGGACAGGGTAACGTACTGCTCCAGTGTGGGGTAGTCGTTGCGGATCTGCTCTATGGTGAGTTCCTTCGGGTTCGCCACCAGCCCGTGGATGGGCAGCACCCAGTTGGAAATGTCGATAAATGTTGGTTCGGTGCGCAGGAACACCTGGTAGTGGTCCTCCACCGGGGTGTACTCGGGCCGGGTGCCCGGGGCCGGTGTCAGGGGATCGCCGTCATTGGGCAGGGGACGCCGGGGCGGCATTTCCGCGGGCGGCATGGAGTCGGCCACCGACTCGGCGATGCGGGTGCGCTCATCCTGCCCCAGGGCAGCGCCCAGGCCAGCGCTGGCCACGGTAATGGTGGCGGTGGTGGCCCCCAGCCGGATCAGGAACTGCCGCCGGTCTATGACGCTGACCGACCGTACCTCCTCCACTCCCTCGTCCGTTGCCGCCGAAAGCAGTGGAGTCAACCGGCGGCGGAAGTATTCCAGGGACAGCCCCCAGGCCAGGAAGAGAATCATCAGGACAATGAACGTGACCACCGGATTCATGGTGGACTGGCCCATGGGCAGGCTGACGGCGGTCAGCGGCAACCCGAAAATCAGTCCCGCCACCAACCCGGGGATTGGCTGGGCGAAGAACCGGCCCAGCCAGCCGCTTTCGACTTCCCCCGGTAAAGGATCCCGGGACCGTCCGCCACGGCGGGCGGCGAAGAAGATCGCTCCGGCGGCCACACCCATGAAGAAGACCATCAGCACCGCCGCCACCTGCTCGCTGGTCTTGGCGGCATCGGCCACGCTCAGGTTGAACAGCAGCAGGGACTCGATCATCATGTCGATGCCGAAGGTTATCAGCGGCCCCGGCGTTACCGTGGCGATCCAGTCGAAAAGGGCAAAGGGAACGAAGGGCAGGTCCAGCAGCTTGTCCGCCAGGAACATCAGGCCAATGAGGGGAGCCGTAAGCAGGGCCCCGCTCAACGCCCCGTAGCCCAGGGCGGCCGGTAACTTTTGCATTGGGATTCCTCCACGGAGATGGTATATTCCGTTCAATAGGGTTTCAGTAAAAGCGCTTCACCGCTTTCAATGCTCTTTATTGCGGGGACCGGCGGCAAAGGGACCGCGTTCCCGCAGCTGCCACAAGATTGCTCAATCTCGGACCAAATTTACATATTTTGCCCTTCGTCATTTATAGTAAAATCGGCTCCTGATTATCATTTTAACCCAAAGAGCGCCGCCGATGCACAGACTGTTGGTCCTGCCTCTATTGGCCTGCCTGCTGCTTGTATTCTCCGCCTGCCGTTCAGCAGAAGAAGACAGCGGCCGCAGCCTGGCGCTGAGCGAGTCGGTGGAGGACAGCCTCAGGCCGACGGCCTCTGGCGGAACAACCGCCGGCCCCGATGCCGGATACTACGCCGGCAGCCCACCCTCGGTTCCCTCCCCCCTGGCTGGCAGCTATGGCTTTGGGCTGACCGGCGGATTGGGCAGCTTTGCCGATGGCTCCGGTCAGGACCCCACATCCCTGGCATTGCTGAGCCTGGAGGTGGCCTCGGTGGCGGGAGCTACCCTGCAGGTCCAGTCCATCGCAACCAGCCTGGGCGGCCACGTGGAGCGCCTGACCACCATCGGCGTGGCAGACCGGGCCCGGTCGGAACTGACCATCCGGGTGCCCCAGGACCAACTGGACCGGGCGGTGGAGCGGATCCAGGGCCTGGGCGTGGTCCAGTACCGCAGCCTGGGCAGCGAGGACGTTACCGACCGCCACATTGACCTTACCGCCCGGCTGGCCGCCCTGCGCCAGGAGGAACAGGCCCTGTCATCGCTGAAGGAACGCAGCAGTTCCGTGGCCGAATTGCTGAGCGTGGAGCGGGAACTGGCCCGGGCCCGGGCCGAGGTTGAACGGGCCCAGTGGCAGCTGCAACTGCTGGAACGCGAGGTGGACCTGGCCGCCATCCACGTTACCCTGTTTCCCAGGGGCGTGGTGATGGAACGGGGGCCGGCGGCGACCTTTGTGCTGGAAGTTAACGGGGTACCGGCCAGCGTGGCCGGAATGCGGCAATTTGTGGAAGCCCGGCTGGGCAGGATAGACGAGGTTTACCTGGCGTCGGAAGGGATGGAAGAACGGGCCGAGATTACCTTCCGGGTGTTCCCCGACGACCTGAACCGGGCGGCCCGGTTCATTGAAACCCAGGGAGCGGTGACGGCGCGGGAACTGCTGGACCTGCCCGGTTCGGCAGACGGCGACGGCCAGGCGCGGGAACCCAGCGCCCGGATCCACGTTACCTACCAGCACCGGCCAGCAGACGTGAACTCCTGGTTAATCGTGCTGATCATTCTGGGCATTTTGGTGATAGCCGGCGCCGTTGCCTACCTGATGCGCACGGCCTACTCCCGCGGCCGGCGGCGGGGCAGCTTCATCTAGGCGCGCCGTCGCTTACTCGCTGCCCTTTTCCTCGCGGGGTAACCTCCAATCACCAGGAACGAGACAGGAGGTCGGTCACGGCGTGCTGGGGGCCGGACCCAGCACCTCGTACTTACGCTCTTCGGTACGTTCCGCCACGGGCAGAATCCGCACCACCACCCGTGACAGGCCCACCACCTCGCCATCGGCGTCGAAGCTGTAGTTGTCCCCTATGGCCCCGCTCCACGTTATGCCGTACAGGCAGTCCCGGAACCCGTCGGCATCCTGGTCGTCATTGGTCTGTTTCAGGCACTCGGCCGCGATGTAGACGTTGTCGTAAGCCGAACCCAGGTGCCAGGGCAGGGTAACGTAGTCATAACGCTCCCGGAAGCTGGACAATACCTGCTGTCCCTTGGCGTTTTCCGGCGCCAGGTCCGAGACTATGGCTATCATTCCGTCGGCGGCAGAGCCCGCAATCTCCAGGGCGGTGGTACCCACGGAAATCGTTTCCGCATACACCGGCCCCTCATATCCCAGCTCCCGGGCCTGCTTCAGGATGGTACCGGCGGCAAACTCCGATTGGGGTGACAGGTGCAGGGCATCGGGTCCCGCCGCTATGAGCTTGCTCAGCTGGGACCGGAAGTCGGTAATATCAGAGGCGAACCTTTCCCCGGCCACAACCTGCCCGCCCCGTTTCTCGAACTGCTCCACCGTGGTGCGCCGCACCCCCTCGGCGTAGTCCGTGGACTCGGTGATGGTGGCCAGCCGGCGGATGCCGTCGTCCCACAGCAGATTGCCGGTGCCGATGCCCACCTCCACGTCGCTGATCTGGGTGCGGAAAATGTAATCGCCAGCACTGGCAATATCGGGATTGCTGGCCAGACCGGAGAACAGGATGACGCCGTCGGCCTCGGCCAGGGGGGCCGCCCCCAGCATGGCGCCGCTGCAGGAAGTTCCCAGGATGATGCGGATGCCGTCAACGCTGGTGAGCTTGCGGTAGGCCGCCACCGCGCCCTGTGCGCTGCACTGGGAGTCCTCCACCACCAGCTCCAGCGGGCGACCGCCAATGCCGCCGGCGGCGTTGATCTCATCGGCCGCCATCTGCTTGGCCTGGTTGGCCACCGTACCGTAGGACTCACCGGCGCCGGTCAGGGACTCCATTACGCCAATGCGGTAGGGGGAATCTGCGGAATCTCCGGCACAGGCCGTTGCCAGGATGAACGCCAGCAACGCCGCCGCCATTGCCGCAAACCGGTATCGCACCACGGAATGTATGGACACGTTAATATACTCTCCCAGGGCTACTCTCCCATCCGCCGGAATACTCAGGCTGGCTGGGAAAATCTCCATAGCGTTTCGGTCTTGGTGGTCCAAAC
>CAZPMU010000043.1:0-15472 GCA_964587795.1 uncultured Dehalococcoidia bacterium | reverse complement strand
CCTGGTTCCATAGCAGAATCACCTGAATTGGAACGCTGCCGAAATGCGGCCCCCCTGACAGGGGAAAGGTCAGTATGAATGACAGTACCTTCCCCCTTGATGGGGAAGGTCAGGATAGGAGGTGACGCCCTCCCGGGAGTCCCTCTCCACGTACCCGAAAGACCTCCAGGCCATTCTTGAAGAAGCTGCTAATCGTCCCCGCCAAAGAAGTGCAGGATGTGCAGCAGGGCCAGGAACATGTTGACGATATTCAGGAACATGCCGGCCGACCCGATGAGGGCGATCCGGCTGGCGGCGTCGGCGTTGCCCGTGGCGGCGGCTTCCTGCGCCTCCTGCTTCACGGCCTGGGTCTCCCACGCGGTCAGGCCCATGAAGATGGGCAGGGTGATGACGCTGAGCAGCAATTGCAGCCCGCTGGACTGGAACAGGAAGGCATTGATCAGGCCCACCACGACCATGCCAATCAGGGCGATGATGGCCAACATGCCGATCTTGGACAGGTCCTTCTTGGTGGTGAACCCGAAAACGCTCATTATGGCGAACAGGCCGCAGGCGCCGGCAAAGGCCTGGGCAATGCTGGGACCGGAAAAGACGACGAATACGTAGGACAACGTCGCCCCCATGATGGCGGTAAAGCCCAGGTACAGGGCGCCTACCAGCGCCAGGGAAGCGCCCCGGCGGGCGGCGAACTGCATCCCGAACAGGCAACCGATAGCCAGTACCAGCCCCAGGATCATTCCCAGGAAGCCGGTGAAGAGGAAAAAGAGGCCCGTCCAGGCGAAGGTCCAGGCCACGGCCCCCGCCACGCCCAGGCCCAGCGCCGTCCAGCCGTAAAGACCGGTCATGGCTGAGGTGAATATACGGTCCGCTTCGGCCAGGTTATACCCGTAACCTCCGCCGGCGGAAGGAGTAAACATGGTCATTCTCATACCTCTGGCAGTGGTGTATGGAGCGAATTCCCAGGCCGCCGGTCTCCTCCGGCAGCCGGGGAAATTGTCTCCCAATCCAATGTATCCAAACCTGGGACACAGGTCAAGAACAGGCTGCGTCAGTAACTGTTGAGGGTCGCGGAGTTTTCCCGACGCCGGTTAACACTTACGAAACAATTGGATGTGGCAAGCGGGATGAACGGGAAAATGCGCCGCCTGTAACGAAAATGTACACCGAAGTTTTTTTCGATTTCCGTAGCGCTATCCAGAGTTTGGCAGTTAAGTTATGCGATTTTCGGAAATTTTGGTGGCCGGTTGACACTAAAATGCCATTGGTCTATTATTCGTATTGCATGTTCCGACAAAGCGAATTAGGGAGTGTACCAGCCAATGGATGAACTGGATAGGAAAATAATTGCCCTGCTGCAACTGGACGGTCGAGCATCCAACGCGAAAATCGCCAGGGAAGTAGGGGTCAGCGAAGGCACCGTGCGCCGCCGGCTGCGCAAGCTACTGGATGATGACGTGGTGCGGGTGGTGGCCGTGCCCAACCTGGAAAAACTGGGCTTTTCCACCACTGCCCTTATCGGCATGCAGACCGGTCCCGGCAAATCGGACATGGTCGCCGAATCCCTGATCAACCTGCCCGAGGCCCACTACGTTGCGGTTACCACCGGCGCCTACGACGTTTTCGTCTGGGCAGGCCTGGAGTCTGCCGAAAACCTGGGCCAGTTCCTCCGAACCAAGATCGGCCCCATAGACGGCGTGCAGCGCACCGAAACCTTCGTCAATCTGTCCATCAAGAAGCGCACTTACGGCCTGGTGCTCTAGCCCACACCGCCACGCGGCTGGGTCGAATCGCTGGGGCAGCCACACCGGTTGCCCCAGCCCTCTTGTCCCCTCGGCAGACCTTACGTTTGCCGAAAATTCCTTCTTCCTCGGGCATTCGCGTGTTGATTGAAGGGTCCCGTCCACCCGTTTTTGTGCCGACTAATTTCTTACCGCAGGGACACAGGGACCCCGGAGTCGCCCGCCGTATTCTGCGCTTCTGCTGCCAGGGGACCCCCCAGAATCCCATTGCCTGGCGTCTGTGCAGGGCTATCGCACATCAGATTCGGGGAAACCCCGCCGTTCCCGCGCAGGCGCGAACCTCGAATTGGGGACGGTACTGTTCCAGCTTCAGGGACAAGAAATGCGCCGGCCGGAAATTCCAAATGCGATATCCCTTCCCTTCCCTGCCAACATTATTGCAAAGCCGCCGGGCTATGCTATAATTCCGTTGCCTTCTCACCGGGCGCGGTGTAAACAGCCGGGGAAGGTGGCCCCAGCGGCCGGGAGACCAAGAACAGCTAGTTCAGAGGAGCAAGAAAGAGAATGACCTACATAATTACCGAGCCCTGCGTTGGTGTGAAGGACGCCGCATGCGTGGATGTCTGCCCGGTTGATTGCATTTACACGACCGACAACGACGATATGTACTACATCAGCCCGGACGAGTGCATCGACTGCGCCGCCTGCGAGCCGGTCTGCCCCGTAACCGCCATCTTCGCCGAGGACGCAGTTCCCGCCCAGTGGGAAAACTACATCGCCATGAATTACGACTACTTCAAGAACACCGACCCCAACGACCTGAAGCGCAAGTAGTCGCCAGAGCGCACCCAGGCAATCCACGAGACCTCCCCGGGAATGGCCGGAAAACGCCGGGCCTGCCCCATGGAGGTCTCTTTATGTGCGCGCAGACAGGAAGCGGCCGAAGCGCCCTGCGAGTCAACCCGTCTTTCGTCCACCTGCGCCTGGAGGCAAGATCTCTGGTTACCTGCTACCGCCGGTATGACGGTCTCCGGCAAGAGTTCCCCTCAGAAGCAAACAGCAACCTCGAAGCGGCAGTTGTTGACGCTGGCAATGGGCGTTGCTAAACTTGAAACCCCCAGGGGCGGTTAGCTCAGTTGGTTAGAGCACTTGCTCGACACGCAAGAGGCCAGTGGTTCGAGTCCACTACCGCCCACCACTCTCCCCGACTAGGCCCCCACAAAGTCCCGTATCGCCATGAAGTATTCGTTGATGCCCCGGTACAGCAGGTCGTTGTGGCCGGCCCCGGGTATGGTGAGGATGCGCTTCTGTTCCGAGGCGAAGCTCTCGTGCATTTCCCGGGCCTGCTCCACCGGCGCCAGGGTGTCCATTTCCCCGTGGATGACCAGGGCCGGCAGCGTGATGGACGCCACCTTGGCCCGGTAGCCGGTTTCCAAAGTCTCCGCCGTGCCCGGGTCCACTCCGTGGCAGAAATTGCCCAGGATGGGCCGCCCGCTTTCGATGATAACGCCATCCAGCGCCCCCTCCGGGCTGTTGGCCGCCAGTTCAAAGGCGGCATGGCGGCCCATAGAGCGACCCATGACGTACAGGCCGCCGGTGAAGCCTCCAGCCCCCAGGATACGGGCGACTTCATTCCGCACCAAATGCGCGTCGGCCACCATGGCGCTGAAGGTGGGCAGGCCGCCACTGTTCCCGTAGCCCCGGTAGTCGGCCACGAAGAAGTTCACCCCCACCTGGTTATAGATGGGGGCGATGTTGTCGTAGTCGGCCGCCGTCTCGCCGTTGCCGTAGAAGAACAGGATGGTGGGCTGCCCCTGGGCCACGGGAAAGAACCGGCACGACAGGCTTATGTCGTCGGCAACCGGTATGGCAAAGTCCTGGGCGCCGGAGGGCGTGGCCGTCCAGTTGCGCCGGGGGTAGAAGGCGTTCCTGGAAATTTCGGGCCGGTCCAGCGCCGAATAGTCAGTCGTCGTCATACTTCCCCTTTCAGCTTCTATTTACATGGATGGACAGGATTTACAGGATTGGGGTTGGTTGAAGGCGGGAAGAATCCGCGCAGGCAATCCAACAGAATCCTGTTCATCCTGTCCATCCATGTTCGAACCTTCTCATTCCTGAATCCCCCTAAACCTCGCGGAGAGCCCAGGCCCTGATCAGGTGGTGGGCTATGGCGATGGGACCGGGCAGGCGCAGCTTTTCGCTCTTCTCATCCAGGGCCAGCAGCACCTCCGACCGGTCGAACCACTGCACGTCGGTCATCTCCTCGTCGTCCATGTTGATGCTGGTACTGTCAGCCTCGGCGTGGCAGCCAATCATCAGGGACGAAGGAAAGGGCCAGGGCTGAGAGGAGTGGTACATGACCTTCCTGACCCTAATGCCGGCTTCCTCCATAACCTCCCGGGCCACGGCTTCCTCGATGGCCTCGCCCTGATCCATAAACCCGGCCAGGGCCGAGTACCGGTTCATGGCCTGGAGCCGGCCCCGGGACTGGCCCAGCAGGCAGCGCTCCCCGTCGTGGACCAGCATGATGATGACAGGATCCGTCCGTGGGAAATGCTCGGCCCCACAGGCAAGGCATTCCCGCTTCTGGCCGCCCCGCCGCACCACGGTGGGCTGGCCGCACACGGAGCAGAACCGGTGGCGGTTGTGCCAGTTCACCTGGGCCCGCCCCTGGGCCATAATGCCGGCCTCGACGCCGGTGAGCAGGGTTTCGGCGGCGGCCCGGGCCTCCTCGAAGCGGTAGCCGCCCATGGCCTCCACGGCCTCGGCGGCCTCTCCTTCCCCGGTCAGGTCGATGGCAAAGTAGGTGGTACCGTCCAGCATTCCCAGCAGCAGGGGGGCCGCGCCGGTGACATGAGACTCCAGGTCGGCCCACGACAGCCAGCCCAGGGCCGGTCCGCCGCTGCCCTCGGCGTCAGCATTCACCAAAACATGGGGACCGCGCATGGGCAGGAACCGGCTGTGCGGGCTCCTGGCCTGTTCGGCAATCCAGTTCTCGTCCCGGCGTTCCACCTCGCCCCTGTCCAGGGGATTACCGGCAAAGACGTGCTGATAGAAGTCCATCAACTGGCCTCCCAGTGGAAAGATTCAGCCACGAATCCGCCTCCGGCGGATGAATGGGCACGCATATTCTACCAGATAGAAATCGGTGCCCATTCATGCCCGTTCGGGTATTGAGGTTATAAATTCTCAATCTCCACCGGTTCCACCTCCTCGGCCAGGTCGAAGCCGAAGACGCGGGAGAAGAAGTAAAGCTGGCCGTCCAGGGAGCGGCGGATGTTCTCGGAGCGGCGGAAGCCGTGCTGCTCTCCCTCGAAGGGAATGTAGGCGCAGGGCAGGCCCTTGGCCCGCACCGCCCCGAACATCAACTCCGCCTGGCTGGGCGGAACGATGCGGTCCTCCATTCCCTGGAACAGTATCAGGGGGCAGGAGAGGCCGTCGGTGTGGTGGATGGGCGACCGTTCCTGGTACAGGTCGTCCCGCTCCGGGTAGGGGCCCACCAGGCTGTCCAGGTAGCGGGACTCGAACTTGTGGGTGTCCTCGGCCAGGGCCGCCAGGTCGCTGACACCGTAGTGGCTGGCGCCGGCTCCGAATACGTCGCGGAAGGCCAGGGCCGCCAGGGTTGTGTAGCCGCCGGCGCTGCCCCCGTCGATGGACAGGCGATTCCCGTCCACCTCGCCCCGCTCCACCAGGTAGCGGGCTCCGTTGACGCAATCGTCCACGTCCACTATGCCCCACTGCCCCTTAAGCCGGTCGCGGTACTCGCGCCCGAAGCCGGTGCTGCCCCCGTAGTTCACGTCCAGCACCCCGATACCCCGGCTGGTCCAGTACTGGACGGACATACTTAGGGCCTGCTGCGCCGCCGCCGTGGGGCCGCCGTGGCTCTTGACCAGCAGGGGCGGCTTCTCGCCTGCCGGGGCGGTGTGGTCCTTGTTGCGGGGCGGGTAATAGAAGGCGTGGGCGGTCCGGCCGTTCTCGGTGGGAAACTCGATGGCCTGCGGGTCCGACAGGTAGCCGGGGTCCACTGCCGCCGCCGAGGCCCGGCGCAGGCCCTCCACCGAGTCGTCGGCCAGGTCCAGGCGCAGCACGGCCAGGGGCAGGGAGGGCGAACCCGCGCCGAAAACCGCCTGGCCCGCATCCACCTTCAGGTCTGCCCGGGCCATCTCCGTGTAGGGCAGGTCCAGGCGGTCCAGTTGGCCGCCGGCTGTATCCAGGGAATAAAGGCCCCATCTTCCCCGGTCGTTGGCGGCGCAGATGATGCGCCCCCCGGAGACAAAGCCGTAGGTATGCGCGCCGAAAGCCCAGTGGGGCTTGCCGAACTCCAACTCCAGCGGCCCGGTGACCGATTCGATGCCACCGTCGCCGTTCCGCCGGTACAGGTTCCACCAGTTGGTTCGGTCGGAAACGAAGTAAAGCCGCCCGTCGGGGGACCATGAGGGCTGCAGGACGGATTCGTCGGGCCCGCCGGCAACCACTTCCGCCTCGCCCAGCGAACCGTCCGCCCCCACTGGGGCCACCCCCAGTTCCGTGCCGTCCCAGGGCATGTTGGGATGATTCCAGGAGACCCAGGCCAGGTGCCGTCCGTCCGGGCTTAGGCGGGGCGCGGAGTAGAAGTCGCTGCCCGAGACCAGGACCCGGGGCGCGCCCCCCTGCAGGGATACCTCGGCAATGGCGTTGACCGGCTCCACGCCGCCGCCCGTGTGGTCCTCCAAAACGCAGATGATGCGGTTGTGGTGGGGGTCCACCAGGAAGTCGGCGTAGCGCAGGCCGCCCGCCGGGTTCGGCTCCGGAGTCAGGGATTCAGGCTCGCCGCCCAACCGCTGGCGGTACAGGCGCTGGTCGTCAAAGTTGGTGAAGTAGATCGCACCGTCACGCACCGTGAAGTCGCCCTCGCCGTACTCGTGGACCCGAGTGCGTACGTTGAAAGGGCGGGGCGTAACGTCGGCCGTCTCCCCGTTGGGGGTGCGCCGCACGATGACCCGGCGCCCCCCCTCGGAGGGCCGGGACTCCAGCCAGTAGATGTCCCCGCCGTCCAGGGCAATGCCGCCGAAACCCACGGCCTCAGCCACGATAGACTCGGAGGTAATGGGAGACTTCCAGGAACCATAGGGTGCTGTGGTAATCATGCGCTGTTTCTCCTTCGAGCATTTAAAAATAAGAGGGAATGTTAGCACAGGGGCGCCGGTCTCCTCATCCCGACCCTGTGGTAGAATCACGCCGAACCACCAATTTGGCATCTGGTCCCACACGCACAGACGAGGTCAGAACAATGGCTTTCTACGCTTATGTTTCCATTTCCGGCGAGGGCAAGGTGTTGCGCTTCGCCATGGACCCCTCCGACGGCAGCCTGCAATTGCTGGGCGAGACCGCCGCCCCCGGCAGGCCCGCCCCCATGACCGCCAGCCCGAACCGCAAGTTCGTGTACGTAGGCCGGCGGGACGACCTGGAGGTTTCCAGCTTCGGGCTGGACGCCGGCAGCGGCGACCTGGAGTTGATCGGCACGGCGGGGCTGGAGTCGGACCCCTGCTTTATGTCCACCGACCGGGCGGGCAACTACCTGCTGTCCGCCTACTACAACGCCGGCCACGCCGCGGTCCACGCCATTGGCGGCGACGGCGCGGTGGCCGGGCCGCCGGTGGAGTGGGTTGCAACGGGCACCGGGGCCCACTGTTTCCAGACCGACCCCACCAACCGCTACGGCTACGTGCCCCACATTGCCGCCGGCCCCGGCCCCAACGCCATTTTCCAGTTCCGCTTCGACCCGGGCACGGGCCACATCACGCCCAACGACCCGCCCCGGGTTAGCCCGGAGAACCCGGACGGCCCCCGCCACTTCTGCTTCCACCCCAACCGGGACATTATCTACGTTTCCAACGAGCAGGGGTGCAGCGTAACCGGGTACAACCTGGACCCGGCCACCGGCAGCTTATCTCCCTTCCAGACTCTTTCCACCCTGCCCGACGGGTTCACGGAAAGGAACAGCTGCTCCCAGATCCAGATAACCCCTGACGGCAAGTACGTCTATGCCCCCAACCGGGGCCACGACAGCATCGCCGGCTTTGCGGTGGGAGACGACGGCCGGATGACGGCCCTGGGCCAGACCCCGTCCGAGGCCGTGCCTCGCGCCTTCGGAATAGACCCCACGGGCAGTTACCTATACTCTGCGGGCCTGGAGTCGGGCCGGCTGGCCGCCTTCCGCATTGACAACGGCAGCGGCGCCCTGGAGCGCATCGCTACTTACGAGGTGGGCCAGGGGCCCATGTGGGTGCTGATAGTGGAGGTCTGAATATCAAGCATGAATTAGCAGGATGGACAGGATTTCCCTACCCCAAAACTCATCCTGTCCATCCTGTGTATCCATGTTTGAATTAGCCGGATAGCTGGCGGTGCAGGTGGATCAGGCCCTGCTGGCGGCGGGCGCAGTTGGCCACCCCTGCCCATTCCGGTGGCATTAGCCGCTCCGCCATTTCCCGGGTGATTTCGTTGGCCTGCAGCTTCGGGAATTTCCTGTAAAGGGCCAGGGCCCCGGTGCTGGAATCTCCGCCGCCGGACCAGGCGTGGCAGAAGGGCAGGACCACGTTAACCGCCAGGTCCCGGGCCCGGCCGGAACCCACCAGGGCGGCGCCGTCGCCCGTTTCTGCTTTAACCGTCAGGAACCGGGCTACCTCAGCGGGTTTGCCATTCGCAACTGACTCAGCCAGGGCCGCGACCAGCGGGTCCACCGTGGAATCGGGCCCTTGGGCGACGTTCAGAAGGCACCGGCCCAGCAGCCTGGCAGCCCCGGCGATGCGACGGAGGGGGTGGTTGGTGGGCCGAACCCTGAAGGTATGCCATTCCTCCCCCAGCAGCGGCCTCCCGTAACCGGGTATAGGGCGCGTACCGGAACCTCTGCCACCCCGCGTTTCTGCCAGCCCGGACAGTTCCATCAGGCGGCCCTCGATTAAGCCAACCCGCTGTGCCGCGGGCCGGGCCAGCGCCTCGGAGGCCAGCAGCCGCCAGGGAGCCACCTGGGCCAGCTTGACGAAGGGCTGGCGATTGGCCCGGTAGCCCAGGCCCTCCATCAGGCCTTCATACAGGTTCTGGGGCGGAGATTGCTGCCCATTCAGGTCGGCGAATACCGCAGCCCTGGCCAGGAAACGCGCGTCGCCGGCGGCGTCCAGAAGCTGGGCCATACCGTCGGCGTCGTTGGGACGGGACCAACCCCTGGCCTCCAGCAATGCCCACAGGCCCTCCCCGGCGGCCTGGCCTCCGTCCACCTGAAATTCATCCGCACCCTTGCTCGCTTCCTCCAGCAGGTCTGCCAGGGAGATTACGGGGGCCTGGTGGCCGCTGCGCAGGTTGGTGGGCCTGGCTCCGGCGCCGGTATCGGTTTCCAGGGCGGCGTGGAGCACCACCCCGTTGTAATTGGGGTCGCCATCGTGGCCGTGGACGTACCAGTCCTGCTGGCGCACGTGCAGTTCCACGTCTCCCTGCACCAGGCCCAGCCCCTCCACCTCCAGCAAAGCGTCGCGGAAGTCGGGGCCGGCCGCCGTTCCGGGCCGCCCCGGGTAGAGAACGCGCACCCGCCGGCCCGCGGAAGTGCGGAACTCCCGCTGGCGGGCCGCCCGTTTCTGCCACAGGCGGGCCAGGGCTTTCTCCGGGATGGGCTGGTATTCTTCCCCTCGTTCCAGCAGCAGAGTCATGGACCATATTATCCACGAATCGCCGCGAATAATCACTAACCTGCGCTTCCGGGGGCAAGTTGGCGTGGCCCGGACCTAGCTGACCACACCAGTGGAAGGCAGAACGGCGCCCCGCACCGGCGGCCCTTTACATTGGCGGTGATTCGCGCCCGCAGGTGAATGGCGGCCCCGCCTTGCCCTTTGCCGCCTGCGGTGGTAAATTAGGCCGAAACCAGCGGTCTGAACGGACAAAAAAAGAACGAGGGGTGTATTCAAATGGCAGACGGCAATAGTCCCTTGAGCGGCATTCGAGTAATAGACCTGGGGCGCCACCAGGCAGGCCCCCGCTGCGCCCAGGTACTGGCCCGCCTTGGCGCGGAGGTGATCAAGGTGGAACGCCTGGGCGGTGAGGAGACCCGCTATCACGGCCCATGGGTCCGCAAGCAGAGCGCCTACTGGGTGCAGTACAACAGCGGCAAGAAGAGCCTGAGCATGGACCTGCGCAAGGAGGAGGGCAAGGAAGCCCTGCGCAAGCTGGTCAAGATTTCCGACGTTATCCTCCAGAACTTCCGCCCGGGAACCATCGAAAACATGGGTTTCGGCTACGACGTGCTCAAGGAACTGAATCCCCGCATCATCATGGTCAACGTCTCCGCCTATGGCCAGTTCGGTCCCTACCGCGAAAAGATCGGCTATGACCCCATCGGCCAGACCATGTCGGGCATCGCCATGGTTACCGGCGAGGAGGGAATGCCTCCCATCCGGGCCGGTGTGCCCATCATAGACCGCACCACCGCCCTGCACGCCGCCATCGGCACGCTGGCCGCCCTCCAGGAACGGGAACGCTCCGGGGAGGGCCAGTGCATTGACGTCTGCCTGGCGGACACCGGATACAGCTACACCGAGATTCCCGTTACCGCTTACCACGGCGCCGGCATAGAGCCCCGCCGGGGCGAGTCGGCAGCGCCCCCCAGCGGCACCTATCCCTGCAAGGACGGCTGGGTGCTCATTTCCGCCGGCGACCAGCACCACTGGCACCGGGTCTGCAACGCCCTGGGCCGCCCCGAGTGGCTTGAGGACCCCCGGTTCACCACCCGCCACGAGCGGGGCCGCAACGGCTCCCTGATTAACGACGCCATGCGGGAACTGATGGCCGACATGACCATGGCCGAAGTCATCGAGCACTTCACCCGCCATGACGTGGTGGCGGCGCCGGTCAACACCATCGCCCAGGCGGCGCAGGACCCCCACCCCTGGGAGCGGGGCGCCCTGCAGGAAGTCCCCGACTTCCTTGCTGGCACGATAGCGGTGTCCGGCGACTTCTGGCACTTCAGCCGCACCCCGGCTGTGGTGGGATCCACCCCGCAGGTGGGCGAGCATAACGAGGAAGTGCTGTCCGGCCTGCTGGGGTATTCCGACGAGGAAATAGCGGAGCTTCGCGAGGGCAACGTAATCGCCGAGTTCGACCACTACGACGAAATACCGGGGTAAACGCCTTTATCCACCAAGGACACGAAGAACCACGAAGGAGAGGGCCCGCACATGTGCGGGCCCTCCCTTTTTCGTCCAGAAATTAGTGAACATTGGTGCCTATTCGTGGATAAACCCCTCTTCGTGTCTCTTCGCGCCCTTCGTGGAAAAATCAGTACTCCAGCATCATCCGCTGTATCTCCACCGGGTCGTCCGTCTTTGTCAGCGCCAGCATCAGCAAAATGCGGGCCTTCTTGGGGGCCAGGTTATCGGCGGCGATGTAACCGTCCTCCACGAAACGGCGGGTGCGCATCACCCGCCCGTTGCCCGTCTGCGTGGCGATTACCACCGGAATGCCAGCCTTCCGCGCCTGCTTCAGCGCCGCCATGAACTCCGGCGACGAACCACCCCCGCCCAGGCCGGCGGCCACTATTCCTGCCGCACCCGCCCCGGCCAGGGCATTCACCACCGTCCCGTCGGCCCCGGCGTAGGCGTAGGCAATATCCACCCGGGGCACCTCCTCCAGGCCGGCCACGTCAAACTCGGTATCCGCCGTATGGGTCCTGGCCGGACTGCGGTAGAAGACCACCTTTTCGTCAGAGTCGGCGTAGCCCAGGCAGCCCAGTTCCCCGGACCGGAAGGTCTCCAGGCGGTAGCTGTTGCTCTTGGTTACATCCCGGGCCGCCTGGATTTCGTTGTTCAGCACCGTCAGCACGCCCCGCCCCGCCGATTGGGGCGCGGCGGCCACCCGGATGCAGTCCAGCAGGTTAATGTCGGCGTCGGTGCCCATGCCCGTGGGGGGCCGCATGGCGCCGGTAACCACCACCGGCCGCCGGTCCTTCACCGTCAGGTTCAGGAAGTAGGCCGTCTCCTCCAGCGTCGCCGTGCCGTGGGTAACGGCCACGCCGGCGGCCTGGGCGTCCAGGGCAAAGATGTCGTTGATGCGGCGGGTAAGCTGCAGCCAGTGGCTGGGCAGGATGTTGGCGCTGCCCACGTTGACCAGCTGCTCGGGCAGCACGTCGGCAACTTCCTGCGCTTCCGGAATGTTCTCCAGCATCTGCTCTATGGTCAGGTGGCGGTTGCGGTAGCTGTAGTTGATGTAGTCGGTCCGGAAGTCGCCAACGAAGGATATGGACCCGCCGGTGCCGATGAGATACACCCTGGGCTTCTGGGCGGTGATCATGCGCGGAGCTCCTTTTTTGCCAATTGGGAGGCAGTTTCGTATCCTGTAAGTATAGGCTATTTCCCACGCCTGAATGTTGGCAAAAGGGGTTGAGCACGAGACTATCTCATTCAAGGATTCCTTCAACCACAGCGACACAGGGGACCCGGAGGTTCGCAGAGTGCCTCTGTGCGCCTCCGTGTACGCTGCGTCTCTGTGACGAAAGCCGCCCCTGCAATGAAACTGCGTAGCCGACCCCGGAATTCACTATGCGATTCCCCCGCCTGGAATCGGTGTATGTTATGTCCGGTCGGTTAAGGCCCCGAGGTTCACAGTCAATGAGTCGAGTCAGCGCCCGAGTTTTGTTCGCCTGTCTCCTGGTAACGGCATTGCTTCTCGTGGCTTGCCAGCCCTTCGCTTCCGGCACGGCGGGCGGCGAGACCAACGGGGCAGTGGCCGCCGAGGTGGTGGACCTTCCCGCAGGCCTGGGCGTGGAAACGGTGGTGGAGGGCCTGGAGATACCCTGGGACCTGGCCTTTACCCCCGACGGCCGCATCCTGATTACCGAGCGACCCGGGCGCGTCCGGCTGGTGAAAGACGGCGCTCTCCAGGAAGCTCCCTACGCCACCATCCAGGTATTCCACCGCTCCGAGGCGGGGCTGATGGGCATTGCCCTGCATCCCGACTTCGCCAGCAACGGGTATCTCTACGTCTGCTACACCTACCGGGAGGGCCGGTCCACCTTCAATCGCATCGCCCGCCTCACGGACCGGGGAGACCTGGCCGACGACCACCACGTAATTCTCGACCGCATCCCCGGGGCTACCCGCCACGATGGCTGCCGCATCCGCTTTGGCCCCGACGGATACTTGTATGCCACCACCGGCGACGCCACCGACCCCGGCCTGTCCCAGGACCTGGACTCCCTGGCTGGCAAGGTGCTGCGCATGGGCGCCGACGGTTCCGTCCCGCCGAACAACCCCTTCCCCGACTCCCTGGTCTATACCTGGGGCCACCGGAATCCCCAGGGCCTGGACTGGCACCCCGCCACCGGCGACCCCTTCATTACCGAGCATGGGCCGGACCGGGACGACGAGGTGAACCTGCTTGAGCTTGGAGAGAATTATGGTTGGCCCGAGGTTACCGGGGCCGCCGGACATCCGGAGTACGTGGATTCCACCCTGGCGCTGACGCCCACGGTGGCCATCGCCGGGGCGGCTTTCGTTACCGGCAAGAGCTTTCCCGAAGCCTGGCACGGTAACCTGGTCTTTGCGGCCCTGAAGAGTTCCCACCTGCAACGGGTGGAACTGGCGCCGCCCGACTACCGCGCCGTCGCCTCGCGCCAGGTCCTTTTCCAGGGACGGTTTGGCCGCCTGCGGGCCGTGGTCATGGGCCCCGACGGCTACCTCTACTTCACCACCAGCAACCGGGACGGGCGCGGCAGCCCCCGCCAGAATGATGACCGTCTCCTGCGGCTGGGCCCCTCTCCCGCCCCTGGGGACATTGCACTTCAAGGCGTTCCTTAGCCAGGGAGGCCCAGGGTACGCAGCGCCGCACGGAGCATCGCTGTGAAACTCTGCGTACTCTGCGTCACTGTGGCAAATACAGTCCCTGCCAGGAAACAATGCAATGGAACTCCAAAATCAAGATGCAATCGCCCTGTTGCCGTCATTGATTCAAGATGCGCCATCCGCCCCAAACCGCTAATATGTACGGATACCGGCAGAAGAGAGCAGCGGGGTTTCCATGATTCGCACCTTTCGCCTGGCCCTGGCCCAGATGAATCCCACCGTGGGCGACATCGAAGGCAACACGGCCCGCATCATCAAGTACGTGGAACAGGCGAGGGAGCGCCAGGCCGACCTGGTGGCCTTTCCGGAACTGGCCATCACCGGATACCCGCCGGAGGACCTGCTTTTCAAGACCTCTTTCCTCCAGGCCAACGCGGCGGCCATGCGGCAGGTGGTGGAGGCGGCCAGGGGCATCGCCGTGGTGGCTGGCTACGTGGAGGCGGGTAACTCCGCCACCGGATCCGACATCGCCAACGCCGCCGCCATAGGCTACGACGGCAGGCTGGTTGACAGCTACCGCAAGATGTACCTGCCCAACTACGGCGTCTTCGACGAGGACCGCTACTTCCGGCGGGGTACCGAGTGTCCGGTCTATCGCATCAACGGCGTTAACGTGGGCGTCAACATCTGCGAGGACATCTGGTACCCGGTGGGACCCATCGCCGTGCAGCGGGAGGCCGGCGCCGAACTCATCGTCAACATCAACGGCTCTCCCTTCCATGCCGGCAAAGCGGCTTACCGGGAGAAGATGATCGGTACCCGCGCCGCCGACAACGGCCTCTTCGTGGCCTACCTGAACATGGTGGGCGGCCAGGACGAACTGGTCTTCGACGGGGCCAGCCTGGTCTGCGATATGACCGGCGAGGTTATCGCCCGCGGCCCCGCCTTCGCCGAGGAATTGCTGGTGATGGACCTGGACATCGAGGCCGTCTTCCGCTCCCGACTGCGGACCCCCCTGGCCCGCAAGGAAAACCCCACCATCCTGCGAGAGGTTGGCGAGGCCAGAATGGAACAGGTTTCCGATTACCGCGCCCCCGACCGTCCTGTACCGATGCCGCCTTCCGTGGCGCCGGCCATGGGGGCGGTGGAAGAGGTTTACCACGCCCTGGTCACCGGCACCAGGGACTACCTTCGCAAGAGTGGCTTTTCCCGGGCGTTGGTTGGCCTGTCCGGCGGCATAGACTCCGCCCTGACCGCCACCGTGGCCGCCGACGCCCTGGGGCCGGAGAACGTGGTGGGTGTCACCATGCCTTCCCGCTATTCCTCGGAAGGCAGCGTCAGCGACTCAAAGGAACTGGCGGACAACCTGGGCATCGACTGCTGGGTTGTGCCCGTGGAACCGGCCCACCTGGCCTTTACCGATATGCTGGAGCCCTGGTTCAGGGGAACGAGTCCCAACGTGGCCGAGGAGAACGTGCAGGCCCGCATACGGGGCAACGTGCTGATGACCATCTCCAACAAGTTTGGCTGGATTGTGCTGACCACCGGCAACAAAAGCGAGATGGCCATGGGCTACGCCACCCTGTACGGCGACATGGCCGGCGGTTTTGCCGTGATCAAAGACGTGCCCAAGACCCTGGTCTACGAGCTTTGCCGGTGGCGGAACGAAAACGGTTTCGGCGCCAGCGGCGCCAGGTCCCCCATTCCCCGCGCCATCATCGACAAACCACCCAGCGCGGAACTGCGCCCGGACCAACTGGACGCCGACACGCTTCCACCCTACGAGGAGTTGGACCCCATAGTACGGGCCTACGTGGAGGAGGACTACAGCTACGAGGAAATGGTGGAGATGGGCCACGACGCCGCGGCGGTGCGCCAGGTAATAACCTTCGTGGACCGCAACGAATACAAGCGCCGCCAGGCCCCGCC
>CAZPMU010000042.1:0-22617 GCA_964587795.1 uncultured Dehalococcoidia bacterium | reverse complement strand
TGGCTTGCAGGCAGGATTTTAGATTCTTCACTCCGTTCAGAATGACAGTCTCGGCGCTTGAGGGTAGAGATCTTTTTGAGACGCGATTTCCCTGAGCGGGTGAGTTGCGCTGGCACTTCGTCCTGACGGGCGAAGGGACCCCTGGGCACCGGAACCTTAATCCTTCCCTATGAAAGGGAAGGATTTTCGTACAACAGCCAGCGGGAGTTCCCTGACAAGGTGAGGACGTTTACGAAGCGGACTCCTCTTGCTGTTCGTGGCGGCGGTGCACGGCTTCAATTTCCATGTCGAGTTCCTCGGCCCAGCGCCTGACGTTGGAGCGCAGCTTCATGTTCTGATAGGCGCCCCAGAAGGTCATGGCTGCAGGGACTACCAGGATGGAAACGATGAGGGAGTAGGCGATGGTGATGGCCGCGGTGAAGCCGAATTGCTGGGAGGCGGCCAGGGGCGACGCCACCAGAACGCCCAACCCCAGGGCCGTGGTCAGGGCAGAGCCCAGCAGGGCAGAGCCGGTAGTGGACAGGGTGCGGACGGCGGCCTGCTCGGGGTCGCGCAGGACGGAATACTCTTCACGGTAGCGGTGGATCATGTGAATGGTGTAGTCGACGCCGATGCCGATAGAAAGGGCGGTGATGATGGAAGTGATGATGGTGTAGGGAATGCCCAGGAGCGCCATGGTGCCCAGTACGGAGATGAGAACAAGCACGATGGGCCCCACGGCGACAATAGCCAGGGCCGGCTGGCGAATTGTTACCCAGAAGAATACCGCCAGGACAGTGAGCGCGGCCAGTATAGTGGTGGTGATGGCCTCGGTCTGGCGCTCGGTGATGGAGTCGGTGACGGTGATGGAAATAATGCCCTCGGAAGTGGCGGTAAGGTCCTCGTCGTTACCGAACCAGAGGCCCTCCACTTCCTGCTGGAGCAACTTGGTCTGGGCAGGGTCGCCCGAAAAGGTCGGGAACTGGAGAATCATAAAGTCGATGCCGTCGGGATTATCGACCAGCACATGGGAGAGCACGGGGTCGACGGCATCCAAGCGGTCAATAAACTCCTGCATCTTCACCGGGTCCAGTTCGACACCGGCAGTGGCTTCATGGAACAGGGCGGCCAGATCGGGATCATACTTGTCGCCTGGCTCGCCGCTATCGTCCGTCCAGTCGTGAACCAGCAGGTCAAAGGAAACATGAACGGGCCCGGCCGCCGCGCCGGGACGTGTCCGTTCGTCGAGGAAGGCGTCGGTAAGATCCTGCATATTGAGGAGGGTACGAGTCTCGGTAGCTTCCGCCTTCAGCAGAACGGTGGCCATTTCAGTGGAACCACCGACGGCAGCGTCGAGGGTTTCCAAATCTTCCAGCAGGTCGCCGTTCCTGGGAAGGATGTCGCGAATACTGAACTCGGACTCAAGGTCGGTAGCGAAGTATCCCAGGACCGCAGTAATTGCCAGCACGGCAACAAGGTAAGGACCCGGCGCGCGGGTGATGCTGCGACCCAGCATTCCGGCCAGGATACTGACCCCGGGCAGGGCGTTGGCAATGGGGCGAGGCGGGTTCAGCCTGCCCCGGGCCTCACGGCGGCGGTCGATAATGGTGCGACCGGCTGGGACAAGAGTAAGCATGACGATGAGGCTCATGCCCACGCCCATGCCGGCGATGATACCGAAGTCGCCGACGATTTCGATGGGAGAGAAGAGACTGGCCAGCAGGCTGACGATGGTGGTAATGGCGGCCAGCACCAGGGGAACGGTAACGTTACGGGTGCCGATGCGGACGGCGGACAGGACATTTTCGCCGGCATTACGCTGTTCCCGGTAGTGGGAAACTATCTGGATGGCATAGTCCACGGTCAGACCGATGATGATGATGGGCACCATGGTGGTGAGGGAGTTGGGAGGTCCGGTGAGGCCCAGGGCATTGGGGCCAAGCCAACCCTCGGCGCCAACGATCCAGATTATGGACATGAGGAGGCCGGTGAGGGTAAGCAGGAGGTCGGAAATGGTACGCATAAAGAGCAGGATGAGGGCAGCGATGAGCAGGAAGGCCAGCCCAACCAGGGGAGCCATGCCTTCTTCGGTTGCCCTTACGTACTCGTCCTCGACAATGACAGGAGAGACACTGCTGACCTCCAGGGGTCCATCACTGGCCCGGGCGAGGGCCAGGATGCGGCGCTCGGCGTCCTCGACACGCTCGTCGCCGGTGTTCAGTACACGGATGGTAGCGATGGCGACAGGAGTTCCGTCAGTATCTTCGCCGGTCATGGCGTCGATGGCCCCAAGGATTTCCGGGGGACCCTGAAGGTTATCAATATCGGCCTGGGAGACGGAATCGAAATTGGGCGTCTGAAGCAGGGCCATGACCAGTAGTGAAGGGGAAATTACCGAATCGCCCGGCGCCAACAGTTGGGCCACGTCCGGGTCGGCGGCAATCTCGTTAACCAAGGAGTCCATCTGGGCAAGGCCCTGGGGAGAAAGGGCAACACCGCGGAACAGGAGGGTGACCACGTTGGCCTCGCCGGTTTCCCTGAAGAGTTCTTCTATTTCGTGCAGGGCTTCGGCGACGGCGCTGCCCTGGGGGAGGGTGGCCCTGGTTTCAGGCGGGGGAGCGCGGTGAACAGCGCCGTAGCCCAGCCCTACGGTGACGACCAACAAGGCCAGAAGAGTAATCCAGGGGCGGGCAGTGACCAGGCGGGCCAGCAAAGTGAGCGTTCTGTCCAAGGTGAAATTACCCCCTTTATCAGGACATAAGGGTTTGAGAAACGGCTGGGCGAGGCTTCAAATGGAACCCGATCCCCGCCGACGCGGGAATTATGGGGTTTCCCAAGCCTGCAATACGCCGGTTCCAAGGCTTCGCCACACCAAAATTCCGGCCTTCCCCCGCCCCGAATGGCAGATAGCCTGCGAGTGGGCCCCATTGAAGAGTCAAGGCACGGTCCTGCGGGAACCGGCAGGAGGCACGCCGGACCGGTCTCCGAATTGGGGATAGAACTGAGCGCAGTAGGCGCGGAAGGGCATAATCTCGCCGTCGGACCGACAAAGGTGGGGACGGGAGCGGTATCGCTTACGACTCCAGATAGTCACGTCCTGCAGCACATCTGCCATCTGCTGGGCAGCCATGAACTTGTTGAAAACAGGGGAGCGCCAGCCAACGGGCAGGAAGCCGAGACCCATGATGGGCCGCCTGGGATTGCGGATTTCCTTCACCTGGGAGACGAGGGTCAGGTCGATGAGAGTGCCGTCTACTGGGGCGGCCAGCACCCAAAGCCGCATATCCACGCCAATGGAGTGTTCGCGAATCTCCACGAAGGAGTAGCCCAGGCCAAATATGTGGGTGACGGCGGAGAGGTCCATGGTGAAGGCAGCAAAGCCCAACACTTTGCGTACAGTCCTGAAGTCGAAGCAACTCACGAGACGGGCGCCGTCGACCTGGATACGGCCCACTCGATTGAAGTTGGCATACCCGTGGACATAGCGAAAATGGGCCAGGTCCACAGAATTCTCGGTGGTATCCTGGGGATGGCCGGGAAATCGGATGGTGCGGATGGCGGAACTGGACCAGCCTTCGCCGGTGGGTCGGTCGGGATGGAGTTCCCACTGGGGAGGGCGGCCGTCGAGGCCATACCAGGCAAAGATAAGACCGTTGATTTCCTGGGTTGGGAAGACCTGCAAACGAGCGGTACGGGGCGGGTCGGCATAGGGAGTGGCGACGCACCGACCGGCGGCGTCGAACTGGAAGCCGTGGAAGGGACATACCAGGCGGCCATCACAGACCCTGCCGCCAGCATCGGGGCCCAGGTCGGAACCGAGGTGGGGGCAGTGGGCCTGGGCGACACAGATTGTGCCCTGGTTGTCGCGCCAGACGATAATATCCTGACCCAGCCAGACCTTCCCAAAGAGCCCCTCCCGAAGGATGTCGGCGCGGGAGGCGACGAAGTACCAACCCTCGGGAAAGGGAGCGGGTAATTGGTCGGCGGCAAGTTGTGAGTGCGAAGCGGGCATCGGCCGCGTCTCCCGAATTGCGGTTCAGTGCTGGAGCCACGGGACGAGGAGGCAAACCGGCCCCGACGTCCATCTGGCCTGCGCCACGTTTTAGCAAGGAGCGCTTGTTTTCAAGGGGCCAGGCGGGAAAACTGTATTACTTTATGTAAATGGAGTTACGGGCAACAGATTTGCACAGTTAATTATACCGGGGAGCACATCGGATGAAAAGGTAAATGGTGGCCCTGGTACCGTTCCAATTCAGTTGGTTTAGCCATGGGAACAGGGCAGCCACACAGGTCTGCCTCTGCCATTATCGGGTTCGAACCACCTAAACGGTAACGCGATGGGTGGTTCGCAAAAGTGCAGAGTCAGGGGGAAGACTGGTCACCACCACCCTTCCTCCGGTGTGAGGCGGAAGGTCGGATTGGCCCCGAAAAGGGACTGACAAGGCGGTGGGGTACGAGAATAAAGCCAGGGCAGGATGGGCAATTCCGGCAGGGTCCGCCTTTTCACTGTATAGGGTTGGCGACCGAGGAACTGTCACTGGCTGTGTGAAGCGAAAAATCTGGAATCTTTGCATGAAGAAGGGTATTAGCTTCTTGAAGTTCCGGATTCTTGACTCCGTTCCGAATGACTGCTTCTTCCAAGCGGCAAGAACTGCGGCGTTTTTAGCCCTGGCGCGGGTTTAGACTACCACGGCCTGGTCGTAGGCAACCTGGCCTACCTGGGACTTGGGGAAGATTTGCCAGTCCAGCATCCAGCGATGGGTGCGTTCAAACATTTCGCGGGTGTATGGCTCGAAAACCAGGCGTTCGCCGGTACCGGCTTTGCGGTGGTCGAAGAGGGGGTGGTAGCGCTCGGGGAGTTCGCGCAGGAAGTAGTGCTGGTAGAGTTCCTTGGCGGCGTCGATCTCGCGCTGGGCCCGCTGGAGGGCGTTGAAGTAAGCCCAAAGCTGGTCGTCGGAAGCGTCGCCGTTGATGAGGAAGCCGATCATAAAGGTGGTGTCCACCAGCTTGCGGAAGCCCTGCTGTTCGAGGACATAGGAGGGTGTGCCGAAGACGTTGGCGGCGGGCACCCGGCGGTCCAGGGCAAGCTGCAGGCGGTCGAGAGGGCCGCCGACGAACTGGAGGTTGATGTCTGCCCGGGGGAGGAAATTCTCCAGGGCCTGGAGGGCGGAGAAGTGGCTGCCGGAGTGGAAACCCACGGCCACCTGGACGCCGGACAGGTCTTCGGGTTCCTTGAGGGTCGATTCGGGAGGGACCCAGATGCCGCTGGGGGTTACGGAGTAGGCGTGGCCCCACATGCGGCCGTGGTTGCCGCTGGCGGCCATGCCCACGGCCCAGTGGCAGGCGGAGCTGATTTCGCAGGAGCGGCCAGCTTCCATGGACTCGAAGGCGCCGCGCGTGACCTGGGCGGGAGCCTCGTCGGTGGAGTCTACGGTGGGATTGCTGAAGCCGCCGGAGGCGTCTGGGGTTACGAACTGGTAGTCGAGGCCTTCCTGGCTGAAGTATCCCTTCTCCTCGGCCACCCACTCCTGGAGGCGGCGATGGGGGATGATTCGGAATTTGGACATAGGTAACTACCTCCGCAATTCGACAGAATCCGGGTTGTATTGTGCGGGAAAGCTGGCTTGTGTCAAGCAGGGCTTGTGGTTAAGATAACCGGCAATCTGTCAAACAGACTGGAGGCGCGATGGTCCAGTACTCTTTCCGGTTGCCCAATGCCGATTACCTGGGATTTCCGGCCACCACGGAGGCCATAGTCGAAACTGCCGTAAAGGCGGAGGAACTGGGGTTTGACGCGCTGTTCGTCAATGACCACGTTATTGTGGACGACTCGCCGCGGAGCGAGTCGTGGCGGAACGTATATGACCCGCTGATGGTGCTGGCCTACGTGGCGGCGCGGACCAGCAGGGTAATGCTGGGGACGTCGGTGCTGATAATGCCGTACCGGAACCCGGTGGTTACGGCCAAGATGATTGCCACGCTGGACCAGATGTCGGGAGGCAGGGCAATAGCGGGGGTGGGTTCGGGATGGAATGAGGCGGAGTACAGGGCGCTGGGAGTGCCCTTCCGGCAGCGGGGAGCAAGGACGGACGAATACCTGCGGATATGGGAGGCCTGCTGGGAACCGGGGGCGACGAGTTTCCAGGGGCGGTTCTTCTCATTCGAGAATATGTACGTGTACCCCAAGCCGGTGCAGCAGCCACACCCGCCGGTGTGGATCGGCGGGTCGAGCCAGGCGTCGCTGCGGCGGGCGGCCCATTTCGGGCAGGTGTGGCAGCCGACGCCGACGGCGCTGGAGACGCTGGTGAGCAACCAGACCTACCTGAAGGATTATTGCGCGGAGATTGAGCGAGAGGAGGCGCCGCCGACGCGGATGAGCTTCCGGGTGAATTTCAGCCAGATTACGGGGAGTTCCAGCGGCAGCGGGGACAGGCCGACGGGACAGGGGACGCCGGAGCAGGTGGCGTCGGATATTACGCGGTACCGGCAAGAAGCTGAGTTGGAGCAGTTCCAGATAAACTTCAACGGGTGCGGCAGCCTGCAGCAGTTGCTGGACTCAATGGACGTGCTGGTGGAAGAGGTGATTCCAAGGGTGGACGGGTAGGGGTTGCCTTCAACCCTGGCTCTTGCCCTAAAGGGAGGGGGAGGGAGACGGCAGCCAAGGCATGGCTAAGCCAAAGCCAAGGTGGGAAGCGCAATCTTGTCGGCCCACTCTGCCAGCGCAGGGGTGATTCGCGAATCGCCCCGGCCCTGGCGGCGAAGGACCGGCGACCCCCTGCCAAATGAATATTCCACTCTGACTTTGGTTCAGGCGCCCGATGTGTCCCAGGAGACCAGGAAGGGGCGAGCGGGTTGGGTTCCCGCGACGTGCCACTGGCCGTCGCGTTCCTGGAGCGAGGACTCCAGGGCCCGGTCCAGGCGTTCCATGGCCTCGGTGCCTTCGGCTACAAACAACCGGGTGGCGAT
This sequence comes from uncultured Dehalococcoidia bacterium, assembly GCA_964587795.1. Lineage (GTDB taxonomy): Bacteria > Chloroflexota > Dehalococcoidia > Lucifugimonadales > UBA3495 > Bin22. The sequence goes on along the minus strand of CAZPMU010000042.1, from coordinate 15,672 downwards.
GTCCTCCCGCGCTTCGGACGGGCTCTGGTACACCCGCAACTGCTGAGATTCCAGCTCGGTGGTCTCGCATGAAATGCCCAACTCGTCCAGCACCGGGAGGAACTGGGGCAGGGAAGGCAAGAGATGGCGGGTCTCGCCGTGAACCTGCTCCCACAGACCGCGAACCTGGGCCAGGGGGGATGTCTGGAAAACGACCATGAGCACGGTGCGCCTGGCGTGCTGGTGCAGCTTGCGGACGAAGGCGCCGATGTCCTGAATGACGTACACCACGTTGCAGCAGAGGACCACGTCCGCCGGTTCAACACTTGCGTCCAGCCAGGCGGACTCGACAAGGGTAATGTTCTCGATGCCGTAATCCCGGGCGGTCTCGAGCAGAACGGAACCCATGCTGGGTGACGGTTCCACGGCGGTAACGCGCCGGCAGGACAAGGCCAGGGGCAGGGCCAGCCGGCCGCCGCCAGCGCCAACGTCGAGCAGGGTGTCGTCGGGACGCAAGTGGGAGCGGATGGCCTCCACCTGGGAATCGTCGGTACGGTTGGGGTCGGCCCGGAACCGGGAGGCATGCTGGCGCCAGGTGTCGGCGGGGCGCGTTCCACGCATCCTGTCCGACTGCGCGTGCTCAACGCGGACCATCTCGCCCCAGGTTTCAATCGCGCTCATGTTGTACCGCTCCTTTCTGGAAGTGGATAAATTTGGGCCGGGCCAAGGCATGGGTATGTCGCTGCCACTTCCGTCATTTCAGCAAAATCAGGAATCCAGGTGCAACCCCGGCGGATCAATCGGGAGCGCGGGCAGGGCGATCGCGTTTTGATCTTCGCTGCTTACTTAAGGCGGAAAGCAATGTCGCCCTGAGCCTGCCGAAGGGCCTAAAATCCTTCTCCTCAGCCCGGTTTGGGGTCCGAAAGTCGGCTTGTCGGTGGGAGTTTAGATTCTCCACTCCGCTCAGAATGACAGTTTTGGCGGCTCAAGGGTACAGTTCGTTAAAACGCGATTGCCCCAGAGTTGCCGTCGGTCCACGGGCTATTCTGGGGTTACGAGGGACTCGGCCTCCTGACCCGACAGGACGCGGAGGATATTGCCGTAGGCGAAGTGCGCTGCCCGCAGGGCGGTCTCCTGGCTCTGGCCGGCCATGTGGGGGGTGATGATTACGTTGTCCAGCCCGAACAGGGGATTGTCGGCGGGTGTGGGCTCCACCTCCAGAACGTCCACTGCGGCGCCAGCAATTTTTCCCTGGGTCAGGGCGCGATAGAGCGCCTCCTCGTCCACCACCGGACCGCGGCAGAGGTTAATAAGGTAGGCCGTCTCCTTCATCATGCCAAATTCCCGGTCGGACATCATACCCCGGGTCCGCCGGGTGAGGGGAACATGCAGGGTAACGATGTCGGAGGTCTCCAGCAATTCGTCGAAGGAAACGGGCGAGGCCTTGACCTCGCGCTGAACATCCTCCGGGATATCCTCCACATCGAAAAAGATGGTGCGGGTATCGAACCCGGTCAGGCGTTTGGCCACCTGACGGCCGATGCGTCCCAACCCCACGATGCCCACCGTCTTGTCGGTAACTTCGAACAGGTCGGTCTGGTAGAGGTCGCTGCGCCATTCCCGACGCCGGGTGGTGCTGTCCCACTGGGCCATCAGGTTGCGGTTAATGCCGATCATCAGGGCGAGGGTCTGCTCCGACACCGAAATGGCGTTGGCGCCGCCGTTGTTGGCCACGGGTATACCCATTTCCAGGATGGCCTCCAGGTCCAGGCGGTCATATCCGGCGCTCAGGGTCTGGATCAGCTTTACCCGTGGGCATTCCCGCAGCACGCCGGTACTGACGTCGCTGGTGATGAGGGCGTCGGCGTCGCGGCAAAGTTCGATTTTCTCCGATTCCGACAACGCCGGGTCCACCACCGTAACCTCGATGTCGTCCGGCGCATTTTCAAGCATGGTGGAAGGGCGTCCGCCGACGCCGCTGAAATAGGCGACTTTCCAAGTAGCCATCTGAATACCTCCTTCAGGTGCGGCCCAGAATTCTGGGCCTTTGGCTCTCTGCCAGTTGTTGCTGACCTTGCAGCAGGGTAAGTGCAGCAAGAGTCAGGGTATCGCGAAGAGGGTATAACAACAACGGCTTTGCGGCAAGGATAGGTTCTACCACAAAGCACAAGAGCGTTCCAGGATTCGGGCTTTCGCCGGAATGACGTCAATTCTCCGAACCATGAACTCGAGGGCGATGGGCCACTAGCGGCGCTGGCGGGGGTCCACGTAGTCGTCGGGCCGGTCGCTGTGGCCGATACCGATAGTGGACATGGACAGGGTGATGGCAACGGGAATCAGGGCAGCGGCGGCATAGATGGGAACGTGGCCCACTGAGCCCTTGGCGACTTCCCAAACCCGGTCAAACAGGTTCATGTCGTCCCAGCGTTGGGTGTAGGCGGCATCGAGGGAGGCCGTCTGGTAGTTCTCGTCAAAGTGCTGCCACAGGCCAAGGCAGGAGGCGATGACAGTGACTGCGGCGACCAGGTGGGCAAGTTTCGTGGTGAAGGAAGAGGGAAAGATCACCAGTGCCAGAAGGGCCAGCAGTACCAGGGCCAGGACCGCCCAGGGAACCAACTGCCAGTAGCCGTCCCAATGCCGCTCGTAGGCCAGGACGATGGCCGAACCAACAATGCCGATGAAGACCAGCCAAAGGAGGCTGGCCCTTAATCGCCACGCCGTAGCCGCAACTCTCTCCTCACGCATCAGGGCAATTCCAACTGGGCGATGATCTGGTCAACGACGCCGGGGGTGGGGTTGTATTTAGCCAATTCACCGCGCAGTTTCGCGTAGTCGGGGTCGTCCTCAGGATAGGGCCGGTACTCTTCTACCTCCCGCGCCCATTTTCCGGCGTTGCTGATCTGAGCGTGCTCGAAGGCGGCCTGGAGGTCAGCCCGGCTGGCGCTGTTGGCAGATACCTTCTGGCCGGCGACGAAGGTGGTGGGGGATTCGGTTTCGGCACCGCCGGAATCGTCCCCGCAGGCCGCAAGCAGGGTCGAAAGCAAGAGAAGGGCAATGGAAAGCAGGAGGCGTTTGGTTGAAACCATGCTCTTATCTCCACTATCGGTTAAGACCCGGGGCGAGCTGATTGAAACGGGACACCAACTGCCAATGCGGGAGGGCATGGAACCCTGGTGGAATCCCGGAACCGGTTTTCGGGTAACCCCTGGCTGATCTGGGACAGAAGACAACGGGTACAAAGCGGGCGAATTATAGCGGATGGGGTCCTGAATTTGCAAAGGATGTTGAATGGCTGCAGGGCAATCGGCTTCTGATTGTGCCGCCCGGCTTACTTGCTTCAACGCCAGCCTTCTTTCAACACAGAGTCGCCCATTTGCAGAGGCACTCAGAGACTCACTGTGCATCTGTGCGTAGTCTGTGGCTCGGTGTTGGAGGACTTTTCGAGAGATAATCGCCCTGGCCGGTAGGCTCGAAGGGTGCTTTTTCAAGGCGCTACGCAGCCAGGGTTCGATCCCCCTCAGGTTGGGGGATTGCATTCCAATTCAGGTGGTTTTGCCATGAGACCAGGGCAGACCTGTGTGTCTGCCCCTGCTATGCCCGCCTTCGGACCACCTGAACCGAAACGCTGAGTGATTGCGATGAAGTATTGACAAGGTGCAACATTAATTGATATAAAGTTTTACTAAACTATTTATTGATATTACGTATAATGTAACGATCAGGAGTAGCTCGCACCACTCGAATGAATTGGTGCAATTAATGATGTTCAATCCCAATAATTGGTGCGTCATACCTATGAGAGTGCCAATCACAATTATCGAGATTGACACTCAATAAATGAACAGGAATGAATATTTCTCCTGGAGGAAAAATCAATGCCGCGCAAGTTAATTGGAACCTTGATTCCAATGATGGCCGCCGTACTGCTGCTGTCCCTGGCGTGCAGCAGCGAGGAGCCAGCGGCGCAACCGGCGAGTGAGCCGGCGGCGCAAGAGGCAGCGGCAGCGGCCGCTCAACCGGCGACGGAGGCTTCATCCGCCCCCGCCACCGCGACGGCGGCAGCGCAGCCACAACAAACTGAGCCGGCCCAGACGACGAATACGGCGCCTGCTTCCCAGCCGCAAATGGAAGAGGAAAAGATCCAGGTGGTAACCACCAGCAATATTATCGCCGATTGGGTGCGGGCCGTTGGGCAGGACCGGGTGGAGGTCTTCTCCCTGCTGCCGGCCAACGCGGACCCGCACACCTACCAGCCGGGGGCGCAGGACATTGCCCAGGTGGCGGACGCGGATCTGGTAATGAGCGTGGGGCTGTTGCTGGAAGCAGGGTGGTTAACGGAACTGGTGGAAAATGCCGCCCAGGATCCCCACGCAATAGTGGAAGTGGGCGAGGAGGTTGACCCCATAGACTTCGTGGAGATCTTTGAAGACCACCATGAAGAAGAGATGACGGAACTGCTGGGCAAGCTGCTCATCGGCGACGGCGAGACCGGGGCGCTGTCGATAATCGAACTGGACCACGGAGAGGTGGAGCAGGATGCCTATGACATGGGCAGCCGGGCCGGACGCATCTACGCCACCAAGAGCGGGCGTTTTGCCATTGCAGTGTCCAGCGACGCAAACATGGTTCACGTCATTGACGGCGGCACCTACCTGGAACCCCACGATGGTCACTTTGACCTGGTAAACGGGGAAGCCGAGCCACTGGGCCTGGACCTTTCCGGCGACCGGCCCGTCCACCTGTACGTAGGGGATGAATGGGCTGCGGTTTACTACGACGGTTCCGGAGACGTGGCGCTCATAAACGAGCACGATCTGGAAGAAGAAGGCGCCACTTACCGGCCGGTACTGATGAGCTCCGGGACGATAAACTCCGGTAGCCACCATGGGGCAGCAGTAACCATGGAAGACAACCTGTTCGCCATCACTCCGATCCATCCCGACTTTGCGTCGAACCCGGACCAGTACCGGTTGCCCACCACCGTGGACATACGGGATCTTTCGGGGAATGTACTTTATACCGCCGGAGACTGCCCGGACCTGCACGGCGACGCCGGCAACGGCCACATGGCTGTGTTCGGCTGCACGGGCGGAGTGCTGGCGGTGGAAGCCCATGACGGGGACTTCGAACACTTCTTCATTTCGGCGCCCGAGGGCGAACCGGAAGATTTCCGGCTTACCACGGTCTGGGGCGCTTCCGGCGCCGACCACTTCCTTGCCCTGGGCTCCGCGGTGGGGTTGTACATGGTGGAGCCGGAAGAGGGTGAAATGGAACAGTTGATCGCCGCGGAGGACGGCAATTCGCCCATCCAGGTGGCCTTGTCCCGCGACGGGGAAGAAATGGTCGTTGTGATGAGCAGCGGCGAAATCCGGCTGTACGACCTGCACGACGGTGAAATAGTCGCTACCAACACTGACGCACTGACGACGCCGGTGGAAACGGGGTTCTGGGGACGGCCGCACGTGGCCATGGCGCCGGGAGCCATCTTCATAACCGACTCGGTGGGTGGGCAGGTGCTGCAACTGGACGACCACGACCTGGAAGAGGTGAACCACTGGGAGGTGGAAGGAAACCCGACAAAGATAGCCTTCGTGGGCATCCAGGGCGAAACGGAAGGGCACGAGGAAGAGGGCCACGGCCACGAAGAGGAAGGGGATGGACACGGGCACGGGGAACTGGATCCCCATTTTTGGTTTGACCCGGTGCGGGTGAAGCAGGCGGTGAACAGCGTGGCTGCGCACCTTTCGGGACTGGACCCGTCGGGGCAGACCTTCTACCGGGACAATGCGACAGCCTACGGCCAGGAACTGGACGACCTTCACGCCTGGATTGAGGCGGAGGTAGCCACCCTGCCGCAGGACCACCGGCTGCTGGTGACCTCTCACGACAGTTTCCAGTATTTCGCCCAGCGTTATGGGTTCGAGGTGGTGGGAGCAATAATGCCGGTAACCACAGAGGTTGAACCGACGGCGATGGAGCTGGCGGAACTGGTGGAGACCATCGAGCACTCGGGGGCCCATGCGGTGTTTGCGGAGAAGTCGCAGACGGACCGGCTGGCCCAGCAGATTGCCAATGAGACGGGTGCGGAGCTTATCGGCGGGCTCTATACGGGTTCACTGGGGCCGGAAGGCGGGGAGGCTGGAACCTACCTGGACTTCATGCGCTATAACGTGAGCACCATTGTGGGGGCGCTGCAATAGCGCGTTTCCTCCCCGCCCCCAAGGGGTTGCGGGGAGCGGGACACAGCGATTAACCGTTGGGGCTGCCCTGGAGGCAGCCCCATTCTTGTGGATACGGGGCGGGTCTAACCCAGGACGGTTGGTTGGCAACCGCATCCTGGCCTTCCCCTTGACAGGGGAAGGAAGGGCTTCTTCGGAGACCTGCTAGACCTCGTAGCAGGCTGCCCAATGGTTGGGGGCTTTCTCGACCGTTGGGGGGTGCGGATTGTCGCGGCAGTACTGGGTAGCCAGGGGGCAGCGGTCGTAGAAGCGGCACCGGGCGGGCGGGTCAATGGGAGCGGTAAGGTCGCCCAGGATGTCGGGCGGCTCGCGGCGAAACTGGGGGTCAGGGACAGGAACGGCTGACAGAAGGGCACGAGTGTAAGGGTGCAGGGGGTTTCGCAGCAGTTCCTCGGTCTCCCCTATCTCGACTATCTTGCCCAGGTACATTACGGCGATGCGGTGGCACATATAGCGGGCCACGGCCAGGTCGTGGGTCACGTAGAGGTAGGCGATGCCCAGGCCGTGAGCCAGTTGCTGCATGAGGTTCATGATGCCGGTGCGGCTGGAAACGTCGAGCATGGAGGTAGGTTCATCGGCCACCACGAAGGCCGGTTCCACCACCAGGGCGCGGGCGATGGCAACTCGCTGGCGCTGGCCTCCGGAAAGTTCGTGGGGATGGCGGAAGAGAAAAGTGGCCGGGGGCGTGAGGCCCACCAACATCAGGATTTCGGAAACCAGGTCCACCCGGTCCATGACGGTGCCGATGCCCTGGACGGCCAGGGGTTCGGCGATGGTGTCGTAGATGGTGCGTCGGGGGTTCATGGACTCGTATGGGTCCTGGAAGATCATCTGGGCCTGGCGACGGAAGGTACGCAGCCGTGGGGCGTTGATGGCGGAGGCAGGAACCAGGGAGCCTGGGTTGCCATCGTCCAACTCCAGGCCGGGAAGGCGAAAGAGAACTTCTCCTGACGTGGGTTCAATAAGCTTGACCAGCAGCTTGCCGACGGTGGTCTTGCCACAGCCGGACTCGCCCACGAGACCGAGGCTGTCGCCCCGGTCAAGGTTGAAGGAAACGTCGTCCACCGCGTGGATGAAGCTGGTGGTCCGGCGGAAAAGGCCGCGTCCCACGGGAAACAACCTGGTCAGCCCGGAAACCGAAACCAGCGTTTCGGGGCCAGGGGCCTGAGTTGAGTTCAGGGCAGGCTGCACCTAGGCACCTCCTTCGCCGACGGTGTCGGAGACTTCGCCCTCCAGGGGATGCCAGCAGTCGGCCCACTGGCTGCCACGGTGAACCCGTGGAGGGAACTCGACCTGGCACCGGTCGGTGGCGTGCAGGCAGCGGGGATGGAAGGGGCAGCCGGGGGGCGGGTCAATAAGGTTCGGCGGTTCGCCGGACAGGTTGGCCAGGGTCCGCTTTTCGCCGGTGATGCTGGGGAAGGAACCCATGAGAGCCGCAGTGTACGGGTGCAGGGGAGCGCGAAAAACGTCGGCAGTTTCGCCATATTCCACCAGGCGGCCGGCGTACATCACACCGATACGGTCGGTAACCTCGGCCACCACAGCAATGTCGTGGCTGATGTAGATGATAGCCATGTTGAGTTCCTGCTGGATGGCCTTGAGTTCCCGCAGAATCCTGTCCTGGACGATGACGTCGAGAGCGGTGGTTGGCTCATCGGCAATGATGACCGCGGGATCGCAGGAGAGGGCCATGGCGATGACGGCGCGCTGGCGCATACCGCCGCTGAACTCGTGGGGGTAGCGCTCCATCAGGGCGGGATCGAGGCCCACCATGCGGAAGAGGCGAGCAACGCGGTCCCTGGCTCCGGCCTGGGTGGTCTCGACGCCGTGGGCCTCGATGGCTTCCACCACCTGCTGGCCGACACGATAGACGGGGTCCAGAGAATTCATAGCGGCCTGGAATACCATGGCGATGCGGCTCCATCGGTATTCGCGGATTCCTTCCTCGGACAGGGCCATAATATCCTGGCCATCCAGGATGACCTGGCCGCCCCGCAAAACGGCGTTGTCGGGCAGCAGGCGCATGAGGCAGTTGGCGACCGAGGTCTTGCCGCAGCCGGATTCACCCACCAGTCCCATGGCCTGGCCCTGGTCCAATTGGAAACTGACGTGCTCCACGGCCTTAACCTCGCCGGAGCGGGTCAGGTAGCGGAGGGACAGGTCGGCTACTTTGAGAAGGGGAGGAGGAGTAATGTCAGCCATAATTGTGCAGGCACAGCGTTAAGAACGGCGGAGACTCGGGACTCTGCCGCCGCAATTCCAACTCTGCCTCCAGTTGCCTGACTCGCGCTTCGGCGGCGATGCGGGCTGCCCGTTCTCGTTCCCTGCCTTCGCGTTCCTCTTCGAACGTGGCGATGTGCTGCCCCGTCGCCGGGTCGTGCCACCTTAATTCGCCGTGCTCCCACCGAATGTAGCGGTCCAATATGGCGCTGCAGCCCTGCAATACACCGTCTTCCAGAGTCTCAATGGGAATGGGTTCGTAGCGCCCGTTAACCAACCGGTCACCGGCGAGGCGGGTCCCGTGAAACTCCCCGGTCTCGTCAAAGCGCCAGTACTCGGGGATGCCCAGGGCTGCGTACCAGTCCCGTTTGCCGGTTGTATCCTCGGTCCCGGTGCTGGGGGACGCTATTTCCAGCACCCAGTCCGGGGGTTTGCCCTGCTGGGAGATGATGTAGCCGTTGCTGCCCCAGTAGGCCACCGGGTCGCAGTCGAATACTACCATCAAGTCAAGGTAGCGCATATCCGAACCGGGCGCCCGGGTGATGTACCTTTCACCGGCTACAATGGTGGTTTCCCCGTTACCCAAGTGCCGCATGAGGTGGCGCTGATTGCCGGTCAAAGATAGATGCCTTGAGCTGGTCACATTGTCGGGTTCCCGCTCGGGTATGTCGGGCAGAATATAAGGCCCCTGGTCTTCCGGTTCGGCCGTTGCATTACGTCGGGTGGTCATAGCGGACCTCGCTGGGCCATCAGCCCCGGACTATGCAAGTCAAGGGTTATTATACCTTAGGCCGGTCTGATCCACGAACCGGCGCAAGATTTCAACTATAGTTAAGGGCCGACTTTCTAGCCGCGGCGGCGACGGAGACGAGGGTTGACCACCTCGTCCAGGGCGCGGCCGCCCAGGTAGAAGGCGCTGCAGAGCAGGGTGATGGAAGCGCCCGCCGGAATAACCAGCCACCAGTAGCGGGTACCGCCCATAAGGTAGCCGCCGGTGTTGGCGGTGTGAATCATAATTCCCCAGCTCATCCGAAGGTCCAGGAGCCCGAGGAAGGACAGAATCGCCTCGGCGAAAATGGCGCTGGTGACGGTAAACATCATGTATAGGAGGGACAGGGGCAGCAGGTTGGGGATTATGTGAACAAAAATGATGTGGAAGTGGCCGCCGCCAGCCACACGGGCGGCCTCGATGTAGGGCTTGACCTTGATGCTGAGAGCCTGGGACTTGAGGATTATGGCGGTGCCGCCAAAGCCGCCCAGGATGCCGATTACCAGGGCCAGGTAGAACAGGTTGAGCTTGAACAGGGCGCTGAGGACGATGAGGAGGGAAATGCCGGGCAGGGCGATGATCAGGTCGGCAAGGCGCATGAAGAAAACGTCCACCAAGCCGCCGTAATAGGCGGATACGGCGCCGACGGTGGTGGCTATGGCGACGGTTACCAGGGCAGCGGTGATGCCCAGGACGAACTCGGAGCGAGTGCTCCAGAGTAGCTGGCTAAGGACGTCGCGGCCCAAAGGATCGGTGCCCAAGAGATGGCGCCAGGACGGCGGCGCGGGCTGCTCCAACTGGTCGAAAGCGTATCCGGTAACCGGATCGTAGGTTTCGGAGTCCCAGACAGTGAGCATCAGAATGGGGTGGGCCACGGCCATGACGGCGAAGAGGGCGATGATGACCAGGGACAGTACACCGATGCGGCTTTCCATGAAGATGGACCAGCCGGTGCGGAAGGAGTTCCAGGCCAGGCGGGCCCGGGCCAGCAGCAGGCGGAGGCGGCTGTGGCCAACCTCCATAACCGGCGGCTCGGGAGCAGGGCCCGGAGCAATCGGGCTATTGGTCGGCGTAATCACTGGTAACGAATCCTGGGGTCAAGATAAACGTAAAGGACGTCGACGATGACATGGGCAAGCAGGGAGAAGAGGCCAATGAAGACCATGGCGCCCATGACCAGGGGCAGGTCTTCAGACCGCACCGCCTGCAGAAGGGTGAGGCCCGTGCCCGGCCAGGAAAAGACTCCCTCGATGATGACGCTACCGTCAATGGCAAAGATCAGGCTGTAAACGAGGCTGGTAACCACTGGCAAGAGAGCATTGCGGGCGGCGTGGCGGTCTCGGACCAGTTTTTCCGGGAGGCCCTTGGCCCGGGCGGCCATCACGTAATCCTCGCGCACCGTTTCAAGCATACTGTTACGGGTGAGCAGCATGGTTCCGGCGAAGGAAATGAGGGTCAGGGTTGCGATGGGCAGGACCATGTGGCGGAGGATGTCCAGGGCCAGGCCGCCGATACCGGAAAGAGACCATACCAACAGAGCGACAACCAGCGCCACCATGATGATGGGTGCGGCCCACTTAACCAAGCCAATACGACCAGTCTTCCTGAGCAGATATAGAGCCAGAAAGGCGAAGGCGGTAATCAGGAAGGCGGTCAGCAGCATCTGGCTGAAAACAAAGTTGGCGGAGACCTCGGCGTGGCGCCATAACAGGGGGTCGAGGAACTTGCCAACAGGGAGCCAGCCCAGGCGGAAGGCGAAAATCCAGATCATCATGAGAGCGAAAGCAGGAGTGAAGACGGTGAAAAGGGTGGCGCCGGAGATGGTGGCGGTGTATTCCAGGATGCCGCCCCGACGCCAGGCGATGGCCTTGCCCTGGAAGAAGCCAATATAGAAGGACAGGACGGTAGCGGAGAGGAAGAGAACTGCGGTGCGGGGAACCCGCTCGACCAGAACATCCATAACCGGGCGGGGGAAGTGGCCGAAGGAGACGCCGAAATTGCCGGTAACGGTGTTCTTAAGGTGGATAAGGTACTGCTGCCACAGGGGCCGGTCCAGGCCGAAGGAGGCGCGCATCTGTTCCTTGACCTCGGGGGGCATATCGGGGTCGAGGGCGTAGAAGGTGGCATAGTCGCCGGGCTGGGCCTGCACCAGGAAGAAGGCGAAGGTAATTATCAGGAAGAGGGTGAGGACCATTTGTCCCGCGCGGCGGACCAGGTAACCGGTCATTTGGGGGCAAACTCCTGTTGTTGGAGGTGGAAAATGGGGAGACTATCTTTACGGCGTTCAGAGTCCTGGACCATCGAACGGAATTGCCGATTGAAGTGAAGAATCTACAACTCCCACGTCATGTCAACATTCTTGCTGGCTGGAATTTCAGATTCTTCACTCCGTTCAGAATGACAGTTAAAAGGCTTCGAGATGACCTGGCAATGAAATGGGCGGCCAACTTATGCCAATACTGCCCGGTACCGGTATCTTCTGCCTACTTGAAGCCCACCAGCGAGGGCATTCCTGCCACGTTCTGCAGGCCGCCGAGGTTCTCGGTGTAGGGGAACTCAATGCGGTCGCTGCGGTAGGTTTCCACAATGGGGGTGGTGAACAGGGTTACGTAGGGCAAGTCCTCGGCCAGGACAGCCTGCAGCTCGAAGACCAGGTCCTGGGCCTGCTGCAAGTCCGTTTCCGCCACCATGTCGTCGGCCAGTTGGTCAAACTCCGGGCTGTTGTAACCACCCGGGTTGTATTGCTCCAGGCCCGAATAGCGGCTATGGAAGAAGGCTTCGAGGTAGTCAGGGTACAGAGTCAGGGCCCAGCCCAGGATCCACATGTCAAAGTCCTGTTGGTTGAACACCTTATCGACTATGAGGTTGAATCCAGTAAGGTCGGCCCGCACCGGAATACCAACTTCGGTCAGCCACCGCTCTATCCAGATGGCGAAGGTGGAGCGGAGGGGATCGTAGCCGGGGCTGGGGGCCAGGACCGTCATCTCCTGCATGAGTTCACCGTTAGGCAACCGGAGCCCTTCGCCCTGCTGCTCCACAAAGCGGCCATCTTCGCTGACGCGGGGTTCCACCTCCCAGGTAAAGCCGGCCTCCTTGAGGAGTTCGACGGCCTGGGCCACACGCTCGGTGCGAGTCAGGCCCTTGCCAATCTGCGGGACGTTGGGGTTATACCAGGCGGCGTTGCCGGTGGGTACCATGGCATAGACGGGAATGGCCACGCCCTGCAGGACGGTCTGGGTCAGGAACTCCTTGTCAATAAGGGTGGCCACTGCCTGGCGGAAGGCCTTGTTGTTCATGGGTTCGCGGCGGAAATTGAAGCCCAGGTACCTGACGCCGTCGGATGAGTTCTCGATGGTGTTGAGGCCTTCTGCGCCTTCCAGTTGTTCCTGGAGGCCCTTGGAAAGGCCCAGGGGATTGAGCATGAAGTCTATGTCGCCCTTCTTCAGAGCCAGAACCGCAGCGTCCTGACTGCCATAGACGGAATAGATGGCGCTGCTGGCGTTGGGACCCTCGGTTGTTTCAAGAACCACATCTCCGGAAGGTTCACCGAAGGCGGCGAACTGGTAAACGCCGGGCTTGTTTTCCACGTAGGCGCCGTTGTCGTACTGGGTAGAGGTGGCGCCCCGGAAATAGTAGCCGTCGTTTCGAGTTTTTTCGGCGAAGGCGCCCCTTTCCCACTTGTCGAAGGAGAAACTGCCGCCGGTGGGCTCACCTTCTGGGACGTGGGCGTAAAGGACCTTCTGCTGTTCGTTCAACTCGCCGGCCTGGACGGCTTCCGCTACCACGGGCGCCCAGTAATTGCTGGAGAATATGGGCATGAAAGCAAGGCCAAACTGCCAGCGGGCCAGGCCGGGCTTCTTCTGGAAATAGATCTTCAAGCGGTAGGGATCGAGGGCCTCGGCGTGATGAAAGTACTCCGGGTCCACGATGCCGGGCCAGTTGCCTGTGAGCATGAGTTCACTGGCGGTGTTGGCGGTAAACGCGAAGTCCTCGGCTGTAATCTCGTTGCCGTCGCTCCACATTACGCCCTGCTTCAGGGGTACCTCAGTAGTCCAAAGGGTCTGCCCATCTACAGTCTCCTCGGCCAGGGGAGTGGGGAAATCGGATGCCAGGGACGGGACCCAGTCAAAACGCTGGCTGGTGTAGGTATAGAGGGTGGGCTTGGTGCCGCCCAAAGTGTATTGATTCCAGATGGTGCCGTCGGGACCCAAATAGGCCCAGTAATTTGTGGTGGTCAGGTCCTCGGAAATGCCGATCTTATAGATTAGTTCCACGTCGTCAACCATTGCATCGACCGTGGGCGGCGGTGGGGGCGGGGGAGCCTGGGTGGGCGCGGGTTGCTGTGAGCCGCTGCCCGCAGCCTGCTGTACCTGAGGCTGGCGGGGGAGTTCTGCCCGGGGAGCGTTGGGATCGGGGGTGGGGGTTACCACCACCTCCACCATTACCTCCCGCTGTACTTCCACCGGAACTTCCCTCTCGACCTCAACGGTTACTTCTTTCTCTACCTCCACCGGCACCTCCCTGACTACTTCCACCTCTCTTGTGCAGGCAAGCAGGAGGGCCAACAGGGTGACCAGGGCCAGCAGGGAGAAACACCGAGTACCATATCGCATAAGAAATACCCCCGGGAACCGCAGAATAAGAGTGCGCACTGATCAGTGACTCAGCGGAATGGAGAGAGTGATGGCAAGTTCCGGTGAGGCAAGGGGACCCAGCCATTCCGCCGGTTTCGTCCACCGGACGGGGAACACCAATTGCATTGGGTGGGCAATATTGAGAGTGGGTATAACAATATTAGCAATGGGGGTGTCTATTGTCCAGCGAGGTAAGGGAAGCAGGAGCATGGAGTGGTTATTTCTTCACGTTATTTGCAGCTATCGGGAAGCATGTAAGGCGCTGCGGAAGAGACCCGATGGGACAGCATCAGTGATGCAGGGCAGTTGTGCGGGATGCGGCCAGGCGACGACAGAAGACATTGAAGGTCTCCCGTACACATACAGCGGGCGATCAACCAAATCGGCAGGGAGACTAAGCGGCGGCCACGAGGTCCGGACCAGCATGACGCCGCTTCCAGAATCTCCAAAGGCGGATGGCTTCCAGGACTGACAGGGGAAGGAAGAAGATGAGGGCGGGCATGGGGCCGTGGACCAGGAGCCAATGGAGCAGGACCAGTACTCCCACGACGTAGGTTCCCTGCTGTAGGCGCTTCCAGTTACGGCCCAGCAGGCGCATGGAAACCTGGTTTGAGGACAGGCCCAAGGGGACGATGATGAAGAAGGCGAGCCAGCCAAGGGCTACTTCCCACCTTCTCAATTCCAGGAAGAATTCGGCCGCTGATTCCAGCGCCACGAGGTAAAGAGCCATGTGTACCACGGCATAGCTGAAGCAGGAAACTCCAAAGTAGCGTCGGCGGGCCAGCAGCCAGCGCAAAAGGGATGAGTTGCGCAGTTGGTAAAGGGGAGCCATCAGCAAGGCAAGAGCCAGGGATATGGCGGCAAAGGTACCGGCAGGTTCGCGAATTTCGCGGGCTTCCTGCTCACTGAGACCCAAGCCGTCGGAAATACCGGCCATGAACTGAATCAGCAGGGGGATGGACGGCAGGGCCAGGAGGGCCCAGATAAAGTAACGGGAGTTACGGATGGCGGTCAGGTGGGTCATTCCAAGTTCCTTGCTGAACCGTTGCGGTGGCATTGGGTTGCATTTCACAGGACCGGCATATCTGCAAAAGTGAGCATACTTGAAGAATGTGGGCTGGGGATGCCGGTTTCAGGGTAGGGCGGAAACTTGAAGGAAATGTGGGGATTTCGTCAAGGAAGTGTAAAGCCTCAAAGGACCACTCCTGTTCGAATTCGTTTGGGGGACATGGCCCGTAAATCCACTACACTGGCGCCCCCCCGAAACCGATGACGCAAGTGAGCCTGCCAGACAATGTAAGGCCGGATTCCCGTGTCTGCCTGGGGTAGATGGAGGATTAGGGGTGGGATTGGCCGCCCAGGGCTGGACACCCAGTGGGCAGCGGCCGTCGGTGGGACCTGGAGCAAAGGGGCGGTATGGGGCTGCACGGCTCCAGGCATAGGCGCCGGGGATAAACCGGGAACGGGCGCGCTGCCTGGGGAAGTAGCGAAGCGCAGGAGGAAGACACCAGGGAGGGCGGGTGGACAAGAAAGGGCCGGTGGGTAACCCACCGGCCCTGATTGCCTGAGTAAGCTGGAAGGTTTCGACTAGATGTAGTCTTCCTCTTCCATCATGCCCATGTTGTCGCGGCTCTGGGCCAGACCACGGGCCATCTCGGCGCGGAACTCTTCGATCATATCGTCGGTGATGTTGCCGCCGTTCTCCGCAGCCTTCTTCTTGAACTGGGTGAAGGCCCATTCTTCGGTGTCGCCCTGGGGCATTTCGAAGAAACCGGAGTCGAAGACGGGCATTTCGCCGGGGCCGAAGTAGCCCTTGCCTTCCAGGGTGTAG
>CAZPMU010000041.1:0-23125 GCA_964587795.1 uncultured Dehalococcoidia bacterium | reverse complement strand
GATTCTATCACTTGCTCGGAATCCGTTAACCTACAAGCACCGCTCCGCTTCCCTCTGTATATAGTCCCGGAAGGACTGGGGCAGGTTGGCGGCGTTGGTGGCCTGGGCGTTTTCGTGGATGCGCTCCGGGCGGGAGGTGGTGGGTATGGCCGAGGTTACCCTCCGGTCGGATATCACCCACGCCAGCAGGGCCTGGGCCCATGTGTTGATGCCGTAGTCCCGCAGGGGGGTCAGGTCGGGCTGCTGCTTCAGGTCCAGTACGTAGCGGCCCTTCTGCAGGGGCTCCATGACCAGGACGCCGGTGCCCAGTTCTTCGGCCAGTGGCAGCAACTCCTCATCAACGCCCCGGTTCAGCACGTTGTAGGGAATCTGGACGGCGTCCACCCGCCCCTGGCGCATCAGGTCCATGATGGTGGGGTAGGCATCCCGCACCATGGCGGACACGCCGACCATGCCGATTTTGCCCTCTTCCTTGAGAGCCTGAAGGGTGGGCAAATGGGTTTCCCAGTCGATCATGTTGTGGACCTGGAACAGGTCTATGTAGTCGGTCTTCAGGTTGGCGAAAGACTGGGCAATCTGGGCCTCGCCGGCTTCCTTGCCCTCGGTACGCACCTTGGTGGCGACATAGAACCGGTCGCGCCGGCCCTCGGTAATCTCGCCTACCACGGCCTCGGCGTGGCCGTACCACGCGGCGGTGTCGATAAGATTGATGTCGTTGCCCAGGCAGTTGTCCACTATCTGGCTGCGGACAGCGATGTCCTCGTCGCCAGTAACATCGAAAGTTCGTAAGGTCCCCAGCCCAATGGCCGAGACTTCGAGGTTTCCAAGTTTACGGTATTCCATTTTCCTTCCTCTCAAAGATTCCATTCAAACATGGATATACAGGATGGACAGGATATCACTGCTGGCAGGGGCCAGGTTAATCCTGTCCATCCATGTCTTAATCCTATGACTATTCTAGCGCAGGTTGCGCAGGCTGCGCTGGGTCAACAGTATGACGGTGGTCAGGGCCAGCAACAGCCCGGCCAGAATGCCCACCGCCAGCTGGCCTCCCAGGAACTGGGCCGCCAAACCGGCCGGCAAAACGCCCAGGGGGATGAGGGCGAAATTAAGCATAAAGATGCTCATCACCCGGCCTCGGTACTCCTCGTCCGACACCTCCATGAGCAAAGACTGGTTCAGGGAACGGCGGCCGGCGTCGCCCAGCCCCATCAACACCATCAGGCCCACGGCCACCAGGTAGAAGGGCAGCAGGGCCACCAGCATCAGGGCAATGCCGCTGATGAAGGAGCTTAGAATCAGCACTCGTCCCCGAAACCAGTTGCCCAGGGCCGCGATGAACAGGGAACCGCCAAGGGCGCCCACGCCGATGCCGCTGACCATCAGGCCCATGGCCTCGGGCCCCAGTTCATAGATGTCCACAATAAATATGGGCATCAGGAACCGGAAGGGCATGGCCAGTACGGTGGATGTAAGGCCGATGATCAGCAGGGCCTGCACCAGGGGCGTGCGCCGTATGTAGCCCAAACCGGCCTTGATGTCGCTCAATACCCCGGCCCTGCCAGTGCCCGTGGACCCCTCCATCTTGGGCAGGAAGCCGGTGAGGACCATGGCGCCCACGCACAGGGCCGTTACCACGTAATACACCCCGTCGGGGTTGATGGCGTTGTACAGGAACCCGGCAAGGGTGGGCGCGATCAGGGTCATGCCGCTCATGGCCATGGCATTCAGGGCCATGGCGTTGGTCAACAGGTCCCTGCCCACCAACTGGGGAATGACAGTTTGCCGTGCCGGCATCATGAACGCAAAGACCGCGCCCTGCATCATGGATGCGGCCAGCAGGTGGTACCAGGTTACTATGCCGGTGGTAATGGAGACGGCCACGAACAGGGCGATAAGGGCCGCGCCCAATTGCCCCCACTGGATTATGCGCCTCCGCTCCAGCCGATCGGCAAAGGCCCCGCCGAACAGGGCCAGCAGCAGCATGGGCAGGGCGAAACCGGCGGAGACAATGCCCAGCAGGGCCGGCGACCCCGTCAGGTCATAGGTAAGGTAGCCCCTGGCCAGCATCTGCATCTGCATGCCGCCCATGAGCAATAGCATCCCCAGCCACAGAATACGAAACTGCCGGTTGCCCAGCGAGGTAAAGGTTTGCCGGAAATTGAAAGGGGAACCTGGCTGCCGTCCCCGTGCCTGCCTGGAAGTTTCCCGGGCCGACGCTTCCTGGGCAGGCGGGTCTGCCGGAGTGGTAGTGGTGGAAGAAGATTGGTCTGTGGCATTTGCCGAAACATTAGGGGAGGGTTGAGAACCGGAATTGCTCTGCGTGATGGGGCCTCCGGAAGCAAAACGCCAGATTTTCTACAGTATAGCCCAGTGGAAGGGCTGTAGCTACCGGGGTTGAGATGAGATAGAGTTTCGGTTCAGGTGGTCCGATCCCTGAAATAGCAGGGGCAGATTTGCCTGTCTGCCCCTGGTTCCATGGCAAAACCACCTGAATTGGAACGCTGCCTTGAGAAGATTTCGGACCACACTCGAGCGGGTCGGTACTCTGCGCAATGCCCGGTTAGCGATATACGTAAATATTTACCTTGTAATATAGAGATTATCTTTCACGAAAGCCTCTATTACGATGTTGTTGCTATTTTATTTTGGCAGTAATATATTGCGTTCAGTCAGAGCATTACGAACTGGCCGGTTTCCGCTGGGCACTGCCCATTTCTCCTTGGCAGGTGAAACTGGGGTGGTGTCGCGTATTCTGAGACCGTATTGGAGAAGCAGTTATGAGTATGTACTCAGGAATAGTTCGTCACTGGGCCTTGAATGTTATGTGCCTTATCGTGCTTTTCGCACTGGTAGCCTGCGGGGCATCGGCCCCTGAAGCTCCTGCTCCGGAGGCCGCATCCCAGCCTGCGTCCCAGCCTCAATCCCGGAGCCAGGACCAGCCCCAGGCAGCTACCCAGGCGGAAGCGCAGCCACAGGATGCTGTCCCTGCGCCCACACATACTCCGCCCGCTCCCACCATCAGCGCCGTCGTGGGCCAGGGCGCCATCGGCGTCGTGCCCACACCCACGGCTGCGCCCACGGCAACCACGGCTCCGGTTATGGAAGAACCCCAGGCCGAACCGGCGATCACATTGTTAAAGGTGGCCAGAACTACCCCAAACACCAGCTCGCTGGACCCGGCCCTGGGCGGCAGGGGCAACTTCAGCTGGCTGGAGCCCATGTACGAAGGGATGATTTTCTTCGACCAGTTCACCGACCTGCGGCCCATGATGGCCACTGAGTGGTCCACCAACGACGACTTCTCGGTCTGGACTATCCAGCTGCGGGAAAATGTCCCCTTCCACAAGGACTGGGGCATTGTGAACGCCGCTGACGCGGTCCATTCCCTGGACCAGGGGCGCAGGCTGGATGCCCAGGGCAACCGGGCTCCTGCCACCAGGGAACTTATCGAAAGCATAGACCTGCCCGACGGCCAGGAAGGCCACCAGTTGGTGCTGAACCTGACTGCCTCCGAGCCGGTGATGCTGAGCTGGCTCAGCACCAACCAGAACGAGGCTGTTATCCGCAGCAAAGCTGTCTGGGAACAGGCCGGCGGAATGCTGGACGGCTGGGAACCCAACGAGGCCGGCATACAGGAAATGCAGAACAATCCCATCGGCACCGGCCCCTACCAGTTCGAGGAATTCCAGGAAGACCAGTACATTCTCTACGGCCCCACCGGCTACGATCACTGGCGCATTTCGCCGGACTTCCCCGAAGTGCAGATCTTCTTCGTGCGCGAAGCCTCTACTCACCTGGCCATGCTGGTGGCTGATGAGGTCCACGCCGCCGATGTGCCGCGGGACCTCCAGCCTGCGGCCGAAGCCAGTGGCATGAAAGTGTTGAGCAGCACCGTGCCCGCCATGCGCCTGCTGGGCTTCTTCGGTGGCCTGCACCTGCCCGATGACCCTGCTTACGACGCTAGCGCTCCTCTGTCTAACCCCAAGGTTCGCGAGGCGCTGAATATTGCCATAGACCGGGAGGAAATCAACCGCACCTTCCTGAAGGGACGGGGCGAGGTGATGGTACAGAGCGTAGCCCATCCCAAGTTCCCGGGTTGGAACCAGGACTTGGTGGCGGAATTCGACGAGATGTATGCCTATGACCCGGAGAAGGCCAGGGCCCTGCTCGCCGAAGCCGGTTATCCCGAAGGATTCGAGATGGTCCAGAAGGCCTACCCCCGCCCGGGTTTGCCGGAAATCCTGGATATGGGCGAACTGGTCAACCGCTACTGGGAAGAGATCGGGGTGACGGCCAAGTTTGAGCCCACCGAACCGGCGGCGGTTAGCGCCCTGGTGCTGTCCAAAGAGTCCACTAACATGGCTTACCTGCATACGGGCAGCTACAGCGAGCCTACCTACGCCATCTTCGGCTACCACTATTCCGGCAGCAAACGGCCTCGCTACCTGGACCCGTACATCGACGGCAAGTACGAGGAACTGCAGTCCGCTACCACACTGGAAGGCCGCGCGGAGGCCATTGGCGACGTCATCGACTTCTGCTTCCGCATCTACTGCACCATTCCCCTCTTCTGGGTGCCGGCCGAGTTCACCATCAACCCCGAAGTAATCGCCGACTGGAAGACGCATGCCACCTTCGGTGTACGCAACTTCGAGTATATCGAAGCGGTCCAGTAAGGCTAAGCCCGACCTCAGTCGAACTTACGGAACCGGGAACCTTGCCATTTCAGGCCCCTGCCACCAGGGGCCTGTTTCTTTTGCCAGCTATCTGATCCGGCGCAACTCAGCCAACGGGCAAACCGGGGGGTGTTTGCAAACCCAGGTCCAGGAAACGAAAGACCATATCAAACTTGATAAAATGAGCGAAAAAGACAATTATTCTGCGAATTACGTCCAATAGGCTTGCTATGATCCCGTAGATGATTGAGACTCGCCAGCAACAATTGACACCTGCACTACAGGGGCGTATCGTTGCCAAAATTCATTGAAAAGGGACAGGGATAGCTATGAGAAACATTCCTTTGTGGAAACCACGCATTATTTTCACCCTGGCAACCATAATGGCCCTGCTCGTCCTGGTAGCCTGTGGCGCTGCGGAGGAATCCCCCGCTGAACCGTCGGGTAGCAGCGCCGCACCGGTCGCTCCGGCGCAGACCCAGCCGGAATCGCCGCCGCCCGCCGCCGCCAGTGATACTCCCGCCCAGGCCCCGGCTGCGGCCTCCTCCGATTCAGGGCAGGCGTCGGCAGCACCGGCCCCCACGGCGGCCCCCGCCGCCTCCGGCGCGGCCCCCGCCGCGGCGCCCCAGTCCGACGCCCCCACCGGAACCCTTAGAATTGCCCTGGACGAAATCGGCCCGCCTCGCTGGATACCTTCCCTACAGGGCGCTCCCCAAAACAGCATTAACAACACCACTTTTGGCGAATCAATTTGGGCCAAGACCGCTGACGGCTCCCTTGAAGGAATATTGCTCGATTCCTGGAATCTCTCAGAAGACGGAACGGTTTGGACGCTCAATTTCCGTCAGGGCATCCCCTTTCACTACGACTACGGCGAGTTCACCGGAGCCGACTTCATCTGGACCATGGAAAACTCCGTGATTGAGGGAACCACCGAGGGCCAGGCCGAGAATTACCGTCGCCAGTTCTTCGCCGAAGGGGGCGGCATGGAATTGGTGGACCCCTACACTGTGCGGGTCAACACCGTGGAACCCGCCCCCGACTTTACCTGGCAGATTACCCTGGCTGCCGCCACCCAGATGGGCAAGGCCATTTTCAGCAAGGCCTACTTTGAAGACGCGGGACCGGAGGAAGCCGGCACCAAGCAGGCGGTAGGAACGGGCCCCTGGCGCAGCATCAGCCACGAGACCAGCGGCACCTGGAAGTTCGAGGCCGTGGAAAACCACTGGCGCAAAACTCCTAACTTCGCCGAGTTGAATTACGTGGAAATCCAGGAAGAGTCCACCCGTCTGGCCAATTTCCAGGCCGGCCAGTTGGACACGGCCAAGTTCAACCTGGAGTCCATCGCCGTACTGGAGAACTCCTGCGCCGACTGCAAGTTTATGACTTCCATCGGCGGCCTGCTGTTCATTCTGATTCACGGGCAGATGTACGAAGACCGGGAAGACCTGCCCACGCCGCGCCGGGGACATTTGCCCTGGATTTCTTCCAACCCGGACATAAACTCTCCTGAATGGGACCAAGCCCGCAAGGTCCGCCAGGCCATGAACCACGCCATTGACCGGGACCTGCTGGTCGAAACCCTCTTGCAGGGCAGGGGCGCCCCCCTCCACATCTACGCCTGGCTGGGCCACGAGCCCCGAATGGAGTATCTGGCCGACCTGAAGTACGAATACAACCCCGACCTGGCCCGCCAGTTGCTGGCCGAAGCCGGCTACGCCGACGGGTTTGAGATTAATCTTGCCCTCACAAATCGCCCCTACCCCGGTACCATGGAAACCGCCGAGGCGGTGGCTACCATGTGGGAAGAAGTGGGCATCCGGACGGTACAGAGCCGCCAGCCCATGTCCTCCTTCCGGGCCCTGTTCCCGGAGCGCTCGTGGGAGGGCGTGAACAGCCACGGAACCTCCCCCGCTCCCGAACCCATCGCCCTGTTTAACAGCTTCCGCCCAACCAGCGTGGTCAACTACGGCATGGAACACCCGATCATGACCGAATACTACGACCGGGGCATAGCCACCATTGACGAGGAGGAACGGTTCGAAATTGCCCGGCAGATGGCAAAATTCCTCTATGACCACGCGGTCATCATTCCCACGGCCAGCGTCTTCCAGGTGTGGCCCGTGGGACCCAACATTGACGAGTGGGAATTGGTCTGCTGCGTTACCCGTGTGCCTTCTAACGTTGAGTATATACCCCACCGCCAGTAATTTGACCGGGGAACCTGGGGCGATGTCCGAAGAGGCGCACCGCCCCGGTTCTCAGCCATTCCCATTAAACCGCAGACGCCCCCCGTAAACCTGAGCATCAGGAGGTCTCAATGGCACTCAAGTCATTCAGGCAAACTGCACTATCTGGCATTGTTGCCCTGTCGCTGGCTTTATTGGTGGCCTGCGGCGCTTCCGAATCGCCGCCTGCCGAGTCGGTCACGTCTCCGCAGTCGCCCCAAACCCAGGCTCAGCCGGCCGCGCCGTCGCAGCCGGAACCGGCCGCCCCGGCAGCAGACTCGGCGGTCGCGTCGCCGCCTTCCGTGTCTTCCCAGGCTGCGGAAAGCAGCAGCGCGCCGGCGCCTGCCGCTGGCCCAAGGCCGGCGGGTCGGTCAACCCTGGTACCAACACCTACTCCGGCTCCCGTGATGGAGGCAGTTGAACAGGTGGAGGCTGCAGGCACGCTCAACGTGGCCTACTCCCAGCTGGGGCCGCCCAAATTCATACCAAAGCTCAGCGGTTCACCCCAGTCCTCCATTAATATGTCCGTTCTATGGGAATCCATGTGGCACAGCGACTCGCAGGGCAATGTGATACCCCGGCTGGTCAAGGAATGGTCAGTGTCTGACGATGGCAATGTCTGGACCCTGCACCTGGAGGAAGACGTGCCTTTCCACAAGGGAAAGGGAAATGTCACTGCCCAGGACATCATCTGGTCTATGGATAACATTGTGTCCGAGGGTACGGTTTCAGGGCGCTTGGCCCAACGCCAGACCATCTTTTACGCCGAGGGCGGCGGCATGACCGCCGTGGATGACCACACCCTTCAGGTGGATACTACCGCCAACGGCCCCAGGTTCGACCTGACCTGGTACTCCACTTCAGCCCTACTGACCGGCGCCCTGCCGGTGATGAGCCAGGCCCACGTCGAGTCCCTGGGCGAGGAACGGGCCGGAGTGGAAGACCCCATTGGTACCGGCCCCTGGCAGCACGTCGAGCACAAAACTTCCGAGGTTTGGAAGCTGGAGGCCGTGCCCGACCACTGGCGCAAGACCCCCAACTTCGCCGAACTGAACATCTGGGAAATAGCTGAAGAGTCCACCCGCATCGCCAACTTCCAGGCCGGCAAAATGGACAGCATTCACATGAGCCTGGAATCCAAGCCAGTCGTGGAGCAAGTGCCCGGCGTTAAATTCATCGTCCTTCCAGGCGGCGGTCAGACCCACATAAACATTCACGGCCAGATGTACGTCGATCGTCCCGAGTTGGGCACGCCCCGCAATTCTTCCCTGCCCTGGATATCGTCTAACCCGGACGTGAACTCGGCAGAGTGGGAACACGCTCGCAAGGTGCGCGAAGCCATGTCTGTTGCCATAGACCGTGAGTTAATAGTCGAAGAGATCCTCGGAGGAGCCGGCGAAGTTAACCACGTCTTTGGCTGGATGGGCCATGAAGCCCGTTTGAACGAGCTTCAGGACAGCCTTGTCTATGAATATAACCCGGAGCGTGCCAGGCAGCTTTTGGAAGAGGCCGGTTACGGCGACGGCTTCGATATCATCATGGCTCTCACCACTCGCCCCTTCCCCGGCACGGTGCAGATGGGTGAAGTCGCCTGCCTGATGTGGGAGGAAATCGGCATCCGGTGCGCCCAGGAGCGGAGCCAGATGTCCGCCTTCCGCCCCAAGTTCGTGGACCGCTCCCACGAGGGTGTCAACACCCATGGCGTGGGCCCCTTGCCCGAACCCCTGGTCACCTATTCTTCCTCGCTGGTCAGCGCCGGCGTTATCAACTACGGCATAGAACATCCTTGGCTGAACGACAAAATAGCCGAGGCAATGGCTACTTTTGATGACGAGCAGCGGTTTGCCCACCAGCGGGAGATTGCCCAGTGGGTCTTTGATAACGTGGTCATTCTGCCCATGTACAAGGTAAACTGGATTTTCCCACTGGGGCCCAATGTGGACCCTTGGGATATGGCCTGCTGCGACGCCCGTGTTCTTTTCGACTTGGAGTACGCGCCGCACCGGAGGTAACAGACATTGCAACGATTCCTGCTCCGCCGGCTGCTGTTGACCATAGTTACCCTGTGGCTGGTCTCCATTCTTATCTTCTTCATGGCCCGGATATCCGGAGACCCTACCACGCTGCTGATTGACGACTACGCCAGCGCCAGCACCCTGGAGGACTTGCGCGCTTCCCTGGGCCTGGACAAGTCTTACCCGGAGCAGTACTGGATTTTCCTGAAGAACGCCGTGCGGGGCGACTTTGGGGTATCCATCGTCCAGAAGCAGCCGGTCGGCGAACTGATAATGCAAAGGGTGCCGGCCACCCTGTACCTGGGGCTGGTGGCCTTCGTCTTCTCGCTGGTTGTCGGCATACCCCTGGGCGTGCTCTCTTCCCTCAAGCGGGGCAGCATCTTGGACCAGGTCGGCAAGGTCGTCGCCCTCGTCGGGCAGTCGGCCCCGCCCTTTTGGATCGGCATCATGCTGATGTTCTTCTTCGCCGTGCGCCTGGGCTGGGTTGCCCCCTCCGGCCGCGAGGAACTCAGCAGCATCATCTTGCCGGCCATCACCCTGGGCTGGTTCAACGTGGCGGCCAACCTGCGCCTGATGCGCTCGGCCATGCTGGACGTAATGGATACCGAGTACATCAAGCTGGCCCGGGCCAAGGGGGTAAACCAGAATATCATCGTCTGGAAGCACGCCCTGCGCAACGCCCTCATCCCGCCCCTGACCTTCGCCGGTATCACCCTGGGCGGCCTCATCACCGGCTCCCTGGTGGCCGAAACGGTCTTTGCCTGGCCGGGCCTTGGGCAGCTGGCCTTCCTGGCCGTCCGCGACTCGGACTACCCGTTGCTGCAGGGAGTTGTGCTAACCTTTGCCGCAGCATACCTGGCTACCGCCTTTCTGGTCGATGTCTTTTACGCCTACGTGGACCCGCGCATCCGATTCTCGTAGCCTGATTGCCTGGTACCATTGCCGTACCACTGCTGGGACCTTTGGAGGATAGAATGGCTGAAAATCCCACCCAGGCTGTACTGGCCCCTGCTCCGGGTAGGGTGGGCCTCCCCAGGATGTGGAGGACCGTAAAACGGTGGCCGCTGATTCCTCTTGTCCTGCTGCTCCTGGTGGTTTTTGCCGGGGTGTTCGCCCCGTGGATCGCGCCGGAAGACCCGCGCAAGGGCGATCTGCGGGCCCGCATGGTCCCACCGTTCTGGCTGGAAGGCGGCAGCATGGAGCACCTGCTGGGCACTGACCACCTGGGCCGCGACATTTTCAGCCGCGTCATTCATGGGGCGCGCATCTCCCTGATCGTAGCTGCCGTAACCCTGGGCCTGGGCGGCACCACCGGCACCGTCCTTGGTCTGCTGGCCGGGTGGTACGGCAAGTGGATCGACGAGATTATAATGCGCATCGTGGACATCGCGTTGGCAATACCCCTGGTGCTGGTGGCTCTGGTAATGGTGGTGGCGGTGGGCCAGGCCTTTCCTTCCGAGTTGGGGGGGCAGACGGGCCTGATTATCCTGGTGCTGGCCGGTTTCTTCTGGGTACGGTTCGCCAGGCTGGTCCGCGGCGAAGTGCTGCAGCTTAAGACCCTGGATTACGTGGCCCTGGCCAAGGTGGCCGGCGCCTCCATCCCCAGGATTCTTTTTGTCCACATATTCCCCGGGGTAATCAACACCCTCATCGTGCTGGCCACCCTTCAGGTTGGGTTTGTCATCCTGGTTGAATCCACTCTCAGCTTCCTTGGCGCGGGAGTTCCTCCTCCTACCCCGGCCTGGGGTTCCATGGTGGCGGAGGGGCGAGATTTCCTGGCGGGAGCGTGGTGGATTTCGACCATGCCGGGCGTGGCTATCCTGCTGACCGTAATGTCCCTGAACCTGTTTGGCGACTGGCTGCGCGATACCCTGGACCCCAGGCTGCGGCAACTGGCAACGAATTGAAGGTTCAGTTCCCATTGAGGTATGGAAGGTTTGCCGATGGAAAAGAAGATTGATACTGCTGTCCCCTTCCGTATCCTCGTTATCTGCACCGGCAACCGGGCCCGTTCCCAGATGGCCCACGGCTGGCTTCAGCGCCTGGGCGGAACAGAGGTTCGCGTGTCCAGCGCCGGCACCCAACCGCGGGGCGTGCATCCAGTGGCAGTGCGGGTCATGGCCGAGGTGGGTATCGACATCTCCGACCACTCGTCAGATCACGTTGACCATTACCTTGACGAGGACTTTGACCTGGTACTGACGGTGTGCGACGCGGCAAGAGAGGTGTGCCCCGTCTTCCCCAAAGCAGTGCGGCAACTTCACCACGGTTTTGAGGACCCTGACAGGGCGGGGCTGAGTGAAGTCGAACTGCTACCTGTGTTCCGGCGCATTCGGGATCAGATAGAACGCTTTTGCTGCCAGTTGCTGGAGACGGAGTTGGGGCGAAGCCCAGCGCGTTCTCGCACTTGCGGAGGCCCTGGTACCCCTTCCGCAAGTGAAAAGGCCGACTAATCTGCTGGCGCAGCCGCAGGGGCATCCCCCCTGCCGGAAGGTTCTTCCCGCTTCTCTTCGCTGGTATCGGCCTCCCCTGCCGCATTCCCTTCCCCTTCCCCTTCCTCTTCCCGGGGGGCCAGCATCCTCCGGCGTCCCGTAATTATCAGCATTAAGTATCCCAACACAATGCGCAGCGCAAACTCCAGCCCCACCAGGAAGATAAAGTAGTAGAAAATCGTTTCCCGGTTGTTATTGGCATCCCGTATTACCGCCAGCGACTCTTCTACTGTGAAAAAGGATGCGTCAATGATGAAAATGCCCAGTACGGCGAAAGGCAGAATCTTGGCCAGGTCTCGCGACAGGTCTTCGTGGTAGTAGGCCGAGACACGGATGGCGCACACCACCGCCAGGGCGACCAGCAGCACTTCCTGCAGTGTTCGGTCACTCGAGAGGAATGCCAGGATGGTGGTCAGCACCGCCAGCCAGAAGAAGGCAAAGAAGGGAAACACCAGGATGTACTTGAAAATGTACATCGCCACATGCGCAATTCCCCGCAGCGCCCTGTACTCAGACTCGTTGTGGCGGGAAAGATCGAAAGTGAACATGTCCCGCGACGCCAGAAAGCGATAGAAGTGGAAAATGAAGATCGCGTACAGGGAGATTCCCCCCAGGTAAACGACCACGTTGATGAGAAGTTCCCGGGCCTGGTTGAAATCAAGCCCGTTGGGAAACAGCAGGTAAAAGTAGGACTCGAAACTCATGGCGGCACCGCAAACTCCGGGGGATCATTGGGCCGCAAAACAACCGAAAACCTGCAGCCCTTGTTGTTATGTTATGTTTACCTAAGGGCTCCGTCAATATGAAAGCCAATACACAAAAGCAACGCCTTGTCCGGAGTACAAAACAAGGCCGCTCATCCCCCGGAAACTCGGGGTGAGCGGCCGGCAGCCGGCGTTTTCGATTTCTTGTTGTTTCCTGGGTCCTTTGACTCTCCCCGGGTGCGGGCCGAGCTACGATTCCACCGCCACTTCCTGCTCCAGTTCATCGGCAGCTTCCCCGCTCTCGCTGTCCGAATGCTCCCCGTCCACGCTCACCACCGGGCGAACCAGGGGAATCTCAATCAGCATTTCTGTGAACTCCCCGGGCTCCGAGGTTACCCGTATGTATCCGCCATGTTCGCGGACTATGTCGCTGGAAATGGCCAGCCCCAAACCGGTACCCTGGTCGGTGGGCTTGGTGGTGAAGAAGGGATTGAAGATTTTCTCTATCACTTCTTCCGGCATGCCGTTGCCATTGTCCCGAATGCCAATTTCTATGCTGTCCTCCAGCCGGCGGGTTCTGAGCAGCAATTCCGGAAAGTAGCTTTCTCCCTTTTCCAACAGGTTCAATCGCTTTTCGTTCGTGGCATAGCACGAGTTGCTGACCATGTTCAAAAATACCCGCCCCAGGTCTTGGGGAATCACTTCCAGTTCCCCTACGTCGGGGTCCAGTTCAAACTGCAGGTCCAGCTGGAAATCCGAGTCAATGGCCCGCGCGCTATGGAAAGCCAGCCGCGAGTGCTCGTCCACCAGGCGGTTTATGTCTGTAGGCTGGAACTCGCCGGCGCCCCGGCTCATCATCAGCATATCGTGGACTATGCGGTTAGCCCGGTCGCCGTGATTCCTGATCCGCTCCATGTTGTCGTTCAGGTCTTCGGAAATCTCCTGGATAAGACCCTTTTGCTCCCCCGGCAGATCGTCTCCAATCTCATCTAACACTTCCTGCAACTCGGTCAACAGTTCCGCGGAGGATTCGGAAAAATTCTTGACGAAGTTAAGGGGATTCCTGATCTCGTGGGCTACGCCGGCGGTCAACTCGCCCAGGCTGGCCAGTTTCTGCTGGGTAACAATCTGGTCCTGCGCCCGCCGCAGTTCCTCAAATGCCGCCTGCAGCTCACCGTTCTTCTCCTGCAGGTCAGTGGCCAGCAGTTCCACCAGGTTCAGCCGCTGCACCTCCAGGGCGTGAAGGCGGAAAACCTCCACCGCAGCCGCCATGTCCGCAACTTCATCATGGCCGCCCACATCCACCTGGGCCTCCAGGTCTCCTGCGGCCATCTTGCGCATCCACGCCGAAACCACCCCTATACGACGCAGCAACACCCGCCCTACCAGCAGCCAGGCCACCAGCGATGCAACTATTACGCTTGCCAGGCTGATCACCAGCAGAATGGTGCGGCCGGTCAGTATCGCCTGCAGCGATGCTTCGGTGGCGGTTTGGGCGCTGCCCCGGGCCGTCCCCACCAGTTCATCCACCTCTCCCACCAGGCTTACGGCGGCTGCCTGGTTGCTTTCCAGCAAGTCCGCCTGCCGCTGGGCCAGCCGCAACTCCTCATCCAGCAGGTTAAAGCCCGTACCCTCCCCTGTGCCCAGGTCGTTCAACCGCTGGAATATAGGAGCAATCTCCTCGTGAATGTCAACTCCTTCCAGCGATTCCAGGTTAAAGCCGATGCGGTTCATGGCTGCTTCAAACCGCTCTCGCAACGGCTCCAGCGAAGCCGGCTCCGACACCGCAAAGGAGCTGCCCAGGAGCTCTGTGGCTATGTTGGCGTCAACCTGCAATTCCGACAACAGGCGGTACTTGTCCAGTTCCCTGGTAGACGTATGTAGTGCCCGTGGGTCCGCAGGCACATCCATTTCCCGGTAACCCGTATTTATATAAAAAAGCTGGTCATCCAGCGCTTCCATCAGGGCCACTTCCAATTGCCGGCGCACCTCGGCCAGGTCCAGCAGCAGCTTTTCCCGCTTCTCCGCCTGTACAATAAGCTCAGTACGCTGGTTGCGTATTGTCTTGATGTTGTTCGTCAGTAGTTGCGCGTCCTGCCGAATGTTCTGGAAAGTTACCTGCGGGTGCTCCACTCCCAGTTCGGCAGAAGTCGCCTCCAGCGCCGACAGCTCACTCTCCAGGGCGTTGCTGGAACCCACAATAACGTTGGCGTAAACCTCGTCCAGCTCCAGGACTGTCTGGGCGGTTACGATCCGGGGCGCGGCGGTAACCAGGCTGCTGCTGTACTGCGCCACCTCGAAGGCCGCCACCATCTCCGGTATGCTCTCGTCGTTGACGTGCCGCTGCGCCGTGGCAACCCGGTCGAAAGAAAACCAGCCCACCAACGTGGCCAGCAAGGTCAGACCCACGATGGCCGCAAAGGCCACGTAAAGCTGGGTGGATATCTTTCGGCGGCTCTGGATCAGCCGCGGCGCCAGCCCAGCTATATACTCCCGTGCCGAGTCCAGCTCGTCGATGGTGATCGGCCGCCAGCCTCGCCGCTTCTTTTCCGTCACCATGCTCTCGGCCACCGCGCTGTCGGCCGTCGCCCCGCCAGCTTCCTTTTGTTCCGCTTCCGCTGTTGTCTTCGATTCATCTATCATGGATAGACTTCTCGCATATTCTCAATTGCCCGGTAACTGCCGTCGGGCCCAATCACCGTCAGGAACACCTTATCAGACCCCTGGTTGTCGGCAAAACCGAATTTCAGGGCAAATTCATCCAACTCCAGGTCCTCGAAACTGTCTATGGAATCGTAGAAACACTCACGGGTTACGTTATCCCGTCCGCATTTCCGCAGCGCCTCAACGGTCAACCGTCCGGCCAGGTACCCCTCCAGGGAAACCCACCCCGGGCTGGCTTCCGGATCGTAAGCCTCCAGTGCGTCGAGGTAAGCCCGCACTATGGGAATGGAATCGTCGGTGGGGAACGGCACCACCTGGGTTACGAAGACGTTCTCCCCGTCCCGACCCAGGAAATTGGCCAGGGCGTTGCTTCCCACGAAGGAAATGGTAATGAACACCACATCCTCCATCCCAATACGCTTGGCCCAGGAAACGAAGGTGGCTACCGGCTGGTAAGCCCCCACCATAATTACCGCCTCCGGGTCATGGTCCCGGAGCTTTAGCAGGGCCGCCTTAACCGCCAGCGTATTGCGCGGATAGAATCCCACCGAAATCGGCTCCATGTCCCTCCGATCCAGCGCCTTCGTCGCCCCGTTAAGCCCCGCCAGCCCGAATGAGTCGTCCTGGTATAGTACGGCAATGCGGTCTATTCCCAGGTCCTCCGTCAAGCGGGCCACCATTTCCTCGGTCTCCTGATTGTACGAGGCCCGCAGGTTTATTACGTTCCGCCACTTGCTTTCCCTGAGAAATGCCGCGCCGGTGAAGGGTGCGACGTAGGGAACATCGGATTCGTGGGCCACCGGCACCGCCGAGCGGGACGTGGGCGTACCCACTGCGCCAATCAGGGCAAACACCCGGTTCTGCTCGATCAGCTCAAAGGTGTTGGATATGGCCGCTTCCGGTTCATACCCGTCGTCCAGGGCTACCAGTTCCAGTTTGCGACCGTGGACGCCTCCGGCTTCATTCACCTCCACAAAGGCGGACAGAATTCCCAGCTGCATGTTTGTGCCCAGTTCCCATGCCGGGCCGCTGAACGCTGCAGACTGGCCGAAGAGAATCTTGTCGTCGGTTACGCCAGGGTGTTCGGTTGGGCTGGGGTCGGGGAGAGTTTCAGTGTCAGGGGAAGTGGCGGCGCCGACCTCTTCATCGTGGCTGGGCGCTCCATTGCATGCCAATACGCCGGGCCCCAGCAGCAGGGCGAGACCAAGGAGGAGAAAGACGAATAGGGCTGGCTTACCTGCCATAGTCTGCCTGCCAAGTGGGGGGTTAGTCGGACTTGCGAATTACCATGGTGGAGCGGTTCTTGGAATCTTCCCTTCGATATTGGAAATCTTCCGTCATTTCCATCACAAAGTGGATTCCCAGGCCGCCAATGGCGCGATCCTGAATGGCGCTGTCCAGCTCGGGTGCATTGGCGTCTTCCAGGGGATTGAAGGGACGGCCGTCGTCCACGAATTCAATGGTGATGGTTTCGGCGCTGGAAGTCAGGCTAACTTCGAAAGAATGGATGCCTTCATCAAACCCGTAATTCATGATGTTGAGGCCGAACTCTTCAAGCACCAAGTTAGTCTTGAAGGTGAGGGCAGGAGGCCAGTCTTCCTCTTCAGCCAGCTTTTCCACCGTGTCGAAAATGCGCTGCAGTTCCTCGTGCCGGGTCTCCACCTTAAGTTCTATCCTGGCGGCCATTAGGTCTTCCCCCTGCGGCAAATGGTCAGGCAGGTGATGTCATCCGATTGCGGCGTATCACCGGCAAAGACCCGCACCGCATCAAACACGGCCTCGTTTACTGCCTTGGGGTCGCCGCCCGGGCTGTCCGCCAGAACTTTCGCCATGCGCTCCAGGCCAAACTCTTCGCCGTCCCGGTTCATGGCCTCCGACACGCCGTCGGAATAAAAGAATACCGTATCCCCTGGCAACAGGTCGAAGGTGTCCTGCTCGTAGTCCAGGCCGTTCATCACCCCCAGGGCAACCCCGCCCGTCAACGGCAGGTCAATTATGCTGCCGTCGGACCGCCGGACGTAGGGAGTGCAATGCCCGCCGTTAGCATAGGTCAGTTTCCCCGTGTTGCGGTCGTAAACGGCGTAGAGGAGGGTTACGAACATCATTGCGTCGTTCCCCTCGCACAGCAGGTCGTTGACCTCCTTCAAGACCTCCCCCGGTTCGTACTTGCCGATGGCCGAACCCTTCAGGAGCGTGCGGCTGGACATCATGAACAGGGCTGCCGGAACGCCCTTGTCGGAAACATCGGCAATGGCAACCCCAACCCGGTCCCGACCCAGGTTTATTACGTCGTAAAAATCCCCGCCTATTTCCTTGGCCGGCTCCATGCTCGCGTACGCCGCATAGTCGTCGTCCCAGGGAAATTCTGTAGGCAGGATGGACTGTTGTATCTTGCTGGCAACATTCAGCTCGTTTTCCAGGCTCACCAGGCGGTCCCGGGAGGAAAGCGCGTCCCTCCACTCCACCAGGTGAGCCAGGGTACGGTCTATGGTTATCTGCAGGTCATCAAAGTCCAACGGCTTGGTTACAAAATCAAAGGCGCCGCGGTTCATCGCAGTGCGAATGTTCTTCATATCTCCGTAAGCGGAGATGATGATGGACCGCACGTTCGGGTCTACTTTGGGAATCTGCTCCAGCAGGGTAAGCCCGTCCATCTGCGGCATATTGATATCGGAGATAACCATGTCAACGTCTTCTTCCTGGCGTAGCACCTCCAGCGCTTCCACGCCGTTATGTGCGAAGACAAAAGAATACTGTCCAGACCGAATGCGCCGCCGCATTCTCTGCAGAACTAGCGGCTCCAGATCCGGTTCGTCGTCAACCACTAGAATTTTGAATCCCTTGGGCATCACTCCCCTTCGCTCCACAGTCTGGATCACTAAAGCCTGTTTTTTCCTTTACGGTTCCGGGGCTGGAGAGAATCGCCAGCCCTGCCCGTTTCGCCAGGGTCGCTAGCCCAGAGCGCCTATGGCCGAGTCCTGAGAATCATGAATCGGGATGATTTTGTCAAACCCGCTGATGACAAATACCTCCCGCACGGGGTCGGACAGAGAGCAGGCCGCCATCTTGGCCCCCTGTCGCTGCAGGTCCTTGGCTATCAGCAGAACCACCCGCAGGCCCGCGCTGCTGATATAGGTCAAGTCTTGCAGGTCAAGCACCACGGCACGGTCACTGTCAATGATCTCCGCTTTCATGGCATCCTGAAACTCGCTGGCGTTGGTGCCATCCACACGCCCATCCGCTTTCAATACCAGGCTGGTGCCTTCCCTGCGAGATTCTACGTTCATATAGGTGTCCTCCTAAACTACTCAAAGTCTGGATGGTTTGAAGGAGCGGCTTCTTCCCGTCACTCAAATTAGGGAGAGCCTCGTAATACTACATACAATAATACCTTATAGTCTCGGATACAACAAACCCCTGGATCCGTATCTGAAAGCCCTGGAATTATGGTTCCATGGCAACCACGAACCTTCGCCCCGGCGGTAGCTTCGGCGCCTTGCCGACTTTGCTGAATGCCACGGGCCTGATTTGTCGGGATCCCGGATTAAGGCGGGAGAAGTAGTCTTGCTGAACGGAAAAACCTCAACAGGCGGCGTTTGCTCCGCCAGGCTTATTCCTCAAGACGAGGTGGAATGGCCGGTGGCAGGGGTTACCGAAAATGCCGGCCTTGCGCCTTCGGTTCCTGGCTACAAATCATATCCTCTTTCCCCGTGAATTGCCACATCCAGGCCCACAATCTCGTCCATCGGGTCAACTCGCACCCCGCCCAGGACCAGGTCCAGCACTTTAAGGATCAGGAACGTAAATACCCCGGCCCAGGCCATGGATGCCAGCACGCCCAGCGCCTGCACCCCAAACTGGGTGAATACCGAGCGGCCCTCCACTATTATCCCGTGCCCGTCCATTATCTCCAGGGCCAGGAATGGAATCAGCAAGGTTCCGATGATTCCGCCCAGCCCGTGGACGGCAAAAACGTCAAGCGAGTCGTCAATCTGCAGCTTCCATTTGACGATGCCAACGGCAAAGAAACAGACCGTGCTGGCCGTTATTCCCAGTATCATCCCCCCGATGGGTCCCAGGTGGCCGGAGGCGGGGGTTACCGCCGCCAGGCCCGCAATTGCGCCAATCAGGGCGCCGATAAGGGTGGGACGGCGGAACTTTATCCAGTCCAGAAAGGTCCACGTCAGCAGGCCGGCGCTGGCGGATATGTGGGTTACGGCGATGGCCATGCCCGCCTCGCCGTTGGCAGCAAGTGCGCTGCCGCCGTTGAACCCGAACCACCCCACCCACAGCATTCCCGCGCCGGCCGCCGCCAGCCCGGGGTTATGGGCCGGAACCAGTTCGTGGGGGAAGATTTGCCGTTTGCCCACAAAGGTCGCCGCCACCAGCGCGGCCACCCCCACATTGGCATGCAGCACCACCCCGCCGGCAAAGTCCATTATCCCCAGTTGGTGCAGCCACCCGTCGCCCCATACCCAGTGGCAGATGGGAGCGTACACCAGCAGGTGCCAGGCCGCGCTGAACAGGAGAATTGCATGGAACTTCATCCTTTCGGTGTACGCGCCGACTATAATCGCCGGCGCGATGATAGCGAACGTCAACTGGAAGATGACGAACACTATCTCCGGCATGTCTCCCCTCAGGTGTTCGTGGTGAATGCCATAGAAAAAGGCCTTGTCGGGCATGCCGATGAACCACCCGACGGTATCTCCGAAGGCCAGACTGTAACCCACTATAAACCACAGAAGACTGGCGGTTGCGGATATTGTAAAGCACTGCATTACCACCGACAGAACAGACTTCGATTGCACCAATCCGCTGTAAAACATCGCCAGACCCGGTAGGGTCATAAACAACACAAAAGCCGTGGATGTTAACATCCACGCGGTAACGCCAGTATCCAACCTTGCCCCCGTCCCATCTCTTTCCAGTCATCTCTTTCCAGTCGTTGGGGCGCGCCTGCCCGGATCGCCGGCCAGGCGCGCCCCAACGGGTTGCCCGTTTATCCGCTGTACGAATAAATCGCTTTCAGTTGCTTCTAGGTCCCAATCCAGCCGGAACCCGACACGTCAATCACCTGTTCGTCCGGGCCGCGATACTTTTCTTCGTAGTAGCTCTGCCCCGGGTTGCCGTGCCCGCCGACGTTGATGCGCATGTTCATCGCCCGGGCCCCTTCTGCCTCCAGCTTGGCCTGGATTTCGTCCATGTCTTCTACCATGAAGCCCAGATGATCTATCCCAGCGTACCCGGCTTCGTCCCTGACGCTCTCTCCGCTGCCCTCGTCGATGGACTTCAGAATTGCCAGGTTTATGTAGCCATCGGACAGGTAAAGGCCGGAACCGGCCTTCCCCACCTCTTCCAGGCCGAAGACGTTGATATAGAACTGGGCCGTCTTTTCCGGATCCGGGGTGCGTATGGCTATGTGCTTTATCCTGGGCATATTCTCCCCTCCTTTAGTCTGGACGTCTGTCAACCCTTGTATGCCGAGGATTATAGTTGGCGGCTACCACCATTTCAATCTGGCGCTAGCGGTGCCAGCCCATGCCCTGGAACAAACCCCGCAGGTAGGCTATCTGGCCGCCGTGAGCCACGTTGTCCCAAACCAGTTGGCCCAGGGCGGTGGCGATGGTATGGTCGCGGGTCTCCGCTTCGGGCGGAAAGGTAACCTCCCGCTCCATGTCCTCCCATGTCAGGGTACCGATGTACTCCCGTGCCGCCTGCCGGACCATATCCTGGTAACCCAGCAGCACTTCAATGTCCGGCGCCGTCCAGCCGGCCAAATCCTCGGCCGTCCACCCCATCCCGCGCACATTCTCGGCCATACCGAACCTCTCGCTCCATCCCTGGGCTATCCAGAAGGACTGCTGCCCTTGCAGCCGCTGGTTAATAAAGGTGTCAATCACCCGGTTCATGTGCCACAGCAGCCAGGCTATGGAATTGCACTCCGGCGCCGGCTGGCGGGCCAATACGTCCGCGTCCAGTCCCGAAACCGCCGCGTCCACCATATTCCAGTTCCTGCCCAGGGCCCAAAGCACCGCATCCCCTGCAGCCATAGCTAACCTCCTCATTTACTTGTACCATTCCGCAGTCTAATGCCCCCAAAGGTGGAATCACTCCTGATGTCAACGAAATTGAACTCAGGCCAGGCTCCAAATCATGGGCGCACCAGCGTTGCGCCCATAATAACCCTGAATCTCTACCTTATCTATCGAGGGGTCATGCTCATCTCATCTCTATCAAAGCTCAGCTCGACACCTTTCGGGAGCCTCTTACTTCGCCGGACACCGGCGCCCTTCCCTGCCGCGCTCGCCGTCCACGTCCCCGCCACTCCGCAAAAATCCCAATGGGCCGGGTAAGGTAGAGCCACCGGCCCCTCTGATGGACGTTCCTCTTCGTAAACCGCCATTCGGGCCAAGGCCGCCATGTGGCAATGTTGCCTTTCAATTCGTACCGGGACCGGCTATTGTCCGGGGTTCACTTACCTTCGTTAGTCCCGGCTTTCACCGCTTGAACGAGTCCGCAAGACGGCTTGCCGACCTCGACCAGCAGCGGTTACCGGATCGGGACCGGAATTTTCTTACGCCGCAGTTCGGAGACAGCATAGAACTGCGGTCCACCCCGGCTTTCCAGCGAATGTCAGCAGCTTTTTGCGGGAGGATTAGGGGAGGAACGACCGGTGCATCGCCCTGAACGTGATGCGTTGGGGATTAACCCTCAGGCCGGACTGGAGACGGCGTGACGATTCAGACTCGACGCTGGTCTCTTCGATGGCGTTGCCAACTGCAGGTAGATGCGCCTCGGGGAACACTGGGAAGGGGGAGGGAGATCTCGTCGCGCTGGATGGGCGACAGGGTCGTTCTGCCGCAGCCCACCCTCACACCCACGGGCGCTGCTTGGACCGTTCCTTCTGCGAGGTATAGGTGGGTAGTCCCTGCCGTTCCAGCGTCTCGGCAACCATCTCCCGGAACAGTTGCCGGTCCCTGCCCGTAACCACCGCCTGCTCGTGGGCCTCCGTAATTGCCACCGGGTAGCCTTGCCCCTTCCGGCACTGCTCAACTATCATCCCATGACCCAGGCTCAGCAGCGACGCGTCATTCGCCACCCATCCGGGAACCTCCACCCGGGCAATTTCCTCTCCGGCATGGACGTAATAGAAGTAGACCTGCTGCTTTGGCCCGTAAAAGTCCCGGGGCACCGATGAGTTGGTGCGATAAACCGGCGAGCGGTGAAAAGGCTCCAGTTCCCTGGCGAAAAGCTCCCTGTCCAGGAAGTCGTTGGCCCGGTTGCATGGTTCCAGCTCAGCCCGGCGGTAACTGCACGACCTCTGGCACCGCTCCAGGGCATGGCTGCAAAGGCAGCGGCGAATGGCGTTCACCACCTCGGTGGTTCGAGGCAGGGACACATAAGCCGCCAGGGCAACCGGCCGCTCCCGGGCCAGTTCCTCGAATCCCTCCAGCGCTTCCAGCAGTTCCTTGATGATGAAATCGCGTACAAATTCCGGGTAGCCCCGTCCCGCCAGGCCCCACAGCACCAGGGTGCCGTCCACCAGGGCCAGCACGGGCCGGTCTGCAGGACATTGCCGCGCCTCATCCAGCAAAACCGTCAACTCCCTTACCGTCCGGTGCAGGCCCAGCAGGTTGCCGGTAATCGCCTCTTCCCTGTTGGCGCTGGCCGAGTCTCGCAGGTACAGTTCATCCTCCCGAGCCGCCAGGTGAGGCCGGCTGAAGAAGCGCGCGTCCGATCCCTGTCCGTAGGTGAGGACACAGCCCCCCAGGTTCAGCAGGTAACAGGCCACGGGCAGGTGCCGGTCCACGTCAATATGCGAACCATCCACGGAAAGGGCCGTCCAGTCTGCCGGCGCCGGCGGCGGTGCGGTCGACCCCAGGAGTGTATCCGTAACCTGGGCCGCCAGGAAGGGTATGCCCGGTTCCTGGCTTATTTTCTGCGCTTCCTCCGGTGATATGCCGGCTGCTGCTTGCCGCAGTTCTTCCAGCCTTGCCAGTCGGTCCGACTGGCCCCGCCCCAGAGTTTCCGACATCCGCTCCAGCTGAATAATGGTCTCGTCCAGGTCAAGGGACATAATACTCACCCGCCGGTTGAGAAATTCGGGGAGAGGAAGAAAGTGGGGTGGATTGCGCCATGCAGGACCCTGGCGGCGCCGGTCCTGGCAACATCCTATCAGCGACTTGGAGGAGCTTCAACCGGGGGACAGCGAAACAGTCCCCATGGAACCGCCGGCTGCCATCGAAAGGTATTGCATCCCCATCTTTGGCATCCGGTAACAGCTACCCAGGGCAATCGCGTTTTAACGAACTGTAACCTTGAGCCGCCAAAACTGTCATT
>CAZPMU010000040.1:5140-23432 GCA_964587795.1 uncultured Dehalococcoidia bacterium | reverse complement strand
CCACCTTTCGGACCCGCAACCCAGCTTTCGGGAAGGATTTTAGGCCCTTCGGCAAGTTCAGGCCGACATTGACTTCCTGATTGAGTCGCCAGCGAAATTAACGGCGATTACCCTGTACAGTCCCGCAGCCGGGTTGACATGGCCAGTACCATATTGATATGGTATATCGTTCCATATATTGAAGTTTAGAACCCTGCCCAAGCTTTCATGAGTTTAAGTATCAGCATGGACCGCGATGCGCCATACCCGGACCTTCCGGCCACTCCTGCATGGGCACCGGTTGAGGAATTCCAGGCGGTATCGGTTAGTCCGTAAGATCAGCCGGCAAATCCCGGGCGAGATGGTCTCTCACCGCCTCGACCTGTACGTGAACTGCGGCGCTTGCCCCGTTGCCTTGGGCTGACAGCCAACCTGTTCCATAAAATCGACGGTTGGCGCTCTGTATAACGCAATGATACCGGTTATCAGATATTCGGGTTCACAGAAAGACACACCCTGCCGGGGACCGTATCGAGTTAAAAGGGCGCAGACCCCAAAATGAAACTGCTTCATACCCGCAAGGTTAGTACCGACGTTGTATTCACTGTAAACCTGGAACTCGAAGCCCAGTGGCTGCAAGACCTGGCGGACAATGCCCGGGCAAATGAGTCGTGGGTCATTGAGCTTGGAGAAATTGCGGAACCTATGCAGTTTTCCGGGTCGGACCCTCATGAACACGAAGAGACCCGACACGGTGCCCAGCCGGACGTATGGCGCGCACCAACACTGGAAGGATTGTGGAGGCATTGGAATGAGCCACACCCCCTACTGCAACGACGCCAGCATGTCGCTTCAGGATGTGGCAGTTGAACTGGACGGGTACATGGCCCTGAGCAACGTCACCTTCGACGTGGATGCCGGCACCCTGATGGGCGTTGTTGGGCCCAACGGAGCCGGCAAGAGTACCCTGTTCAATGCCATTGCCGGGCTGCTCCCCGTTTGCGAGGGCAGCGTTACCCTGCACCAGGTGGACCTGCACCGCGGGGAGTTGGCCTACGTCCCCCAGCGGGATAGCGTGAACTGGCGGTTCCCGGTGAACGTGATGGACGTGGTGATGATGGGCCGCTGCTGCCGGCTGGGCTGGTTGCGGCGTCCTGGCAAGAAGGACCGGGAACTGGTAAAGGCCTGCCTCTGCCGCGTTGGTCTGTGGGACCAACGCTCCGCCCCGATGACGGACCTCTCCGGCGGGCAGCGGCAGAGGGTGTTTGTCGCCCGGGCCCTGGCCCAGGAGGCCAGCATTCTGTTGCTTGACGAGGCTTTCAGCGGTGTTGACGTGGGCGCCCGGGAAACCCTGATAGAGGTCCTCCAGGCCCTGAGGGACGAGGGCCGCATCGTTATGCTGGCCACCCACGACCTGAACGACCTTTCCCGCCGCTTTGACCAGGTGCTTTGCCTGAACCGCCATGTGTGCGCCTGTGGCGAGCCCAGCCAGGTCCTGACGCCCGGCGTTATGAAGGAGCTCTACGGTTTCCAGTTCTCCATGGACGGCGATGGGTAGATGCGATTTTGTTTGGGGTTGCCTTTACAAAGAGACACAGCGACTGTGAGGTCCGCAGCGATTCTCCTGCATTTCCGCCTCTGTGCGTCTCCCTCGTTTTCCCCGGCAAGGGTGGTCACCCCTGCGGCGGTGAGTCATGATTGAGTTCCTTGTCTCTCCCCTGGAGTACAACTTCATGCTGCGAGCCCTGGTGGGTTCCGTGCTGGTGGGGGTGATGTGCCCACTGCTGGGAGCCTACGTGGTCACCAGGAACCTGGCCTTCATCGGCGACGCCCTGGCCCACGCCGTGCTGCCGGGCATGGTACTGGGGTTCATGGTGGGTATCAGCCCAGCCCTGGCGGCGGTCCCCACCGGCGTCTCCTTCGCCATGCTGGTCCGGTTCCTGAGCCGGCGCTCCGGCCTCAGCTCAGACACCACCATTGGCATCCTGTTTGCCGCCATGTTCGCCCTGGGCCTGCTGTTGCTTTCCACGGCCACCAATGTCAGCGTTAACGTGGAGGACCTGCTGCTGGGGCAGATTCTGGCCATATCAACCACCGGCATCTACATTTCCCTGGGCATCACCGGCCTGGTCATTGTGGGGTTGTTCGTCCTTCACCACTGGCTGATGTTCACGAGCTTTGACCCGGTGGGCTCGCAGGTCATCGGCAGGCGTACCCACGTGGTCGACTACGTCCTCCTTGCCCTTCTGGCCCTGGTCATCGTCATCGGCATTCAGGCTGCGGGAGTTGTCCTGGTAATGGCTATGCTGGTGATACCTGCGGCCACAGCCTACCTTCTGGCGGGACGGTTCGTCTCCATTATGATGACTGCCGCTGCCCTGGTGACGGCGGCCTCGGTTACCGGCCTCTACCTCTCTTTCCACTTCAACCTCCCCGCCGGCCCGGCCATGACCCTGGTGGCCACCGGCATATTCCTGCTGGTGGCTTCTTTCCGGCGGAAGGTCTTTGCCTGAGGCGCTCCCAAAGACCCTCCCCGAAGGAACTGCGCTGGTTGACCTGGGTAAAGTGCGGAGCATCATCGAACACTCTTGACCCGAGTTTCGCTGGTATCCGGCAAGTCGGGCAGCGTCAGGCAAAGTGCGTGAGACTTTGTGGTGAGGCCGGGTATGGCGGGCTTGGTCGCGCTGGCAGTTACGGATGGGTTGGGTTAATGATGGCTGACGCTGCGCCCGAGGCAGGAAAAGGGGCCAACAGTGTTTGACCCATTACGAGCAATCCTGCTGGCCGGTGGACCATATCCAGATTGCCCCTGCCTTCCTTCATCCCCGCTTATTTCCCGCGGGTGAGGTCATCCCCCTGCCTCAGGGAGGCTGCATCGGTCTTCCACTGCGAAGATCGGAACCGGAATGGCGGACGCCGGTGCGCGTCCTGGTAAGGCACGGGGCGCGGCTGGCGCCTAATCGCCCTTTTCTGACTCCTCCACAGGCATTCCCTGGCTCATCCATTCCAGGTAAGAGCCGTCATACAGTTTCGCATCGTAACCCATTTGCTTCAGGGCCAGGTAACCCACAGAGGCCCTTATACCGCTGCGGCAGTAGGCGATTACCCGCGAACCCGACGTGACCCCGCTGGATTCCATCAGTTGGCGGAGACCGTCTTCCGGCAGAAGGTAACTGTCGTTGCCGTCCACCAACTGCTGCCATACCAGGTTCACCGCGCCGGGGATGTGGCCCGGCCGCTCGTCAACCTCCGGCAGGCCGTCAAACTCGTCCTGGCTGCGCAGGTCCAACAGGGTGACGGCCCCGCCGCCCGGTGCATCTTCCAGCGCCTGGGAAACCTCCGCCAGGACTGCCCGCACCTCTGGATTCAGGTGCGGTTCAAACCGGTTGGCGGTAGGCCGCACCGGCCGATACAGCTTTTCCCGTCCCTGGGCGGCCCAGGTCTCGAAGAAGGTGTCCATGATGCTTATCTTGTCGTGTCCCAGGTACTCCAGGGTCCAGGCCGCCATGGCGGCGTTCCGGCCATCGCCCCCGTCATACATGGTTACCGGCGTGTCGTTGCCCACGCCTACCGAACCAAAAAATTCCGCCAGTTCATAGGTGGACAGCAGCTTGCCGTCCCGACCAAACAGCCTGACCGCCGGCAGGTTGACGGCCCCCCGCAGGTGCCCCTGCGTGTACCGCATGGGGCCACGGGGGTCTATCAGCAGGAAATCAGGCTCGCCCAGTCGGGATTCAACCCAGTCAGCGGAAACAAACTCGACCATAATGACTCCAGGTAAGTGATCTGAATGCGGCAAATGGGCTGGTTACCCGCAAACCGCAGGGGCGGGTATGAAACCCGCCCCTGCATGGGCATCAGCGCTTTGGCCCCACTCTTCGTGTCTCTTCGTGTCCTTCGTGGAAAAACTGCGAGTTAGCCAATCGCTTCGAAGTCGGTCTCCACCGACGTGGCGTTGGCTACCGACTGGGTAACGGGAGAACCCTCCACCGCCAGCCGCCAGATTTCCCGCAGGGTGGCTTCGTCGGCGTCGGCCCGGACGAAGCACTTGGCCGAAATGCGGCCATAGCCCGGGTTGCCCTGGTCTTCAACCCCGGCCCACTTGCGGATGTTGTCAAAGTAGCCCTCCACGGCCACTTCCAGGTCGTGGATTCGGACGCCCTGCTTGGTCGCGTTCACCACGAAGCCTACTGTCATGCAGCTTCCAATGGCCGAAAGCAGTTGCTCATGGGCGCTGGCGGCCACGTCGGTGGCTGTCAGGTCACCGGGTTCGTCCATGTCCACCTGGTGGTTCCGCATGTACGCCCGGGCCCTCATTCCGCCCTGCCAGGCAATGCGGGACTTCCAGGGGCCTGTTACGGCATTAAAGACTTCCGGGTCCTTAAAGGACTCCAGCACCTCAGTCAGCTTCTCCCGGGGAAGACCGTTCAAATCGCGTTCTGCTTCCACCATTTCTCTCTCCTCTTTATTTACATGGATGGACAGGATTTATAGGATTTTCAAGTGAATTTCGTGGAGACTATTGTGTCGGAACCGCAGGTTCCCCTGCATTCAACAACCCAATCCTGTTCATCCTGTCTATCCATGTTCGAATTGACAAAGCCTAGCCGAATTCGGAACGGAGCTTTTGGGCCGCCTCGCCGATTATCCGCATCTTGTGGAAGGCTCCATCGGCAGTGTTAATGTTCCGCTCGGCGAAGGTGCCGAAACCGCAGTCCGGATTCAGGTAAATTTTGTCCGCGTCGAAGTACTGCAGCATTTCCTTGACCCGGTCCACCACCTGGTCCGGCGATTCCAGGTCATCGGTGCGGGGGTTGACCACACCTAGGCCGATTTCCTTTTCGTTGGCGTATTCCTTGAATACCTCCATTTCGCCGGCCCGGGGCGTGGCGCATTCCAGCACCAACTGGTCTATGTTCATCTGCACCAGGTAGGGAAGAAGCGGGCCGTAGTTGCCGGTGAGCAGCACCTCTTCCTTGCGGCTCCAGTTGCCACGGCAAACGTGGACCCCCAGCTTAACCCCCTCAATGCCCTCGGCCACCTCGTTCATCATCCGCAGGGCAAACTCCAACTCGGTAGTCGGGTCCCGCCGCTGGGGAAGAGACGCGCACATGAAGGTCTCGCTGGACTCTTCGCCCAATACCACCTGGGTCAGGATAGGTTCATCGTACTGGATGAAGTCCGCGCCCATGTCCCGCAGCTTGATGGTCTCTTCCCGCAGGATTTGCACCACGTCTCTGGCCAGGTCTTCGGGGGAAGGGTATATCTTGTCAGACAGGCCTTCAAACCAGCTGGAGCGAGTCAGCATATAGGGGCCGGGTATGGGAATCTTGATGGGCTTGTCGGTGTGCTGCTTCAGGAAGGCCAGTTCGTCCAGGGACAGGCCCTCCCGGGTGGAGATCCTGTCCACAACTATGGGGCTCTTGATGGCGAAGGCCGGAACGTCCAAAGCGCGCAGCTGTTCTTCCAGGCGGGCCCGGTCCCGGGCGTAGTCCAGCAGTTCCGACACCTTCATCAACTGCATCCCGGCAATCTTGCCGACCACGTAGGAGTAGAAATTGTCCCGCCGCTGCTCGCCGTCGCTGACTATGTCGACTCCGGCCTCGTCCTGGGCCTTCAACACCTCTATGACCGCCTTGTCAGCCACGGCGTTGAACTCGTCCTCGGAAATTTCGTCGGCCTGGCGCCGTCGCAAGGCCTGGATCAGTTCCGGTGGCCTGGTCCAGCTGCCCACCACCGTTACCGGAAACAGGGGTGTACCTGCCATCATTTCCTCCAGTCAATTTCCATTTAA
This sequence comes from uncultured Dehalococcoidia bacterium, assembly GCA_964587795.1. Lineage (GTDB taxonomy): Bacteria > Chloroflexota > Dehalococcoidia > Lucifugimonadales > UBA3495 > Bin22. The sequence goes on along the minus strand of CAZPMU010000040.1, from coordinate 17,659 downwards.
GCAGTCAATTTCCATTTAAGAATGAAGACTCGTCAAATCAGCAGAGTTTTCTTTGCGGCTAGGAAGCCCAGTTCCTAATTCTTAACTCTCCCACACCGGTTCCCGTTTTTCCAGGAACGCCGTAATACCCTCCTGGGCGTCGTAAGCCAGCAGGTTCTCCACCATGGTTCGCTGGGCCATTTCGTAGGCCTGGGGACGGTCCAACAGCAACTGGCGGTAAAATGCCTGCTTGCCCACGGCCAGGGTGTAGGAACTGGCCCTGGCAATGTGCCGCGCCAGCTGCATCACCGTATCCTCCAGCTGGTTGGCCGGCGTCACCCGGTTGACCAAACCCCAGTCCAGCGCCGTTTCGGCCGAGATGGGGATGCCCGTCAGCAGCATTTCCATGGCATGCTTGGGGCTGACCGCCCGGGACAGGGCTACCGCCGGAGTCGAACAGAACAGGCCGATCTGGACGCCCGGGGTGCAGAACCCCGCGTCTTCAGATGCAACCACCAGGTCGCAGGTGGCCACCAACTGGCAGCCGGCCGCCGTGGCCAGCCCCTGCACCTGCGCGATGACGGGCTGGGGCAGCAGGCGGATGGCCTCCATCACCTCCGTGCATTCGGCAAAAATGCAGGTGTAGGACTCCTCGTCGGAACCCACCATTTCCCGCAGGTCGTGGCCCGAACTGAATACCGGACCTTCGGACTTCAGGACCACCACCTTGATGGACGAGTCCTGCCCGATGCTTCCCAGCCGGTCTTTCAGGGCGGCCAGCATTTCGCTGGAAAGGGCATGGCGACGGGTCGGATTATTGAGGGTCAGGGTGGCTACGTGGTCTTCCAGTTCGTAAATAACCAGAGGTTCGGTCATGGGCCTCTCCTATGAACCGGATTGGCCAGTTGTTGGCAGGGGCAGTTTAACATTAAGGGGTAAGGGGGTCTAGTTTCGTGCCGGCAGGCAGCTTTTCGGGTCAGGTTATCCGAACGCGGAATCGCAGGGGCGGACCCTATGAGTCTGCCCTGGTCCCATAGTAGAACCACCTGATCTGGAACGCTACCAATTGGCGGCAGCAATCAACCACGCTCGGCTTACCCGGACCGTCCCCTCACCGGTTCGGGGCGTTGCCGAAAACCCACGGGGCGGGGGGACAGCCGGTGCCGACGCCGAAAGAGGTTCCAAAGCCGCGGGTAGCCGTCTGGCCGGTGAAGTAAAGGCCCGGGATGCTGGACTGGTCGTCCAACACGGAATAGCCCTCTTCCACCCACAGGGCCTGCACGATGCCGGGGTTCCGCAGATATGGTTCACGGGCCAGCTCAACGCGGTATCCGGTGGCCGGGATAACCTGGTAAGCCAATAGGGCGCCTTCGTAGTCCAGCAATACGGACACGGCTCCGTCACCCTTTAGTCGTCCGCCGGTAATGCGGGTATTGGGCCGGAGGTGAACCTCTTTTCCCTGGATTCGCGGATGGAGCCAGGCTCCGGTTTTAACCGACCCTCGCCCCATAACTCCCGGTAGATTCCATCCCATTTTCAGAAGACAGGCCCTTGAACCGGCCCGGCCTCGCCCTGGTATGGTCCATTCGTTTACCGCATCCGGATGCCAGGAGGTCGGCGAGCGCAGCTTCATTCCGGCCGGCACGTGGTCCCGCCAGAAGCTCATAGTGTCCCCCACCACCAGGCATTCAAGGCCCTGCCTTTTTGCGGGGAACCCGAGGCCAGGCCGTAAGGGCCCACCCCGAAGATCGGCAAGTCTGTATCTGCCATAGTACCCCCATAGTAAAGCGTAAATAGCAGAGGAAAAGAACTATCACGGCGAAGGCTGCCGTTCCGTCCGCCAGATGCGCCTCGTTTCGCTAACGGTATCGCATCAGGATTTCGTAACCGGCGGTGCGGGAAATGCGCACTCTCCCCGCCCTGGTGAAAGGCGGCGTTCATCATTGACAGTGCGACATTTATGTAATATAAAGCTGCTCACTACAGACGATAAGTAGTAATCTTGTCCAAGGAGGGGCCATTCAACCAACAGTAATGCAATAATTGTTTACGCAATTCGGAAGTAATGGAGGAAGATTGTGAGAAACCTGATCAAGCAATGTACCCATTCCATTAACCACCGCTTGTGGGCGATACTGCCCCTGATTGCGGTGCTGGCGGTGGCGTGCGGCGCCGCCGAAGAACCGGCCGCGGCCCCCGCCGCCGAGCAGCAACAGGAAGCGGCCCCGACAGCCACCTTTGCGCCCCAAATGATACCGCAGGCCACTGCGGCGCCCGCCGCTTCCGGTGAGGCCATGGCCAGCCAATCTTCAGGTGGGCAGATGCAGGAACCGGCGCAGGCGCAGGAAACCGCGCCCACCGCCGCGCCGGCGCCCACCGCCGCGCCCCCGTCGGCCGACCCCGCCAAGAACCACGCGGTGGTGGTTACCGAGGCGGAACCGGCCAGCATCGGCGCCTGGAGCGAAGGCTGCTCCGCTGAAATTCACAGTATGGGCTGCCAGGACTTCGTTACCGACTTCCTGACCTGGCTCGACGACCGCACCGCCGAGATCGTACCCCTCTCCGGCGTGGTGGACTGGGAGCAGATTGACATCGACCGCTGGCAGTTCAACCTGCGCGAGGGGGTCAAGTTCCATAACGGCGCTCCCTGGAACGCCGCCGCCGCCAAGTATGGCATTGAATATAACGCCTTCCCGGACAACCCCAGCGCGTCGGTAACCTGGACCGGGCCGGACATGACCGCCGAGGTCATCGACGAACTGACCGTCCATGCCGTCTGCCCGAACCCCTGTCCCATCTACCCGCGAACCGCGCTCTTCGCCGACTTCCAGGACCCGGAGTGGTTCGAGAACGCCAGCGAAGAGGAGCGTTCCCTTATGACCATCGGCTTCGGGCCCTACCGGATCACCGGTTACACCCCCGGCGTCAGCACCGAGTTCGAGGCCTACGAGGACTACCTGCCCAACGAGAACTGGTTCTCCCAGGCCCCGTCCATCCAGTACCTGACCCACACCTACCGTGGTGAAGCTACCGTGCGCGCGGCCATGATCCGGGCCGGTGAAGCCCACTGGGCCGCCGACATCGGCTTCGAGGAAGCGGAAACCGTCAACAACACCGTAAGCGGCAAGACCGCCGAGGTCTACACCCTGGTCTTCGACACGGTCTTTCACGAGGAACTGGCGAAGAAGAATGTCCGCCTGGCCCTCACCCACGCCATCGATTGCCAGACTCTGCTCGACTCCCTCTTTAACGGCCAGATCCCGTGCCACAACGCCATATCAATGAATGGTACGGTGGGCATTACCCCCGAGAACTCCAAGTGGCGCGAGTACGATCCTGAACTGGCACGTCAGTTGCTGGAAGAGGCGGGCTATTACCAGGGCGACAACCGGGAAGACAACCCGGAAATCCACGTCAACACCCGCCCCGGCTCCAACATCCGCGGCGAGGAACTCCTGGAAGCCGTGGTCCAGTTCTGGCGCGACGTTGACGTCAACGCCCAGCTGAACTCCTTCGGAGACCTGGGCGCCGCCAGGGAATTGCAGATTTCCGGTTGCGGACGCTTCTCCGGTGAACCCGGCTACCAGGCGGCTATGGACTGCGCCGATCGGGATCCCCCGGGACCTGCTTTCCGCTCGTCCCACGCCTACGAAGTAGCCACGTCCAACGAGATTCTGGACATGCAGCGGTTTAACAACTCCCGCCTTAGCTGCTTCAGCCGCAGCAGTCGCCACTGCACCGCGGAATTCGAGGCCTGGAAGACGGAAGCTAACTCCATCCCCGAGGGCCCCGAACGGACCAAGGCCATGGAAGAGATTGCCGACTTCGCCTACGAAGAGGCCATCTTCCTGCCCTTCTTCGAGGTTGTGTACGTATACGGTCTCGCCGATGACATCGAATGGCAGCCCTACTACGCGCCGCGCCTTCGCGGCAACACCTTGCGGTTCGCCGAGTAACCTGTACCGCAGCGGGGAACCCCGGGAGTCCCGGGGGGATATATCATTCCAGCAAGGGGGCAGGCGCCATGCCTGCCCCCTCCTTTTTGCCCATTTCACCCCGGGAAAAGAGAATTAACGAAGATCCTCCTCGGTTCCTTATGCGCCTCGGTCCCCCGGGAACTGAACCTGGCAGCCTTAACCTGGGCACGACGGAAACCATCCGGTCCCAGGCCCCTCCTTTACCCTATAAGGGCCGCAATAATTGACATTTAACTAAATGTGTAATATAACCGGGATATCATGGCAGGAATACCGCTACAATCAGTATAAGGAGGTTTGTAAAGCCAACTATATATAACAATACAGGATGTTAAACGTAACGATTGGAGGTGCATCGTGGCAAACCTGACCAATGCGCTCCCCAAATCATTCAAGCGTCGCTTCTGGGCAATGCTGCCCCTGATTGCGGTTTTGACGGTGGCCTGTGGCGCCGCCGAGGAACCCGCCGCCGCTCCGGCCGCCGAACAACAGCAGGAAGCGGCTCCTACAGCTACTTTCGCTCCCCAGATGATACCCCAGGCAACGGCAGTTCCTTCGGCGCCGGCCATGGCCGAGCAGCCTTCCGGCGGGCAAGCAGCGCCACCGGCGGCGGCCCAGGCGCAGCCGGCCCCAACTGCCGTTCCGGCTGCCGCGGCAGCGCCCGCATCGGCCGATCCTGCCAAGAACCACGCGATTATAGTTACCGAGGCCGAGCCGGCCAGCGTTGGTATGTGGAGTGAAGGCTGCTCTGCGGAAATCCACAGCATGGGCTGCACCGACTTTGTTTCAGACTTCCTGACCTGGCTGGATGACCGGACCGCCGAAATTGTCCCCCTGTCCGGCGTAGTGGATTGGGAGCAAATTGACCTGAACCGCTGGCAGTTCAACCTGCGGGAAGGCGTCAAGTTCCACAACGGCGCTCCCTGGAATGCCGCTGCCGCCAAATATGGCATCGAGTACAACGCTAATCCCGAGAACCCCAGCGCCTCTGTATCCTGGACGGGTCCTTTCATGGAGGCCGAGGTTATTGACGACCTGACCGTACATGCGGTGTGCCCCAATCCATGCCCCATTTACCCCCGCACCGCCCTCTTTGCCGACTTTCAGGACCCAGGTTGGTTCGAAAGCGCCACGGAAGAGGAAAGATCTCTGAACAGCATCGGGTTTGGTCCTTACACGATTATTGGCTACACTCCCGGTGTCAGCACCGAGTTCGAGATCTACGAGGATTACCTTCCCAATGAGAACTGGTTCGCGCAGGCCCCGACCATTCAGTTCATAACCCACAACTACCGCGCTGAGGCTCCGGTACGTTCGGCAATGATCCAGACGGGTGAGGCCCACTGGGCCGCCGACATCGGTTTCGAGGAATTGGAAAACGTGGTGGCGTCCGGCGGCAAGACCGTCAGCGGCAAGACCGCCGAGGTCTATACCCTGGTGTTTGACACCGTCTTCCACGAAGAACTGGCCAAGCAGAAGGTCCGGCTGGCGCTAACCCACGCGATCGACTGCCAGACCATGCTGGACTCCTTCTTTGGCGGTAGAATTCCGTGCCACAACGCCATATCGATGAATGGTACGGTGGGCATCAACGCAGAGAATTCCAAGTGGCGGGAATACGATCCGGAACTGGCACGGCAGTTACTGGAAGAAGCCGGATATGATCCGGCCAACGAAATCAACATCAACACCCGCCCCGGCTCCAACATCCGGGGCCTGGAAATCATGGAGGCCACTATCCAGTTCTGGCGGGATGTCGGTGTTAATGCCAACCTCAACTCCCACGGTGACCTGGGCGCTGCTCGCGAAATCCAGAACTCCGGTTGCGGACAGTTCACCAACGAGCCCGGCTACAGGCAGGCGATGGACTGTGGCGACCGAGATCCCCCGGGACCGGCCTTCGTATCGTCCCACGCCTACGAGATTGCTACCTCCAATGAAATCCTGGATATGCAGCGGTTCAACAACTCCCGCCTTAGCTGCTTCAGCCGCAGCAGTCGCCACTGCAGTGCGGAATTCGAAGCCTGGAAGACGGAGGCTAACTCCATCCCCGAGGGCCCCGAACGGACCAAGGCCATGGAAGAGATCGCCCAATTCGCATACGATGAGGCCATCTTCCTGCCCTTCTTCGAGGTGGTGTATGTCTACGGGCTGGCTGGCGATATAGAATGGCAGCCCTACTACGCGCCGCGTCTCCGGGGCAACACCTTGCGGTTCACCGAGTAACCTGGACCGTGTCTAAAGCCATTTCCTAAGGCAGGCTGGTTGAGCCAAAGTGGTTGGGGCGGGTTTCAAGCCCGCCCCTTTCCTCATTGCGGGCCTGAACCCAGTGGTTTCAAGCGATCTCTGACATTCCTGTATTCCTGTCCACCTCCCGATTGTTATAGACTGGGCAGGGTTTTATCCGGCACAGCCTGAAAGGCGTTCACGCAGCCTTGCGAGGGACAGGCCGGAAAGTCCAGGGACGCCAATGCCACGAGGCAGGTTTATGGTTTACGCAGCGGTCTGGATGAGGGCTATACGGAAACCTATAGCGGTTGCGATAGTCGTCTCCCTGATGCTGGCTGGCATCGCTTGCCAGGGGGAAAGGGGGCTTCAGGGAGAGCAGGGCGCTCCCGGTCCGGTTGGTCAACGCGGACCGCAAGGGGCGCAAGGCGAGTCAGGCCCCCCCGGTCAAACTGGCCCCCAGGGTCCGGCGGGATTGCGGGGAGATGCCGGGGCCGTAGGCGAGGCCGGACCGCAGGGAATTACGGGGCCGCGCGGCCCGGAAGGTTCCCCCGGCGCCGCGGGCCCGCCGGGCGCTGACGCTCTTACGCCAACCTTCACCCTGCAGTTGCTCCACGCCGCCGATATGGATGGAACCACCGGCGCCCTGTCCAACGTGGAGAACTTCTCGGCAATTCTCGACGGGTTCCGACGGCAGTTTCCCAACAACACCCTGGTAGTTAGCTCTGGCGACAACTACATCCCCGGCCCCCGTTACTACGCCGCCGCTGACCGGGTTAATGACCCGGTGCTGGGGGTATCCCGGGAGGGCCGAGGCGATATCGCCCTGCTGAACGCCATGGGCTTCCAGGCTTCCGCTCTGGGCAATCACGAACTGGACCGGGGCACGGCTTCCTTCGCTTCCCAGGTTGCTTACGAGGAAGATGAAAGGGTCTACCCCGGCGCCCGTTTCCCCTACCTGGCCAGCAACCTCCTCTTTACTGATGACGAGGCGCTGGCGCCTTTGGTAGTCGCCGACGGCCAAGAGGCAATGCTGGCCGCCGGCAGCCTGGCCGGGAGCGCGGTGATTACCGTCGGCGGTGAGAGAATCGGGATAGTCGGCGCGACAACTACGTGGCTCTCCGTCCTGACCATCGCCGGCGACATCAAAGTCTTGCCCGGAGACCGGGCCGCTCCGTCCGAATTAGCTCCCGTCATCCAGCAGGCGGTGGACGCGCTGACCGGACAGGGCATCAACAAGGTTATCCTGCTGGCCCACATGCAGCGCATTGCCATTGAGGAAGAGCTGGCTTCCCTGCTTACCGATGTGGACATTATCGTGGCCGGTGGCTCCAACACCCTGCTGTCCGACGAGACCGACCGTTTGTGGCCCGGGGACGTTTCCGCAGGAGACTACCCCCTGCATTTCCAATCCGCCTCCGGTGAGCCGACGCTGCTGGTAAACACCGATGGCGATTACAAGTACCTGGGCCGGCTGGTGGTTGCCTTTGACGACCAGGGGCTGGTCATCCCCGACTCCGTTGACCCCTATTTGAGCGGGGCCTATGCCACCAACCCTCAGGGGGGCCAGCGCTTCGCTGGGAAGCCCATACCCGAAGTAACCGCTATTGTCGAGTCCCTGCGCAGCCTGGTGCAGGAGCGGGATGGAAACATCTTCGGCAGCGCGGCGGTTTATCTGAACGGCGCGCGTTCCTCGGTCCGTACCCAGGAAACCAACCTGGGCAACCTGGTTGTCGATTCCTTCCTGTGGACAGCCCGTCAGGTGGACCCGGAAGTTGACGTTGCTCTGAAGAACAGCGGCGGCATTCGGGACAGTATTGGCATAATCTACCAGCCGCCGGGTTCCAGCGACCCCTCCGAGTTCCAGTTGCTGCCGCCCCAGGCCAACCCGGTCATCGGCAAGGAGGAAGGCAGCATTTCGCAACTCGACATTCAGGGTGCCCTGCGCTTTAACAACGGGGTGGTAATCGTAAGTCTGACCGCCGCGGACTTCCTGGCCGTCATGGAACATTCCATCGCCGCCGACAACGTGGGGCAGGTACCGTCGGGGAGTTTCCCTCAAGTCTCCGGTATGCGCTTCAGCTTCGACCCGGCCGCGCCGGCCGGAAACCGTATTCAGTCCCTGGCCCTGGTCACCGGCCATGGCGCCATTGCCGACCGGGTGGTGGAAGCGGGAGAACTGGTGGGCGACCCGGAACGCAGTATAAAGATGGCTACCATGAACTTCCTGGTAGATGGCGGCAGCGGCTTCCCCTTTCCCATGCCGGCAGCGGGACGGGTGAACCTGTACGGCGCCTCGGGCCATGACTCCAGCCATACCCGCTCCTCCGGCGAGGTGGACGGCGAAACAGAAGGCCCTCCCAGCCCGGGCCCGGGAATGGCCGACTTCGCCGAACCCGGCACCGAGCAGGACACGCTGGCCGAATACCTGGCCGCCCACCACACCGAACAGCCCTACGCGATTGCCGAGACTCCACCGCAACAGGACCGCCGCATCCAGAACCTGGGCCTGTCCGGGATGACGGACACGGTGTTTGGGGAGTAAAGCGGGTTGGTCTCCCCAAAAGCGTAGGGGCGGGTTTCAAACCCGCCCTTAATCCGGGATTACCCTCGAATCTTCACCAGGCCATTAGTGAAAATTCGTGCCCATTCGTCGGTAAAATCACTCAAACAGAATCACGCTGCGGGCCACGTTGCCGCCCTTCATATCGGCGAAGGCCTCGTTTATCTGCTCCAGCTTCATGTGCTGGCTCACCAGTTCGTCCAGCTTCAGCCGCCCCTGCAGGTAAAACTCTATGTAGCGGGGCATATCGGTACGGAACCTGTTGCTGCCCATGCTGCTCCCCTGAAGCTTGCGCTCCCGCCGCAGGAAGCCGCCCGCGTCAATTTCTATCTTCGTCCCCTCGGGAATCATCCCGATTATCGTGGCGGTGCCGCCGGGCCGCAGCATCTGGTAGCACTGCTCCGCCGTCTGCTTCAGGCCAATGGCCTCGAAGGAGTAGTCCACCCCGTCGTCCGTCAGGTCCCGTATCCGCTCCACCACGTCGCCGCTGGAGGCGTCTATCACGTCGGTGGCGCCAAACTCCCGGGCCAGGGTCAGCTTTGTCTCCACCGTGTCCACGGCGATGATCCGCAGGGCGCCGGCCAGGGCCGCACCCTGGATGCAGTTCAGGCCCACGCCGCCGCAGCCCACCACGCACACCGTGCTGCCCGGCTCCACCGCCGCCGTGTTCAGCACCGCCCCCAGGCCGGTGGTCGCCCCGCAGCCAATAAGGGCCAGCCGGTCGAAGGGCACGTCCTCCCGCACCTTGACGCAGGCGTTCTCGTGGACCAGCATCAACTCAGCATAGGAACCAAGCTGTGCCATCTGGGTTATGCCTTCACCGTCCTTCCTGAGCCTTGGCGGCTGGTCGGGCCCGCGCACCACGTCGGTGCGGGTACAGAGGACGGGCTGGCCCCGCAGGCAGAACTCGCAGTGGCCACAGAAAACGGACAGGCACATTATTACCGTGTCTCCGGGCTTCAGGTAATGGACCTGCTCGCCCACCGCCTCAACTGTGCCGGCCGCTTCGTGGCCCAGGATGGCCGGCTTGGGAATGTTGTAGCTTCCCTCAACGTAATGCAGGTCGCTATGGCACACACCGCTGGCCCCGGTGCGTATCAGGACCTCCCGGGGACCCGGGGCATCGACCTGAACCTCCTCCACCTCCAGGGGTACGTTAACCTCGCGCAGAACGGCAGCTTTCATAGCCGCACCTCCATTTTTGTTTTTGACCACGAGGGGACACGAAGATTTTCGAGGGATGCCTTACCCTGGTCACCTGACCGACCCACGCGGCCCACCTTGCCAGTGGCAGGTCAGCCTTTAACCGCGCGTCGCGGGTTCTTCCTGCCGGTAATCAGTTTTGTTCCCACCTCCCGCTTAACCCTTGCCGCCAGGCGCTGGTCGTATTCCACCAGGAAGTCTATCACCCCTTCCCGGTTGTGGGGCAACACGGCACGCAACGCCCAGGACAATGCCTTCACCACCATATCGTCCCCGTCGTCCGCCAGCATCCGGCAGACGGCCAGGGTTCGGGCCACGTCGCCGGAACCACCCCGGGTCTTCAGGTTGAGGGCCACGGTGCTGACCAGGGCAACCCGTCGCCACCACCGGTCCGCCGACCTCGCCCATTGGTGGACATCCTCGTCCCCAATCTGCCCGTTGCGCCAGGCCGGCCCCGACAGGTAAAGGGAAAAGATGTCCACCGAGTCCCAGCGATCCAGGCCGTGGCCCAGCCGTTGGAGAGTATCCAGGTCAAGGGACGCCAGGGTGGGACGGTGGTAATGGACGATTTCGTAGCCCACCCACCGCAGGTCCGGTTCATCCCGCCGCAGCGACCGTTCCAGGATGGCCAGGGCCAACTCCAAAACTGATTCCGGGTCAGCGTACGCTACCTGTCCGGTGAGATCCCACCGAATGGGACGGATAGTCGGAACGGAACGAACCGGGAGGTTGTACACCCTCAGGAACAGGTCGTCCACTAAAACGCTGAAACCAGGCATTGGTCCAACTCGAGCCCTTCGCTTTGATGTGATTCGGCAAAACCCTGGCAGAGTTTGGGGGGATTGTAGCAGAATGGCGATGTGGTTGAGCTAATGGGTGAATGTAATTGCGCAGGGTGCGTCCCAGGTGCGTCATTCTGCCCGGGCAGCCTCCCTGCGGCCGGTTTCGGCCTGTTATAGCCTGCGGACTCCCGGCAACCTGGCCATCCTGCGGTCCAGTGTCAAGGTTTCTGACACCCGCCTCGAACAGTCATCGACAATCAGCCGGTCCGGCAGACCCGCCCCACCCAATTCGGCGGGTATGGCAAATACGCCCTGTCCATTGAAAGGGATCACAAGACCGGAGTTAAGTACTTGCCCCAGAGCTTGCCTCGCGTCTGCTTTTGAAATGCTATTGTGATGCTGCAAAGCAATGTATGCTTCTCCGATGACCTGTCCCCAGTAAGTCAACACGTCACCCCCTGGATTTGGGAACGCAGGGGCTTTAGGACTTCCAGAGGTCTCTTCCACCTTGACAGGGGAAGGTGAGGATGCGGGTGTTAGCTTGCCGCCGGATCATCCCCAGGCGGACTCTCACCCTGACCATATCCCGCCAGGGGGGAGAGAATCGAATGAACCTGTATGGGACGTGCGCCGGTGGTTCTGTAGTCGGGAGACTGCCTACTGGCGTTCGCCGCCTTCCCTGGTCGTCCATCGTATTTGACAGCGGCCCGGCCCAATGATAGATTGGTGTCTGGATTATCAACAAACAAAATGATTACATTTAGGGATAAGCCAACGGCTGTAGGCCGGGCGCAGTTGTCCCCGGGAGGAATGAATTGCCCCGCTACGATTATCAATGTACCAGTTGCAACCTCCAGTTTGAGTTAGTCCAGAGCTTCAAGGAAGCCGGTTCCGGCACTTGCCCCCAGTGTTCCGGAGCAGGACGGCGGGTCTTCCATGCTGTCCCCGTAATCTACAAGGGTTCGGGATTCTACACTACCGACTACGGCAGGCCCAAGTCGCCTCCTGCTGAGACCAGGGAAAAGGAAAGCGCCAGCGCATCGGAGAGCAAGTCTTCCGATTCGTCCAACGGGTCCTCAGCCTCCGAGTCCAAGAGTGAGTCCGCCCCGGCGGCAGCCGAAACCACCGCCTAGGAAACCATAGTCAGCCTATCCCTGCGTCAGGCCCAGATTTGTATCTGGGCCTGTACCTGTTTGCGGCAACTGAATTTCGGGAACGGACGTAAAGGGGAGACGACTTGAGGGCATTGATTCAGCGGGTTGCCAGAGCGTCGGTGACGGTGGAGAGCCGTGAAGTTGGGGCCATCGGTTCGGGGCTGCTGGTGCTGCTGGGAGTTTCTGCCGAAGATACCGAAACGGACGTCCAGTACCTGGTGGACAAGACGGTCAATCTGCGCATATTCGCCGACGAATTGAACCGATTCAACCTCTCCGCCCTGGACACGGGGGCCGAAGTGCTGGTGGTGAGCCAGTTCACCCTCTACGGCGATACTCGCAAAGGCCGCCGCCCCGTCTTTACCAGGGCTGCCCCTCCGGACCTGGCCCAGCGACTTTACGAACACGCCGTTGGCCTCTTTCGGGAGAAGGGCCTTACCGTAGCCACCGGCGTTTTTCAGGAATACATGCAGGTCTCCCTGCAAAATGACGGGCCCGTGACGTTGATGCTGGACAGCGCCGACCGCCACCGGCCACGAAGATAACCAACTACCTCAGGTACCACCCCATTCCCTGGTAGTAGCGACGAGGGTAGCCAACTACCTCGGGTACCACCCCATTCCCTGGTAATAGCC
>CAZPMU010000040.1:0-5040 GCA_964587795.1 uncultured Dehalococcoidia bacterium | reverse complement strand
TAGCGACGAGGGTAGCCAACTACCTCGGGTACCACCCCATTCCCTGGTAATAGCCTCTCAGGTAGGCAATCTGCCCGCCGTGGGCCACGTTGTCCCAGGTGCGCTGGCCGATGGCGGACCCCACCGATCGGGGTTCGGTGAATGGCGGAATGACGATAGGCTTCTCCAGGTCCTCCATCGTAACCGATGCCAGGTATGCCGATGCCTGGGCCTTCACCGCCTCGTAGTAACCCAGTTGCGCCTCTACCGAAGGCGGTTTCCATGAAGCCACCTGCTCCGCCGTCCAGCCCACGCCGCGGTCATCCGGGTCGACTGGCATACCGAACCGCTCGTGCCAGCCGTCCCGAATCCACAACTGCGGGGTTTCCAGCAGATAGGTGTTGAGCAGGGTGTCCCACACCCGGTTCATGTGCCACAGAATCCAGGAGATTGAGTTGGACGACTCGTTGGGCCGACGGTTCATGGTCTCGTAGTCCATTCCGTCCAGCGCCCGGTCCACCATGTCCCAGTTGCGCTCCAGGGCGGTTACAATACCGTCGGTTACGGGCATTCCGTCCCCTCCTCAGTGTGGATATCTTACAAAGAAAAGCGGAGACGCGGAGGCCATGCGAGGGCCTCTTCGCTTCTTCGCTTCTCTGTTTCTCTTCGTGAAAGCCTCAACCTAGTCCACGATTTCAGCCTTGGCGCCCTCGGGAAGTTCCACCTCGAAGGCGGTCAGTATCTGGCCTACCAGCAGGTAGTGGCCGATAAGGCCGGTTATGTCAACCGTGTTCTGGGTTCCGAACCGCTCCATCACCGCGTTAAAGGTGGCGTCGCTGACCTTGCGGTTCTGCAACAGTTCCTGTACATACTTGACCACCAGGGCCTCGTCGCCGGACAGCCCCTCCGGGGCGGTGCCGCGGGCTATGGCGCCGATAGTGTCCTCGGTTACGCCGTGGCCCCGGGCCAGGCGGGCGTGGGCGGCAAACTCGTATTGGTTGCGAATCTCCCGGGCCGTGGCGATTATGATTACTTCCTTCAGGGCTTCAGGAATGTCAAAGTCAAAGCGGACGTAGGTGCCGGTATGCGCCACCCGGGCCGCCAGCTTGGGGCTGTGCAGCAGCACGCCGTACGGCCCGCGAACGCTGCCCCGGCTGCCGACGATTTCGTCAAAAAAATGCTGGTCTTCCGGAGAAAGTTCTTCCCTGGTTACATTGGGTAGTCGCGCCATTGTTGTTATCTCCTTTTTTTGTGACTCTTGGCCGGTTCAGGTTCCCGCCGGGCCCGTCAACCAGGCATCGCAGCCTTGCAGGGCGCTCCGCTGGGAACGAGTTAAGCTTGCGGAAATTCCAGGTCCAGGCTGATGTCCAGGGCCTGGGTCGAATGGGTCAGCCCACCTATGGAAATCAGGTGCACACCCGTTTCGGCCACAGCCCGCACCGTTTCCATATTTATGCCTCCGGAAGCTTCCACCACTGCCCGCTCCCCAACCATGTCCATGGCCTCCTGCATCATCGGGACTGCCATGTTGTCGAGCATGATGATGTGGGCCCCGGCGTCCAGGGCTTCCCGCACCCCGGACAGGGACTCCACCTCCACTTCCACCTTGATTGTGTGAGAGGCCTTCTCCAGCGCCAGCCTCACCACGTCTCCCAGGCCCATTTCCCGGGAGCCCAGCGCCTCGATGTGATTGTCCTTAATCAATATACCATCGGCCAGGTTCAGCCGGTGATTGTGACCGCCGCCCATGCGTACCGCGTACTTGTCCAGGTACCGGTGGCCCGGCGCGGTCTTTCGGGTATCCACTATGCGGGCGCGGCAACCCTCGATGGCCCGAACGTAGCGATTGGTGTCGCTGGCGATTCCGCTCATGCGCTGCATGAAGTTGAGCGCGATTCGCTCGGCCCGCAGGATGCTTCCCGCAGACCCTTCCACCCGGGCAATATCAGCGCCGGGGCCCAGGGCATCGCCGTCGGCCATCAGCGGCTCGAACAGCAACTCGGGGTCCACCCGGTGGAACACCGCCCCGGCCACGTCCAGCCCCGCCAGCACGCCCACGGCCTTGGCCCGCAGCATTCCCACGCCGGTAATGTCCGGCGATATCAGCAGGCCCGTCGTGGGGTCGTTGAAAGTTTCGTCCTCGGTCAGAGAGGCGTCAATCAGGTTGTACACCTCCGGGGGTAGTTGGCTCATGCTCGTACCTCCTCTTGGGTAAGCGCCACGTGCTTCTCCCAGTGGGGACTGGTCTCGGGAAAATCCTGCCGGTAATGGGAACCGCGGCTTTCCTGGCGCAACAGGGCCGATTCCACCATCAGGCGGGCCAGCAGCACCATGTTGCTCAGTTCCCAGGATGACCGGTCTTCCGGTGGCTGCATCGTCAGCTGCCACAGGTTAAGTATCCGGGCAGAGAGCAGGAGGCGGGAACCATTGCGATTGATTCCCGCGTTGCGCCACGTCAGGTCCTGCAGGTTCTCGCGGCCCGGCGCCGGCATGGTGGCGCAGACCGGCGCTCGCTCGGGAACCCGTCTCAGCAAAAGGTCCTCCGAGGCCGAATCGGCGGCAGGCGACGCCTTACCCAGGCTGCAGGCAACCAGGCGGCGGGCAAATACCAGGGTATCCAGCAGGGAATTGCTGGCCAGCCGGTTCGCCCCGTGTACCGCGGAGCAGGCCGCCTCCCCGCAGGCATAAAGCCCCGGGAGGTTGGTCCGGCCCCAGGTGTCTATCTTGATGCCCCCCATCATATAGTGGGCGGCGGGAGCCACCGGCGCCGGTTCCCTGGTAATGTCCACTCCGTAGTTGAGACAAAAGTGGTAGATGGTGGGAAAGCGGCTTTGGATAAGGTCGGCCGCCAAGTGGGATATATCCAGGTAGACCTTCGCCCCTTCGGTCTTTTCCATTTCTGCGGCGATGGCCCGGGAAACCACGTCACGGGGGGCCAGGTCGGCCAGGGGATGGTAGTCGGCCATGAAAGCCCGCCCCTCCGCGTCCCGCAAAACCGCTCCCTCCCCGCGCATGGCCTCCGAAAGCAGAAAGGTGGGCGCCCCTTCCAGGCTGAGAGCAGTGGGGTGGAACTGGTAGAACTCCATGTCCATCACCCGGGCCCCGGCGCGAAAGGCCAGGGCCACGCCATCGCCGGTGGCTACTTCGGGATTGGTGGTGTACTTGAAGAGTTGGCCCGCCCCGCCGGTCCCGATGACTATGTTACGGCCCCTGAAGGTTGCCTTTTCCCCCGTCCCGGTATTCATGGCCTCCACGGCAACCGCGCGGCCTTCCTCCACCACCAGGCGGGTGGCCAGGGTAAACTCCATGACCTTGATGTCAGATTCGGCAACCCGTGCCGCCAGGGTAAGTTCGATGTGCTGTCCGGTAGCGTCTCCACCGGCGTGGAGGATGCGCGGTCGGCTGTGGGCCCCCTCCATTCCCAGGCATATCTCGCCGTGGCTGGTGTCGAAGGGAACGCCCCATTGAATCAGGCTGGCGACTCGCTGCGGGCCCTCCCTGGTCAGAACTTCCACGGCCTCCTGGTCGCACAGACCGGCCCCGGCCGTCAACGTGTCCTGCATGTGCAGGGTCGGAGTGTCTCCGGCGCCCACGGCCGCCGCAATGCCCCCCTGGGCATAGCGGGTATTGCAGTCATCCACCCTGCCCTTGGTCAGGATCAGGGTAGAGCCGTGCTCCCGCGCCAGCAGGGCCGTATTCAGACCGGCGATGCCGCTGCCAATGATGATGTAGTCGTAGTCAGGCATGAAAGTTAAAGGCGGGCAGAAAAGTGGTGAAGCTTGCGGAAGGCTCCACCAAAGTTTGGGTTACTATACTGCCCACGTAGGGGATTGCCAAGTATTGGAAGGTGGACCAGGTACACTTCCCGAATTCTCTCGGCCCAGTCGTAACGGGCCACGGGAACTAAAGAAGCCCGGCTCATAACCGCCGGGCTTCACACTCCATTTGCCATAATCACCGTCACCCAGGCCCCTGACTTCCCTCCGGCCGGTCAAACCCCAGGTCCAGGTCCCGCAGGAACTCCTCGATGTTGGCGGAAAGCGGTGGGGGAGACGGTTGTTCCGCGCGCTGTTCCCGGTCATAGTGCTGTTCCAACTGCGCCAACAAAGACGATACGTCCTCGCCCTCACCGTTTACCATGTCGGCGATGCCATCGTACTGTTCCTTGCCCCGGTCCGCTTCAATCAACCGCTCCGGCAGGTTGTACTGGGCGCAGAGAATCTCCATCAGGCGAGACGCGCCCATCAGGTCCTCATCCGCCTGGAAGTACTGGGGCAGATGCACCACGAAGGTGCGGGTCTCAATACCCTCTTTGGCCGCCTCCTGGGGAATCAGGTAAGTGATGGTTGAGGGACCTTCATAGTCGCTGGTCTTCACCCGATTCTGCCGCTGCTCCTCCTCCAGGTCGCCGCCCACGCCCGAGCCCGAAACCAACAGAGGCCGGGTATGCGGCACCATGTCGTACATCGCTCCCACCAGGGAGTATCGCTTTATCCCCAGTTGGCGGAGCATGTCCAGTATGGCGTCGGCATAGTCTTCCCCGTAAAGGTGCGGCTCCAGCAAGTGTCCCAGCACAATGTCCGGCCCGTCTTCCCGCTGGGCATACCGGATTATGGTGTTGGGAATTGTCACCTCTCGTTTTCCCTGGTTGATGAGGGAGCGCGGGCGATAGCGGGTGAAGTCATAGAACAGGCCGGGCCGGTGCAGCCGACCCAGTTCCCTGGCGCGCAGATGACGCTGGATACGGCCCAGGCTGAGGCTGCCCACGCGACCCACGTCAATCCAGGGACGCAGTACGGCCAGCAGGTGGGGGTCTTTCAGTTCAGGGATTGGTTCCTTCAGTTCAAATTCGCCAACTTTCATGGCCTATAGTTTGACAGCGGCCGTTTCCTTTTACAAGACCTGCAATGCCGGCTAATCGGGCCCTCGCGAACCTCCCAGCAAACCACAGTCACCTCCCCCTTGCCAACCCGCATAACCCACCTTCACCATAAAACCATGACCACATCACAACCCTTCCCCAACCGTAGGGGCGCACGGCCGTGCGCCCCTTCTCCCACC
>CAZPMU010000039.1:0-24275 GCA_964587795.1 uncultured Dehalococcoidia bacterium | reverse complement strand
TTATGGTTTTATGGTGGAGGGGGGTTATGCGGGGTGGCAAGGGGGTGGTGTCAGGGGGGAATGGGGTTAAATCGTTGGTGGCGGGGCCTTGAATGGAACCGGCCGGGAGGCAAATTGACTTGCCGGATAGGGCGCTGATAGCATAACGCCACTTTGGAACAGGAAGGCTATGGCTTGCCAGGAATAGTTGCCCATGGGGCCTATGTTCCCAGGTTCCGGCTGGGCGCCGGTACTTCCGGCTGGACCGGGTCGCAGGAAAGGGCGGTTGCCAATTTCGACGAGGACAGCGTCACCATGGCGGTGGCCGCCGGCCTTGACTGTCTGCGGGGCCGGGACCGGCAGGACATAGACGCCCTGTTCTTCGCCAGTTCCACCGTACCCTACGCCGAAAAACAGGGCGCATCCATCATCGCCGCTGCCCTGGACCTGAGGCGGGACATTTTCGCCGCAGACGTTACCGATGTGCTGCGGGCCGGCACCACGGCCCTGCGGTCGGCCCTCGACGCAGTGGCCGCCGGGTCGGCTCGTAAGGCCCTGGTGGTGGTGGCAGACAGCCGGCAGGGCGCCCCACGCAGTGAAACCGAACGAAATTCGGGCGACGGCGCGGCAGCCTTCCTGGTGGGGCGGGAGGATGTGGTCGCTGAGTTCGCCGGATCTTATACTCTCACCGAGAATATGCTGGACAACTGGCGTTCCTCCGGAGACCCTTTTGTCCGGTCCTGGGAAGACCGATTCGCCACCGAAGAGGGCCTGGAACGGATAATCCCCGACGCGGTTGAGGGTTTTCTGGCCAAGTACCAGCTTGGCAAGGACGACATTTCCCGCCTTGCCCTGTACGCGCCGGATGCCCGTCGCCACGCCCGCCTGGCCCGCAGGCTGGGTTTCGGGCCGGAACAGGTGCAGGAACCGCTGTTCGGTCGCCTGGGAAACACCGGCGCCGCCTTTCCGTTGATGATCCTGGGGTCGGCGCTGGAGGAAGTTGCGCCCGGGGACCTGGTCATGGCGGTATCCTACGGGGATGGCAGCGACGTTTTGGCCTTCAGGGTCACGGGGCCGGTGCAGCAAGCGTCCGCCGGCGGTGGCGGCCTGGCCGCATACCTGGACTCCGGCGCCGTCCTGCAAGACTACGAGACCTTCGCCAGGTGGCGGGACGTATGGCTCACCGATGACGCCGCCCGGCGTCCTGCTCCATCTTCCCCGTCCGTGTCAGCCATGTGGCGGGAGAGCAACAAGAACCTGCGGCTGTATGCCGGGCGCTGCCAGGCCTGCGGGTACGTGCAGTATCCACCCCAGCGGGTCTGCGTGAACTGCCAGGCCCTGGATGAATCCCTGCCGGTGAGGCTCAGCGACCGTATGGGCGAGCTTTTCACCTATTCCATGGATTACATCGCCGGCGCAGTGGATACGCCCCTGGTGGTTAGCGTGGTGGACTTCCTGGGCGGAGGCCGTATCATCTGCATGATGACCGACCGGGAACTGGACGAAGTCCACGTGGGGATGCCGGTGGAAATGAGCTTCCGTAAGCTGCGGGTGGTGAACGGGATACACAATTACTACTGGAAGGCCGTGCCGCGTCGCTTCGGAGTTGAAGCGCCGGCAGCAGTAGAAGCGCCGGTAGATTAGAGGGGGAGGCCGGAGATGAGAGGCATCAAGGACCGGGTTGCCATTATTGGCATGGGCTGCACCAAGTTCGGGGAACGGTGGGACGCCAGCGCCGCCGACCTGATGGTGGAGGCCGCCTTCGAAGCCTATGCCGACGCCGGCATCGAGGCCAAGGACGTGCAGGCGGCGTGGCTGGGAACGGTAAGCAGTTTCCGTACCGGCCAGCCGCTGGCGGAAGCCTTGAAGCTGGACTACATTCCCATTACCAGGGTGGAGAACGCCTGCGCCACGGCCACGGACGCCTTTCGCAATGCCGCTTACGCAGTAGCCGCCGGCATTTACGACATAGTTCTGGCAGTGGGCGTGGAAAAGCTGAAGGACTCGGGGTTTTCCGGGCTGGCGGTGCCGGAGGCGCCCGGTTCGGATGTTACCCCTCCCACCCCGCCGCCGTCCCAGTTCGCCATGGCCGCTACCCGTTACTTCCACCAGTACGGAATTCCCTACGAGGAGGGGAAGCGGACCCTGGCGCAGATTGCCGCCAAGAATCATCACAACGGTACGCTCAATTCCCGTGCCCACTTCCAGCAGGAAGTCAGCGCCGAGCAGGTGGTCAACGCGCCGATGATTGCCTGGCCGCTGGGCCTGTTCGACTGTTGCGGCGTCAGCGACGGCGCGGCGGCGGCAATCATCACCACGCCGGAGATTGCCCGCACCTTCCGCCGGGACTATGTGCTGGTGAAGGCGCTGGCCCTTTCCGTCGGGGCTTTTGGGGCCATTCGCAGCGACTGGGACTTTACTCACTTTCCCGAGAGTGTACGGGCCAGCCAGGCGGCCTACCAGGAGGCCGGCATTGCCAGCCCGCGTGAAGAGCTGGACATGGCGATGGTCCACGACTGTTTCACCATTACCGAGCTGATCATTTATGAGGACCTGGGTTTCAGCCCGCGGGGCCGGGGCAGCGAGGACGTGGAGAACGGGTCGTTTACCCTGGAAGGCCACCTGCCGGTCAACACCGACGGCGGCCTCAAGTGCTTCGGACATCCTATTGGCGCCAGCGGAATACGGATGATTTACGAGGTTTACAAGCAGCTGCAGGGCAAGGCGGAAGGGCGCCAACTGCGCAAGGCCGATCTGGGGCTGACCCATAACCTGGGCGGCAGGCCCGGTTCTTTCACTTGCTCGGTCGCCATATTTGGCGGGGCCGCATAGCTTTCCGACGGTGAAAATCCGGAATTCTACCGGGCGGGCATCAGGCCCGCCCTTCTGCGTGAAGGTAAAACGGCATCACCCCGGGGGAGCCTGGTTCCCGGCGCAAGTTGATTGTGAACCGGAAAGTGGTCAAAAACCGGTTGCAAAAGACCTTGAATGGAGGCAACCCGTCTTGTTATAAATATAAGGCCAATCGGGAAGATGTGTGTGAGGCGGTGCCCCCTTTGTTCTACGGGTATAACCCTTTTTACGCGGTCGCTTTTTTCTTCGTCTGGTATTACTCCCTGGAAGAATGGTCTGAAAATCTGGTCCAGACCTGGCTGGATGCCTTGGGGTATCCCATGGGCCTGGTACCGGACTATCTGCCTGTTTCCCAGAATTTAGACTGGCCATAGTGTTGTGGCGGGGTAAGCCCTATGCCGGAAACGGATACCATCCAGGTACTGGGCAGGGGTACCAACGTCGACTTTGCCATTGACGATTCCGTGCCCTTCGAGTTGGCGGAGCGCAGGCTGCGCGAATATCTCTCAGAGTGCCGGGGCCTTTATTCCAGGGGAACGGTCACAGTCAACGTGGGCCGGCGCATTCTGGCAGCCGACCAGATGGATGCCATCAAGAGCATCCTGGGCCGGGAAACCGGGCTGACGGTTAGCTGTTACTGGTGCCCGCCGGATGTTCTGTCCAGGGCCCTGGCCGGACCCGAGTGCCGGCGAGCGCTGCCCTCACCCGCCGCCGATGGTGCGGGTGACAATGTTGATGAACTGTCCATTGCAGCCGTTTGCCAGCCGGCCGACGCACCGGTACGACCCGGGGATACCGCCGGCAAGGAAGAGACCTCATCGGCTGATACCCGAGAACTGGGCCGGCCGGTGGGACAGCAGCTTTCCATGCTGTTTCCCGAGCTGTTTCCCGATTTGGACGGTGAGCAGTCGGGCGAGGTCGGGCGTCGGAAGGCCGGGCCGCAACCCGGGGGCAATAGTCCGGGGACGCCGCCGGCAGCGAACCTGGAAGTCTTCCATCAACCTGGGCCGGAACCGTCCGTAGCTGCCGGGGCCGGGAAGGCGCCGGAGGGGGAGCCCGTTGCTGGCGTAGTTGACCCGGCGGCGGAGGCTGTTTCGGACCAGGGCGCGTCCCGCCTGGGCCAAGCTGAGGAAGGCGGTTCCGACGCGGTCCACACGGTCTTCCAAAGCGTACTGTCCCGGGGCGGCGAAGCCCTGATTATCAAGAACACCTGCCGCTCCGGAGAAGTGGTTGAGTATCCTGGAGACGTGGTGGTATTCGGAGACGTGAATCCCGGAGCGGAAATAGTCGCCGGCGGCGACGTCCTGGTGCTGGGCGCCCTGCGGGGCACGGCCCACGCCGGCGCGAAGGGAAACCTGAAAGCAATCATCTTTGCATTGAACATGGAATCACACCGCCTGCAGATTGGCCCCCACGCCGGGGAAAGGCCTCGGGAAGCCAGGAAAGGCAAGGGCGGCGGCAGGGCCGTCAATCCGCAAATAGCCTACCTGCGCCGGGGTTCCATTTTTGTGGCGCCCTTTGAACGGCGGTGCGAGGAGTACCGGGGAGGAGTTCCTTATGAAGGGTAAGACCATCGTCGTCACTTCGGGGAAGGGTGGCGTCGGTAAAACAACCACCACCGCCAATATCGGGGCCGGCCTGGCCATGCGGGGGCACCGGGTAGTGGTAATTGATACCGACATCGGCCTGCGGAACCTGGACGTGGTTATGGGCCTGGAAAACCGCATTGTGTACGACCTGGTGGACGCCATTGAGGGCCGGTGCAAGCTGAACCAGGCCATGATTCGAGACCGCCACCTGGCGGAGCTTTACCTGATTCCGGCGGCCCAGACCCGGGACAAGAACTGCATCAGCGCGGACCAGCTGGCCGACCTGTGCCATAACCTGGAGCAGGAGTTTGATTACATAATCATTGACTGTCCCGCGGGAATCGAGCAGGGTTTCCGCAATGCCATTGGCCCCGCCCAGGAAGCCATAGTAGTTACCACGCCCGAAGTCTCCGCCATCCGGGACGCCGACCGGGTTATTGGCCTGCTCGAAGCCGCGGAACTCCACAATCCCCGCCTAATCATCAACCGCATCCGGCCGGGAATGGTCAAGAGCGGGGACATGCTGGACAAGGACGACATAGTGGAACTGCTGGCCGTGGATGTTCTTGGCCTGGTGCCGGCCGACGACCGCCTGATTACGGCCACCAACCAGGGAGTGCCCGTTATCCATGACAAGAAGGCCCTGTCCGGCATGGCCTTCTCCCGCATAGCCGCCCGAATTGACGGCGAGGATGTTCCGCTGATGGACCTGGAACCAAAATCCGGGTTGATGGATCGCGTCAGGTACCTGATGGGAATCAACCGAAGCGAGTACACCCATGCTTAGCAAACTCCTGCGAGCCAGGACTCCCAATCACATCAGGGATGCCCCGGACAACACCAGGAGCATCGCCAAGAACCGGCTTAACGCGGCGCTCAGCAGGGACCGTTACGACCTGCTCAGCCCCACGGTTGTTGACTCCCTGGAACGGGACGTGCATGCGGCTATCTCCCGTCATTTGGAAGTGGACGGCCAGTTTAACGAACTGGAAATTCGCCGGCTGAACGACTCCTTTTACCTGGTGGCCAGCGTGCGCATTCAGGCTATGCCGCGATGGGCCGCGGTAAACTGAGAAACCTCTGAACAAGTCCCTTCCCCCTGGACGGAGGAAGGTCGGGATGGAGGTGAGGATTTCGCCTCATAGCTTGGACCGCCACTCTTACCGTGCAAATTCCGGCCGCCTTCTTGGGCGCTACGGTCTATTCAGAGGTTCCCTAAACCAACACCAAAGTGGGACGCGCAGTCCCGCCTGGGGCCGCCTTTCAGCCGCCAAGAGCTTCCCAACTTCCTGCCTGCCATTTTGAGTAAAGCGAAGAACCTGAGACTCTCGCGGGAAATCAACATTCCTGGCGGGAAATATGGCGTTTCCGCTCAGGTGGCCCAACGCGAGGATGGCAGGGGCAGACCGGTGTCTCCGCCCCGGTCCCAGGGCAATACCACCTGAATCGGAACGCTGCCGTGGCCGTCCGCCCGGGTCGGGTTCACGTGGACAGGGAAACGTGAAGGGCTTTCCCGTCATTTCATCACATTCACAAATATCCGGAACGGTCTTTCATCAAATTAACACCGGGTATATAATCCGCTCATTCTTCCGGGTGTGATTCTGTATAACCGGGGCGAAGTGGCCTATTAGCTTGATGGACTAGTTTTGGTATCTGACTGTACAAACATAAATCGGCGCAGCCGCTCGGCCCGGGCAAAGGATGTGAATCCCCCAATCCTGAAGTTCGGGGTGTGACCGTGGCAACTGGACTCGGCGGCGCAATAGCCACCCCCTTCAACCGCTTTCTCCTGGCCCTCCAGCACAAGGACTACCTTACCCTGTGGACGGCGAATCTGTGCGCCGGCGCGGCGGCGTGGGCGCTAATTGCCGCCCGGGCCGTGCTGGCCAACGAATATTCCGAACTGTACCTGTGGGTGGGCGTGGTTACCTTTGCGGCCATGATTCCCCGGGTTTTCTCCACGGTGATAACCGGGTTCCTGGCGGACCGGTTCAACCGTCAAACCGTTCTGCAGTGGACCTATACGCTGAACCTGGCCCACAACATTCTGCTGGCCCTGCTGGTGATGATTGGCCTGGCCAACATCTGGTGGCTGGTGGCCCTCTCCCTGCTCAACGGTACCCTGCGTTCGGCCCAGATGACCACAACCCAGTCGCTGGTGCCCAACCTGGTACCCCGGGATGTGCTGCCCAACGCCATCGCGCTGAACGAGGCCACCCAGCAGGGGTCCCGCTTCGTCGGTGGAATGGTGGGCTTCCTGATCGCTCTCTACTTCGGCAACGAACCCGTTTTCTGGGCCTGTGCGGTGCTTTACGCCCTGGGCCTGGTCCAGGTGGCCCGCATTGTTACCCGGTCCACCGGCAGAATGGATGCCCGTCGCGGCTTCTGGGGAAACCTGGCGGCCGGGTTCAGCTACGTTTACAGCCAGCCCCGCCTGATGGCCATGATCCTGATTGTGTTGGGGCATTGCGCGCTGACCATGTCCTTCGAGTCGGTGCTGCCGGCCATTTCCGAGGAAAAGCTGGGGGTGGACTCGGAAGGCGGCACCCAATTGCTGATCATGGGCGTGGGAATAGGCGCCATGGCAACCGCCATCTGGCTGGCCGGAATACGCAGCGAAAAGACTCGAGGTTGGCTGTTCCTCATATTCGGCATCAGCAGCGGCGTCGGGCCGATAATCCTGGCCCTGTCCTCGGATGTTTGGATTTCGCTGCTGGCCACAGTGATAATGGGTATGAATCAGGGCGGTTTCATGACCATAACCCATACCATCATCCAGCGGATCGTGGACGATTCGGTGCGCGGGCGGGTCTCCGGCGTGTACTCCTTCCACGTGGGCGGCAGCATGGCGGTGGCCAACGGCATCAACGCCGGCCTGGTGGACGTTGCATTCCTGAACGCGCCGTTAATCCTCGCGGTGGGGGGCGTGGCCTTCATAGTGACCATGTTCGTCAGCCTGGCCAACCGGTCTTTGCGGGGGATCTATTTCGCCACCCCGGCGGTGCCGGCAGCGGCCTGACCTGCGGTAATCAGTAATCGGTAATCGGTAACCGGGGGCAAGGGATGTGTTTGATTCATTCCGCGCTCCCGGTCTCTTCTCCTCCCCTTTGGCGCCCCTCCTGACCAACCGGGTTTGTGAAGATTGCGCCCCCGGCAGGCCTCACCCGTTCTGGCTCAGAGTCGGCGGTGGTAAAATTCTCCCAATGCCGCCAGCACACCCGGTTTGCTGGCAAGAGACAGGGAGGGAATCGTCTTGACTCAGTACCTTGCAGCCATGAGCGCGCGGCGGCCGATAGTCGTCATCGTAATATGGGTGCTGCTGCTGGCGGCCAGCGCCGGCATAGTGGACCGGCTACTGCCCAGCGCCACCACCACCGATTTCAAGCTGGCCGACCGGTTCGAGTCGCAGCAGGCGGCCAAAATTCTGGAAGAACGGCTCCGTGGGCCGGCCAGGTCTCCCGAAATCGTCATTATGCGGTCGGACACACTGACCGTTGACGATCCGGCCTTCCGGGCCAGGGTGGAGGAACTGCACGGGGAGATCACCGGCCTTGGCCCGGAGATAATCTCCGGCGGGCTGGACGACCGGAAAATCTCCGACTTCCTCCCCGATCTCGTCGCCTCCGGAGTTCCTGATTCCCCGGTCTCTCACTACTACCAGATAGTGGACGCTGGCCCGGCGCTGCCGCCGGGGCTGGCCGAGCAGCTTCTGCCCATCCTTGTTTCCGCTGACCGGGATACCGTAATGCTCCACTACACCCTGGCCGGCAGTGTCGAGGAAGCCATCGAAAACGTCCCGACGCTGATCCACGTCATCGAGGAAGCCAACCAGGAAGAGGGATTTGTGGTCCTTATCGGCGGCGACGCCAGCGTGGCCCACGAGAACAACGAACTGGCGGAGCAGGACCTGCAGAACGGGGAGAAGTTCGGGGTTCCCGTGGCCTTCCTGGTCCTGCTGGTCCTCTTTGGAGCGCTGGTTGCCACCCTGATTCCCCTGGGCCTGTCCGCCGTTTCCATCGGCGTTGCCCTGGCAGCGGTGGCCATAATAGGACAGCAGTTCCCCCTCCTGTTCTTTGTCAACATCATGGTGGTGATGATCGGGCTGGCAGTGGGGATCGACTACTCCCTGCTCATTGTGCTGCGGTTCAAGGAGGAACTGAATCACGGTCTTCCCGTGCGGGAGGCGGTGGCGCGAACGGGCAATACCGCGGGACGCACCGTCTTTTTCAGCGGCGCCACCGTAGTCCTGGCCCTGGTTGGGCTGTTCATCGTGCCTTCGTCCTTTTACCAGTCCCTGGCCCTGGGCGCCATACTGGTGGTGGTGACGACGCTGGCGGCCACGCTGACCCTGCTGCCGGCCGTCCTTGCCCTCCTGGGTCCACGGGTGAATTTCCTTACCATCCCCTTCATCAACCGCTTTGCCCTCAAGGGAGCCGACACCACCACCGGCGGGTTCTGGGACAAAATGACTCGCATCGTTACCTGGCAGCCTGTCATCAGCCTGCTGCTGGTGGGCATTCCCATGCTGATTCTGTCCTGGTTCTACCTGGACATCCGGACGGGCCTGAACGACGTTAACACCTTCCCCGACAAGGCCGAGACCAAGAAGGCGTTTCTCCTGATGGAGGAGGAATTCTCCTTTGGCGCGGTCACTCCGGCAGGGTTCCTCAGCCCCGCCGAGATCGTAATTCTTGGCGATGCCGCCTCGCCCCAGGTCCAGGAGGCCATCGGCAAGCTGCAGCAGTCCCTGGCGGCAGACCCCACATTCCCGTTGCCGCCCCAGCCGCCCGTAGTCAACGAGGCGGGGGACCTGGTCCTGCTGGTGCTGCCTTTCCCCGGCAAATCCACCACTCCCGAGGCGGCGGACAACATGGGCATACTGCGGGACCAGCACGTTGCCGACGCCTTCCGCGGCGTCCCGGTCGAGGTTTACGTGGGAGGACTGACGGCGGAGGTGGCCGACTTCTACGGAATCGTCCGGTTCTACACGCCCATAGTTTTCGCCTTTGTGCTGGGCCTGAGCTTCCTGATCCTGATGATGGTATTCCGTTCAATTGTCATCCCGCTGAAAGCCATCATCATGAACCTGCTGTCCGTGGGGGCCACCTACGGCCTGCTGGTGCTGGTGTTCCAGAAGGGCTTCGGGGCCGACCTCTTCGGGTTCCAGCAGGCGGACGTGATCGACGCCTGGTTACCCCTGTTCCTGTTTACCATTCTGTTCGGCCTGTCCATGGACTACCATGTCTTCCTGTTGAGCCGCATCCGGGAGCGGTACGACGAGAACGGCGACAACACGGAAGCGGTGGCTTACGGCCTGCGGTCCACCGCCGGGTTGATTACCGGGGCTGCCTTGATTATGGTGGTGGTGTTCGGCGCCTTCGCGTCGGGGGAGACCGTGGTCAACCAGTTGATGGGATTTGGCCTGGCCATAGCGGTGTTCCTGGACGCCACGCTGGTCCGCTCGGTGCTGGTGCCGGCGAGCATGGAGGTGCTGGGCAAGGGCAACTGGTACCTGCCGCCCTTCCTGCGCTGGCTGCCCGACCTGCGGGTGGAGGGCGAATAGGGAGGTTAAGGGTGGGCGTGCCCGTCAGACTTCCCGCTGACCGGCAGACGACAGGAGGCCAACAGGAGGGCATCAATTGACACAGACCAGGACTGAACTGGAGCGTTACCTGGAACTTACGCCCCTATCCCGCGCCAGGTGGGAAGAGGCGCGGGAGTACATGCCGGGTGGGGACAGCCGCAACTCCATATTCTGGAAGCCTTACCCGATTTTCATTACCGATGCCTCCGGCAGCGGGGTAACCGATGCGGACGGGGTCCGGCGCATCGACTTCATCAATACCATGACCACCATGATTCTGGGGCACGGGCCCGCGCCGGTAGTGGACGCCGTCCGCCACCAGTTGGAACGGGGTTTCGGGTATAACGCGCCCAACGAGCGGCAAGTGGACCTGGCGCGCATACTGTGTGAGCGGATACCCAGCTTTGACCTGGTGCGGTTTACCAACTCTGGCACCGAAGCGACCCTGAATACGCTGCGGGCGGCCCGGGCAGTTACCGGGAGGACCCGCTTCGCCAAGGTTGAGGGAGGTTACCACGGCACTCACGACGGCGTTACGGTCAGCGTGCGGGTGGACCCGAGCGTCGCGGGGGACCCGGACAGCCCGGTTCCCGTGGCGGCCAGCGCCGGGCTGGCGCCGGGAGTGATGGACCAGGTGGTGGTGATCCCCTTTAACGACCCGGTTACCGCAAGGAAGATACTGGAGGAGAGTGCGGAAGACCTGGCGGCAGTCATCATCGAGCCGGTTATGGGTTCGGTCGGAATGGTGCCGGCACTGCCGGAGTTTCTCGCCATGCTGCGGGACTTTTGCACCGCCAACGGCAGCGTCCTGATCTTCGACGAGGTTATCAGCTACCGGGTGGCCCCGGGCGGTTCCCAGGAGTACTACGGCGTCACGCCGGACATGACGGCCCTGGGCAAGATTATAGGGGGCGGCCTGCCGGTAGGCGCTTTTGGCGGGCGGCGGGACATCATGGAACTGTACGATCCCACCACCGGGCCGACGGTTTCCCATGCCGGAACATTCAATGCCAACCCGCTAACGATGGTGGCCGGCGCCGTTACCATGCAAGAGTTGACGCCGGACGTGTACCGTTCCCTTGCCGAGAAGACCGAGCTTCTGAAGCAGGGGATCAGGGACGTGTGCGGGGAAATGGAGGCACCGGTGAAGGTAACGGGCCTGGGCTCACTGTTCGGCATTCACTTCACCGACCGGGAGGTGCTCAACTACCGGGATATAGCGGGGTGCAACCATGACCTGAGAGACAGGATGTTCCTGGGATTGCTGAACGAGGGCATCCTGATGGCTTCGAACCTGGTTGGGTCCCTGTCCACAGCCATAACGGAGGACGACGTAGAAGAGTTCCTGGCCGCCTTCCGCACTGCCCTGGCCCGGAATCTGTAACCTGGTCCGTCCTCAATATCGCCTTACGCAACAGGCGCCCCGGTTCTGAACCGGGGCGCCTGTTTATTCGTTTAGAGCCGGACGGGGCCTAGCTTACCGGGGGCCGCTTTTCCCACTTTTCGGGGGCAGGGTACACCGGCGTGGCAACATTCCGGCCGATTTCGCCGTCGAACCAGTCGGCAACCTCCGAGCGCCACTTGGTGTAATGGGGGGCAGCGCGGTGGGCTTCCAAGGCCGCTTCGTCCTCGTACACCTCGAACAGGTGGATGCGGTTCTCGTGCTCGTTGTCCTGCAAAACGTCGAAGCGCAGGCAGCCCGGCTCATCATTGTTTGACCCTATGGCGTCGCCCATCATCGACTCCATGAACTGTTCCTTGAATCCGGGTTTGATGTTGATGGTGACCAGTAGCGCGATCATTGTTCCTCCAAGGCAGGTTAGTTTTCACATTCCAAAGCAGTTCAGGAACCCGGGCAGGGTATGCTATCGAGGATCCCGAACGAGGGCCATTATATCCGGGGGCAATGGGCAAGACAACCGGGACTTGCTTCGAGACCGGCTTCCCCAGGGATAATGACACGGCAAGGTTGCCGTTGTAGAATGGCACAAACCCCACTTGTCCGCCCGACAGGTACGGGAGGCGCAGGAGGTCCAGCATGGCAGATATTCCGGTGGTTTACACCCTGACCGTTTGACCGGCCTCTGACCGGTTGCGCGACGCGTGGCGTCGGCAGGGAATCCAGTACGAGGAAAAGCGGGTTGACCAGAGCCAGGACACCCTGGACGAGGCGCTCCTTTATGGCGACTCGGTGCCGATCATCGTCTATCCGGATGGACGGGTGGAAATAGGTTTCGAGGGCCACCGCGGTTGAGAAATCGGTTAGCAGTCAGTTGACTGCATCACCCCGGAAAAGTCGCCAGTTTCTGAGCAGATGAAAGACAGGAGGAACATCATGACCAGCGAAACCAGCGTTGTTACCCCCCAGCGTTTTGATGCGGGCTTCCGGTACGCCGATTACATGGCCCAGGTAAACGTGAACAAGGACCGGATGGACAGCTTCTACGAGAACTTCACGGTTACCCCCGAGGACGAAGCCGCCCTGAAGGCTCTGGCCGCCGACCCCAACGGCCCCACCAAGATGCTGGTGCTGGGCGAAGACTGGTGCGGCGACGTGGTGCGCGGATTGCCCGTTCTGGCCCGCATGGCGGAAGCCGCCGGCTGGGACATGCGGGTTTTCCCCCGCGACCAGCACCACGACATAATGAACGAGTTCCTGAAGGAAGGGCAGTTCATGTCCATTCCCACCGCCGTCTTCTACACCTCGGATCACCGCTACATTCTGCACTGGATAGAACGGCCGGAGGTGGCGGACCGGGAACAGCGGGAAATTGAAGCGGCCATCCGCGCCGAAAACCCGGACATCAGCGACCAGGACTTTGGCCGCGAACGCCGGGCGCGCACCTCGGCCAAGGCCGAAGAGTGGCAGCAGGCCACGGTGGAAGAACTTATCGAGAAGTTGCGTCAGGGTATTGCCGGGTAACGACTAAACCGCTTCAATCGGCAGCCAAAACAGAGCCGCAGCCCATAAGCTGCGGCTCTCTCTTGTCTGTCCCTTGATAACCGTAAGAAGGCGTCGAAATACCAGGCGCCTTCGTTACACGCAGGGGCGGGTTTCAAACCCGCCCCTGCTCTTGGGCCTGACCTGGTTCAGGATGAAAAAACCTGAAGGAATGCGTGGCAATTTCAGCCTCGCATGGCGGGGAAGGGCGGGTTTCAAACCCGCCCATACGTCCTTTCGGGCGATCTTCTTTAGCCCACGGCCAACCCGCGCACTTCCCTGGCCTTGTCGGGCAGATCGTAGCTGTTCCAGGTGGCGCCGTCGTCGAAGGAACCGAAAACCTGGCCGTCCCGAGCGGCGCAGAAGACGTGGGATGGTTCCCTGGCGTTGACCCGGACGGCCATCATCGTGCTGTTGGCGGCAATGCCGGCGCCCACCGGCTCAAAGGTCTTGAACAGGTCGCGGCTGCGGTACAGGGCCCCCTGCCGGCTGCGGGCGGCGGCTCCGATGGAAACGTAGAGCATATTCGGGTCGTGGGGCGCGGCATACAGGTCCCGGGTGTAGGTGATTTCCGAGAACTGGCCGAAGTCTATGGGAATCCACTCGCTGCCCCGGTCCGGGCCAATGAAGGGACCGACTCGGGTGGTGATGAAGACCGTGTGGGGGGAAGCGGCGGTGCATTGGACGCCGTGCAGGTCCAGGGTATCCTCGCTGGGGGCCAGGGAACCGGTGATGCTGTCCCAGGTATCGCCACCGTCGGTAGAGCGCATCACGCCGGCCACTTCCAGGGCGGCGTACATCTCATCCGGGAAGTTTGGGTCCGCAGTCAGGCCTATAACCCGGGTGGGAAAGGCCATGGTTACTTCGTCGGAGCCCATGGGCAGGTTCAGCTTTGACCACGAATCGCCGCCGTTGACGCTCCGGTAAAGTTCACCCGGAGCGGTGCCGGCATAAATAACCTGGGGATCGCGGGGACGGAACAGGAACGTCCACACCGGCGGGGCCAGGGTCGGATAGTCCAGCCGCTCCCAGTGGTCGCCCCGGTCGGTGCTGCGATAGGGGCCGTCCTGCGTGCCGGCGTAGATGATGGACGGGTCGCTGGGGTGGACGGCAACGCCGGGGACCACGGGGTCTTCCGGCAGCCCGTTGGTCAGTTCCTCCCAGGTTTCGGAGCCTGGAGCCAGGCGGTAAAGGCCGCTGCTTTCAGCGCCCACATAGACGTAGGTGTTGTGGTTGGCAGTCACGGCAACATCTCCTTTCTGATGTATCGGGGAATGCGAAGTTGAGGCTATTGCAACAAATCAGCAGGGGGTTGTCAACTTGGTGGTGGGGAGGGGCAAGAAACCCTGGGACTAACCTTTACACAGAGGCAGAGAGGACGCGGAGGTTCGCAGAGTTACTCTGCGCATCTCCGGGTCTCTGTGTTACGAACCTCTCTTGCAATCAAGCGACGCCACGGGAAACGAAAAGTCGGGCACAATCACCAGGGAGGACATCCGGGGAACGTTTGCAGTCAAACCGGTCTGCCCTACTGCTCCACCAGTTCCACCGAAAATTGCTCAATCACCGGGTTGGCCAGCAGCTTCTCGCACACTTCATTGGCGATGGACTCGGCCCTGCCCCGTTCGGATTCGTCAATCTTGAGTTCCAGGAACTTGCCCACCCGCACTTCTGCCACCGAGTCGTAGCCCATGTTCTTCAGGCCCCCCAGTACGGTAATGCCCTGGGGGTCGTTGACGGTGGGTTTCAGGGTTACATAAACCTTGGCCAGGTACAAATCAACAGCCTTCTTTAGTTACTGAAATGGGCGGAAGCCGAAAGTGGGCTTCTCGCTGGATTGCCTGCCATTCCCAACCATACCATCCCTTCAAGGGGGAAGGGGCCAGGGCCCTAAACCAAAGCCAGAGTGAGATGCGCAGTTCCACCTGGGGCCGCATTTCCGATGTTCAGGGTGCAAGACCACTGAACTGTCATTTTGAGTGAAGCGAAGAATCCAGGGCCCGTTGACGGAAACAGGGTTGGCCTCCAAGGCAATGTCACCCTGAGCTTAGCAGAAGGGTCTAGAATCGTTGGCAAGTGAAACACTCCAGCCCTTCAGCATTTCAGATTCTTCACTCCGTTCAGAATGACAGTCTTTCCCCAGCCCATATTTTCCAGGCACATTTCATTTCTGCTGGGGAGAATTTCAGACTCTTCACGGAGTTTATCCTGAACTGAGTGAAGGGTTCAGAATGACAGTCTTTCCCCAGCCCATATTTTCCAGGCACATTTCATTTCTGGCTTTAGTTTAGTTCATCACGCCGCTGGTGGTGCAGGGGGCGCCGTTGGGGAATTCAGGCCCCAGGGTGCCGGCGTAGGTGCGGAAAAACTCCTCGATGCGGTCTTCGTCCACGCCCTGCATGGTGTCCAGCACTCCCCAGGTGGACAGGGCCACCGTGCCCTCGGGAATCTCGTCGTAGAAACGGGTAACAGCCCAGGACGGAGCGAGTTCGAAGTTGTCCATGAAGTCCTTTAGCTTGTCCAGTTCCGGGCCGTCGGGCAGGTTGTAGCTGACCACGATGTTGCCGTGCTCCAGGTTGTGGACGATGCGCTCATCGGGCAGGCCGTCTTCGTAGAACCCGCAGCGGGCCCACCAGTCCCAATGGTCGCCGGAAGTGGGCGGGACGGTATTGTAGTCCACGGTCTGTTCCTCGGGCACGTGCAGGCGGGTGGGCATAATCGCCTGCTGCTGGCCCACGCCTTCCACGTATTCGTCGCTGCTGCCTATGCCGCTGTCCCCGCCCTGGAAGCTGATGCCTCCGACCACGAACCCGGCGATGACCAGGAATGCGATGACACCCGACGCGGCTATGTACCAGATGTTCCGCCTGGGACGGGACTGAGGGATAACCATTTCCGCCTGGCGGCCGCGCTGTGCGGACCTGCGCCGGCGGCGCCGTGATACTGGCAATTCCATTACCTCCCGATGGCTGTCCTGCAGCCGCTGCAGCTTGGGTACCTCTGATTGAGTCCCTTCCACCTTGACGGTGGGAGGGCTGGATGGGGGTGATAGCCTGCCGATGGAAGGATCCCCCGCACCCCACCCATCTCCAACCAGGTGAGATGGGACTCTTTCGGAGGTTCCCTAGAGTTCAGAACCGGTGAGCCTGCGATAGGCTTCCTTGTAGCGTTCCGTGGTGCGGGCCACCACGTCATCCGGCAGTTCGGGGGCCGGGGGTTCCTGGTCCCAGCCCTGTTCCACCAGCCAGTCTCGCACGAACTGCTTGTCAAAGTTGGGCTGGGACTTGCCGGGACCGTAACCTTCCATGTCCCAGAAACGGCTGGAATCGGGGGTCAGCAGTTCGTCGATGAGAATGAGCTCGCCATCCAGCATCCCGAATTCCATCTTGGTGTCCGCCAGGATAATTCCCCGTTCCCTGGCGAAGTCGTGGGCGTACTGGTACACAGCCTTGCTTACGTCGGCCAGCTTCCGGGCCATTTCGGCGCCCACCATGTCCTCCACTTCCTGGTCCGACATATTCTGGTCGTGGCCCTCTTCGGCCTTGGTGGTGGGTGTGAACAGCGGTTCGGGGAAGGTCATGCCCTCCACCAGGCCCTCGGGCATGGGCTTGCCGGAAACGGTCCCCTGCCGCCGGTACTCGGACCAGGCCGAGCCGGTGATGTAGCCCCGGACAATGCACTCCATGTCGATGCGCTCCGCCCGCTTGACGATCATGGCCTGGCTGGCCAGTTCGCCGGAAACGCTGGCCAGGTCCGGATTCTGGGCCAGCAGGGTAGGCGCGTCGGCGGAGTCGGCCAGGGTTATCAGGTGGTTGGGGACGATGTGGGCCGTCTTGTCGAACCAGAAGCTCGATATGCGGTTGAGGACCTTGCCCTTTTCCGGTATGCCGGTGGGCAGCACCACGTCGAAGGCGGAAATACGGTCGGTGGCGACCATAAGCAGCAGGTTGTTGTTGATGGCGTAGGTGTCGCGCACCTTGCCGCGATGAAGCTGATTGGGCAGTCCTGTCTCGATAAGCATGTCTTTTCCTTCCAATTTGTTGCTAACTTGTTGCCGTTGATGGCCGGGAAAGTGGTTCCCCGGCAGTCCGACAGCGGGTGGGGCCATTGAGCCTTCAACCCAATCCCGACCTTCCCCCAACAAGGGGCAGGGACACTGCGGAACGTTACCTGTTACGCAAGGGCCCCTCCGTCCGGATTGCGCTTATGCGTGGGCGGTTGCCTCCGCCGGCAGCAGGCCGATGCGCTGGAAGGTGTCGTCCACGTACCGGGTGTAATACCCGTAGTCGAACAACTCCTCCAGGTCATTGCCTGGCAGCCATTGGACGGCCTCGGCGTCGGCCCGGAGCAGGTCGCGGAAGTCCTCACCAAAGTCCCAGCTGCGCATGGCGTTGCGCTGGACCACCTTGTAGGCGTCCTCCCGGGCCATTCCCCGGTCCACCAGGGCCAGAAGCACCCGCTGGCTGAAGACAAGGCCCCGGCTGCTCTCCACGTTCTCCCACATCCGGTCGGCGTTGACCCGCAGGTCTTTCACGATGCGAGTGAATATGGACAGGATGTAGTCCAGGGCCAGGCAGGAGTCGGGCAGGATGATGCGCTCGGCGGACGAGTGGCTGATGTCCCGCTCACCCCACAGGGCCACGTTTTCCAGGGCGGTGATGCTGTTGCCCCGGATCAGGCGGGCCAGGCCGCAGATCCGCTCGGCCAGTTCGGGGTTGCGCTTGTGGGGCATGGACGACGAGCCGGTCTGGCCCTGGCCGAAGGGTTCCTCCACTTCGTGCAGCTCAGTGCGCTGGAGAGTCCGGATCTCCGTGGCGAATTTCTCCAGGGAAGCTGCGATCAGGGCCAGGGTGGTGATGAAGTGGGCATACCGGTCGCGCTGGATAACCTGGTTGGATACGGGGGCCGCCTCCAGACCCAGCCTTTGGCACACCTTTTCCTCCACCGCCGGGGGGATGGTGGCGTGGGTGCCCACGGCGCCGGAAATCTTGCCCACCCGGATGCTCTCGCACGCGGCGGACAGGCGTTCCTGCTGGCGACACAGTTCTTCCCGCCACAGGGCCAGCTTCAGCCCGAAGGTCATGGGTTCGGCGTGGACGCCATGGGTGCGGCCCATCATGATGGTGTCCTTGTGGGCCACCGCCTGCCCCGCCACCGCCTCGATGGCCTGGGCCAGTTCCTGCTGGAGCAACTGCCCCGCCTCCACCAGTTGCAGGCTCTGGGCCGTGTCCAGCATATCCGAGGACGTCATGCCCAGGTGAAGCCAGCGCCCCTCCGGCCCGATGCCCTCGGTGATGGACGACAGGAAGGCGGTAACGTCGTGGCGGGTAACCTCGAAGAGTTCCATCATGCGCCGGTGGTCGTACTGGACCGGGCGCAGCCGTACCATGTCCTCCAGGGGGATTACTCCCGCCTCGGCCCACGCTTCGGCCACGGCCAGTTCCACGTCGAGCCACTTCTGGTACTTGTTCTCGTCCGACCAGACTCGCTTCATAGCCGGCCGGGAATATCGGTCAATCAATCGGTTTCCTCCGAAACATGGTTAGGCCAGGTACTCGGGGGCCAGCCACCCCCATCCTGACTTTCCCCCTTGACGGGGGAAGGGACTTTACAATGGGAATTACGTTCCAGTCAGGCCCAGCAGTTCCCTGGCGGTGTCCAGGACATCGCCAAAGTCGGTAAATGGGCGGAAAGAAACCTGCCGCCGCTCGCACTCTTCAGCCAGGAAACTATGGGCAAATACGGTATCCGCCCGCTCAGCCCCTTCGAAATCGGAACGACCGTCGCCTATGTAGATTACGTGATAGCCCAACTGCTGGTAACGCTCTACCACCAGGCCCTTGGAGTTGCCCCTTTCCGGCTGGCCCGGGTAGGTGTGGTGATAGTAATAGTTTATGCCTTCCGGGGTGAACCGGGTGTTGACACAGTAAATGGGAACATCCGGCGCGCCCTCTTTCTCCAGCAGAGCCTGGATGTAAAAGTCCAGGCCCAGGCTGACCACGGCCATGGGGCTGTTGGTTTCCCGGCAATACTCCCACAGGTCGGTAAAGCGGGGCCGCAGGGTGGCGTTTTCCTGGACGTAGGCGCGCATGGTCTCCCGGTCAGCGCGAATGTTGTTGAAGGTGATTTCCTGGTAGTCCTTCAAGGTCAGTTCGCCGGCTCGGAAGCGAGCGCGCACGTCCTGCCAGGAGTCGTCGCCAAACTTGTGGAGCAGCATCTCCGCAACATTCTGGACGGCCGCGGTATCGTCGAAATCGGTGAGGATTGCCGGAACCAACCTTACCGCTCCCTCAGTTGCCGGCGGTAGTTCTCGTAGGCCTCGCGGATATGCTCATGGCGCAGGCCCAGGATTTCCGCGGCGAAGAAGGCGGCGTTGCGCGCCCCCCAGGGACCCACGGCCATGCAGGCCACCGGAATGCCCGGGGGCATCTGGGACGTGGCCAGCAGGGCGTCCCAGCCGTTCATTTCGCTGGAAGCCAGGGGAATGCCTATTACCGGCAAAGTACACCAGGCGGCCAATACTCCACCCAGGGCGGCCGAACCGCCGGCCGCGGCGATCAGCACCTCAATGCCCCGTTCGCGGGCGGTGGTGGCGTATTCCTGCACCCGTTCCGGCGTGCGGTGAGCCGACATAACCCGTACTTCGTACTCTACCTGCATCTGTTCGAGAACTTCGAGCGTCTCCTTGACGACGGGTTCGTCAGAGGAACTGCCCATTACTACTCCTACTAGTGGCACTTGCTCATTCCTTCCTTTAGAAATTCACCGGGCATCAACAATTTACCTGAATCTACCGGGCGTCCATGTTCATTTCGGCCCTGAAGGCGTCCAGCACTGCGGTTTCCAGGACTTCCCGCTGCGGGCGCACCTCTTCTCCGTTTACCAGCACGTAAATGCGGCCGCCGGACTTGCCCAGTTCCACGTCCACGGCGCACTCGGTGGCATCGTCCCAGAACAGGGAGAACCGCAGTTCCTCGTTGTCTTCGAGTTCTTCCTCGTCTCCCTCGTCCTCGTCGTCGTCGTCGTTATCCTCCCCCAAGTCTTCCATGGTGTAGAGGACATCGTCGTCATCATAGTATTCCATCAGGGAAGTGGATTCCACTTTCCCTGTGCCGCTCAGGACGACTTCATTGACATCCAGCAGCAACTCGGCAACCTGCAGGGAAGTTGCCAACCGGTAGAGTTCCTGCCGGTCCTGGATAACCTCGGAGTCTTCCTCCACCGGTTCGCCCAGAATCCGGGTCAGGGCGGTCTCTACTTCTCTTCTCAGGACCAAAAGGTCGTCCCGCCAGGCCATCGTTACCTCGCTATGATTCCAGGGGTCTTGTCATTATCGCCGGCCGCGGCAACGGCCGCCTTGCTGCCGTCATTTTTGCCGCGACGAGTTACAAAGTAAAGGAATTCGTCCACTTCGCGAAAGTCCGCCAGTCCATACTCCGGCCTCAGCCGGTGGGCTGCCTCCAGCAGGTCCATGTATCGGAGGCCCCAGTGGCCGGCGGCCATGCTCCTGGGATAGCGGTCCAGGCGGCGCAGACCCCGCTCCGCAGCCTGATTCCAGACGCCCAGCAGGGTTGGCTGTTTCAGGCAAAGCAGGTATGAGACAAACTCCTTGCCGGCGCCGGCAAGCTTGTAAGCCCCGCCCTCCGCCACGCACTCGTTAAAGCGAGCCTCCAGCGTAATCGTATCGTAAAGCAGGAAATCCACGGTTTCCGTGATGTCGGCCAGCCCGTTCGCGGCAAATTCCCGGACCTTTGCGCCTCCGGAGGCGCGGTACAGCGACCGGACCCGCTCCTCCGACAGGGAGGGCAATTCCTGTTCCGACAGCCAGCCGGCCATTTCCGCGCTGCGCTGCCAGCGGCGCTTCCAGAAATTGGCCAGCGCCCCGGTTTGCGCCGTTTCCCGGTAGGCCTGGGCCAGCTGGAACCGCTCGGACGAGGAGTTGGACATGCTCACAGTGTGCCCCTGCTGCCCACGGCAAGGTCGCCGATATCGGTACGGTAGCGGGCATTCTCGAAATTGATAGTCTCAACCCGCCTGTAGGCCGCGGCACGGGCGCCTTCGATGGTGTCGCCGCTGCCAACAACCGTCAGCACCCTCCCGCCGCTGGTAACCGTTCTGGTCCTGCCGCCGTCGTCAGCGGAAGCAGCGCCGGCGTGGAATACCAGGGTGGACGAGTCTCGTTCTTCCCGCCCACCTGGAACGCAGGCCAATTCAAGACCGCTGATTTCCTTGCCCGTCTCGTAAGCGCCCGGATACCCGCCGGAAACCATTACCACTCCCACGTGGGGCCGTTCCGCCCAGCGCACCCTGATATTGGAGAGGCCGCCCTCGATACAGGCCAGCATCACGTCCACAGGGTCGCTCTCCAGCAGGGGCAGTATCACCTGGGTTTCCGGGTCGCCGAAGCGGCAGTTGAACTCCAGCACCCTGGGGCCGCCGTCGGTCAACATAAGCCCGGCATACAGCACTCCCCGGTAGGGGCAGCCCAGTTCCGCCATGCGCCGAACCGTGGGCTTCAGGATGGTCCGTGTTACTTCCTCCGCCAGTTTGCCGTCCCAGAAGGGCGGGGGAGCAAAGCTGCCCATGCCGCCGGTATTGGGCCCCTGGTCGCCATCGTCAACCTGCTTGTAATCGCAGGCCGCCACCGGCGCGGAAAGGGTCTCGCCATCGGAAAAGGCGAAAACGCTGACTTCGGGTCCCTGAAGCCACTCCTCCACCACAACGGAGTCGCCCGCGGACCCAAAAATACGGTCTTCCATGCAGCCCCTGACTGCCAGGACCGCCTCTTCGGGCCCCGAACACAGGGCTACACCCTTGCCGGCGGCCAGTCCGTCCGCCTTGATGACCACGGGTGAGCCGTGTTTCGTCAAGAAGTCCACGGCAGCCGACTGTTCGTGAAAGACCCGGTACTCCGGTCCCGGCACGCCCACGTCCTGCATAACCTGGCGGGCGAAGCTCTTGCTGGCCTCGATGCGGGCGGCTGCCTGGGAGGGGCCGAAACCGGGTATGCCCGCTTCCGCCAACCGGTCGATGAGTCCATCCACCAGGGGTTGCTCCGGTCCAGCCACCACCAGGTCAACCGCCAATTCTGCGGCCAGATTCACCACGGCGGGCACGTCCTCCGGGGATACACCGACGTTTGTGGCCAGGTGAGCCGTGCCGGAGTTGCCTCCGGCAACCCACATCTCCGAAACCCGGGGACTGCGGTTCAGGCGCCATGCCAGCGCATGCTCCCTGCCGCCCGAACCAACTATCAGGACTTTCACCAGTCAGATACTCCGGAACGAGTTAAAGGAACCCCCGATTAAATCCCTTCCCCATATACGGGAGAAGGTCAGGATGGGGGTGATAACCTCCATCACACCGGGACACTTGTTCAGTGGTTCCATGAGCCTATTCCCATTCAATGGTGCCTGGCGGCTTGCTGGTAATATCGTAAACCACCCGGTTTACGCCGGGAACTTCGTTCACAATCCTGCTGGAAATACGGCCCAGCACATCGTAGGGCAGGCGCACCCAGTCGGCGGTCATGGCATCGCTGCTGGAAACGGCGCGGATGGCGCAGACATAGCCGTAAGTGCGGAAGTCGCCCATAACCCCCACGGTGCGGCTGTCGCTCAGCACCGCGAAGCTCTGCCAGATTTCTTCGTAAAGGCCGGCCTGCTGAATTTCGTCCAGGACAATCCAGTCGCACTCGCGGAGAATGTCCAGGCGTTCTTCGGTAATATCGCCAATGATGCGAATGGCCAGGCCGGGACCGGGGAAGGGCTGGCGCATCACAATTTCCCGAGGCAACCCCAGTTCCAGGCCCACGTCGCGCACCTCATCCTTGTACAGGTAGCGCAGGGGCTCAACCAGGTCCAGGTCCATTCGCTCGGGAAGGCCCCCCACGTTGTGGTGAGACTTGATGCGGGCGGAGGCCTGGTTCTCGGGCGTTTCACTCTCGATGACATCAGGATAGAGGGTGCCCTGGGCCAGGAACCTGGTGTCGCTCAACTCCACGGCCGACTCTTCGAAGACCCGAATAAACTCCTCGCCAATTATCTTTCTTTTCGCCTCGGGGTCGGTTACCGCCTCGAGCCTGGAAACGAACCGCTGGGCGGCGTCCACGTACAGCAGGTTCAGGCCCAGGTTGCTGCGGAAGGTTTCCTGAACCTGCTCGGGTTCGCCCTTCCGGAGCAGGCCGTTATTGACGAAAATGCAGGTCAACCGGTCGCCTATGGCTTCGTGCAGCAGCAGGGCCGCGACCGAAGAGTCCACCCCGCCGGACAGGGCGCAGATAACCCGGCCGTCGCCCACCTGCTGGCGGATGCGGGCCACCGAATCGGCCACGAAGTTGCCGGGATTCCAGGTGCCCTGGCAGCCGCAAACCCGGTAGAGAAAGTTCTCCAGTACCGACTGTCCCAAGGGCGTGTGCTCCACTTCAGGGTGGAACTGGAGGCCGAAGATGTTCGCGCCGTTGCTGATGGCGGCATGGGGCGAGTTGGCGGTGGAGGCCACCGGGGCGAATCCCTGGGGCAGGGTGTCCACCCGGTCGCCGTGGCTCATCCAGACCTGGAAGCTGGCGGGCATACCGGAGAATATGGAAGCCCCGTACGCTTGTCCTTCCGCCTGGGTCAGGTCGGCGGAACCGTATTCCCGCTTTTCGCCGGCGGCCACCCGGCCGCCCAGCTGGTGCACCAGGGCCTGCATTCCGTAGCAGATGCCGAGCACCGGCAATTGCCGCTCGAAAACCCATTGGGGGATGAGGGGAGCGCCGGGTTCGTAAACGCTGGCGGGGCCGCCGGAAAGAATTACGCCCCGGGGTGTGAACCGCTGGGTTACCCTTTCCCACCCGGCAGATGCCGGCACCACTTCGGAGTAAACCTTGAGCTCCCGCGCCCGGCGGGAAATCAGGTGGCTGTACTGGGAGCCGAAGTCTATTATTACGACACCCTCACCTACCCCGTCGGCGGCATTGTCGGTTTCACTCCGGCCTCTTTGGGAAATGGTTGCCATCCCGTCCTTCCTGCCTGCCTGGCTTCCTGGGGGTTACGAATTCAGTAATATCGTAGCTGAAATAATATAACACAGCCCCTTTTCCCGTGCCAGATGAGGGCATTGGAGGGCCAGGGCAATCGCGTTTTAATGTGGCTGGCCCCTCAATCAGAAGTCAATGCCGGCCTGAACCTGGCGAAGGGGCTGGAGTCCTTCGCCCAAGGCAAGGTTTCGGGTCCGAAAGTTGGCGGTGGGAGGGAGTTTAGATTCTTCACTCCGTTCAGAATGACAGTATTGGCGGCTCAAGGTTACAGTTCGTTAAAACGCGATTGCCCTGGGCATTGGAGGG
>CAZPMU010000038.1:20306-24701 GCA_964587795.1 uncultured Dehalococcoidia bacterium | reverse complement strand
CGTACCGTGAAGGTCTCGTTCCCTTCCGCAAGGTTGTCCTGCGTGGTGCTGAAAGTGCGCTTCAGCCTGTTTGCCTGGCTCTCTGCATCGGTGGCCCAGATGACACCAGTATTCTGGGCCACGAAGTCGGAGGTGCCTGCGGTGCCCACGTCCGTATGCCACGTGGCGCCGAACGTGTCTGTGTGCTGGTGGTTTGTCACACGAACATCGAATACGTCGAATGAATCGCCTTCTTTGACCTCTGTGGTTGGACAATCCAGGTAGAACTTGGCCTCGTCAGCCAGAGCAGGGGTGGAGTGCAACCCATTGAGAACTGTGACGAGCCCTATGGCCGCGATGCCCAAGGCCGCAAACATCCATGCCGACCGCCTTTTTATGGGTACTCTCACTGTGTTACTCCTTTGGAGCGCCTACTGTCGCACCGAAAAAACCCAGGAGGACGGTCTGCGGCAGACTCCGGACTGATCCACATCAGCCGGATCTATCTCGAGACCAGGCGCGCCAGCGTCAATTGCCTGTCCTTGCGTGATGCCCGCAGATTTTGGGAGGATGAAGAACCTGGGACCGGCAATGCGCCCCTCTTGTGAAAATTGAAAAACTGCAACCATGGCACCAGATGTATATGAGCGGTACCAGCAATATATGAGATATAAGAGATATATATGTGATGTCTATAAGTTATACCAATCACCCGGTATCATAATCTCACGGATTTCAAGCTTCATCGGCGGGGTATCAAGTCTTCGACCTGAATTTCATCTCGATTCCCGTCTCCGTCGTAATGGGAATGTTGGGAGATGGTTTAAGTTTGCAGATGGTGCGGATGGTTCTATAGCGGGTTTCGGCTACGGCCCGGATTCGGCCTTGGGCCACCGCGAGCGGCCTGCACAACCTCAGGCAGGGCTAATGAGGTCCGACGACCCCCGGCAGTTCCAGTTCAGGGCAGCACAAGTTTCAGGAAGTGACGTGAAGATCGATGGGTGGCAGTGGTGAGGGAGGCAGGGGTAGACAGGATTCCGGCGCCAATCCTGTTACAGGGGGCCAAGTCAGTATTGCAGGCAGGGCGGATGGGAAAGCCCCGGAAGACAACAACAGGCTCTACCGGGGATGCAAACCTACAGGGGAGGCACTCAACCATCTGAAGCGATCGCGCAGAATCGCCGCCCGTCAGACCACGTGAGCAATAACGTCGACCAGCGCTCAACCGGTCGTTTCTGGAGGAATGCTCTAACGGGCGATCCTACCCGGCGATAGGGAAGGTAGGCCTACAGGTCAACGGCGGTAATAGCGGACGGTTGGCGCCGTTTGCTCCGCTCTATCGGAGGCTCTCCCAGGTCCTGAAAATGGTCCACGATCGACGCATCCTGTCCATTCACCATCGCTCCCATCACTTTGCCGACTTTTTAACCCGAATGGTCCCACCCCTAAGCTGATCATTACGGCGCAATTGCCCTGGCGGAGCGGGGTCCTGGATTCTTGCGACGGCGAGGAAGGGTGCATTCTT
Organism: uncultured Dehalococcoidia bacterium; assembly: GCA_964587795.1. Lineage (GTDB taxonomy): Bacteria > Chloroflexota > Dehalococcoidia > Lucifugimonadales > UBA3495 > Bin22. The sequence goes on along the minus strand of CAZPMU010000038.1, from coordinate 23,197 downwards.
GAAGCCCGGGTCGCCGCCGGGGTGTCCCTGGACCTGTGGCCAGCGGGTCTGGAACGCTGAACACTAGAGACGCCAGGCTGAGCGCATGGGTATTATGTCCGTAACCTTGTCCAAGCAGGTGCAGGAATGCGGACTGACCCAATTTTCTGCGCCATCCTCGACGTTCGCAATACCTAGCGTTGCCAAGTCGGCGACCAGCCCAGGCATCCAACATGCCAGCCGTGGAACAATTCCCGGTGTGAAGAGGAGGACGCATGAGCGCCACCGAGATACCTTTCATCGACCCCCATCCGCGCTTCCGCGTTGACTGCGCCGGCGTGGAGATGGCCTACGTGGATACAGGCAAACAAGCGGCAGGGGGGCCGGTGGTTTTCCTCCATGGCAACCCCACGTCGTCCTATCTGTGGCGTAACGTGATTCCCCACGTGGCGCCATTGGCCAGGTGCCTGGCTCCCGACCTGGCGGGCATGGGCGACTCGGCCAGGACGCCCGATGGTTCGTACCGGTTTGTTGACCACCGCCGCTATCTGGATGAGTGGTTCGACTCAGTGGTTCCGGAGGGTCCGGTGACGCTGGCAGTGCATGACTGGGGTTCGGCCCTGGGGTTTGACTGGGCCTGTCGTCACCCCGACCGGATCAGGGGCCTGGCCTACATGGAAGCCATCGTGCGTCCCCTGGGCTGGGAGGAATGGCCTGAGGCGGCCAGGCGGGTCTTCCAGGGGTTCCGCTCCCCGGCAGGGGAGGAGATGGCGCTGACCGGCAATGTTTTCGTGGAACGGGTGTTACCGGGAAGCACTTTGAGGGGCATCAGCGATGAGGCGATGGAAGTGTACGGCAAGCCCTACGTGGAGCCCGGAGAGTCGCGCCGTCCCACCCTGTCGTGGCCCCGGGAAATTCCCCTAGATGGAGAACCGGCGGACGTGGTTGCCATAGTTGGCGAGTATGCGGCCTGGCTGTCGGAGTGCGGAATACCCAAGCTGTTCATCAACGCCGAGCCGGGCGCCATACTGACCGGAGCCCAACGGGAGTTCTGCCGGGCCTGGCCCAACCAGCAGGAAGTTACGGTTCCGGGCGTCCACTTCATCCAGGAGGACTCGCCGGGGGAGATTGGGCTGGCGATCGCGGAGTGGTATGTGAGGGTCGGAAGTTGAGGCTGTGCTCGATACAAAAGACCGACAGAGATGGTACGAACCCACACCGGCGGTTTCGGAGAATCAAGTCCTCCTCTGGCAACCTGCCATCGGATGGGCCGGAAGAGGCGGACAGGGTGCGGGTTAACCGGGCTGGTCTCGGCTGAATTCTCAAGGATTCGTGACGGGCGGCGAATAAACCCCGGCTAGTCCTTGATAACCTGGCCGTAGGGGGGCTTGCTGGTCAGGCCGGTGCCGTCGGTGAAGATCTGCTTCACCTCCAGGAAGTCCTCCAGGCCGTGGTAGCCCAGTTCACGGCCCATGCCGCTCTGCTTGTAGCCGCCCCAGATTCCCTCCACGGGCTGGGCATAGTTGTCCCAAATCCAGACCGTTCCCGCCCGTATGCCCCTGGCCACACGCATGGCACGGGGATAGTCGGCGCTCCACACCCCGGCCACCAGGCCAAAGTCCACGGCATTGGCCAGTTCCACCGCCTCGGCCTCGTCGCGGAAGGTGGTTACCGCCACCACGGGGCCGAATATCTCCTCCTGGCCCAGGCGGGAAGCGTTGTCCACCCCGTCGAAGATGGTGGGTTCGACATAGTAGCCGTTGTCGTAGCCGTCGCCCTGGAGCTTGTTTCCGCCGGTAACCAGGGCGAAACCGGCGTCGAGGCCATACTGGATGAACTCCTGCACCACCCTTTCCTGGCTGGCGGAAATCAGCGGCCCCTGGTCGGTGCTGTTGGCAGCGGGGTTGCCCACCTCGATGTTGCGTGTCAGTTGCGTCACCCGCTCCAGCACCCGGTCGTGGATGCCCTCCTGCAGCAACAGGCGAGTGGTGGCCCCGCAGGCCTGTCCGGCGTTGCGGAACATACCAAAAACCGCGGCGCGGGAAGCGGCCTCCACGTCGGCGTCGTCGAAGATCAGGTAGGGAGCCTTGCCGCCCAGTTCCAGACTGATGCGCTTGACCTCGGTGGCGGCCTGAGCGGCGATCATTTTGCCCGTTCCCGTTTCGCCGGTGAAGGAGAGCTTGTCGATGTCGCGGCTGGTAACCAGCTCCGATCCTACGACGGTTCCTGGCCCGGGGACCAGGTTCAGGACACCGGCGGGGATGTCGGTCTGGTGCATCAGCTTGACCAGTTCGTAGGCGGCGGCGGGGGTGTAGCTGGCGGGCTTCAGGACGATGGTACAGCCGGCGGCCAGGGCAGGGGCCACCTTGCGGGCCGTCTGGGTCAAGGGGAAGTTCCAGGGGGTAATCAGGCCCACCACGCCCACCGGTTCCTTGACCAGGTTGATCAGGGATCCATTGGGCAGGGTGAATGACTCGCCGTATATCTTTCCGGCCAGCCCCGCGTAAAACTCGAAAATATCGGCGGCCGCGCCAATGTGGGGGACGGCCTGGCGCATGGGCATGCCCACTTCCAGGCTTACCACCTGGGCCAGGCGGTCGGCGTTCTCCCGCATCAATTGAGCGGTGCGGAACAGGACCTGCTCCCGCAGCTTGTAATTGTTGAGCCAGTTGCCGGCGTTGGTGTCGAAGGCATGGCGGGCGGCGTCGATACCGGCCCGGGCATCCTCCAGCGTTCCCTGGGCGGCTACGGTAGCCACCTGTTGGGTGTTGGCCGGGTTTTCGCGATGAAATTCGCCGCCGCCGGTGGCCGGACCCTCCTCTCCGTTGATCAGCAGGGGGCAGGACAGGGGCAACTCAATGGAGTACTGGCCATCGGTACGTGGGGAAGTCATCGACAACCTCTAGTGTGGC
>CAZPMU010000038.1:16785-20206 GCA_964587795.1 uncultured Dehalococcoidia bacterium | reverse complement strand
TATGGTCAGCGTCAGGTTTGGGCCGTCCAGGGTTATGTGGTAGTGGTTCAGAATGTCGCGGCCCAGGATGGCGAATCTGCCACGCCATCCCAAGACCTCAAAACTCTCCGGCGCGTCTTGCTCGACAGCAATAAATGCCTGAAAGACGTCCCCAGTTTGCAGTAGGCCGAATACCCCATCGCTTAAGGCGGTAGCCACCCTTCCTATACCCAGCATCGACAGAATCTTTTGGGGAAGTATCGTAACGTCGGACGCGCTGTCCAGCAGTGCTGGTACTCTAACCGAGTCGGAATCTGCCGACGCTGAAACTCGGACTGGAAGGACCGGACCTGGTGGGGATACAAGGGAACTATACTTATACACCTTCGGTCTCCCCGCCCGCCTTGCCTGACATGGCCTGAGAATTCTCTTCCCTGAAAATCGTGTGGTTATGATAGATTCTCGGACGGGCGGGTATTTCTTCAATCACGATTGGCCGATCCCCGTACTTGGCATGCACGCGATCCATCAATGGCACGTATTCCAAGTCCGAATCTATGACTGTTTGGTTAATGATCGCCACATACTTGCCCCGATAGTCGGGCAAAAGCTCATCCACGTGGGCGCGGAAGTATTCCATGTCCTTCCGGAGGTCCGACACTTCCAGGCTTTCCGGTTCCCCAAACCTGAACTTGGGTTTGGGAGTCGAACCGGGTTTCAAACACTCCCGTTCTACCAGTTCTTCCGCAATCTGGATGGAATTGAGGGCAGCCCCCTTTCTCAGGTTGTCGGACACTATCCACAGCGCTATTCCATTTAGGTCCGATGCATCCTTCCTGATTCGGCCTACGAAAACATCGTCCTCACCGGCCACGTCCCAGGGCGTCGGGTAACTACCGTCTCGCGTGTCGTCCAGTACGGTTACGCCGGGCATGTCCATCAACAGGGCGCGGATGTCGCTCGGGTTCATGGCGCGTTCGGTCTCAATATGCACTGCGGCGCTGTGGCTGACCATAACCGGCACACGGACGCAGGTGGCGGAGACGCGGATTTCGGGCGCGTGCATTATCTTGCGGCTCTCGTCAATCATCTTCTGCTCTTCCCGGGTGTAGCCGTTGTCCAGGAAGCTGTCGATCTGGGGGATGACGTTGAAGCCGATCTGCCTGGGCTGGTGCCGGGGCGTAACGGGCTGGCCCTTGAGCAGAGCCTCGGACTGGTCCCGCAGTTCCTGGACTGCCGCGCCGCCCGCGCCGGACACCGACTGGTAAGTGTCGGCGATGATGCGCTTGATGGGGTTCACCCGGTGGATGGGGTGGGCCACCATTACCAGGGGAGTGGTGGAGCAGTTGGGAATGGCGATGATGCCCTGGTGCCAGGTAACGTCGGCGCCGTTGACCTCGGGTACCACCAGGGGCACGTCGTCCTGCATTCGGAAGGCGGAACTATCGTCAATGACCACCGCACCCGCGGCCACGGCGATGGGCGCCCAGTGGCGGCTGGCCTCGGTGCTGGCGGAAATGAAGGCGATGTCCACGCCCTGGAAGGAGTCCTCGGTAGTTTCCTCCACAGTGAACTCCCTGCCGTTGACCGTCAGCTTTGTTCCTGCGGACCGGCTGGAAGCCAGCAGCTTCAGATTGAGCAGCCCGGGGTGGCGCTGCTCGACAGTCTTGATGAACTCGGCGCCCACGGCTCCGGTGGCGCCAACGACGGCAATGGTAAGGTGGTCAAGGCTGGGGATGGTCATCTCTTCTGCTCTGCAACTAAATTTCAGAGCCGCCAGATGAACATCTGCCGGCAGCCCTGCGATTTTCCGAATCCGTTCAATGGGGTTCAGCTACAACCCCAGTACGTTTTCCAAGCCTACCACAAGGCCCGGTTTGTTAACAACTTCGCGGATGCACCGGATTACCCCGGGCATGTAGCAGTCGCGGGTCAGGGTGTCGTGGCGGATGGAGACGGTCTGGCCGGCGGCTCCGAAAATCACCTCGTGATGGGCGCTGCGGCCGGGCATCCGGATGCTGTGGATGGATACGCCGTTGTATTCGCCGCCACGGGTGCCTTCCAGGGTTTCCTTTTCGGGGTAGTTGCGGGTGAACTGCTTTTCGTTGCCGATGGACTGGGCCAGGGCGTAGGCAAAGCCCGAAGGCGCGTCTATCTTCGCCTCGTGGTGGGCCTCGATGATATCCACGTAGTCGAAATAGGGGGCCGCCTGCTCCACCAGCTTTTTCAGCACCACCGCGCCCAGGGCAAAGTTGGGGGCGACGATGATGCCGATGCTGCTGTCGCTGGCCAGGGCGTCCAGGCGCTGCAGGTCCTCGTCCACCAGGCCGCTGACGCCCACGACGATGTTGCAGGAGTGGGCGGCGGCTACCGCCAGCGATTCGCGGCAAACGGCGGCGTTGGTGAAGTCCACCACCACGTCGGGGCCGGTCTCGGCCAGTACGTCTTCCAGGCTGGTGGAGAGGGGTACGTCGCCGCCGGTGGGCAGGGACAGGCTGCCGCCTCGCTCGCGTCCGCAGGTGGCCCCGACCAGGGTCAGGTCATCCTCGCGGCACACGGCGTTGACGGTTTCCGTACCCATCCGCCCGGTTGCACCGTGGATTACGACCTTTATAGGCGTCATATCGACCTCCCCTGCTGCCGGTCCGTCTTGGTTGACGTATATGGTATCACCGGGCGTTAATTTGGAAAAGCAACGCTTATTTTGATGGCAATAGTACAGGAACTGTAGTGGTCGGACAGCTATGCATTACAGATAGCCGGCCAACTATTGCCCCGCTTTTGAGTCGCTTGGGATAATTGCCTCGGAACGCTATGGATTGGCACGGCACAAGCAATGTACTAGAATGCGGGCATGACACAGGAAGCGGTACCCTTCGACACCCACAGGTTTGTTCAGAATCTGGTTGCTGCCGGATTTACAGAGAAACAGGCGGAGGCTTTGGCCTACGAACAAGTAAACTTGCTTAACAGCAATCTGGCTACTAAGACCGACATTGAAGCCCTGAGATTGGCTACTCAGTCCGACAATGAAGCACTCAGATTGGCTACTCAGTCCGGTATTGAAACCCTTCGCCTATCCACTGAGGCCAAGATCGAGAGAGCCAAGTTCGAAACGGTGAAATGGTTAATTGGCGCAATGATTGCTCAGAGCGCTCTGATAATAGGTCTGACCGTTACCTTGAGCAAACTTCTCTAGCGTCTCCGATTATTTGGGGCGTTAAGCAGGGTCTTGATATGAAGGAAAGCTGGAAGCAAATCTTGATCTTCGCGATGATCCTCCAAACCATCGTCATAGTCACCCTGAACGTAACGTTAATCAAGCTGCTATAACTTTCTCTTCAACTCACTCCTCACCCCCCGTACACCGTCTCCCCTCCCACAATGGTCTGCAGCACCGGAATGTCTATTATCGTCAGCGGGTCAACGGCCGTGGGGTCCT
>CAZPMU010000038.1:0-16685 GCA_964587795.1 uncultured Dehalococcoidia bacterium | reverse complement strand
GTCTGCAGCACCGGAATGTCTATTATCGTCAGCGGGTCAACGGCCGTGGGGTCCTCTCCCAGGACTACCAGGTCGGCCAGCTTGCCGGGTTCTATGGATCCCTTGATGTTTTCCTCGAAGCCGGCGTAGGCGCCGTGCAGAGTGTAGATGCGCAGGGCCTCTTCCACCGACACCTTCTGGTTTTCGCCCCACACCCGGCCCTCGCTGTCGGTGCGGGTTACGCAGCTTTGAATGCCCATCAGCGGCTCGAAGGGACCGGGCGGGTAGTCGGTGGCGCCGGTGGAGACGATTCCGTAGTCCAGGAAGGAGCGCTGGGCAAACATCCACCGCAACCGTTCCTCGCCGTAGAAGGGCATCTTCTCGCCGTGGTAGTAAACGTAGGTGCAGAAGGGGGTGGCCACCGCGCCCAGGGCCTTCATTCGGGACAGCAGGTTTGGGTTGACCAGGGTGCAGTGCTCGATGCGGTGGCGGGGGTCGGGGCGCGGGTATGCCTTTTGGGCCCGTTCGTAGGCCGAAACCACCATGTCAATGGTACTATCGCCGTTGGCGTGGATGCAGACCTGGAACCCGGCCTTGTGCATCTCCATCACCCGCTCGTTTATCTCGTCGGCCTCCATGGCGAGGATGCCGTAGTCGCAGCAGCTACCTTCGTAGGGGGCGGACAGGTAGGCGGTACGGGTGGCAATGGCCCCGTCGGCCACCATCTTGATACCGCCGATACGCAGGCTTTCGTCGCCGAAGCCGGCCACCACCCCGGCGTCCCGCAGCGCGGGGAAGTGGGGGTAGTAGAGCAGGCAATAGACCCGCAGGGACAGGTCGCCGTCCTTGTAGCCCTCCTGGTAGGTGGTGAACTCATCGGCGGTAACCCGCGCGTCGTGGACGCTGGTCAGACCCGCCGCGTTGAGCATTCCGCAGATAGTTCGCAGGCCCTCCCGCCGGATTTCCGGGGTCTCCACTGGAATCAGGCCGAATCGCACCGGTTCAATGGCCCGCTCGTAGACCACGCCGTCCAGTTCCCCGGTATCCGGGTCCCGGCCCAGGCGGCCGCCGGAAGGATCGGGGGTGTCGCGGGTGAAGCCGGCCAACTGCATACCCAGGCTGTTCATGTAGTAAACGTGGCCGGCGCGGTGGGCCACCAGGATGGGGTGTTCCATGCTGACGGCGTCCAGGTCGGCGCGGTAAAGGAAACGGTTCTCGGCGGTCTTGGTATCGTCGAACTTGAAGCCCTGGACCCACTGGCCCGGTGGCGTAACATCCAGCCGTTTGCGGAGTTCGTCCTGGACGGCGGCGATGGTGGGCTGGGCGCAGTCGGCGGCCATAACGTGGCGGATGCCGCTGTTCAAGACGTGGATATGGGCGTCGATAAAGCCGGGCAGGACGGTCTTGCCGTCCAGGTCCAGCACCCTGGTATCCGGGCCCACCCAATCGGCCACGTCGTCGGCGCTGCCCACGGCGGCAAATCGTCCGTGCAGCATGGCGAGCGCCTGGGCCCGGGGACGGCTGCTGTCGATGGTGATGATGTTGGCGTTGCGGATGACGGTGTCTGCGTAAATGGAGGGCATTGCAGGTCTCCTTCGGGGAAGGTTGGGGTCCGGTCAATTGGCGAATGGGTACACCGCAAGGGGTGGACGGGCAAACGGCCCGACGGGTGCAGCCGTCAGTCTAGAGCGCCAGCGGGAGGGCAGCAAGTAGGCAAACAACAAGCGTGCTTATGACGCCCGCAGAAATAAGCCTGGGAATGGACCAGGGCAGGCGGCGATGGACAAACTTGACACCGTGGGAGGTTGATATACGGTTGACGCAGAATTCGGTTTTCCTGTAGCGGCAGGTTCTCGACTCGACGGCGAAAGTGTATACGCCAAGCCGCTGCAAGACGACGGAATCGCTGGAAGGCGGCTGGAACTCCTGGCCCAGCAGATTGCCGGGAAGTGACTCGAAATGCCTGGGAGAAAGCCCGTTGTTGAGACGGTCCGTGCCCAGACTGCCAAGCCGGAAGTGGGACTCTGTGGAGCAGGTGTAGCGCCTGGTCGTGAGACGGGCGCGTACTCTTTCTCCGGCCCCGGCGCAGGTCCGGCAGACCGCCCAGCCCGCTCCGCCGCAGCGGTTGCACTTTACTCGGCCGGTGCTGCCGGAATAGAGACCGGCGCAGGCGGCGCAGTCTTCAGACCTGGTTCCCCTGCCGCCGCAGGCCCAGCACTGTTCCTTCTGGTCCTGTCCGGCGCGGCCGCTGCCCCCGCAGGTGAAGCAAAAATCGTTGCGGGTCCTGCGACCCTTGCAGCTTGGGCAGGGTACATCGGGACTGCAATCGATTCTTCCCTTTCCCTTGCAGCGGTGGCACTTCAGGTTTTCTTCATTGTCTATGTAGGTGAAACGTTGATTCTTGAATTCCCGCGGGTGGTCATCGGGTGGCCGCGGATAGTCTCGCGCTTCGGCGACCTTCAGGGTCGCGGTGTGGCGGCTTTCCCTTATCGAGAGATACTCGGTAACTATCTTTCTGCACTCCAGGTTTTCTTCCTGGCAAATGACAGCCTGAGAGGCGAAGTCGGCTGGCAGGAGCAGGCGCCGCCACCACGGAACTCCAGCCCTGGCGTCGAAGATACGGCCGCTTGCCACGAGTGGCCTTTTGCCAAACCAGGCGCCGACCCTTTTCTTCAACGCAATTTCGCGCAACGAGAACCTCTTGCCAAAGGCAATGCAGTAGATTGACCAGGGAGAGAGTACACCGGGGCCGTGGATAGGGCAAGGGAAGTTGACGGGTGAAGCGCAGGGCCTGAATGAGAAGGTCTTCCCGCCGACAGGCTACGGTGGCAAGCGCGGCTGCGGTAGTGGCGGCGTTAGGTGGATAACAGCCGGCCCCGGATGCCATGATTTTGACCTGAAGCCCTGGTAAATGCCAAGGTTCCCGTGGAAGCACAAATGCTGCCTGTGGAACCGCGTGAGTTGCAATATTTTTCGGAAGGAGCTAAGGCCGATTGTGGTGTAGTACCCTTCAGGTTGCAGGGTATGCCGCATTCGACCGGGGTTGCCCTGATGGTTCAGGGCCAACACATGCTGCAACTTGGCGGGATTGCCGATGGTTAAATGAGAGTTGCGAAATCACTCGCCCCGTTCGAGGTTTCCGCATTCACGCCGGAGGCGGGCGTGTGGGCGCGGGAACGACGTACTTTCCCATAATTTAGAATGGGTTGGCCCTGCCTGATGGGTGGTATGCCAGGCAATGAAGCAGACTGGCGAAGCCGCTTTTCAGTAGTCAGAATACGCCCAACGCACCGGCCAGTCGCCCAACCAGTTTCTTAACCGGCTTCCCTGAACGCTTTTGCCGTTGCCTTCACCCGTTCCAGGTCTATGGGGTTGGTGATTATGCCGTCCTTCTTCAGACTGGTGCCCACTATGGCGCCGTCGGCGTGGGCCAGGTAACGGGGGGCGTTGCTGGCGTCGACGCCGCTGCCTACCAGCAGGGTACGGTCGGGAACGGCGCGGCGCACGGTGGCCACATCGTCGGCGACGGCGGGCTGGCCGGTAACCGGACCCGTTACTATCAGGGCGTCGGCCAGGCCCCGGTAGGCCGTTTCCCGGGAAATGAGAGCCAGGTCCGGTTCGCCCAGGGGGACGGCGTGCTTCACCAGCACATCGGCCACGATAGCTACGTGGTCGGCGTCCAGCAGGCGACGGCGACGCAGGGTTTCGTATGCCTCGCCGGTAACCAGGCCCTCGTCGGCGGCCATGGTGCCGTAATGGATATTGACGCGAATGAAACGGGCGCCGCCCGCCACCGCCACCGCCAGGGCGGACAGAGCGTCGCTGCGCAGCATGTTGACCCCCACGGGGAGGGGCGTGGTGCGGCATACCAGGTCCACGGCCCGGGTCATGGCGGCCACCGTCTCGGGTTCAACCCGCCCGATGCGGAAGGGAGCGTCCCCGAAGTTCTCCACGATAATTGCGTTAGCGCCGCCTTCGGTCAGGGTCGCCGCCTCCTGCTCCGCCTGCTCCAGCACGGCGGACAAGTCGCCTCTCCACCGGGGCGAGCCGGGCAGGGGCGGCAGGTGGATTACGCCGATAAAGGTTTTGCCTTCGCCAAACATGGTTTGCATGGTGGTGGTTTCCTGAGTCTAGCGGCGGATGCTTCAGCCGGAAATGGTACGGCCGCCAACCTTGAGTCGCCGGTACTCCCTGTCTCTGATTGGCCTTCGTTTCCTCGGTGGTTCACCGTCAAAGGAGTATTCCGGAAAAGGCAGACTTTCAGGGTTGGGCAGATTGTTAATGCAGGAGCTCCTGACCGCCAAATCGCACTGGATGAAACCCCAGTTCACCAGTCGCTTCTTCTCCTCGTCGGTGAAGGCGGCCAACCGGGTCCTCATCGAGCACATATAATCCACCCAGCCGGGGCTCACCGGGAAGGCAGTCTGGCTGGCCTGCTCCCCGGGATCCGTCCTGAGGGCCCAGAAAGCGCCCGTTTTAGCCTGGCGTTCAATATCTGCCACCAGTTGGTCCACCCTTAGCTGGCGGTTCTGCTCCAGCGCCGTGTGCATGGGGTTGGTGATTCGGGAAGTCCAGACCTCCCAGGGCGGGATGTCCTGTCTCCTGTAAGACTTGGTACCGTCGGACACCAGCAGGTGATTCATGTGCCGGATAGCGTGCAGACCCAGGCTGTCGCAGAGGCCGGCATCCGCGAGAGTCGCCGTTTTGGGAAATGTCCCCCACCTTGGGTCTGCCTGCCGTCCCCCGCTGAAGGGCTTTGGCCGTATCTGCAGCCGCACCGGGGCCAGAGCCGGCGGGAGGGCTGAGGAGGCGGCCAGCACTTTCGCAAGGGGGACGCCGGCGACGTCGATAACGCCAATCTCACCGGCGTCGACCCCTGACCTGGAAAAGCCCCAGTTGCTTTCGGTTTCCAGATGACAGGCGTTGAAGATGAACTGGGGGTGGCTGGGCAACTGCCCCAGGGTAACCGTGCCAACAAGCAGGTCTTCGTAGTGTTTTTCCAGGGCGTCGGGTCCCACTACCAGCCCGGCGAAGGCGCTGCCCACGTCCAGGTTGCGGCCGCAAAGTTGCAGAATCGGCTCGGCCACCTCTTCCCTGAATTTGGCGGCCCTGGAATCAATGAAGTCCAGCTTGTTCCAGCGAGTAGCCAGAACGGCGGCCACCAGCGCCCCGGCTGAAACGGCGGAGATGGCGCCCAGCTCCGACAGCTTGCCTATTTCATTCAACCGCCACAGGCCGCCCAGGTGAAAGAGACTGGCGCGAAATCCGCCTCCTGACAGGGCCAGCCCGATCTGCTCTTCTTGCGTGGCCGTCATGCCAATTGCCCCTCTACCTGCTATCGCCGACAAAGTGGGTCTACGAGTTGGACGATGAGTTGCGCCGATTTTCCGTCCGTGGGGGTTTGCTTTCCTTCACCTGGAAGGAAACCTTGTCGCCAGTATATCAATAATCAGGGCGGCGCCCAATTGGCTGGTCAGTTCCGACGAATCGTAGGGCGGCGCCACTTCCACCAGGTCGAAGGCTACCAGGTTGTGCCCTGCCACCAGGGCCGCCAGGCAGTCCCGCATCTCGTGGTAGAAAAGGCCTCCTATCTCGGGCGTACCGGTGCCCGGGGCCTGGCTGGGGTCCATAACGTCAATGTCCAGGGTGATGTACAGGTTCTCGCCCCGGGGTATCTGGTCCGCCACTGCCTGCGGGCCCCGGGCACGGAACTGGCCAGTGGTGACGATCAGGCTGCCGTCCCGCTGCGAGTCCTCGTAGGGCTGGCGGCGGGCGGTGCGGATGCCTATTGACGTGATGTGGTTGACGAAGGGCAATTCGCGGCAACGACGAATGGGGCTGCCGTGAGTAAAAAGCTCGCCCTGGTAGTCGTGGCTGTAATCCAGGTGGGCGTCGAAATGGACTATGTTCAGGGGCTGGAACCTGCTCAATCCCCGCACCACGGGGTAGGTGATGGCATGGTCGCCGCCCACCACCACGGGGAAGGAACCGCGGGCCACCACCTTCTCCACGGCCTCGGTGAGCTTGTCAAAATTGCGGTGGACGTTGCTGGGTATAGTGGTGATGTTGCCGCAGTCGGCCATGGTGACGCCGCGCAGGAGTTCGTCACCGGCCTCAATGTTGTAGAAACCTTCGGCTTCCTGCTGGCGGCCGAAGGGGTCGGTGTAGGAATAGGCACGGGGAGCGTCGCGGATGGCGTCGGGGCCGTAGCGGGCGCCCGGACGGCCCAAAGTTCCCTGGTCGAAGGGCATGCCGATGAATGCCACGTCGGCATTCAGGTCGTCTAAGTTGGCGCACAGGGGCGCCTTGAAGAAGGTACGGGGCTGGGCACGCAGGATGGGCCAGTTTTCGGTGCCTTCCGTTTTGCCGCTTTCCACCGCAGGTTCGGTCATGATCGTCCTTTGAGCAGATTAGAGAGGATTGCGTTGAGCTTGAAGTCCATTATAGCAAAAGGGCGCCGGTGGCAGGCGGGAAAGGGCAACTGGATGCCGACATAGTCAAGACTCTGCTATCATTACCTCAATTCCCGGGGAGAGCCAATTTGCCTTGACTACAACGCCGCCGGACCCTGTAACTGAACAGCAGCGCCGTGCCAAATCCGACCGTTACGCGCAACTCAGCCAGCGGTTGCTGAAGCACGCCCAGGAACAACTGGCACTGGGGGATACGGTGCAGGCCTCGGAAAAGGCGTATGGAGCGGTGGCCCATGCCGTTAAGTCCTGTGGAGAGCTTCGGGGCTGGAATCACTACAATCACTACCGGGTTGGGCTGATTCTGGACCAGTTGCGAGAAGAATGGAATGATCCTTCTTTGGTCACCCTCCACATGGCGGTAAAGGCTCTACACGATGACTTCTTCGAATACGAGATGAGCACGGTTCAAGTGAATGCAGGTATCAACGCTGCAAAAGAGATAGCAGACAAGCTGGAAATGATAAGAAACTCTCTGCCCAGACCGTTGTCCTCCTCCTCGCTGAGCCAGGAGCAGCGCCGCCGCCTTAGCCTGCTGATGCAACCGCCGGCCCTGGAGCAAATTGCAGTGGAGGATCTGCCGCCACTGGAAAACTTTCCGGAGTAGACCTATCCCATGCCTTCCCGCACGCTGGACCTGCACGGCAAGACCTGGGCTGAGTCCCTTGCCGAGTTTCGGGAATTCTATAATGGTGCCGCACGCGGCCATCTTAACGGCGGGGTGTTGCTGGAAGTGGTGCATGGCTACGGCTCCACCGGGCAGGGTGGAAGGCTGAAGACCAGCCTGCGGAATTACCTGGAGCGGCAGAGTCGTGCGGGGCTACTGTCCTACCGTACCGGCGAAGCGGTGGACGGCAACCCGGGCCACACCCTGGTTACCACCCTCAAACCCCTGCCCGCCGCGGGCGACGACCTGGCCAACAGCATCTGGGAGTTCTGCGCCAACCCCCAGTCCCATCGCAAGGTAATGAACCGATTCCGCCGACACGGCGATCCGCAGGTGCAAAAGGCCCTGCGTGATTTGCAGGGCCAGAAACGGCTAAGACCCGTAAACGTGGGACGGGAAAAGGGTTACGAGGCGGTGTAGGGCGGACTTCAAACCCGCCCCTACGCGCCTAAGTTACAGATTCTTCTCGCAACTTTTGCAAGAGCGGAATAGCCTTGATTTTCCGTTCGTCCAGGTCTTCCCAGTAGATGCCCCTGGGGTGGGGCAGGTTGCCCGAACAGCGGATAACCTCGTCCGGCGTAACGGCATAGTCCAGGGGCACGTCATGGTCGGTGCGTGGCAGGTCCTCCGACAGCAGTTGCATGGGGTGGATGGTGGTGATGACGGGGATGTCCGGCGTAACGATACCGGCGGCGGTGGCCAGGCCATACTCCAGGTCGGCGTAACCGCCTCCCTTGCCAACGCGCACTCCCGCTCTATTTACGGCCACCGAGCCGGATATAACCAGGTCCACCTGCTTCATTTCCTCCACGAACACGGGACGACCGTGGCGGAATGCCCCGCTGATGGTGGACCCCTGGGCCGGGGTGCAGGCCATTTCCGCCGGGTCCAGTTCCACGAAGCAGCGTTCATCGCGCAGGCGCGGCACGGCCATGTAGAGCAGTTTGCCCTCTTCCAGGGCCTGCTGGCGCAGGGGTCGCTGGGCCTTGTCCGGGTTGCTCTTGATAACCCGGGCGCGCTGCCAGACCTCCAGGTCGAAGACCTGCTCCGCCGCCTCCCTGGAGCCGTAGAAGTCGGGTATCTTGTCGTGGACGGTGCGGCCTCGCACTACCCTGGCCTGCTCCAGGGCCGTCCATACTTCCTCGCGAATGGCAAACTTGTCCCTCATATCTCACCTTTCAATTTACATGGGTGGACAGTTCCATGGATGGACAGGATAGACAGGAAGGGGTTGGTTGATGATAGAAGGGTCCGGGCTGCCTGTATCCGTCTTCAACTGGAAGCAAATCCTGTCTATCCTGTTCAGCCATGTTTGAATTGTCTCAGATGGCCCTGACGTAGTCGGCGAAGCCGGATACCTGGGGCTGGCCGGCCATGTCAATCAGTATGTGCCGGCTTTCCATGGGCTTGCCGTCAAGGCGGTCCAGCAGCCAGTCGGCAATGTACGTCTGCGGATTGGGGCCCAGGTCTGACGACGATGACCCGCCGAGGCCATGGTCGGCGCCTTCGTACAACACCAGCTGCTTTGGCCCGGCGATGGTATCCATCAGTTCGTAGGTACATTCGATGGGGCTTAGGTGGTCGTCCTCGCCGGCCAGCACCAGGTAGGGGCAGGTTACCTTCTCGCCCACTCCCTCCAGGGTCATGGTCTCGGCGAAGCGGTCAAATTCGTCCTCGTCCTCGTAACCCGCCATGTACATGAACCGCAGCTTGAAGGTGGGTGACGCCACGTTGAAGATGGTGTTCATGCCTGGCTCGTGGCACACGGCCTGGACCGCGCAGCCCCTGATGCGGTCGTCGATGGACGCCACCTGGGTGCCCCAGAAGGAACCCATGCTGGTGCCCTTGACGGCGATGCGGTCGGGGTCAATTTCCGGCTGAGACCGCATCCAGTCCAAGACGGCGCAACCGGCGTCCATCCAGTTGGTGGCGGTAACGTGGATGCCCCGCTGCAGGGCTTCCTTCTGACCCGGGCCGTCTATGGAGAGGACGGCAATGCCGCGCTCCAGCAGGCGGTCGCCGTATAGGGCCACGCCCGTCTCCTTGAAGCTGTCCATGCCTGGAATGCTCATCACGCAGGGCAAGGGCCCACGGTTGCCGTTGGTGGATGACCGGTTATAGGGCACATTGGGCAGGTGCAGCCATGCGGGAATGGCGCTGTCGCCGAAGGGAATGTCAACGCGGCGGATTTCGTGGTTGGCGTAACGGGTGTACCTGGTGTAGCACTCCACCTTCTTGTCGCCCAGGCGTTCATTTTCCGGGGTGTGGGCGAAAATGGGCCATTGGGCGCTGCCGTAGAGCAGGGATGCGATGAAGTAGCTTTCCCCGGCGGCTACCAGGTGCCCCTCGGCCTCGTGCTGACGGGCCTTGCTCTCGCGTCGCACCGCGGCGCGCCGGAACTCGCGGCTGGCGTCGTTGAACCTCTTTGTACGCGCCCGCACCCCGTTAAAGTCCGGTGCCGCTTCCGGGCCGCAGGGGCCCAGGGTGTAGCCAATGCGCCGCTGGTCCCACTCGATTCCCACGGTCTGGATTACCACGTCCAGGAGCCAGCGCTGGTCCTGCCAGCGTTTCATGCGTCGTTCAATGGCGGCTTCCATAGCAGGCATAGTTCACGTCCTCGCTGTTTCCAGAATCGCCACCAATTATAGCGGGATTTTCTTCTTTTACACTCAAAATAGTGCAAGGGGCAGGCAAGACGGGCAAGGCGCACAGGTCCATAACCAAGCTCGACGGGTGGTGGACAGCCCCTCCCAGGTACGTTTCCTTGAATAACAGGCCCAGTAACCTTATCATTTACCATCAATCGGAAAGATTCGCCGGAGAACGTTCAGGGCAGGAGTTGCTATGACAACGCAGGAAAAGGTTCCGGCGGCAGGCACAGCAGTTCCGGAGGCCGACGCAAACACGCCAAAACCGCGCAAGTTCACCGTGGCCGAGTATTACCGGATGGCGGAGATTGGCATTCTCCGACCTGAAGAGCGGGTGGAACTTATCGAGGGGGAGATTATAGTAATGGCGCCCATTGGACCGGGCCATGCTGGGAGTGTGGACTTTACTACTGACTTCATCATTCGGCGGCTGGGAGAAAGGTTCATGGTGCGTTCTCAAAATCCGGTACACCTGGACGATGGCTCAGAACCACAACCGGACATAGCCATTATTTTGCGCAGAAGAGAGAGTTACTACACAGCCCACCCCACTCCCGAGGACGTGCTGCTGGTTATAGAGGTGGCTGATACTTTCCTGGAATATGACCGCGAGGTTAAGGCCCATCTGTACGGCCGTGCGGGAGTGCCGGAGACGTGGGTGAAAAACCTGCCCGAAGACTGCATAGGGAGATTTACTGAACCCGGCCCCGACGGTTATTCCCAGCACACCGTCCACCATCGCGGGGAGACGCTGACGCCCGTGTCCCTGCCCGACCTGGAGTTGCCGGTAGATGAACTGCTGCCTCCGATGCAGACCGAAGAGGAACCCGAGGAATAAGTCGGCCATTTCGGCCATCACAGCCCTGCTCCTTTACTTGAAAGCCATGTCCGGAGGAATTATTCCCGATGATCAGGGAAGCTATTGACATAGTAGTATCCGGCCACTCCCTGACCAGGGAGCAGGCCACCGAAGTCATGCAGGAAATTATGGAAGGCGAGGCCACGCCCGCTCAGCTGGGGGCCTTCCTGACCGCCCTGCGCCTGAAGGGCGAGACCACCGAGGAAATCGCCGGCATGGCGGCGGTAATGCGGGAGAAGGCCCTGAGGGTAAATGCCCAGGGTCCTCTGCTGGACGTGGTGGGCACCGGCGGGGACGGCAAGAACACTTTCAACATTTCCACGGCGTCGGCCTTTGTGGCGGCGGCCTGCGGGGCTCGGGTGGCCAAGCACGGCAACCGGGCCGCTTCCAGTTCCTGCGGGGCCGCCGACGTGCTGGAAGCCCTGGGCGTGAAGGTGGAGTTGACTCCTGAAGGCGTGGCCCAGTGTATCGAGCAGGCCGGAATGGGGTTCATGTTCGCCCCTGCCTTCCATCCGTCCATGCGGCACGCCGGGCCCGTGCGACGGGAGATCGGCATCCGCACTGTCTTCAACATCCTGGGGCCCCTGACCAATCCCGCTCACGCCCAGTGCATGCTGCTGGGAGTGGCCTACCAGCAGTTGGGCGGCCTGATGGCTGATGCCCTGCGCCTGCTGGATATTCAGCATGCCCTGGTGGTGCACGGGGCCGACGGCATGGACGAGATCAGCCTGTCGGGCCCATCCACAGTCTGGGAGGTAAAGGCGGGCGAGGTAAGCACCTGGACCATTGACGTGGAGGAAACCGGCGTGACCCCCGCATCCCCTGAAGAACTGCACGGGGGCGCTGCCGAGGAGAATGCCGCCACCATGCGTCGGCTGTTCCAGGGTGAAAGCGGCCCCATCCGGGACGCAGTCC
The DNA here is from genome assembly GCA_964587795.1 of uncultured Dehalococcoidia bacterium. Classification (GTDB taxonomy): domain Bacteria; phylum Chloroflexota; class Dehalococcoidia; order Lucifugimonadales; family UBA3495; genus Bin22. The sequence continues at coordinate 5,147 of CAZPMU010000038.1, read as the reverse complement.
TGCTCAACAGCGCCGCCGCCCTGGTGGCCGCGGACAAGGTCGCCAACCTCAGGGAGGGTATTACCATGGCGGCCGAAGCCATTGACAGCGGCGCGGCCCTGGCCAGGGTGGACGGCCTGGTGGAGGCAAGCCAGGGGGTGGATTAGCGCTGATAGGGACGGATTTCTTTGGATAGTTGAGGGCATTAGCTATGGCCGCTGCAGGAAGGGCTAGACTGGAACAGGCGCTCCGGTGGATTGAAGAGAACTGGATAGGGGAAAAGGCTTGCGCCATCTGCGGCAACACGGGGTGGTTCATGGGAGATGCCATCGGGGAGATGCGGCAGATCAACCAGGGGTCAAGGTGGATGCCCAATACCGGTCCAGCCTATCCCTTGATAGTGCTTTCCTGTGAAAACTGCGGGTACACGCTGCTGTTCAATGCCATTGTGCTGGGCATAATGGACGGGTAGCGAGCGCAGAGCGATAGATAAGGTTGTGGAGGTAACCCTTTCCTGAAATGCCTAACATTCTTGACGAGATAGTTGCCGCCAAGCGGGAGGAGTTGGCCGTAGTCAAGGCAGGCTCACCCCTGTCGGCGGTGCAAGAACAGGTAGCCCGGCGTCCCGCGCCTTTGAGCCTGGTCGATGCCTTGCGGGGCGGCGCCGTGCGTTTGATAGCCGAAGTTAAGAAGGCTTCGCCGTCGCGGGGCCTGCTGTGCCCCGACTTCGACCCGGTTCAGCTGGTAGCCACCTACGCCGGAAACGGCGCTTCGGCCATTTCGGTGCTGACCGACCCCCGCTTTCAGGGAGAGCCGGAGCACCTGTCCGCCATCAAGGAATCGGGTGTATCTGGTGCTGCGCCGGTGCTGCGCAAGGACTTCATCTTCGACCCCTACCAGGTGTACGAAGCCCGGGCCATGGGGGCGGATACCTTTCTGCTGATAGTAGCCATCCTGTCCCCATTCCAACTGGGTGAACTGCTGGCATTGGGCCGGGAACTGGGCATGGACGCGCTGGTGGAAGTGCATGACGAGGATGAGTTGCAGGTGGCCCTGGACGCGGGCGCTGAAATTGTCGGCATCAATAACCGGGACCTGCGTACCTTTAATACCGACCTGGCTACCACCGAGGGTCTGGCGCCCCTGGTGCCGGGCGACAGGGTAATTGTCAGCGAGAGCGGCATCTTCACCCCGGACCATCTGCAGCGGTTAGGCAAACTGGGGGTGAACGCGGTGCTGGTGGGTGAGGCCCTGGTAACCGCCCCCGATACGGCGGCCAAGGTGCGGGAACTGACCGCACCCATTGCTGCGGCGAGCCGCCCATGATCCGCACCAAGATCTGCGGCGTCCGGCGCATCGAGGACGCAATAACCGCCGCCGAGGCCGGAGCCGACTTTTTCGGTTTGGTATTTGTGCCGGAACGGCGGCGTCGGCTGGAAGTTGCTGCGGCTGCGGGCATCGTGGACGGGTTGCGTACCCTGGTATCAGACCCACCCCGGGCGGTTGGACTCTTCGCTGACCAGCCATTGGACGAGGTGGTTGACACGATCAAGACCTGCGGCCTGGACCTGGCCCAACTGTGCGGCCGGGAATCGCCCGACTACTGCCGCAAGGTTACGGACCGAACCGGCGTGGAAATCATTAAGGTGCTGCACGTCTCTGCCCTGGAGACCGTGGGCGACACCGGAAGTGATGGGGGAGTGGAGAAGCGCATGGCGCCTTACCTGGAAGCCGGCTGCCATGTCACCCTGGACCGCCTGGTGGAGGGCTTGCAGGGTGGCACGGGCCAGAGCTTCGACTGGGAAGTGGCGGCCCAGCTTTCCCGGGCGGGGCGTCGATTCCTGCTGGCCGGGGGACTGACGCCGGACAACGTCGCCCGGGCAGTCCAACAGGTAAAGCCCTGGGGCGTTGACGTATCCAGCGGCGTGGAAACCGACGGTCGGCAGGATGAGGAGAAAATCCGGGCCTTCATCCACAACGCACGGGCCGCTTTGTGAATTCAGACAGGGATGGACAGGATATACAGGATTTGCTTCTCGCCATTTTGGAACTCAATTGCTCCCATGATTGACCAGGGAAGACAAGAAAATCCTGTCCATCCCGTCCACCCATGCTTATGTGATGAGGTAACTACCAATGACCGTCAGTGAACCTACGGAATGGCCCGATGCGCGGGGCCGGTTTGGCGAGTTTGGGGGCAAGTTCGTTCCCGCCACCCTGATGGCCGCCCTGGAGGAACTGGAAGAGGCTTACGGAGCTGCAAAGGTGGACGAAGAGTTCCAGCAAAACCTGTCGTCTCTGCTGCACCACTACGCCGGACGTCCCACGTCCCTGTATTTCGCCGAGAACCTTACCCGCCACTGCGGCGGGGCCAAAATATACCTGAAGCGGGAAGACCTGGCCCACACCGGCGCCCACAAGATTAACAATGCTCTGGGCCAGGCCCTGCTGGCGAAGCACATGGGCAAGGAACGCATCATCGCCGAGACCGGCGCGGGACAGCACGGCGTCGCCACCGCCACCGTCTGCGCCATGCTGGGCCTGCAGTGCGTGGTGTACATGGGATCTGAGGACACCCGCCGCCAGGCCCTGAACGTATTCCGGATGCGCTTGCTGGAGGCCGAGGTTATCGCCGTGGAGTCGGGCACCCGCACCCTGAAGGACGCCATCAACGAGGCCATCCGCGACTGGGTTACCAACGTGGAATCCACCCATTACCTGATTGGCAGCGCGGTGGGGCCCCATCCCTATCCCATGCTGGTGCGCGATTTCCAGTCGGTAATCAGCCGGGAGGCCCGGGCCCAGATCATCGAAGCCGAGGGTCGGTTGCCCGACTACGTGGTGGCCTGCGTGGGCGGAGGGAGCAACGCCATCGGGACCTTTTACGAATTCATCGGCGACGAGGAAGTGTCCCTGGTGGGAGTGGAGGCCGGGGGCGAGGGAATCGAGACGGGTCACCATTCGGCCACGCTAAGCGCCGGGCGGCCCGGCGTGCTGCACGGCTCCATGTCCTACCTGCTACAGGACCAGCACGGCCAGGTGCATGAGACCCACAGCATTTCCGCAGGACTGGACTACCCCGGCGTGGGGCCGGAGCACAGCTACCTGAAAGACGCCCACCGGGCCGAATACACGTCGGTTACCGATGCCCAGGCCCTGGAGGGCTTCCACCTGCTGTCCCGCACCGAGGGAATCATCCCCGCGCTGGAACCGTCCCACGCCGTGTACCACGTGGCCGAAATGGCCCGCCGCCTGCCGTCCGACAAGGTTATCCTGATGTGCCTGAGCGGCCGGGGCGACAAGGACGTGCCCACGGTGGCCGCTGCTGCGGGGATAGAGGTTTAGGCGTGTCAATGGACGTAGTTTGACCGGAAGTCGGTCATAAACCGTAGCGTCACCGATCTGGTGGTTTCAGCCGGTAGGGGCGGGTTTCAAACCCGCCCCTGCGCTTTTCCGACAGTAATAGACCATTCATGCACTTAATTCTTCATCCCTGGTATTTGAACGCACCGCCGCCTTTACTTCCCGTTAACACCTGTCAGGCCCGGTTGGTGTATTATTGGCCCATATCAATTGGGAAGGACAGGTTAGTTTATATGCCAAGAGTTTTAGTTTCCGACCCCATAGCCCCCGAGGGGATTGAACTGCTGAATACCCGCACCGACGTTAAGGTGAAGACGGGCCTGAAGCCCGAGGAACTGGTAGAGACCATCGAGAATTACGATGCCCTGGTAGTCCGCAGCGAGACCAAGGTAACGCCCACCGTAATTGAGGCGGGGCAGAACCTGAAGGTAATCGCCAGGGCCGGAATCGGCGTGGACAACATTGACCTGAACGCCGCCACCAGCGCGGGGATTGCGGTGGTCAACGCCCCCATCGGCAACACGGTGGCTGCCGCCGAGCATTCCCTGGCGCTGATGCTGGCCCTGGCCCGCAACATTCCCCAGGCCTACCAGTCGCTGAAGGATGGCGAATGGCGACGCAGCGCGTTTATGGGCATCGAGGTGCGCAACAAGTACCTGGGCGTGGTTGGCCTGGGCCGGGTGGGTTCCGAGGTGGCCCGTCGGGCCGCGAGCTTTGGAATGAACCTGCTGGCCTACGATCCCTTTGTGGGCGCCGACTATGCCCGCCGCCTGGGAGCGGAACTGCTGTCCCTGGACGAACTGCTGGCCCGGTCGGACTTTGTGACGCTGCATACGCCGCTTACCCCGTCCACCACCAACCTGATCGGTGCGCGGGAACTGGCCCTGATGAAGCCCGACGCCCGCCTGATCAACGTGGCCCGGGGCGAGCTGATTGACGAAGAGGCCCTGCTGGAAGCCCTGAAAGCGGAACGCCTGGCCGGGGCAGCCCTGGACGTTTTCGTTCAGGAACCGCCCCAGAACCGGGACCTGGTGACCCATCCCCGGGTGATGGCGACGCCCCACCTGGGCGCGTCCACCCAGGAGGCCCAGCGAGAGGTGGCAATCGAGGCAGCGGAGCAAGTGCTGGCAGTGCTGGAGGGGCGACCAGCCCGTAACACCGTCAACGCTCCCTTTATGGCTGCCGACGCCCACGAACTGCTGTCGCCTTTCATACCGGTGGGAACGCTGCTGGGCAAGCTGCTGACCCACCTGGCCCAGAACCAGTTCGTCGGTGTCAACATCTCCTACGAAGGTGAAATTGCCCAGCACGACACCATAATGCTGAAGTCGGCGGTGCTGGCCGGGGTGCTGACACCCGTTTCATCGGAGCAGGTGAACCTGATCAACGCTCCGGTGCTGGCTCAGCAGCGGGGACTGAGCGTAACCGAGCACAAGTACTCGGAGGCCCACGAATACGCCAGCCTGATCACCGTTACACTGACGACTAGCAGCGGCGACTTCACCCTGGCGGGCACGTCGCTGCGCAACGAACCCCACATCGTGAAGGTCAACGACTACTGGCTGGACCTGCCGCCGTCGGCCCCCTATATGCTGTTCGTGGACAACCGCGACCAGCCCGGTTCCATCGGCGCCGTGGGGACCATCGCCGGTCGCCACAACATCAACATCAGCTTCATGGAAGTGGGCCGCCTGAACCTGCGCGGCCAGGCAATGATGGTCCTGGGCCTGGACGACCCCATGCCCAACCACGTGCTGGAGGAAATCAAGGCGCTGTCCCATATTTCGGATGCGAGGCTGGTGCAG
>CAZPMU010000037.1:0-24728 GCA_964587795.1 uncultured Dehalococcoidia bacterium | reverse complement strand
GAACCATTATCAAAAAATTCCCATTAGTGAACATTAGTGCCCATTCGTGGATAAATCAACAAGACGCTATCACCTTGCATCAAGCCGGCGCATATTGAACCAATTGCTTCATTTCCCGCTATAATATGCCCCAAGGCTACCCCCACTCCAATCTCTATTACTGGAGGACTTATGAAGTACGACGTCATAATCGTCGGCGGCGGCGCTGCCGGGTCAGTGCTGGCCAGCCGACTGGCCGAAGACCCTGGCACTTCGGTGCTGGTACTGGAGGCAGGCAAGGACTATCCCGACCCTGAAAACCTTCCCGATGAGATCAAGTTTGGCGGCACCAGGTTTGCCGAGTCACCCGAGTCTGACCACAACTGGGCCCTGCGCGGCACCATCACCGAGGAACAGGGCGAAATCCACGTGGCCCAGGGCAAGGTAATCGGCGGCGGCTCGTCCATCAACGGCCAGGCCATGCAGCGAGCCCTGCCCGAAGACTTCGACAACTGGTCATCCTGGGGAAATACCGAGTGGTCTTATGACAAGGTACTCCCTTTCTTCCGCAAGATGGAAAGGGACCTGGACATTCAGGACGACTTTCACGGTACCGAAGGTCCCATTCCGGTGCGCCGGCGCCAGTCCACTCCATCCCCCATCCAGAAGGCCTTTTACGACGCCTGCTTGGCTGAGGGATACTCCTTCGTGGAAGACACCAACGGCGCCAACCCCACCGGTGTGGGCATAGCCCCCACCAACAATCTCGGGGGCGTCCGCATGAGTTCCGCCCTGGCGCACCTCAGCCCCATGCGCCACCGCCTCAACCTCACCGTTCGCGGGGAAGTTTATGTCCAGAAAATCCTGTTCGAAGGGCGCAAAGCTGTCGGAGTAGAGGCGGCCAGCGGCGGCGAGACTTTCCAGGTGTTTGGCCAGCGGGTCGTGCTGTGTTCCGGCGCCATTCGCTCTCCCCAGCTGTTGATGCTGTCCGGCATCGGCCCCAGGGAACAGCTTGAGGAGTTCGGCATCGCCGTCCTGCAGGAAGCCCCCGGCGTGGGCCAGAGTCTCTGGAACCACCTTAGCGCCCACATCAACTACAAGGTCAAGGACGGGGTTGACATGGAACCCAACCTGGACGGCGCCCACTACTCCCTCCATTACACTGCCGACGGTTCCGATGAGACCAACGACATGCTCCTCCGCACCAATACCGTTGTGGACGAACGGGAAGAGCGGGTCCGGGGCGTCCGCACCCGTTACCACACCGGTGACGTGCCGCCGGAACAGGCCGCCCGTATGTCCTGCACCCTGGGCCTGCCCAAAGGCAATGGTTATGTCCGCCTGGCCTCGGCCGACCCCAGCGTCCAGCCCACCTTCAACTACCGCTACCTCCAGAATCCGGAAGATATGCGCCGGGTCCGTGAAGGTATCCGCATGGGGGCGAGGCTCCTGGAGACCGACGCCTATAACGGTGTGTTCGACTACCGCATCACACCCACTGACGAGGAACTGAACAACGACGACGCATTGGACCTGTACATCCGCAGGACCGTTGGGACTGCCCGGCACGTCTCCGGCACCTGCAAGATGGGTCCGGACAGCGACCCCATGGCCGTGGTGGACCAGCGCTGCCGGGTCAAGGGCGTGGAAAACCTCTGGGTAGCCGACGCCTCGGTTGTGCCCCAGATACCCCGGTCCGGCGGGCTCCACCCCACCGCCTTGATGATCGGAGAACGGGTGGTGGAGTGGGTAGCGGCGGGCTAGGAAAGCCACTCTCCTTCATTACCGGACTGAACCCCAATACATACGCCCGCTCAGCAACTTGAGCGGGCGTGCTGTTCCGGGAATTGGCGAAACCGAGAGCAGCCGGCGGGCCGCGGCGGTTATCAGGCCGGTTCCTGGATGGGGTAATCGAAGTAAGCCTCCGTAATCAGGAGGTGCAGTTCGTCGGCTCCCTCCGATATCTGACGGAGAAGGGGCAGCCGTTCTTCCTCGTCCGGCCACTCGTAGTTAATCATCGAGGAAAGGCGGCCTACCAGGCGCTGCAGGGCCCGGCCCGAGCGGGAATAAGGGCCGCTGCCGATGGCGGATATCTCCGAACCAATCAGCGCCACAGAACGCCCTATGGATTCAGGAAGCAGCGGGTCACTGACCAGGAGGTCCAACACCCGGTCGGGCAGAACGGCCACACTGTAGGTATGGTTGTAAACTTCCATGGCGTAGAAGACCCGCAGCAAGGAGGTCCAGTCCTCTTCGTGGAATTCCTGCTGTGAACTGGCGACTACCGTATCAATCTGGGACAGTAGTAAGCCTGCCGCCCCTTGCGCCCGTTCAACCAGCCGCCCCAACTGCAGGAAACTCCACCGGTCGTCGTGATACATGGTTGCTTCCGCCAGTCCGCCAAAAGTCTCTATATCGGTGGCAAGACCCTGGTAGAAGGCGGTGGGCTCCCATTGCCAGACGGTAGCTATGTCCTGCCGCTGGAGCCTCAGGTAGGTGGCATTAAGGCAGGTCCACACCTCGGGACTGATGCAGTGACGGGTGTGGCGGGCGTTCTCCCTGCCCTGCACAAAGCAACTATAGACCGAGCTGGGATTGCCACGCTCAAAGGTAAGGTCGTCGGCCAGCGCAAATGAATCGGCCAGTACAAAGTCCTCGTCGCCAAACAGTTGCACTTCGCCGCCGGGTGGGTCGCGGCGGACATACTTGTAAACCCGGTTCCACCCGAAGTGTATCTCCCTGACCGGGCGATCCACCAGCGATTCCGATTGCAACTGCAGCAAACGGCAAAGGTTGCCTGCCCGCTCCAGGTAACGTCCCAGCCAGTATAGGCTCTGCGCGCTGCGGGAAAGCATCATCTACTCCACATATAATCAGTGGCGGCTACCATATCCCACGTCCACTTCCTTAACTACAAGGGGCCTGCGTTTCACACCGCCCAAAGGGGCCAGGGCAGTCCTCTTTATGCATAATCACCGGCCAGCACCCACACGTCCTTGCCGCCGCCGCCCTGGCTGGAGTTCACCACCAGGCTTCCGCGACGGAGGGCCACCCGGCAGAACGCCCCCGGGACTATGCGGGTCTGCAGCCCATTCAATATAAAGGGGCGCAGGTCCACGTGGCGAGGCTCGAATTTGTCATCTATCAGGCAGGGCGCGCGGGAAAAGGACTGGACCGGCTGGGCGATGAAATCGGCCGGGTTCTCTCGAACCGCCTTTGCGTAGTCTTCCCTTTCTTGCGGGGTTGCGTGCGGGCCTATTATCATGCCGTATCCGCCCGACTCACCAACTCGCTTCACTACCAGGTCAGCAATGTTGTCAAGGGTATATTCCAGGTCGTCAGGCCGCCGGCAGAGGTAGGTTTCGACGTTTTGAAGTACTGGTTCCTGGGCCAGGTAGTAGCGGATCATGTCTGGCACATAAACGTACACGCTCTTGTCGTCGGCGACGCCCGTGCCAGGAGCATTGGCCAGGGTTACGTTCCCGGCCCTGGCCGCTTCAATCAAACCTGGCGCGCCAAGCAGGGAATCGGGACGGAACACCCGCGGGTCAAGAAAGTCGTCGTCAATCCGGCGGTAAATTACGTCCACCTGCTGCAATCCCTCGGTTGTCCGCATGTAAACCACCCGGTCTCTGACCACCAGGTCACTGCCCTCCACCAGTTCAGCCCCGATTTCGCGGGCCAGGAACATGTGCTCGTAGTAGGCAGAGTTATAGACCCCCGGGGTCATCAATGCCAGGGTAGGTTCCGGCTTCCCGTTGGGGGCCAGTTCTCTGAGGGTAGCCTGCAACGCCGACCCGTACTGTTCCACTTCTTGCACACGGGAACTGCGGTAAATGCGGGGTAGGCTGGCCTTGGCAGCTTTCCGGTTGGCGATCATGTAGGAAACACCGGATGGTACCCGCAGGTTGTCTTCCAAAACCCGGAATCCATCGTTCACCCGGATAATATCGGTGCCGCACACGGCCACCCAGCTACCGTAGGGTTGGGAGAAGTCCCTCATCTCTGTGCGAAACTGGGGACATTCCAGGATCATGTCTGCAGGGATAACCCCATCCCTGACTATGTTGGCTGGGCCGTAAATGTCCACCAGGAAGTTGTTCAGGGCGCGGACTCGCTGCTCCAGCCCGCGGGAAAGCGAATCCCAGTCCTCAGCAGTTATCACTCGCGGGATGGGGTCTACCGGTATTATTCGCTCTTCCGCTTCCGCATCGCCGTAAACTGTGAAGGAAATGCTCTCGTTGGAAAAGGTGCGGTTCACCCTTCCTTGAATGGAAGCCAGTTCGGTAGAAGAAAACTGGTTGAGGGCGTCGTATAGGAGCCGCGCGTGGGGCCGCGGTTCACCCTCAGGCAGGAACATCTCATCATATATGGAAGAATTCAGGTCATAGTCGTTAAACTTAACCAAGTTCGGCCTCCATCCGGGGGGCCGGAAGTTCTTCAGCTTCAGCCCAGCGTGTTGGCGTGGGCAACTATACCACCCGATACACCTTATATCAACGTGAACGCCCTTGCATTCCGATGAAACAGCCGCACTATCATATAGGCGAAAGACTGCACCTTCATGATTAAAAGGGGGCATTCAAGAGACTCGCCGAAAGTGTTAACGTCCACCCTTGAGACGGGTCTAAGCGGGATACCCAACCTGGCGATGTTCCACCGTCCTGACAAGACCATTCCAGCAGTGGACAATTTCCCCGGCCGGTTGGGATCTGCCCTGTTATGGCAGCCTGGATAACCGATTGCAGGTATCATGATCTTAACGAGGAAGGCGTGATGAAACGCTTCCCTTTTCATTCGAAAAATAAGGTGGCTGGACAATTCACCGAGAGAAGGTGAAAGTGGTATCCGCCAAATTTCTAGCCCCGGCCCTCGGCGCATTTCTGGCAGTGTTCTGCATTGCATTCGTTGCTTTGGTAACTCCTGTCAAAAGCACTCAGGGACAGCAAACGCCCCAGTTCAAGAACGAACATTGCGACGGCAGACGTTATCACAACACAGACATCTGGGTTACTCCACAAAACTCAGGGGATCCACCCAATTTCTTCAACCTGGTTGAGTGGGCAGAGCATCCCCCCGAACCTCGCGGAAAGGTCCTGTTCCGGTCTGACCCCCTCGATGAACTTGAACCGGACGCCGACTACGTAGAACTGATAAGGAAAGGGACCAGCTATTGGGACTCAGAATACGATGGGTCTATACCCGTGGACGAACGGGATAATGGTGCCATGCATGGCAAGAAATACTGGTACCAGATCGGATGGATTGGCAAAGGTTGGGAGGGCGGCACTACCACTATCATCGCGTGTTCATCTATCGTTCACAGTGACTTCTCAAAAGGGGACATCGGCACAGACGACGAAACGACCCAGGTTATACCCCCTAATTCGGACCCAGTTTCCAATCCCGACCCAGGGCCAATAGCCCCGCCGCCAATCTCGGAACCAGAGCCGGAACCGGAACCGGACCCGGAGCCGGACCCGGACCCAGATCCGGAACCGGAGCCGGAGCCAGATCCGGAACCGGAACCGGAACCGGAACCGGAACCGGAACCGGAACCGGAGCCGGAGCCGGAGCCGGAGCCGGAGCCGGAGCCGGAACCAGACCCGGAGTCGGAGCCTACACCCACTGGGGGCGAAGATGGCGGTGGCCAAGGCGATGACGAAAGGGAGTCGGAAGCAACACCCGAGCCGGTCATTCCGCCCACCGTAGTACCGGCGCCTACCATCACTCCCGTGCCGGAGCCAACTGTCACGGCTGTTCCCGTGCCTACCGTGCCTACCGTGCCGCCCGAACAGCAGGGCGAGACCGGGGAATCTCGGGATACGGAAGACTCAGGTGGGGAAAGCGACTCGCCAACTGCTACTCCTGCGCCTGTCTCGACGCCGCTGCCAACCGCTACGCCAGCGCCGCCCACGCCGGCTCCCACGTCGACGCCGGCGCCCACGACCGTCTCCGCGCCTACCGCCACGCCCACGCCCACCCCGGTTGCACCTCCTACCCCCACACCCACTCCTACCCCCACGCGAAGCCCCGGGGACTTGCTCATACCACCTGTGGAGATGGTGCGGTTCCCCACGCCCACGCCCACTGCCAGGGGAACCGATGCTCCGGCCATATCTCCCGAACCTTCTCCTCTGCCCACGTTAGCGCCACCCGATATCGTCGTTGCGGAAAGAGTTCAACCCCGGAGGCCGGGGTTGCCGATAATTGGGGAGGCGCTGCCCCGGATCAGGGGCGCCCTGGACGCCGTCGCCAGCACCCCCCGGGAACGCATCACCCTGGTTCTTGCCCTGGGCCTTGCCTTGCTGATCGCCCTGGGCGTGTTCATATACCTGCTGGTGCGCCGCAGGTAAAGTCAGGAAAAAGCGGGTTCTGCTCCTACTGCCTCCGTGGCTGCCTCCTCCAGGGGCAGGCTGATCGTAAACTCGGCATATTCCCCATAAACGGTTTCCATTGTCAGGTTGCCGCCGGACCTCCTGATCACATCCGCAGCAATGGAAAGGCCCAGCCCGGCGCCCAGGGCGCCTTCGCGGGTTGAGAAAAAGGGATTAAAAATGTGCCCCACCACGTCGTCGGCAATGCCCGTACCGTTGTCTCGCACTCGAATCTCGATGAAATCGTCTCCTGCGGCGCTGGTAACGTTCAACAAAGGCTGGTAACTCTGGTCATTTCCAGCAGATTGCCGCAGCCACATGGCATAACAGGCATTGGAAACCAGGTTAACCACAGCCTCCCCGAAATCATGCTCCACCAGGGAAACCTCCCCTACGTCCGGGTCCAGTTCGTAATGCACCGACAGTTTCAGGTCAGGCCACTGGGCAAGAAAAGCATCCTTCGCCACTTCCACCGCGCTGTACACGGTTGAATTTACCTCCACGGGCACCAGTTCACCCCCGACCACACCCAGCCCGCGCATGCGTTCTACGATAGCCAGGGCTCTTCCCCCGTTGGTCCTTATCCGGCCAAGGCTGTCAGCCAGGTCCTCCTCCAGTTCGTCTATGGCCGCCCGGTCTTCCTCGCTCATGGTATCCCGGTAAGTATTAAGGACTTCCGCAAGCTCCTCGTACATTTCCACGGAAACCTCGGCGAAATTCTGGACGAAGTTCAACGGGTTGCTGATTTCGTGGGCTACCCCGGAAACCAGTTCACCCAGCGCCGCCAGCTTCTCCTGGGCCACCAGGCGGTCTTGCATACGTTGAAGTTCGGCGTTGGCCTCCTGTAACTCCCCGTACAACTTCTCCACCAGGTTAAGGCGTTGAACCTCCAGGGCCTGCTCGCGAAAAACCTCCAGCGCATGAGCAAGGTCTCCGATTTCGTCCTTGCCCACACCGGGCACGGGAGTCTCCAGGTCGCCGGCGGCCATTCCGCGCATCCGCTCTGACAACCTGGTCAGGGGCCGGACCAGCCCGTTCCCAACCAGCAACCAGGCGGTGAAGGTGGCCGCGCCAACACTGACGAGACTTATCACCGCCAGCAATATCCTGCCCTGATCAAACCTTGCCACGGATGACTCCAGGGCCTGCGTAGAGTTGGCCTGGGCTGCATTCAGCAGTTCGGCAAGAGACACTTCCAAAGCCTGGCCGTTGAAGTCCAATTCAGCGGATAGCTCGCCGACCCTCCCTTCCAGGGTCAGCTGCTGGCCCCGAACCTCAAAGATCTGCTGCCCCAGTTCTGCAGACTCGGCATCCAGGGACGGCGTCCGGCTGAACTGCTGCCACACATTATCAAGCTCCTGCAGACTTCCCGCGCCCAACATTTCGGTCAAGGAGAGAATTACCAGGCCATCGTCGCCGGCCAAAAGTCGGGAGCGCAATTCTCCAGCCGCGGCGTCGGCATCCTGTTTGGCCTGCTGGGTAAGCGCCAGGTTATCCATGGTCTCAGTGAGAGTATAGGCCCTGTCCTGTGCCTGGGTGGCCAGGCCTGCCAGCGAAGGAACTATGGCCACTACCGATAGTTGGCTTTCCAGGTCGTCCAGGGTCATGTTTACCTGGTCCTGGGCAATCGCTTCGGTGGTGGCTCTTATTCCCTGGTTCCGCAGACGTTCCCCTTCCGCTATGGCCGCCCAGGAAGCCTCCAGCACCGGTACAGATTCGGTACGTACCTGGTAGTTGGTGTCCCCACTCTGTTCAAAGTAGTAGACCCCGACTGCGCTTGAAACCAGGGTCAACAACACGGCAAATCCCAGGGCCATGTAGAGCTTGGCGCCGATGCGCCGCCAGATTCCCAGGAAAAAACTCATAGACTAGTCCTCCGAAACCTGTCCCCGCGACATGGAATGGCAGGGGTGGAAAGTGCCGGAACTCCATTCCCATTCGGACCTTGGCGCCGAAGCTGCCAGGAACAGGCCCTTTCGCCTGCCCTGAACGGGGTGAATGTTCCCATGCCAGGCTGCCTCGCTGCATACCTCAAGTAAATCCCAAACGGCCCCCGATACACGAGGTAGTATGTTAATCGATGCTCTGTTTCCAGTAAATTTGGGTGACAAGATGGAAGCTGGCGCGAGAAACGGGCCAGTTTGGCCTCGACGAAAGCAGTTGGCCGAACTCCGGGGTGGAGTGAGCTAGTTCGAGTCGGGCTGGCCAACCCGGACGGTAATGATGTCGGTGTCATGATACTGCTGGTGCTTCACGGAAATAGCGTAACTTCGCAACAACCGTAGTGATAGGTCATGTTCCGTGGGAGGCAAGGTATCGTACTGCTGCAACTGGTGCACCTGGTCCTCAATGTTTGAGCCGCTGTTTCCGCCTATGAACTCCAGGTCCGCTATCTGCCCTTCGCTGGAGGCCAGGACTACCAGGTGGCGGCTGTTCTCCTCATCCGCACTGTCATCATCCGATAGCATCCCTTCCAGGTCCAGCGGGGCCAGGGTGAGCAGGGTCTCCTCGGCAACTGCTCCTAATCTTGCCTTCATAGCCTCATCCCAACCCCTCCTGTCAGCAAACTTGTTCACAAATTCGGTGAGGTCGGGGAGCGCGTCGATGTTCAATTGGGACTGGAAACGCATTCGCCTGGGATTGGTCAACTCCAGGTACAGGATCATTATTATGGCCGCCAGCCCGCCGGTGGTTATTCCGCTCTTCAGTAGCGCGTTGATCACCCCACCCAGGTCGGGCAGGGCGAAAAGGCCAAACTGGAAAGCGGCCCCAAGCCAGAAACAAACCCCCGCCAGCACGATCTTCTGACGGTTGGGTTCGGATTGAATTATGGTTCTGGCCCCGTCCACCAGCAGGTTTCCGGTCACCAGCAGAAGGTAGCCGGTCACAACGGGAGCCGGAATCGTGCCCAGGATGCTGGATACCTTCGGGGAGAAGGCCACGATCAGGAAGACAGCCCCGATTAGATAGCCAACCCTGCGGGCGGCCAATCCGGTGGTCTGGGTAAATGAGACTGCACCGGGGTTTATTACATTTGGCACAGCCCCGAATAAGCTGGCCAGCAGGTTGGAAACTCCGGTTCCGGCCATGGCTCCCTGGACTTGCCTGAAATCAACCGCCTGAACTCCCCGCTTTGCCACCCGCTGGTGAGCTATGGATTCCCCATTGGACTGAATGGAAATAATGACCCCAAGAAACAGAAATGAGGGCAGCAAGGTCCAGAAGGGGATGCCCAGGTGCAGACCAAAACCGGGCCACTGGTTGGGCAGTCCCACCCAGGGGGCGCGCATAACCGGGCCGAAATCGTAGATTCCCATGGCCATGGCAGTGATGCATCCCGCAACAATCCCGATGACCGGTCCCCAAAGGCGAAGCATTGGCGAGCCGCGCAACGTAAGAGCCGCCACAATAATCAGTGTAATCAGGGCCGTTGCAGGTCCCTTCTCCGGCTCAACTCGGGCCGATTCGTCCAGCAGGGCGAACACTACGGAAGCCAGGGTGATGGACAGGATCATTACCACCGTCCCGCCCACCGTCGGTGTGATTATCTTTCGCAGGATAAAGAGCCACCGGGAAATGGCCAGTTGGGCCAGCGCAGACACGAAGACCAGGGCCATCAAGGTGGCAGGCCCGCCATCTACCACTGCCGTGATGCAGAACGGAATAGAGAAGGCCGCCGTGAACATGGGCAGCAGCGCCCCGGCCCCCACGGGGCCCAGCCGGCGCACCTGTATTAATGTGGACACGCCTACCACCAGGAGGGAGGCGAACATCATCCACGACAGGTAAGAGTCTCCCAGGCCCGACGCCCTGGCAACCACCACCGGAGTCACCAACAGCGTGACCGTACCCATCAGGCTGAATTGAAACCCATAGCGGAGAGTCGGAAGAAGTGGTGGGGTCTCCTGAGCTTCGTAGACCGGATTCTGACTGGTCATGGCCTACCCCGCCGCCGGAACCAGGATTTTTGCGCTGGCCAAAGTCTGCCAGAACAATACATTGAACAGCAAGGTAATATCAATAGCGGGCGGGCGACGACTGCAAGGTACGGCCAGACCCGCTTCCACCTGCCCGGGGCCTCGTGAGAGACTTCAGACCAGGCGGTGACTCGATTGGCAGGTTCAACCTTAGCGGTTCAGGGAGGCCTTTGCCTTCGTCCTCGCAGCTTGATAAGGTCGGCCCGGTGCCAATGATATGTTCAACCGAGCCTACCATGTTGGATCCGGTCTACGCCAAGACCTGCGGAATTGGCCGCCAACAGTGACACCCTGCCCTTGATTGATAGGCTTCCGCATCCCTACCATGAACATGGGGGTGCCTGTTCCCTACCCCTGAGTCTGGACGGAATGGTCAGCGCCCAAATCCCGTTTGTCGATTCGGAATTTTTACCGGGGAAGCGCCATTTACCGCCATCCAGTGCGCAGTTCCTATGTGGCAGGCAATCCTTTTGAGGTCTCTCAGGACTCCACTGCAAACCGTCGGCAAATGCAGAATAGGTGGAAATGAGCGGAAATGGGCGGAAAAAAGGAATTTTCCGGCCTGCGATAACCCTGCTTAACGGAATGGACTCCACCCCAGCAGCCGGCTTTGTAGTCTCCACCAAAAGGCCGTAGTACAAGCGCCACGGAGCTTGAATACTGGCCATCCTTCAAATTTCGCGTGGCTGACCAGCGGAACCGGAAAGCCGGACCGGATTGCCATTGATTGAAGTCAAGGATTGGCTGGCATATACTCCGATAGCACTGTACAGTGAGGAAATCAAGCCAAACTTCGGAGCAAATTAGCCATGAAGTATGATGTTATCGTAATCGGCGCAGGTTCCGGCGGATGTGTTGTGGCCGGTCGCCTGTCGGAAGATCCCTCCAAATCGGTGCTGCTGCTGGAGGCCGGCCCAGATTACCCCGACTTCGAAACTTATCCCGACGACCTGAAATTCGGGTACAGCGCCACCGCGTCAACCCCGGGCGCGCCTCACAACTGGTCCTTCCAGGCCCAGGCACGGCCGGAGCAGGATGAACCCATGCCGGTACCCCGAGGCAAAGTAGTGGGCGGTACCAGCGCCATTAACGGCCAGGTGATCCTCCGGGGGGTTCCGGAGGACTTCGATTCATGGGCCGAACTGGGCAATTCCGAATGGAGTTTCCTTGACGTGCTACCCTATCTGCGAAAGCTGGAGACGGACACGGACATTCGCGACGATTTTCATGGCACCGAGGGCCCCATACCGGTCCGCAGATTTGCCAGGGAGGAGTGGCTTCCCTTCCAGCAGGCCTTTTACCAGGCTTCCCGGGACGCCGGCTATCCCGATGATCCGGACATGAACCATCCCGAATCGGGCGGAGTCGGTCCGATACCCATGAACAACCCTAACGGCGTCCGTATAAGCACCGGTCTTGCCTACATCAACCCCAACCGGCACCGCCTGAACCTGACCGTACGGGGCAACGTGGTAGTGCATCGCATCCTCTTCGAAGGCAGTCGTGCGGTGGGAGTGGTTGCGGAGAGCGGCGGCGAGATTTTCCAGGTAGAGGCCAATCAGATTGTCCTGAGTGGTGGGGCTATCGCATCACCGCAGATATTGATGCTATCCGGTGTGGGACCGGCGGAACACTTACGAGCGCTGGGAATCGAGGTGGTTCGGGACGTACCGGGCGTGGGACAGAACTTCCGGGACCATCCTATGGCGCCGGTCCGCCTGCGGGTGCGGGACGACTTTCCCCAGGATTCGGAAGCTCCCCGAATTCAGGCGGCCCTTCGCTATACAGCCGAAGGTTCGGGCCTGCGCAACGACATGCAGATTCTGCCTTCCTCTTTCTCCTTCCCCCTGGGTGGAGACCCGCTGGCAGGGGAAGGGGTACGACTCTCCTGCATACTGGAACTGGCTGAAGGCAGGGGTTCAGTGACCTTGTCATCTAAAGATCCCCATGCTCAGCCCGATCTCTATTACGGGTTCCTGGAAGCGGAAGCCGACCGGGCGCGACTGCGAGAGGCGGTCCGCATCTGCTTTGAGTTGCTGGAACACGAAGCGTTCCAGGGAATTGTGGCAGGTCCTTTGACTCCCACCTACGATGACCTGAAGTCGGAAGAGGCGCTGGACGACTGGCTGAACCGAAACGTAACTACCTCACAGCATCTGGCAGGCACCTGCAAAATGGGACCGGAATCTGACACCGAGGCGGTGGTAGACCAGTATTGCCGGGTGCGGGGCCTGGAAGGCTTGTGGGTGGCCGATACCTCGGTGATGCCCAATGTGGTCCGTGCCAATACCAACACAACCGCCATTGCAATCGCAGAACGGGTGTCTGACTGGATAAAGGCACATTGGGTCAACGCAGGCTAAAGCAGCGATTTTTCACTTTCAGTATGCCTCAAATCGCAATACCCTGGTCCTGTATTGGCCTTCCGGGGAAAATAAGGATTTTGCTCCTCTGCTTTCCCACTAACCCTACGGCCGGTCAATATTTGCGCAGGAAGGGCAGGGACGTACCCAGCAAGTGTTTCCGGGCGACAGCCCAGCACTGGGTTAAAGCATTCCTGACCGTCGCGGTGTCGACGCCAAGAGCCCTGACTCCTAACCCCACGCGGTTTGGTAAGCGGGTCGCGCCAACCGCCACATCCGGGATAGTAGAGACCAGTTCCTGCAAGCCTGCCAGCAAGGGCTCCATTTCCGGGCCGTCGGCAATTAACAGCATGGACCCCAGGGTACAGCCACGGGGCCTGACCTGGCCGTCGGGGAGGCCAAATCCCGCAAGGGGCATGTTCCTGGTGGGATCGAGAGTAAAGGCCTCCCGAAAACTTATGCGGTCTCCAGCGTCCATTACCTCCAACCGGCTGGATAGGCGCCGGTAACGGAATGACTCCCCCATGGCAATACGCCCGGGGCAAATGATGTCCCAGTACACCAGCGTCCCGCCCGCCGCTACTTCCAGGGTTAGGCGCTGTTCGAAGTCCGAATCTCGATAGGGAATGACCGGGTCAGGCAGATATTCCAGGTATCCGCCGCTGGCAACTTTGAGCACCACGTCCTGCCGGGCCCGCCCGCGGGGCATGGCGTGTATCCTGGTAGCGCCCTGACCGGTAACATGGGCCGCCGCTCCAGGCTCAACGGCTACGGCAATCCGGTGCTGATCACCCTGGAAGATGCCGCCTGTGGGGTTGGACAGCATTACCAGGGCCAGGTGGGGCATTCCCGCGTCGGGGTACAGCGCCTGCTGGACCAGCAACGGCGGCCGGGTTCTTATATAGGTCAGGCGGGTACGTCCGTTCCTGTTTGCCAGCGTCAACTCCACCGACCCGCAGTGAATGTCATCGGAGCTAGCTTGCTCCAACAAAGGCATCGGCGGCCTCCAGGACGCAGTCCAGGACTTGCTCCAGTCCTTCGCCTTTCCGGCAATTGGTGAACAGGTAAGGCTTGTGATGGCGTACCAGGTCCAGGTCCCGCCGCATAATGTCCAGGTCGGCGCCAACGTGAGGAGCCAGGTCCGTCTTGTTGACCACCAGCAGGTCTGTCGTTGTGATGCCCTGGCCTCGCTTGCGGGGAATCTTGTCCCCGGCAGCCACATCAATCACGTAAATCTGAAAGTCTGCCAAGGCGGGACTGAAGGTAAGGGTAAGGTTGTCTCCTCCGCTTTCGATGAGAAACAGGTCGCCGTCAGGGAAGGCCTCGGTCAACTCCTCCACCGCCAGCAAATTCAGGCTTGGGTCTTCCCGCACCGCGGTATGGGGGCAGGCGCCGGTGGCGACACCCCGGATACGACCCACGTCGAACACACCCCCCAAAGTGCGTGTTACGTGGTCTGCATCCTCGCGGGTAAAGATGTCGTTGGTGATAACCAGGGGATGTCGCCCCCGTTCCAGCATCAAAGGCACCAGCGCTTCAATGAGGGAGGTCTTGCCCGAACCCACGGGGCCGCCTACCCCAATCCTGGGAATTCTCTTCATCGTAACCGTCTCCTTGGTGACCTGATTCCGGGCAGCCAACTCGCCATCGAGAAAGGGTAATGTAATCCCCGGGGGTTATCCCAGTTGCTAACTGGCGAACATACGCAGGTCTGCTGTCTCATGCCGCATGGAGGCAATATCCGCCCAGGGTGTAAACGACGTCATGTCCCTCCAGTGCAGGTCCTTGATGGCAGCGGCCCCGGCTATTACCGGAATGTGCAGGGATCTAAGAATGCTCTGCGCCTCGGCATGGGTAACAGGCAATAGACGCTGCCCCGAACCCAGCACTCCTACGGCGAAGGCATGGCAAAAGGCCAACAGAGCGGTCTCCGCACCTATGCCCTGAGCCCAGGCGGAGACCCCAAAAGCCACTGCCCCGCTGCCCGGGGCCTCTCCCCGCGCCACGGCGGCCCGGTACTCTGAGAATGTCTTCGGCACGTCCCCTGGTCCAATAAGGCCATGGGTTTCGTCCAGAACCCTGCGTCCGCTTTGCACCGAAGCCCGCCTGGTTTCCTCCGGCAGTTTCATGGCGTACAACATGCCATCGATCGTGATGAGTGTCTGCAAATCCCCTTTGGCAGACATTTCATTAGCTTGAAGCAACGCCACCCCGTCTGACGGTATGATCGCCTCTGCCAGAAGGCTTGCCAGATACACCCCTAATTCCTCAGAATTGCGAACCCAGCCCATGGCCACCATTCCCTCCAGTCCCTGGGAATGGGCGTAGGATCCTGTGGGGAAGAAGGAGTCGGCCAACTGTAAGGCGCCAAGCAGTTCGTGGCCCTTCCCTTGAAACAGATTCACGGCCAAATCCTCATACCAGGAAATGCAACTGGGCCAGGCTGAGCCGTTCGGCCGGAGGCACCGTGGCGACTTCGCCGTCAACCCGCACCTGGTATGAGTCCGGGTCTACTTCAATGGTCGGCATGGAGTCGTTGCGGACCATCTGACGCTTGGTAACGCTGCGGCATCCCCTTACCGGTTCCGCTCGCTTGGTTAGTCCCAGGTCCCGGTGGACGCCGGCATCGTATGCCGCTTGCGAGATGAAAGTAAGAGATGTCCCCGATACCGCCTTGCCCAGCGCCCCGAACATGGGCCGATAGAAGGATGGCTCGGCAGTGGGAATGGAACCGTTAGGGTCGCCCATAACCGACCAGGCTATCATGCCGCCCTTAATGATGAGCTTGGGCTTGGCCCCAAAACTACCAATAGGCCACAGGACTAAATCTGCCAGCTTCCCCGGTTCCAAAGACCCCACGAGGTGACCGATGCCATGTGTAACGGCCGGGTTGATGGTAAGCTTGGCTAGGTAGCGCAGCACCCGGAAGTTGTCGTGGTTGGACGAGTCCTCAGGCAGGCTGCCCTTGAACTGCCGCATCTTGTCGGCAGTCTGGAACAGGCGGGTAAAGTTCTCTCCCACCCTGCCCATGGCCTGAGAGTCCGATGAGTACATGCTGATGACTCCCATGTCATGCAGCACGTCCTCGGCCGCCATGGTCTCGGGGCGGATTCGGCTCTCGGCGAAGGCCACGTCCTCCGGCACCCTGGGACTCAGATGATGGCACACCATCAACATGTCCATGTGCTCTGCCAGAGTGTTAACGGTGTAGGGACGGGTGGGATTGGTGGACGACGGAAGCACGTTTAGCTCCGCCGCAATCCTGATGATGTCCGGGGCATGGCCGCCACCGGCTCCCTCGGTGTGATAAGTGTGAATGGCCCTCCCCGCAATGGCGGCAATGGTGTCCTCGACGAACCCGGCCTCGTTGAGCGTGTCGGTGTGGATGGCAACGGGTACGTCGTAACGGTCAGCCACCTCCAGGCACCGGTCAATGGCAGCCGGAGTGGCGCCCCAGTCTTCATGCAGCTTCAGCCCACTGGCCCCCGATTCCAGTTGCTCCTCCAACGGCGCTGCGATGCTGGCATTTCCCTTGCCCAGCAGGCCCCAGTTGACCGGCAAGGCCTCAGATGCCTCCAGCATGCGGGCAATGTTCCAGGGCCCCGGGGTACAGGTGGTGGCGTTGGTGCCGTCGGCTGGGCCGGTACCGCCTCCCAGCATGGTGGTAATGCCGTTGGAAAGGGCGTGCCACACTTGTTGGGGCGAGATCATGTGGATGTGGGAGTCGATGCCGCCGGGCGTGGCGATGAGATGCTCGCCGGCGATGACCTCGGTCCCGGCCCCCACCACCATGTCCGAATGCACTCCCTCCATTACGCCTGGATTGCCTGCCTTGCCGATGGCTACGATGTGCCCGGCCTTCACGCCGATGTCTCCCTTGATGATGCCCAGCATCGGGTCCATGATGATCGCGTTGGTAATAACCAGGTCCAAAGCGCCGTCCCGGCTAGTGGCTTCCGCAGATTGCCCCATGCCGTCTCGGGCAGTCTTTCCGCCACCAAAGACCAGTTCGTCGCCATAGGTGAGCAGGTCCCGTTCTACCTGGCAGACAAGAGAAGTATCGGCCAGACGGAAGCGGTCACCCACCGTAGGGCCGTACAATTCAACGTACTGCTGCCGGCTGATGCGCGCCATGCTAATTCTCTCCCTGGGTATCGGACTCTGCGGTGGGCAGAAGGGCAATTCCCCTTCGTTCCATTTCGGTCAGTGCATCGGCCCGCACCTCAGGCGAGTCCAGGCTGCCATTAGTCAGCCCGTTCAGACCGTGGATCCGGCGGGCGCCTCCAATGGCAACCAGGGTTACGTCCTTGCGGTCGCCGGGCTCAAAGCGCACGGCGGTGCCGGCGGGAATGTCCAGCCTCATGCCGTAGGACACCTCCCGGTCAAAGCGAAGCGCACGGTTGGACTCGAAAAAGTGGAAGTGGGATCCCACCTGGATGGCTCTGTCGCCTGTGTTCCACACCGGTAACGTCACCGTGGGCCGCCCCGCGTTAATATCCACGGGTTCGACTGAAGCGATGTAGTAAGCGGACGGGTTGCTCATGGTGTTGCCTGTGTCCGTACAGTCTCAGATGTTCAGGCTATGGGGTCGTGAACCGACACCAGCTTGGTTCCATCGGGGAAGGTGGCTTCCACCTGCACCATGTCCACCAACTCCGGCACTCCGTCCATCACATCGTCTCCGGTTAGAACCTGTCTGCCAAGTTCCATAGCCTCGGCCACGGTGCGGCCGTCACGGGCCGCTTCCAGTATGGCCTCCGTAATCAAAGCCACCGACTCCGGAACGTTCAGCTTCAGGCCCCGAGCCTGCCGCTTTCTGGCCAGATCCGCCGCCACGTACACCAGCAGTTTTTCCGATTCACGGGGGGTGAGCATCATAGGAAAGCTCCTGAAGTCTTACAGGGTGGACAGGTACCGGGACACCTCGTAATCGGTGACCATGGAGCGGTAATCCTCCCACTCCAGTTTCTTGTTTTCGATCAGGCTGTTGAACACGTGGTCGCCCAGAGCCTCGTACAGCAGTTCGCTGCTCTCGGACAGGGCTATGGCCTCGCCCAGGCTGGTAGGCAGGGTGCGCAGGCCAAGGGACTGGCGGCGCTGGGGAGACATTTCCAGTACGTTTCCCACCACCGGCGCCGGCACCGGGTAGTCCTCCTCTATACCCTTCAGGCCGGCGGCCAGCATGGCGCTGAAGGCCAGATAAGGATTGCAGGCAGGGTCCGGCGACCGATACTCTACGCGGATGGACGTCTCCGTCCCCGGTTCGTATGTGGGCACCCGTATCAGGTCTGACCGGTTGACATGGGTCCAGGAGACGTAAATGGGAGCCTCGTAGCCGGGCACCAGCCGTTTGTACGAATTGACCCACTGGTTGGTTACCAGGGTAATCTCGGGAGCGTGGGCGATGAGACCGGCGATGAACTTCTTGCCCAGCTGAGACAGATACTGCTCGTCGTCCGGGTCAAAAAAGCCATTGGCTTCCCCCTGGAACAAGGATTGGTGCAAGTGCAGCCCGGACCCGTTTATGCCCGAGACAGGCTTGGGCATGAAGGTCGCGTAAACGTTCTGCAGCAGGGCCAGTTCCTTCACCACCAGCTTGGCAGTCAAAACGTTGTCGGCCATGGCCAGAGCGTCGGTATATTCCAGGTCAATTTCGTGCTGGCTGGGCGCACCCTCGTGATGGGAGTACTTAACGTCAATTCCCATCTCGCCTAGGTGCAGTACCGTATCCCGCCGCAGTTCGGTGGCGGGGTAGCTGGAAAGCTGGTCGAAGTAGCCGCTGGAATCCAGCAACTCCGGCTTTTCCGAATTGCGCAGGTAAAAGAACTCCAGCTCCGCCCCCACGTTGTAGGTGTATCCCAAGGCGGCAGCCTTCTCCAGGTTGCGCTTCAGCACGTAGCGCGGGTCGCCGGTGAAGGTCTGTCCCCGCTGGTGGCGGATGTCGCAGAACATTCGGGCCACGGCATTCTGGCGGGGACGCCAGGGCAACAGGGCGAAGGTGTCCGGGTCGGGGTAGGCCCGCATATCGCTCTCGTGGTGTCGGGCGAAACCGTCGATGGCAGAACCGTCAAACCCTACTCCCCGCTCCAAAGCTTCTTCAAGGTCGTTGATGGTAATGGCAAAGCCCTTAAGGTGACCCAGGATATCGGTGAACCACAGGCGGATAAACTTCACGTCGCTCTCGTGGGCCGCCCGCAGGACCTCTTCCCGTACGGTAATCGCTTCAGTGGTCATCGTCATTCCTCTAGTAGTTTTATCTTGCCGCCAGCTTTAGACGGCCACGTATTCGCGGACCAGATTCTGGTCCAGGTCCCGGGCTGTACCTTCCAGGACAATGGTTCCCTTTTCCATGACGTAGCAATAGTCTGCCAGTCCCAGGGCAAAGTCCAGGAACTGTTCCACCAGCAGGATAGTGGTCTCCTGCCGGTCTCTCAGTCGGTGGAGCAGTTCCTGGATTTCCTGGACAATAGAGGGCTGGATTCCCTCCGTAGGTTCGTCCAGCAGCAACAGGGACGGCCGCCGGATGAGGGCACGGGCCAGGGCCAGTTGCTGTTGCTGCCCGCCGCTCAGGGTCCCGGCCACCTTGCGTTGATAGGTTTTCAGGGCCGGAAACAGGTCGTACATCCGGTCCAGCGCGTCGCTCTTGCTCTCTTGGCCGTCGGCAGCTTCCAGCCCCATCAGCAGGTTGTCGTGGACCGACAGGTATGGAAAGACGTGCCTGCCCTGGGGCACGTAGCCGAATCCTGCCCTGGCCCTACGGTGGGGCGGCCACCGTGTCAGGTCCGACTGGGCGAACCTTACCTGGCCCGCCCGGGGATTCAGCAGCCCCATGATTGACTTGAGCAGAGTTGTCTTGCCCACGCCGTTGCGCCCCAGCAGGCATACAGCCTGGCCCTCAGGCACATCAATGGCAACGTCAGTCAAGACCATGCTCTGCCCGTAACCCACGGTAAGGTCGCGAATGTTTAACAACGGTTCTACGAATCTCATAAGTATCCTCCGGCCCATCAGGCTCCGACGGCCTATACCGCCCGGGACCCCGTGCTCTCCGCCACCCTGCGCTGTCCTGAAGCGCCGTGGCCCAGGTAGGCGCGTACCACCTCCGGGTCCTGCTGCACCATCTCCATGTTCCCTTCACTGAGAACCCGGCCCAGGTGCAGCACCGTAACCGTTTCGGCAAACCTCCGGACGAACTCCATATCGTGCTCTACGACCAGTACCGAGCGGGAGCTACCGATGGACTGGAGCAGTTCACCGGTACGCTCCCTCTCCCGTCGGGTCATCCCTGCCACCGGTTCATCCATCAACAGCAGCTTGGGTTCCTGGACCAGCAGCATCCCTATTTCCAGCCATTGCTTCTCGCCGTGGGAGAGAGAGCCGGCCGCGTCGCTAAACCGGACTGCCAGCCCCACCTCATCCAGGGTGGCCATGATCCGGTCCGATTCGCGGCGCCGGGTACCGCCCAGCAGACCGGTGATGCGGCTGCGGAAACCCAGGGCCACCTCCAGGTTCTGGTACACTGTCAGGCTGCTGAATATGGACGGGGTCTGGAATTTGCGCCCAATACCCAGCTTGACCAGTTTATGCTCCTGCTGCCGGGTCAAGTCGGCGCCGCCGTCAAAAACAATGCGGCCCCGGTCCGGCTTTGACTTGCCGGTGATCGCGTCAATCAGCGTGGTTTTGCCAGCCCCGTTGGGGCCGATAAGAAACCGCATCTCGCCGTACTTCATGCTGAAGTCGAGCTCATTCAGAACAGTGAAGCCATCAAAGCTGATGGTCAATTTTTCCACCGAGAGAATGAGGTCGTCGTCCAGCAACCTGGTCCCGTCGCCGTTACCGCCGTTTTGATTCACAGCGCGGAAAACGCCCCTTGCCCTGCGTCCAATCACTTGCTTACTCCCGGAATATACCTGGTTACTGCACTCCGCAGCTGTTGCGCCGACAGCCATGCCGGTCGCCGCCAACCCTCGCCCCGCAGCAGGCCCATAATGCCGGCAGGGAATACCAGGACGGCGCCGATGAACAGCAGGCCCAGGAAGTACTGCCAGATGGCGGGGAAGGACTCACTCAACCCGCTCTTGGCCCCGTTGACCAAAATGGCCCCCACAATGGCCCCCAGCAGGACTCCTCTTCCGCCCACAGCCACCCAGATGGCAATTTCAATGGAAGGCACAATCCCCATCATGGTGGGGGAAATTATGCCCACCTGGGGAGTGAACAATGCTCCGGCAATGCCCGCTATGCCGCCGGAAAGGGCAAACACGATGGTCTTTAGAATCGCCGGGTTGTAGCCGGAAAAGCGCACCCGGTTCTCGTCGTCCCGCATGGCCACCAGCAGGCGACCAAAGCGAGAAGCAATGAGCCACGCGCACAGCAGGTAAGTGAGCGCCAGTACCGCCAAAGTGGCGTAGTACAGGACAATCTGGGTTGAAGGGGAATTTATGGAAAAGCCGAATATGGTTGTGTAGTTGGTGATGCCGTTGGTTCCGCCGGTGTAGGGTTGCTGGCCGATGAACAGGATGCTGACAATCAGAGCCAAGGCCTGGGTGATCAACGCAAAATAGACGCCGGTGATCCGGCTGCGGAAAACCAGGTAGCCCAGCCCCCCGGCCAGCGCCGCCGGAACTACGAAGGTCATGGGTATGGCAAACCAGGCATACTGGAAGGGCGCCCAGAAGAAGGGCAGTTCCGTAAGCCCGCTCCAGAACATGAAATCGGGCAGCTTGCCCTGAGCCGATTCCAGCTTCAGGAACATGGCCATGGCGTAGCCGCCCAGTCCGAAGAAAACTCCGTGCCCGAGGCTCAGCATTCCCGCATAGCCCCAGATGAGACTCAACGACATGGCCAGTATGGCGAAGGTCAGGAATTTGCCCAATAGGGCCACTCTGAATTCGGACAGAAACAGTGGCGCCCCTAATAGAACCGCCAGCACCAGGGCCGGAGCAATCCAGTCGGTGGCCACGCTGCCCAGCCTTGCCGGTCCGGCCACGATCCTGACTACCCTTGATATAGATGCTCTGGTAGCCATCACCGACCTACCGTCCCCTGGCCCGCATCAGGCCGGCTGGCTTCCACTGCAGGAACAAAATGACCATGGCGAAGACTAGCACCTTGCCCACTACCGCCGTAGTCCCAAACTCGAACAGGGTATTCAGAATCCCGATTATCAGCGCTGCCATTATGGTGCCCGGTATCTGTCCCAGCCCGCCGAGAATAACCACGATGAATGCGTCCACGATGTAGAAAGTACCCAGGGACGGGCCAATAGGGCCGATCAGGGTCAGGGCGCATCCGGCGACTCCGGCCAGGCCGGACCCCAGCGCAAAGGTGAAACTGTCAACCCGCCTGGTCGAAACGCCGAGGCTGGCCGCCATGTCCCGGTTCTGCATAACCCCGCGCATCCGGCGGCCCTCGTTGGACCGGTACATGTACCAGTAGAGCGCGCCGAGGCAGGCCAGCACCAGCCCGATGATGAAAATACGCTTCATGGGCAGCAGCAAATCGGATGTAATTGACACGGTTGAACTGAGCCACTCGGGTGCCACCACCTGCACGTTGGGAGCGCCAAATATGGAGCGGGCCAGTTGCTGCAAGAAAAGCCCCACGCCCCACGTCGCCAGCAGCGTGTCCAGGGGGCGGCGATACAGGAATCGGATGACCGTGTTCTCCACAAGGTAACCGGCGGCGGCGGCAGTTATGAAGGATGCAGGAATCGCAATAAGAAAGGTTACTCCGGCCTGGGGATCGCCGGTGTAGTGGCTGGCCACTTGCTGCAGAGCGTAGGTGGTATAGGCTCCCACCATGATGAACTCGCCGTGGGCCAGGTTGATGACGTTCATTAACCCGAAGGACAGTGCCAGTCCCAGCGCGGTCAGCAACAGGATTGAGCTAAGGCTCAGGCCGTTAAATAGTTGTAATGCCCAGACTTCCATAATTCCAGACTTGAGGGTTGGATTCGGTTCTCGCACACAAAGCTATACCGTGGGGCAAGGAGGTTCCGAGACCTCCTCGCCCTCTACGGTGTATAAGTCCACTTCTATTGCGCCTGGGCCAGCTCCCTAAGGCCGGCGGCCCAGTCATAGGTGTCCAGGTACGGGTCGGGTACTACCGGAGTTCCGGAGTTCCAGATCTCATCAATCTGGCCGTCAGTCCGGACCTTGCCTATCCGGACGGTTTTTGAGACGTGCTGGTTGGTGTCGTGGATGGTCACAGCGCCGCCGGGGGCCGCAAATGTAATCCCTTTGGCCGCTTCCTTGACCGCCGCCACGTCGGTAGACCCTGCCTTCTCCACGGCAGCTTTCCACAGGTACACGCCGAAGTATCCGGCTTCAATGGGGTCGTCGGTAACCCGATGCTCGCCGTACTTGGCCTGGAAGGCCTTAACGAACTTGGCGTTTTCCGGGGTGTCGGTGGTCTGGAAGTAGTTCCACGCCACCAGGTGGTCAACTATGTTCTCGGCACCGATGCCGGTGATTTCCTCTTCCGCCACGCTGACCGAAATGGTGGACAATTCCTCGGCGGTAATGCCAGCGTCCTTCAACTGCTTGAAAAAGGCCACGTTGGAGTCGCCGTTCAGTGTGTTGAAGACCACGTCCGGTTCGGCGGAGCGGATCTTGGCAATTACAGTGCTGTACTCGGTATGGCCCAGGGGAGTGTACTCCTCACCCACGGCCTCCAGCCCCGCAGCCTGGAGCTGTTTGTTGATGATCAGGTTGGATGTGCGGGGGAAGACGTAGTCGGAACCCAGCAGGTAGAACTTGGTCTTGCCCTCTTCCAGCAGGTATTCCACCGCAGGTACGATCTGCTGGTTGGTAGTGGCGCCGGTATAGAAGATGTTAGGAGAAGTCTCCAGTCCCTCATACTGGACGGGATAGAATAGCAAGCCATTGTTGGCCTCAAATACGGGCAGCATCGCCTTGCGGCTGGCGCTGGTCCAACCTCCAAACACAACAGCTACCTCGTTTTCCTGTAGGAGCTTGCGGGCTTTCTCCGCGAAGGTGGGCCAGTCGGAAGCTCCGTCCTCGATCACTACCTCAAGCTGCTTGCCCATTACGCCGCCAGCAGCGTTGATTTCTTCAATGGCCAGTAGTTCCGCATCATGAACAGCGGTTTCGCTGATGGACATGGTGCCCGAAAGGGAGTGGAGGATGCCAACCTTGATAGTGTCGGATTCTGGGGCGGCCTGAGCAGGTTCGGTAACGGGAGCGGCGGGAGCCTGTTGTGCAGCCGGCGGCGACGGTGGAGCCTCGGAGCCGCAGGCCATGGCCAACAGCATGCCCAGGCTGACCAACAGGCTCAGAGAAAGAAACCGGAACGAACCAAATACCCTGGGTAGAGATAAGAGAGTCATTTTAGACCTATCCTCCTGAAATCTCGATGGTCGGCAGTACGGAACTGCTGCTTCACTGTCTGCTAGATTCCGATGGCAATTTCCGAGCCGACGGCTTATAAGTTAAGGTTCGTTTGTTTCGGCCCAATTTCTTTGGTGTGAACTGGGAGTTACCTTTCTGTTTCCAGATTGTTTCATGGCAGACCGTTTCCGAAGGTCTTGTGCAGTTGTGCACGATGCGGGACGACTTGATGACGCCATCCTGCTCTTCAGGTGTCGTGCAGCGCATGCCGGAGTGGCCTCCCTGTGAGAGTTGATCGCCTTGGTCGCCTTTTGTTCTCACAGAATTGGGGAGTGGGGGTGCTCCAACGGCATGCCAATAGGAGGACGGTATGGGTGGGGGTTGCGGAAGCACCGCAGGGAGAGGCTTATGGGCACCAGTGTCGGCATCGAAGCAGGGCCAACTGGGGGACTTGGACCAGCCTCAGCATGGTGGGTGCCTCAAGCAACCGGAGGTTCGTTTTCGGCGGTTGAAGGGACGGGTACCAGGCTGGCGGGGGGCTTGTCGAAGGCAGGTGTAGAAGCGGTACGACAGGAACGGAGCCCCATTCCGCCCACCTGAGCTACCAGGTGTACCTGCAATTATGGCGCACGTGGCCAAGAGGTTGAAGCCGCCGCGGGGAACAGATGGTGGCGGAGAGAG
>CAZPMU010000036.1:0-25172 GCA_964587795.1 uncultured Dehalococcoidia bacterium | reverse complement strand
AGGGCAGCCACAAGGGCTGCCCCTACCTACTCATGAATCATTGGTGAACAATCGTGCCTGTTCGTAGCTTGGGATTTGTCACCCGCCGGCCTTGTCAAAACTTCCCTCGGCCAGCCATTCCAGCACGTCGGCCAGGGGTAAAACGTCGGCGTACTTCTGGTGCATGTCGAACAGGTTTATGGCGTGGGTGGCCTGGTGCCGGTCGAAAACGCACTCCTCCACCACAATCATCCGGTAGCGGTTGGTGCAGCCGTCCACCACGCTGGCACGGACGCAGCCGCTGGTACTCTCCCCGCAGGTAATCAACGTATCAATGCCCAGGCGAGTCAGGTGGCCGGTCAGCGGCGTACCCCAAAAGGCGCTGGGGGCCGTCTTGTACAGCACTGCCTCACCGTCTATGGGCCCGCACTCGTCGATAATGTCGAACCGGCGCCGCTGCCGGTCCAGGGCCGCCTCGTCCACCGTACCCGGTTTGCGGTCCGAGTTGCCGGCCGGCTGTTTCAGCGAACTCCACGACTCCACTCCCGAGTCGCTCAGCCCCGTAACGTGTACCACGGGGATGCCCGCCCGCCGGCAGGCGTCAAGCAGGGTCTGGATATGGGGAATGGCATCCCACGCCGCCAGGCCGCAGCTTCCTGGCCAGTCCTCGACGGCCTCCAGCAGGGGTTGTGGTTCATCCCCGAAGACCCAGCGGTACAGGTCCACCAGAAGCAGGGCCGGCCGATTGCCGAAGCCCACTTCTTTCTCGGAGTTCATGGCCAGGTGGGCCCGGTCCTGTTCCGTCAAGTAGGGTTCCCAAACGCGTTCCGGCATGGCTGTCTCCTTTCTAAATGGAGTCGAATAAACGGGTAGCTGCCGGCTTCCTACAGCCCGAACTTGCCCGGGTTCATAATGCCGGCCGGGTCCAGCACCGCCTTGATCTCCCGCATAACGTCATGGCCCACCCCCATTTCCCGGGCCAGCAGGTGGTTGAGCTTCATTCCCACACCGTGGCAGTACTCCATGGTGCCCCCCATATCCTGCGACAGGGTCAGCACGTCTTCCACCGCCTCGGCCAGGTTCCGGCGAAACTCCTCACCCTCCCCGTCAGCGTCCTCCGGCACCACCATCATCGAAAACAGCTCGGGCCGGCTCCAGATTGCGTACTCCACTATGCGCACGCCCCGGGCGGCCAGGATAGCCTGGCATTGGCGGCGGTAGTCCAGCACCCTGGATATGGGAAGGGCCATGTGCAGGTAGTCGAAGCTGCGGCCCCACTGCCGGTTCCACCGCTCCTCCCGGGGACGGTCCAGGGCATTGCGCTTGTAGCGGTAGCCTGAGTCGTGGCGCCCGTCCCAGTAGTCCAGGGTGTCCTCCGGGCCGATGTCCCGACCACCGAACTGGGCGCAGATGGCCATGGCCCGCTTGTGCCTGGCCTCCACACCCTCTCTATACCCCTCGAACAGCAGAAACATCCGGACCAGGCCGTCCTCTTCCGTCAGGTCCAGCAGCGTGGGGTGCAGGTCCAGGGCCTTCATCTCCGCCGCCGCGTCAAATCCCTGCTCAAAGCTGTCGAAAGACGCGGTGGCAAACACCTGGGCTTCGGGTATGCGGAACACCTTGATGGTAGCCCTGGTGATTATGCCGAAGACGCCTTCGCCGCCGATGAACAGGTGGTTGAAGTTGGGGGCAGAGGAATACTTGGGCACCGAGCGGGTGTCCAAAATGCGCCCGTCGCCCAGCACAACCTGCAGCGACACCACCTGCTGTCCCATGGGCCCGAAGGCGCTGGCGCGGTAGCCCACGCCGTTGGTTGATATGGTGCCGGCCACCGTGGCGATGGGAACACTGTAAGGGTCGTGGCCAATCATCAGGTTGTGTTCGGCCAGCGCGTCGGCCAGGTCCTGCAGGACGACCCCTGGGCCTACCGTGGCGGTCATATCCCGCGGGCTGATTTCGATGATCCGGTTCAGCCGCTTGACGTCCACGACGATGCCGCCGCGCACGGGCAGAACGCCGCCCATCACGCCGGTGCCGCCGCCGTATGGGACCAAAGGTATCCCCTCCTCCGTGGCCAGGGAAGCGATGCGGGACACTTCCTCCGCCGATGCGGGCCGCACGACCACGTCGGCCAGTTGCTCGAAGGCATAATCGGCCCGGTAGGCGCGAAAGGGTGTCAGGGCATCAGCGGAATATCGGTCCAGGTCGTAGGGGGCCGTGAGTACGTTGTCCTCGCCAACAATGCGGGACAGGGATTCTACTATGGAGGTTGCAATCATGAGTTTGCCAATTTTGCCCGTTGATAGATTAGGTGGGTCAATCGGTGAAAGAACGTATCTGTGGCTGCCTGCCCATTATGTCAAAGGCGCCTCCAAAGGGCAACAAGGGATACCCTGCAGATAGTGTTTCGGTTTAGGTGGCCCAAAGGCGAGAATGGCAGGGGCAGGCCTATGAATCTGCCCAGGTTCCATAGCAAACCGCCTGCATTGGAACGCTATCAGCCCGGCAACGCCACCTGCCCTCCATGCGTAATTCTAACCCGGAGCTTTTCGCGGGTGGCCGAAAGGGGCGCCAGGCCGGGGAGGGCGCGGTGTCGGCGCCAAAGAGTGAAAGAATTATGAGGATTCCGATTTTTGGGAGGAAGGTATGTTGCAATAGATTGGGTTCAGTTTTACGTATTGCGCAATCCTGGAAATGCTGCTTAACGAAACTTAACCCGGACTTGATTGAAGTGGCATACATACACCAATGGAGTGCTAATTGCAGCTGGGTTATTCCAGAAAATCCAAAAAAGTGGAGTATATGGGAGGGAAGTTATGGCACAGGCTACTGAAAGCATGAATGGGTCCGCAAGTGACGGGATTTTCGGGAAATTTCTACCCAGGTACACGGATGAGTTTTACCTGCTGTTCCGCCTGGTCTTTGCCTTCCTGGTAGCCCTCCATGGCGCGCAGAAGGCCTTCCTGCTCTGGGGGTTCCCCGCGGAGCATTCCCTGGGCGCCCTGGTGGACGTTGCCGGCTGGGTGGAGTTCATAGCCGCCTTTATGATTGGGCTGGGCATCTTTACCCGCCTGGGCGCCGGAGCCCTGTGCGTAACCATGGTGATTGCCTACTTCCGGGTCCACGCCGACAACGGCGTCTGGCCCCACATTTTCCCCCCCGGCGGCTACGGCGAGAACGGCGGCGAGGTTGCCATTCTCTGGTTCATTATTGCCGGCATTATTGGTGTGCTGGGCAGCCGCAAATACGGCATCGAACGCTTGCTGCTCAAGAAGGAAATATTCTAGGACTCCACAATCGGGGAAAAGCGGAGACAGAACTGCGGGGCCGGCATTCTAGCCGGCCCCGCTCCATTTCAGCCTGTTACTAATGGAATCCCGTAGCCGGGCCTACCGCTGGTAGCGCCACACCGTGCCCTGGGCCGAGTCTTCCAGCACCACACCCTGGGTGGCCAGTTCATCGCGGATGCGGTCGGCCAGGGCGAACTGGCGAGCCTGCCGCAGTTCCGTACGTGTACTGACCAGCAGGTCAATGAAGGGCTGGGCGGCCAACTGGTCGCTGCCTGCCTCGCGTTCCTCGAAAGTCAGCCCCAGCACACTTCCCAGTTCCCGCAGAACAGACTGGGCTTCCACCACTGAGTGTCCCGCAT
Source organism: uncultured Dehalococcoidia bacterium (assembly GCA_964587795.1). Lineage (GTDB taxonomy): Bacteria > Chloroflexota > Dehalococcoidia > Lucifugimonadales > UBA3495 > Bin22. The sequence goes on along the minus strand of CAZPMU010000036.1, from coordinate 21,544 downwards.
CCCGCTCCCGGTTTATGTCCCGGGCCAGGTCGAACAGGGCCGCAATGGCCTGGGGTGTGTTGAGGTCGTCGTCCATGGCGGCAATGAACCGCTGGCGGAAGGGCGCGGAGTCCAGCGCTGCATCGGTGGCGGCCGGACTGTCTTCGGAGCCCGAAGGTCGCAGGGCGTGATGGAAGCGGTCCATACTGCGTTCCATTGCCGCGGTGCCTTCGTCGCTGTACTGCAGGGGACTGCGGTAGTGGGAACTGAGGAAATAGATGCGCAGGGCATCGGCGCTGTAGTCGGCCAGCGCCTCCTCCACAGATACCAGGTTGCCCAGCGACTTGCTCATCTTGTCCTCGCCCAGTTGCAGCAGGCCGTTGTGGACCCAGTGGTGGGCAAAGGGGATGATACCCGTGTGGGCCTCGCTCTGGGCGATTTCGTTTTCGTGGTGGGGGAAAATCAGGTCCTGGCCGCCGCCGTGGATGTCCAGCGGGTAGTCCAGGTAACGGAGGGACATGGCGGTGCATTCGATGTGCCAGCCAGGGCGACCCGGGCCCCAGGGACTCTCCCACGCCGGCTCCCCGGGCTTGGCGCCCTTCCACAGGACGAAATCCATGGGATGTTCCTTGTCCTCGTCCACCTGGATTCTGGCGCCGGCTATCATGCCGTCCAGGGTGCGGTGGCTGAGTTTGCCGTAGTCATCCTTTCGATTCACCCGGAAATAAACGTCGCCGTTGGCGGGGTATGCGAACCCCTTGTCCACCAGGCTCTGGATAGTCTCCAGGATGGGGCCGATTTCCTGGGTAGCCCGTGGGTACACGTCGGCCCGCAGAATGTTCAGGGCGTCCATGGTGCGGAAAAAGTCGTCGATATACTGGGCAGTCAGTTCGTCTTCGCTGATGCCCGCTTCCTGGGCCCGTTGGATTATCTTGTCGTCCACGTCCGTGAAGTTCTGGATGTGCTTGACCTGGTAACCCTGGAACTCCAGGTAGCGGCGAAGGGTGTCGAAAACAACGTAGCTGAGGGCGTGGCCCACGTGGGTGGACGAATAAGGAGTGACGCCGCAGACGTACATTTTAACGGTCTTGCCGTCGGCGGGGACGAACTCCTTCTCCTCCCCGGTCAGCGTATTGTAAAGACGCATAGCTCTGCCGTTACTGCTGCTTTCGCCCGGGCGGCCAACCCTGGAAGCAGGACTTCAGGCTTCCGGGCCGGGTAGGCGGGGATTACTGTTCCTGGCGGAAAATGGTGGCGATGGCCACGGCGGCAATACCCTCTTCCCTTCCGGTGAAGCCCAGGTGATCGGTGGTAGTAACCTTAACGCTGAGCCTCTCTACGGGTATGGAAAGGGCCGCGGCGGTAAGGTCCTTCATTTCCGGTATGAAAGGCCCCAACCGGGGCCTTTGCGCCAACATTGTAGCATCTACGTTAGCTATGCGCCAACCGGCAGACCCTAGCTGGAGGCCCACCTTCTCCAGCAGCACAAGGCTGGAAATGTCCCGGTATTGGTCGTCCGATGAAGGAAAGTGCTGCCCCTTGTCCCCCAGGTTGGCGGCGCCCAGCAGCGCGTCCATAATGGCGTGGACCAGCACGTCGCCGTCGCTGTGGCCCACCAGCCCTAATTCGTGGGGCACGTCCACGCCGCCCAGGACCAGACGCCGGTCGGGCCCCAGGGCGTGGGAGTCGAATCCAATGCCGGTGCGGATGTCGGGGATGTTATTTGACATGGATACACATGATACACAGGATGGGAGCAAGTGCCTCTCTCAGTTCCAGAACCAATGCTCATCTACTGACGAACCGTGACCGTTATGGCGTAAGGAGAGCATCTCATCCACAGTGAATGGAATGCGTTGCCACGTGGAACGGCTTCGAAGGAACTGTTTAACCGCCGTCTCTCGATGGACGCGGTTCCGCATCGCGGCGGGAACCAGTCAGGCAACCGTCCAGCCGTGCCGGGTTATGGCGATGGATTCCCCGCCCTCGACTACCCGAAGAAGTTCCGCCAGGAGAGCTTTGGCATCCGTTGCTTGAACTTCTAGCATAACAATTCCAACCAGTTGTCTCGACCAGTTAACCCTATAAGAGATTTCGCAGGGAGGCAAGGATGCTGCGAAAGCAGTCAGAGTGGGCGCCGGTTCGGTTGTCCGGGATGATTTCCAGAATGGATTAGCAGGATACACAGGATGGGAGGGCCGAAGCCCATGCTATCCTGTTCATCCTGTATATCCATGTAAATTCATCCCCGCCCCCGCAGCACCGCCTCCATCACGGCCAGGTCCTCGGGCGTGGTCACCTTCAGGTTCTCGTAGGAGCCCGGGAACATTTTGACCTGGAACCCCAGCGCCTCCACCATCATGGCGTCGTCGGTGGCGTCGCCCGCGAATTGGGCATGGGCCCGGCAAAGCAGGTCATAACTGAAGACCTGCGGCGTCTGGGCGGCCCACAGGGTCTCGCGGGGAGGTGTGCCGGTAATCTGGCCGGTTTCGTCCACTACCTTGATGGTGTCCTTGACCGGAACTCCGGCAATGGCCGCGCCGTCCGGTGAGCCCGCCGCAGCATCCAGGCCCCGCAGCATCAGGGCCGTGTCCAGGCCCGGGCGCGCCCCGTCGTGGACCATCACCCACTGGCAGGGTTCCAGAACTTCCAGGCCGGCCCTGACTGAGTCCTGGCGACGTTTGCCACCGGCGCAGATGTGGGAGACTTTGCGGTAGCCCCGGTCTCGCACCAGCGACCGCCCGGTATCCAGGGCGCCGGCCGCCAGCACCAGCACGATTTGCGTTATGGAGGGGCACTCTTCGAACCGGTCAATGGTGTGAGCTATCAGGGGACGACCCAGCAGGGGCGCGAAGGTCTTGTCCACGCCCTCCATTCGGGTGCTGCTGCCGGCGGCTACAATTACTACGCCTACCTGTGAACCCATCGCCGCATCAAATCTCCAGAGGGATTTCTCACAAAGCGACGCGGAGACCCAGAGGTTATCCGTGTACCTCTGAGTCTCCGCGTCGCTCTTTGAAGTTCCTGCTAGTTGTTCTTGGACTGGGCAAAAATTATGCGGCCTGCCGCGGTCTGCAGCACCCGCGTTACCGTCACGTCGTGGGAGGCGTTGATGTAGCGCTTTCCGCCCTCCACAACCACCATGGTCCCGTCGTCCAGGTAGGCCACGCCCTGGCCCAGTTCCTTGCCTTCCTGCACGATGTTGACCCGCATTTCCTCGCCGGGGAGAACTATGGACTTCAGGGCGTTGGCCAGTTCGTTGACGTTCAGGACCTGGACGCCCTGAAATTCCGCCACCCGGTTCAGGTTGTAGTCGGTGGTCAGGATGGGGCACTTCATCGAACGGGCCATCTGCACCAGCATCGAGTCCACCTCGTCGCCGTTGGTGATGCCCACGTCCAAAATGTCCAGGGTTATGGTGTCATCCCGCCGCAGCCGCCCCAGCACTTCCAGGCCTCTCCGGCCACGGTTGCGGCGCAGCGGATCGCTGGAGTCGGCAATGTGCCGAAGTTCGTCGAGGATGAACCGGGGCACAACGAGGGTACCTTCCACGAATCCCGTGCCCGTCAGGTCGGCGATGCGGCCATCAATGATGACACTGGTGTCCACCAGGATTTTTCCGTTCCGCCCCTCCTGGGCTACGCCGTTGGTGTGGTTGGTATGCTCCAGGGATGGAAACACGGCCTGCACGTCGCGGCCGCGAATACCGCCCAGCAGGAGGCCGGCAAGACCCAGGGTAAGGCTGACCATTATGGGAATGCCCCAGGCCATCCACCCGTTAATGTTGTAGAAGGGAATAGATATCAGGGCCGCGAACACCAGGCCTATCAGCGCCCCGAACGCAGCGGAAAGAAGTGTTGAACCAGGGATGGAGTTAATGTAATTGACTGCTTTGCGCCACGGGCGCAGGAACAAATAGGGGGTTACAAAAGCGCCTACGGGAATGCCCACTATCGCCAGGACGATACCCCAGGGGATGATCTGTTTCCCGTCGGAAGGAAAATCCGGTACGTAGGGCCCCAGGCGCCACCCCAGAGCGCCGAAGCCTCCGGCCCCGATAATTCGTAAAGTCCATACATCGAACACGAAAACCTGCTCCTCTCCCAGCGCCTGCCGAAGCCACGGCCCTGTCCCTCTCACGTCCGATTCTTCCGCCGGTCTCCACCCCCCCAGCACACCACGGCCACTACGCTAACAGGACAACAGCAACGGTGAACGCAGGATAATTAAGAAAATTGGAATATAGTTGGCAACGCCCCCGCGTAATGCAAAAAACGAACTTGAACAAAACCCCGCGGGAACACTATTGCCGGGCCCAAAAAATGTGCCTCTGTTGGGCAGGTTGAGCATAACATAAAGCGGGGGCTTTCGGAAGTTTTCGATGGCGGATGAAAGAAATTGGCGAAAACGCACTTAATACAACCAGATTCTAAAAGAAAATCGGCAAAGTCCAGCAGACTTTGCCGATATGCTGCTTTCCGCCATTGAGCGGATGCGCTGAAAGGGTTTTCTAGTGATGGGGCTGAGCGAAGATCTCTGCCGATACAGTGGTAGTCGGGGTCGCCACGGCGACCGAACCGTAGAGGGGTCAACGACGTTTCCACTGGTCCACCAGGTACTGGCCCTGGTCGTCGTCCAGGCCCCACAACTGGAAATGGACCTTGATATCGTCGTACACGCTGACGTCGCCCTCGCCGGCAATGGGCGCCCGGTCTGGGTCGCGGTAGGCTTCAACACTCACGTCCATCCAGTTCAGGGGAATTTCCTCGCCTCCCGCAATGCGCTCCACCATGTTTACCGCGCAGGCTGTGATGCCGGACAGGAAAAGCTCGCCGGCTCCAACTTCCTCTCCGCCTGAACCGTCGGCCACCCAGTGGTGGTTGCGCGTGTTGCAGATGGCGCGCCCCGGGGTACCGGTACTGTAGCTTCTTACCCGATAGGCCAGGGTTAGTTCTGCCATACTCGACCTCCTTCCGTTTCCTGCTTTCCGTTGATGGCTAATATTAACTACAACCGTCTGGCAAAAGCAACCGTTCCCTTGCCGTTTGGCCGGGTTCCAACCCAGGTGGTATTGCCTTGGGCCTAGGCAGACACGCAGGTCTGCCCCTGCCAGCTACCCGTTCAAACCTCCCAATTCGAAACGCTGCCTCGCCTGTCTTTCCGCTTCACCATGCCGCCGTTTCCCTGTGGTATATTTACGAACAGAAGCCCCTGTCTAACGGCGTAATATCCGCCCCTTTGTGGAGGAAGAAAGATGAAGCTGGTTACCTACAACACCGGAACCGGACCCCGCTGCGGCGTGCTGCAAGAAGATTCGGTAATCGACGTAACTGCTTTGGTTGGCGCTGCCCAGCCCCTGCGTGACGCGCAGGCCCTGCTGGAAACTGGCGACGATGCCCTCGACCGCGTTCGGGCTGCCCTCGCCCAGCAAAACTCCGGGGCGCCCGTCTTCGCCCTCGAAGACGTGCAGTTGCAGTCCCCCATCCTGCGGCCGCCCACCATTCGCGACTTTATGATTTTCGAGGAGCATGCCACTCAGCAGGGCACCCGCCAGCGGGAAGAGGCCTGGTACCGCATGCCCATCTTCTACTTCTCCAATCCCCTGTGCGTCTACGGCCCGGAGGACACTGTCCCCCATCCTTCAGCATCGAATATGCTGGACTACGAGCTGGAAATTGGCTGCGTCATCGGCAAGGAGGGCACCAACGTCTCGGAAGCCGATGCCCTGGAGTACATCGCGGGATTCCTGATATTCAACGACTGGAGCGCCCGCGACCTGCAGCGGGATGAAAGCGCGGTGGGCCTGGGCCCCGCCAAGGGTAAAGACGGGGCATCCAGCCTGGGGCCCTGCCTGGTTACCACCGATGAACTGGCGCCCTACATCCGCGACGGCCGGCTGAACGTGAAATGCTCCGGCCGGGTTAACGGTGTTCCCTGGGTGGAAGACAGCGACGGTAGCCTGTCCTATCACACCTGGGGCGCTATGGTCGAACGGGCATCCAAGGACAGCCGCATTGCCGTGGGAGATGTGCTGGGCTGCGGCACCGTGGGCGGAGGCTCCATCGGTGAGGCCATCCGCAAGGGCTACGAGGCCCGCTGGCTTCAGCCCGGCGACGTGGTGGAGTTCGAGGTCGAGGCCCTCGGCACCCTCCGCAATACGGTCGGACCCAAGGTGGACGAAGACCCCGACTACCGGTACGGCGTGGGTATAGAAATTGACGCGCCGGTACCCGGAATCGCCACCGGCTACGTTTACGAGTTGAAGGTGAGGTAGATCGCGCTGCCTGGTCATTCATGCGTCACCGATATCAGGAGACGAAGATACAAGAAGGTTTTCCAGCTGTCGGCTCGCATTGGAGGAGTTGCGCATTAGGGTCCCATCGCGAGGTTCAGGCATGCTGGGTTGAGAAGGTTTTGGGAGCGGGAAGACTCCAGCCGTTGGCCCACGCCCTGGTTGACGCGCATAAGCAGATCGCTGGACGATTTGGCTGCTGCTGAAACTCCAACTGACATGGATCCACCTGGTCTGAGACTGCGCCAATGGTCCGGTAATCGCCGAGGGATCTGGTGGGTCCGGGTATCCGCCAATTTGCGCCGGACCTTCCGGTGTGAAGATTCGGAAGCAGTGGAAATCGACCTGGAAGACTGTCAACAGGGGCGCTATTGATGACCGCTGCAAGTCCTACCCATCCGGGCGCCAGTGTCCGCGACAGCCTTGAGGCGGCAGGATAAAGCGTCACCTAGTTTGCTAAACGGCTGGGAATCAGCCGTAGTACTTGTGTCGAGGCTGGTGAACGGGCGTTGTAGCATCTCTCCTGGGGTGGCTGTGGCCCTGGAGTCAATTGGTTGGAGTAACGCCGCGTTTTGGATGCGGCGCCAGGCCTACTATGATCCGGCCTTGGCCCGCCGCCAAAAATCAAACAAAATCAGTGCCTGACTCCTGCAGAGCATCAGATTTTCCGGCCTCGGTAAGGCCAGGCGCAAGCATATTGTTCACCAAGGGGAATAGAAGGAGGCAAACATGCCAAACAAGAAGGGCACCGGGCTGTTGATGGTGTGGGCCGACGTGCCGGCCGACAAGGAGGACGATTTCAATGCCTGGTACAACGAGGAACATATTCCCGAGCTATTGGCGATACCGGGCATACTCAACGCCGCCCGCTACGAGGCGGTGAAGAGCGGTCCCAAGCACCTGGCCTGCTACGAACTGGAAAGCCCAGCCGTGGTGGAGTCTGACGCCTTCAAGAACCGCCCGCCGCGCTCAGAATGGGCCAATCGTGCCTCCGGCCCCGCCATAGCCACCACCCTGATCAGCAACGTCTATGAGATGATCCACCCCACCGAACTTACCGGGGAAATCGCCAACAGCGACATGGCCCCGGCCCTTCAGATCGGCCGAATGGACGTGGGGCCGGAAAACGAGGAGGAATGGAACCGCTGGTACAGCGGCATCTACGTGCCTAACTACGAGAAGGTTCCGGGCGTCATCCGGGGCCGGCGGTACAGGTCTGTGCGGGGCACCCCCATGTATGCCACGGTTTACGAGTTCGAGCACGAACTGGTGTCGGAAAGCCAGGAATGGGACCGCCAGCGCGACATCGACCCGTCCACCGAACGCATCCGTCCCATGATGACCCACGCCCCGGGTTCCCCCGGCGTCTGGAAGAAGACCTTCCAGATCTAGGCACGCTGGGCTGGACCGGGGTTGGGCAGGCCCCGGCAATTACCTGGCACACAGGGGCGGGTTCCAGACCCGCCCCGCCTCAATCGCGAGTGCCCCTCCACTTAAGGAATCTGGTAAACTGGAATGCACGTAGTTTCCAATTGCCGGCTTCTCCGGTGGTACATTACATCTGCCATTTCTCAATATGCTCTTCAACGTGACAAGGACGTTCAAATTGCGCTGCCTGACACCCTCCACCTTCGTTCTCGCTTTGGCCGCGTTGCTCCTGGGTCACCTGGTAGTTCCGGGGCCGGCCCAGGCCCAGGACGGCAGCCAGCAGGAAGACCTGGCCGGCCCCGTCCGCATCGACCGTAATCTCATCGCCGGCGAATACAACCTGTTCGTTGAGGCCGAGGCTTCCAACCTGTCCCTGGGAACCGCCCTGGTCAGCGTGGCGGTCCTGAACGCCGCCACGGGGGAACCGGTGCCGGGAGCCAGCGTCGAAATCCACACCGTCCACGACGAAACCGGCGAAACCGGCTGGGCTACCGCCCTGCCCGTGCCCGAGCGCCCCGAGATTTACCGCGCTCGCATGAAGCTGGAACATTCCGGCCAGTGGAACCTTAGTGTGGAAGTTGACGGGCCCCTGGGCAGGGAAGCGGCCGTGGTCGGTACCGTAGCCATCCCTCAGCCCAAGCAGTACTGGGTGGGTTCCGTGGTATTCGCCGGAATGTCCGGAGTCCTGCTTTGCGGTCTGCTCTACGTGGTCCTGTCCATTCGCCGCGCGCAGAAGCGGCGGGAAGCGGCCAATGCTACCTAGCTCGTTACTGTACTTGCAGAGCATTTTCCAGGCCCTGGCGTCCAGCAATAAAAAGGCTGGCAAGGATGCCCGTCCCAGGGAGAAATACCGCGGACCCACCGCGCTCTGCCTGAAGGGGTGGGTCCTGGCTGGCCTGGGCGCTTTCCTTCTATGGGAACTGCTTGTGGACGCCCCGGTTGCCCTTGCCCACGGTGGCGTGGACCCCGGCGACAACCTGTGGCTGGCCTGGAACACAGGCAATCCCCTGCCTACCCTGTTCCTGTTTGCCGTCGCCTACCTGTACTTTAACGGCCTGGGCAAGTGGGACAGGCCCAGCCACCCGATCAACCTGTGGCACAAGGTTTCCTTTTTCTCCGGCCTGCTGGTGATCTTCCTGGCCCTGCAGTCACCCATAGACCCCCTGGCCGAGCATTATTTCTTCATTCACCAGATACAGCACCTGATGATCCGCATGGTGGGCCCCATGCTGGTATTGCTGGGCGCTCCGCTCACCCCCATGCTCCGGGGCCTGCCCCTGTGGCTGCTGCAGGGCGGCGTCCGCTCCCTTGTACGCCAGCCCTGGGCCAGGCAGGCTTACCATCGGCTGACCAACCCGGTTGTGGCTGTGGGCTTTTTCCTGGGCGCCCTTTACTTCTGGCAGTTTCCCTTGCCCCACGATACGGCGGTTCGCAACGACCTTGTGCATGAATTTATGCACATCACCATGCTGTTCTCCGGCTTCCTTTTCTGGTGGCTGGTCATCGATCCCAAGCCCCACCGTTCCCGCATGCACTACGGATTGCGGGTACTTTACCTGGGCCTGATAGTGCTGCCCAACACGGTGCTGGGGGCGGCCATTACCTTCTCCCGTGGCGTGATGTACCAGTCCTATGGAGAGTTTCCCCAGCCCATTGCTTTGGCGGCCATTATCGACCAACAGCTTGGCGGACTGCTGCTGTGGGTGATTGGCGACATGATGAGCATAGTCGCCGCCGGGATTGTGATGGTGATGTGGTACCAGCAGGAACAGGAAAAGGACCGGCTGGAAGCGGCCCGCAGGAGCAGCCAGGCAGGCCCGTGAGGCTCAAGAGGTTTCCCCCGGGAAAGCAAGCAGGCTCCTCCGCTGAACCCGCCCTGGCAGAGAGTGCGACCCTCCCTCCGGTTGTCTGGCCAGGTCTTTTCCCCGGCCTTCCCGGGGTATTTGGCGGCCAAAATGGCATAACTGCTGGACAAATTCCCGATTCCTTGCGATATTACCCTATCCCACGGCCATAGGGTCTAAAATGAACTGGATCGGCGCCCTGTTCTGGATTCTGCCCCGGCGTCTTCGCTCATCGTGGGTTCTCCTGGCCATTACCGGCTTGGGAGTCCTGGCGGCGGTAACTCTCATGTCTCTGGGAGCCGTCTACACCCGCGCCCTGGCCGAAGCAGGTCTCCAGCACAGCCTGGCGTCCACTTCCCGCGAAATTCTCAACACCCACATCATCGCCCAGAACCGTCCCCTGGGCCCGTCCGATTACGATACCCTCCGGTCCAACCTGGAGGAGATTGTCCACGACCGCCTGGGTTACATGATCCGCGACATCCAGCGCTACGGCCGGCCCCAGCCCGAAATCCTGCTGGTGGACGAGCCCTTCCAGCAATCCCAGCTTCTGGGCGCGCCGTCCGCCCGGCCCTTCTTCAAGACCGACTTCCAGGAGCACGCCCGCCTGATCGACGGCCGCTGGCCGTCCCCCGTGCCCGGGGAGAACAACGGCCGCCTCTCCATCGAGGTTGCGGTAGGAGAGGACACCGCCACCGTAATGTTCTGGGAACTGGGATCGGAAGCCATCATCCTGCCCTACCGCTCCGACCTGGACCAGCAGATTCACGTTGAAGTGGTAGGGCTAATCGAACCTCTGGACACCGACGAGGAATACTGGATGGGCTTCTACGACTACTTCGGCCCGCAGGAAGCCGGCGAAATAGTCCTGATTCCCATGTACGTGCCCGAGGAATTGTTCTTCAACGGCATCGGGGCGCGCTACCCCACCCTGGTGGGCGACTTTGGCTGGTACCTGTATCTCAACACCGACGTACTCAACGCCGACCTGGTCCAGCCTGCCCGGGACGCCTTTGAAGGCATGGAGACCGACATCAACAAGCGGGTGCCCCGCTCCCTCATCCTGACCCGCCTCGAAAACAGCCGGGATACCGGGTTGCTGGCCCAGTACCAGCGCGCCGTAACCCGGGCCCGCGCGCCCATCTACCTGTTCATCTCCCTGGTGGTGGTGGTCATTCTTTACTTTTTGGCCCTGGTTACCGGCCTGCTGGCCCAGACCCGCAGCGAAGAAGCCGGCCTTCTTCGCAGCCGGGGCGCCAGCATGCTGCAGGTGGGCGGTGTAATCACCCTGGCCGAGGCCCTGCTGGTCGTAGTAGCCACCGCGCTTGGTCCTTTCCTGTCCATGCTCATCTTCCAGATTGTCCTGTTCGGCACCATCAACCCCAGGGGCGGCACAGAGGTGCTGGAGGTGGGCCTGCGTGCCGATATGTTTATCATGGGCGCCGTGGGCGGCTTGATGAGCCTGGTGGTTCTGCTGGCCGCTAATTTCAACCTCACCCGCCTTGGCCTACTGGACTTTCTGAGGGAGAAGGCCCGCCCGCCCACCGTACCCTTCCTGCAGCGTTACTATATTGACGCCCTGGTGGTAATCGCCCTGGGAATGGTGTGGTGGCAGATAGAGCAGCGGGGCAGTTTTCTGCAGCGCACCCTGGCCACCGGCGACAACCAGCTTGACCTGAGCCTGCTGGTGGCGCCTTCCCTGGCCCTGCTTACCGCCGCTTTCCTGGTGCTGCGTGTCCTGCCCCTGGTTGTGCGGGTTCTGGCCCTGGCGGCCCGAGTGGCGGCCCCTGCCTGGGCAGCCTTCGCCCTGGCCCGCGTGGCCCGCGATCCCCTGCCCTACGGTTCCCTGACCGTCATAGTGATGCTCGCCGCCGCCCTGGGCGTCTTCGGCGCGTCATTCCAGTCCACCCTGGGTCGCAGCCAGGAGGAACAGGCCCTGTACCGCACCGGCGGGGACCTGGAAGTCCACGTCGTCTCTCCCACCAGCGATACGGTGAATAACCTGGCCTCCAGTCCGGTGGTCCATTCCTTCACGCCGGTGAATCGAGACTCTGTCACCCTTCTGGACGCCATTCCAGGTTCTTCCGCCGGCCTGCTGGCCTTCGACCCGGTTTCCCTGGCAGACATAACCTGGTTCCGCGAAGACTTTTCTCTCTCCGGCAAGACCCTTTCCGAACTGGTAACTCCACTGCGCCGGGGCCAGTCCCGCCTGCCCGACCTGAGCGGCAACCTGCCTTCGGGCATCCCCATACCCGAAAACGCCGAGAGTATCGGGGTATGGGTCAACACCGAGACTTTTGCCGACAGTTCGGTCCAGCAGTCCCTGAGTATGTGGCTGCGGCTGACCGACTCCGACGGCAGCCACGAAAACCTGGATATGGGCGAGGTGGAACTCTCTCTTGGCGGCCTGGCCCGCGCCACCGGCGGCAATCAGTGGGCCTACTACGAGGTCCCCCTGCCCCGGGAAAAGGTGTGGCTGGACCCGCCGTTTAACGTGGTTGCCCTGTATTTCGTCGGCCGCTCCCTCTACCGGATGCCGCCCGGCTCCATTTATCTGGACGACATAACCGTTAACCTGGCGCCAGCGCCCGGTGTCCCCGCCGGCCCGCAGGTCATTGAGGACTTCGAGGACCTGGGCCGCTGGGTTGCCCTGCCCCACGACGGCGGCGTTGCCGACCGGGCCGCCGTAACCTCCAGGGCTGGCCGCGACGAAGGCCAGGGTCTGGAGTTCACCTGGGAAGACCCCTTGCTGCAGGATGGGAGGGGCATCCTTATTCCGCCGGGAGACTTCCCGCTGGCCGCCGTTGGAAGTCCCAACCTGCCAGTGGGCGAAACCCTTAGGCTGGACCTGGGCCGGCAGCTGGTGCCCGTGGTGGTCCAGGAGAGCGTCTCCCACTTTCCCACCATGCACCAGCGGAACATACCCTTCCTGCTGGTCTCCCTGAAGTCCCTGGAAGACTATACAGCCCGCGTCCCCCGGGGCAATCTGAATCCGCCCCGGGAATACTGGATAGCGCTGGAGCAGGGCGTGGACACGTCGGAAGCCATCCGCTCGGTGCGCGAGGCGACTTCCGTCTCGGCCAGTATCCGGGACCGCTCCGCGCTGGTGGACCGCTACAGCCGGGACCCCCTGGCCGGCGGAGGCTGGAACGGCCTGACCCTGCTGGGCCTTGGCGCGCTGACCCTGGTGGTTACCCTTGCCCTGGCTACCCACGCCATCGTCGCCGTCAACGGCGCCAGGGTTGAGTTGACCGTTACCCGCGCCCTGGGATTTTCTCGCAACCAGCTCGTAAGCCTGCTGGTGCTGGAACGGGTGCTGGTGGCCGGAATAGGGCTGGTGGCGGGGGCCGTCCTGGGTTACTACCTGGGGCGCTGGACCCTGGGGTATATGGGCCTTACCCCCAGTGGTTTGCCCATAGTTCCCCCGATGGTATTCACCGTGCAGGCCTGGCTGATTGCGCTGGTCGTTGTCAACCTGGCCATCGCGGCGGCCCTGGCCACGGTGGTGGCGGCGGTAACCGTGGGGCGCCTGCGGGTCTCTGATATACTTCGCAGCAGGGGCTAGGTACGAAAATGGCAACCTGCAATGGAGTACCTTCCCCTTGAGTGGGTGAAGGCAAGGAAGAGAGTAACGGTTTTCCTGTCTCGCGATGGAACTCCCGCTCTACCGGTCCGGCGGTTGCCGTTATCCGGCCTGAGGTAGCATGTCCTTCCTGCAACTGTCCTACACAATGGCGCGAAGGAGAATCGCCACGGCGTGGCGGTTGGAACTGGTGCTTTTCCTGGGCATCCTGCTCTCCGTTGCCCTCCTATCCAGCAGCGTCGTCTTCTCCGACCTGCTGGCCGAGGCCGCCCTGCGCCGCACCCTGCGGGAAGCCGAAGCCGGCGACGTCAACTTCTGGGTCCGCATCTTCACCAACCTGGAAGAGCCTACCATAGCCACCCAGCGGGCTTCCCTGTACCAGCGCAGCCTGGACCTGGTGGATGAACGGGTAACCCGGGTTTTCGACCCCTACGTGGCCGACCGAGCCCACCTGCTGGAAACCTCCACCTTCTTCTATACCGGCGATGCCCGCTTCGACCTGGAGCAGGACGCCAGGCCCCGGGGCCGCATCCAGTTTATGTCCCGCCTGTTTGACGAAGACCGCAGTACGCTGCTGGATGGACGCTGGCCTTCCGAGCCAACCCGGGTTTCCGGCCAGCCCCTGGAAGTCGCCATCGAAAAGCAGGGCGCGGACATGGTGGATATTGCCCTGGGCGAGGTTTTGTCCGTCCATCCCGCCACCGGCAGGACTGAGGAGAAGACCATAGACGTGCGCGTCGTCGGCATTTTTGAACGCCTGGAACCCGAGGACGACTTTTGGTACGGCCGCCACCACAACTTCAGCAACCACAACGGCGACTGGCCCACCGTGCCAATGTTCACCACCGAGGCCGGAATATTGCAGCAGGTGGCCACCCGTTACCCGGGCTTATATTCCAATGTAACCTGGATGTACGACCTGGACCGCCAGGGCTTCAGCTTTGATGAGGTGGAAGAGATTCAGCGGAGCATTCGCCTGATGCGGCGGGACGTGGTGTCTCTGCTGGAAAATTCCACCGTTTCCCTGAAGCTGGACCGGGTGCTGGACAAATACTCCGAGCAGCTTGTGCTGTCCCGCATTCCCCTGTACCTGATGGTCTTTCTCGTGGTGGGCATCCTGGCCTATTACCTGGCCCTGGTATCCGCCCTCACCATCCGCTCCCGCAGCGCCGAAATTGCCATGCTCAAAAGCCGGGGAGCCACCACTCCCCAGGTGGGCCTCATGGTCTTTGTGGAGGGCCTGCTGCTGGCCGTACCGGCAGTAGTTGTCGGCACGCTTTTGGCCGCGCCGGTGGCCGGAATTCTTGGCAGCCTGTTCTTCGACGTTCAGCGCGATGGCATCCTGATCGTTCTCTCATCCCGCGCCTTCCTGCTGGGAGCGGCTGGCGCCCTGCTTTCCGTGGTGGTGCTCACCCTGTCCACCCTCGTGGCGGCGCGGCAGGGCATCGTCGAGTTCCGCCAGGCCGGCGCCCGTCCTGCCCGCGCTCCCCTGCTCCACCGCTACTACCTGGACTTCCTGCTCCTGGCCCTGATCGGCCTGATCTGGTGGCAGATACAGAGCCGCAGTTCCTTCCTCCTGCGTCCCGTGGGCCGGGGCGAGCTTGAGATCGACTTTACCCTGCTCCTGGGGCCCGTCCTTGGCCTCCTGGCCCTGGGCCTGATTGTACTGCGCTTCTTTCCCCTGGCCGTTGCCCTGCTGGCCCGCCTCATCGAACCCATTGGCCCGGTCTGGCTGGTGCAGGGTATGCGCCGGGTCGGCCGCGACCCCATCGCCCCCGGCAGCCTGGTGGTGCTTCTGATGCTGGCCACCGCCCTGGGGGTGATCGGCAGCGCCTTCGGCTCCACCCTTGAACGCAGCCAGGAAGACCGGGCCCGCTACCTGGTGGGCGCCGACGCGAGAATCCAGCACACCGGCAACCGCCAGCCCGTGGCCACCCTGGGCCTGGACGATCGGGAATTTCAGGAAATCCCAGGCCTGCGCACGGTGGAGGCATCCCGGCTAACCGGCAACCTCCTGACCCAGGGTTTCAGCAGCGAGCGCTTCAACCTGCTGGCCGTGGACACTTCCCGGTTCCACCGGGTGGCCTGGTTCCGGCCCGACTTCGCCGACGGCCAGCCATTGGGAGAATTGATGCGGGCCATTCAACCGCTGCCCGGTCTTACCGAGCAGCGGCAACCCGCCGAATTGCAGATCTCTCCGGCGGCCCTGACAGGCGGTGCGGGCGGCATTCCCCTGCCTGCCGACGCCACCGGCCTTTCACTGTGGGCCAACCCTGGCCAGCCCGGGGCCCGCCTGGCTGTGGGCGCCCGCCTGCGGGACAGCAATGGCTATACCTTTGACTCCATCATTGGTCAGCCCGGCGAGCCCGGCTGGCAGAAGATTGCTGCCGACATTGAGCCCCAGCGCACCCGCGGCAACAGGACTCCGCCCAGCGTTGAACCGCCCTTCACCCTGGTGAACATTCAGGTGTTCAGCCGCTTTGGCCTCAGCGACCCCGGCGTCCTGTTCCTTGATGACCTGTCGGCCGTTACCCCTGGGGGCGAGGTGCTGGTGGAGGACTTCCAGTCCCTGGCCAACTGGCGGGTGGCCGAAGATTACACCCGCCCGGGTCTGTACGCCCTGGAAGCCAGCCAGGCCGTCAGCCGCGGCGGCGGACAGCAGTCGGCGGCCTACAGCTGGGCCCCCGGCGGCGTCAGCCTTCGCGCCATCCGGCCCGGGCCGCCCGACACTCCCGTGGCCGCCATTGTTTCCCCGCAAATCCTGGAACTGGCTGATATAGGTGTGGGAGACGTCATCGGCATCGCCACTTCCAACCTGGCCTTCCCCATACGGGTGGTGGCTGTGGCCGACTACTTCCCCACCCTGGACCCCCGAGACCAGCCCTTCATAGTGCTGGACCTGGAAACCCTTAATTTCTACAACGACCGCCTGGGCCGTCGCCCCGGGTCCGGGCCCAACGAGGTTTGGGTCGCCGCACCGGATGAAGCTGCGGCGGTGAATCTCTTGTCCGAGACCCTGACCGGTATGGGCCTGACGGTGGAGGACTCCCTGGTAGCGCCGGAGGAAGTACGCCGGCGGGTGGAGCAGCCCCTGGCCAACGCCAGCTGGGGCGGCCTGCTGGCCCTGATGTTCCTGGCCCTGGTACTGGCCAGCGCCTCCGGGGTGGTCCTGTTCTCCTACGTGGACACCGGCGAGCGCCGCACCGAGTTCGCCCTGCTGCGCACCCTGGGCACCTCCGCCAGGCAGTTAAACGGCATGGTCTGGTTCAACCTGCTGCTGATGGTAATTTGCGGCGTGGCCCTGGGCACCTGGGCCGGCCAGCAGATCGGCACCACCCTTCTCCCGGTGCTGGAAGTCTCCGAAGGCGGCGTCCGGGTAACACCGCCCATGTCCCTGGAAACCAACTGGGTAACCCTGGCCGTGGCCTACCTGGCCCTGGCCGCCGTGGCCGTCGCCAACGTAGTCTGGCTGGCCTGGTTCACCACCAGGTTGAACATTCAGCAGGTGCTCCGCGCCGGCGAGGCCGGATGATATCCTTGAAAACAAACTGAACCGGAAAATGAACTGAACCGCAGGACTTGAAAATGGCCACAGAAGCACAGAAAACTCCCGGCACCCAGCCGGTTGCCCCGGCGGTAGCCATAGGCCCCGACGGCCATCCCCTTCCCTACGTGGAGTGCCGGGACCTGTTCAAGATATTCAAGCTGGCAGACCTGGAGGTGGTGGCCCTGCGGGGCGTTGACCTGGAGGTCGCCCCGGGCGAAGTTACGGCCATTGTGGGCGCCAGCGGCAGCGGAAAGACCACCTTGCTCAACATCCTGGCCGGCCTGGAACGGCCCTCCGCGGGACAGGTAAGGGTCGGGGACCGGGACTTGCTCAATATTTCCGACCGGGAACTGGTTATCTACCGCCGCCAGGAGGTGGGTTTCGTCTGGCAGTCCACATCCCGCAACCTGGTACCTTACCTTAATGTCCGGGACAATATCGAACTTCCCATGGCCATCGCCAGGGTCCCCCGTGCCCAGCGACGCCAGCGCAGCGAGGAACTGCTGGCCGCCATGCACATGGAGGCCATGGCTCACCGCTTTCCCGACCAGCTTTCCGGTGGTGAGCAGCAGCGCGTATCCATCGGCGTGGCCCTGGCCAACCGTCCTCCCCTGCTGCTGGCCGACGAGCCCACCGGCGAACTGGACACCCAGATGGCCGATGAGATTTTTGACCTGCTCCAGCGAATGAACCAGGCCTTTGGCGTAACCGTGGTGATGGTGACCCACTACCCGGGCGTGGCCCGGCACGTCGGCCGCGTCGTTCACATACGCGACGGACGCATCAGCGCCGAGAGTTTCATGCAGACGACCTACCGCCGCGCCGGTGACCTGGTGCAGCAGGAATACCTGGTTGTGGACCGGGTGGGCCGCCTGCAGCTTCCCCCAGAGCATGTGGACCAATTGCGCCGCAACGGTCTCGCCGGCCTCGCGGCCGCCGACTATGTGGAAGGCCAGGTAACTATCCGCCCTGCCGGACGACCCGACGCCGCGCCTGCGCCGGTTCAGGCCCCGCCGGAACGGGAAGCCGAACCCACAGCGCAATCCCCCGCACCCGTTCCCGCGCCCTCGTCTGAACCGGCACCCGAACCGGCATCTGAACCCGTATCCGAACCTGTTGCGGCGGCCGCCGAGCCGGAAACCCAGGCCCCCGACCCCCACGCCATGTTCCGTCGCCCTCCCCGAAGGGAAGAGGGCGATTAGGCGTGTCGTACGAAGCTGGTTTCTGATATTCCTGCCAAGTAAGCTTAAGCTGTCAGGACATAGTTGGTAATCGGGAAGCAAGTTTGTTCCAGGGACCCCTGGAAACCACCTCAGAAGTCCCTTCGCCACCGAGGGGGAGAAGGTTCGGCGAGGGGTGGAATATATTCTGAAGAACTGACAATCGTGTTAGTTACCATACCAGGAGTGTCAGCCAATGAACCGGTCCACCTTTGGAACTCACCAGGCAACGGGACCATCGTCGTCTGCCCCCATTCCCGCCTCCAGCGTCATCTCCGCCCGAAGCCTGGTCAAGTCCTTCGGCTCCGGCGATCAGGCGGTTACCGCCGTTAACGGGGTTGACCTGGATATAATGCCCGGCGAGTTCCTGGCCGTTACCGGCCGTTCCGGTTCCGGCAAGACCACCCTGCTTAACCTGCTGGCCGGCCTGGACCAGCCGAACTCAGGCGACGTCATCTTCGAGGGGCGTAGCCTGGGCGAGTTTTCCGAGGCCCAGCTTGTGGACCTGCGTCGCACTCGCATTGCCTTTGTCTTCCAGTCTTTTGGCCTGATACCCCTGCTCTCCGCCTTCGAAAACGTGGAACTTCCCCTGCACATCGGCGGCGCCGGCTGGCGGGAGCGACGCCAGAAGGCGGCCGAGGCGCTGGAACTGGTGGGACTGGGCTCTCGCACCGGCCACCGTCCCTATGAGCTATCCGGTGGTGAGCAGCAGCGGGTGGCCATCGCCCGCGCCCTGGTGGCTGGCCCGTCCGTCCTGTTCGCCGACGAGCCCACCGGCGAACTGGACAGTGTAACCGGCATTTCCATCGCCACCATTTTGCGCGACATTGCCCGTGAGCGGGGCGTAACCGTCATAACTGCCACCCACGACCTGGCCCTGGCCGACATGTGTACCCGCCGCCTGGAAATGGCCGACGGCGAGTTCGTGAACAGTTCCGGCGACCAGTAGGATTTCCCCAAATCCTGTGCAGTTCACCTGCATGCCCAGGGCAATCGCGCCTAAAGAGACCGCTATCCCGAAGCGCCATGACTGTTATTCTGAATCCGCTTCAGGCGGATGAAGAATCTAAAATCCTGCCTGCAAGCCAACTGTCGGACTCGCAACCGTGCTTTGGGGGGAGGAGTCCAGGCCCTTTCGGCATGCTCAGGCCCGCATGACTACAGCTTGGGGGTACACCCTGAATTAAAGCGCAATTGCCCTTTACACCCCTGACTTCGCCTTGCCCCCTATTGACCGGTGTGATACGCTTCCACTAATCAAAACTTTTGTCGGCAAAGGAGAATTGCATGGCATTTGTAACTCCCCGCGAAGGCGAAACGCCCGAAAGTCTGGTCAACCGGTTCCGCGCCTCGGTGCAGCACGCCGGTATCCTGCGCGAGTTGAAAGACCGCCGCTTCTTCCGGTCCAAGGCCCAGAAAGAGCGTTTGGCCGCCCAGCGCGCCGCCCGCCGCCGTCGCCGCCAGCGCCGCTAGGCCCCGACCTCGGCAACCCCAGACCATACAGGAATGGCCCGTTCTGCGGGCCGTTTTCTTGTTGGGCGGGACTCCTAATCCACTCTCAGGAGGGCCAAATGGCTCAGAACCGCCGCACCGTGCGCGATACCCTGAATGCCTTCGTCCCCGGCGACGATACCTGGCTCCCCGGCGGCGACGGCCCCCTGGCCGGCCGCACCTTCGCCTCCAAGGACATTTTCGATGTGGCCGGAAAGGTTACCGGCGGCGGCAACCCCGCCTGGGCGTCCACCCACCCGCCGGCCGAGGCCAACGCCTGGGTGGTCCGGCAGCTGCTGGACGCCGGAGCCGAACTGGCCGGCAAGACCATTACCGACGAACTTACCCGCGGCATATTCGGGGAGAATGTCCACTACGGCACGCCGGTAAATCCCCGTGCCCCGGGCCGGGTGCCCGGCGGATCTTCCAGCGGGTCCGCGTCGGCGGTGGCCGGTGAACTGGTGGACTTTGCCCTGGGTTCCGATACCGGCGGGTCGGTAAGGGTGCCGGCCAGTTTCTGCGGCCTGTACGGTCTGCGGCCCACCCACGGCCGCATCCCCCGGGGCGGTATGCTGCTCCAGGCCCCCAGCTACGATACCATTGGCTGGTTCGCCCGCGATCCCGATACCTTCCAGCGGGTGGGACGGGTACTCCTGGCGTCCGACGCCGAACCCCCTCTGCCCGCGCAGTTGCTCATCGCCGAAGACGCCTTTGAACTGGCCGAACCCGAGACCCGCTCCGCCCTTAACGCCGTTGTGGAAAACCTGGGCCCAATGTTCCAGTCAGTGACCACGTTGCGTCTGTCTCCCACCAGTTTGACCGACTGGTCAAATCAGCAGCAGATACTTCAGAGCCGGGAAGCCTGGGAAGCGGTCCGGGAGTGGATAGACCGGGTCAATCCCGCCTTCAGTTTCGAGGTGTCCGACCGCTACGTTACGGCCCGAGCCGTAACCGACGAACAGGTGGCGGCGGCCCAGCTTGGGCGAGAGGACATTGTGGCCCGGATGAATGAGGTGTTCCAGGGTGGAAACAAGGTGATGTGCCTGCCCACCACCATCAGCCCAGCGCCGCTCAAGGGCCAGCCCGTTTCCCAGCGCCACGAAATGCGCCTGCGCAACAGCGCCCTGACGTCCATCGCCGGCAATACCGGCCGTCCCCAGATTTCCCTGCCGCTGGCCCAGGTGGATGGCCTGCCCGTGGGACTCTCCCTGATGGGCGACCGCGGCGCAGACGAGGTCCTGATAGCGCTGGCGAAGAAGCTTGGTAAGCAAGGATGATTGGCTAGAAGGCTTGCCCCTTCCCCCCTGCGGCGGCGGAACCTCCGCCCGTGGCGGGAAGGTCAGTATGAGGGTGACCGGGGTTGTAATGCCAACGCCCCCAACCCTTTCAGAACGCAAAAACTGTATTGCGATGGTTACCAGGGACTGTCGGCATATTGAAGGTCGGATTGGCCCGGCGTCCTATTTCGTCGTTCCCGCGCCGGCACGTCCGCCTCCGGGGGCAAGGCGGGAACTCCCGACAGCCTGGGTCAATCCGCTCCAGCCGTATGCCGATACAGCAATGACACGGCGCATTCCACGACACGCCCTAGAACGTGGTGTCGTCATGGTCTCGCATGAACACCGCCTGGTCTCCCCGCTGCGCCGCCTCCGCTTCCGCCTTAGACGCCGCGTCCCATCGCTGCCTCGAAACGTTTCCCGACATGAAAAGCACAACCAGGATGGCCACTGCCCCGACTGCCAGGGCGATAAAGAGCGGTAAGAACAGCAATGCGCCCACCGCCAGCAATCCCGCTATCACCCCTGAGATCATTAGCCACAATTTCCGCCTTCCACCCATAGCCACCTTCCCCTGTAATTTGAGCTTGAACTCCGCGTTTGGTTACCAGCCGGAACCGTGGCCCTGACTCCCCATGAACGCCGCCTGGTCTCCCCGCTGGGCCGCTGCCGCCTGGGCTTTCGACATTGCGTCCCGTCGGTGCCTTGTCGCCCCCGACGTGAAAGACAGGAGCAGAATGACCGACACTCCCCCCAGCAGGAAAGCCATCTTTGTCGGCAGGAACAGCAGCGCCGCCATCGTCACAACCGAAGCCACCACCACCACTACGGTGAAAATCAACAACTGCCTTCTTCCACCCATAACCACCTGCCCCTTTAGTTC
>CAZPMU010000035.1:17510-25496 GCA_964587795.1 uncultured Dehalococcoidia bacterium | reverse complement strand
CACCGGCGGCACGTAACGCCACAAAGGACTCGTCCGGTATCCGTAGGGGCAGCCCTTGTGGCTGCCTTGTCCCCCGCACGAAACCATCCAACCTAAGGAAGGCCTGAATAATTCCATTACTCGAACAAACAACTCGTCGTTCCCGCGCAGGCGGGAACCTCGCCAGCTACAAATCGAGGTTCCCGTCTTCACGGGAACGACATTGTTCAGAGGTTCCCTAAACACTGCCCGCTAACCTCAGTAGTACCTCCACATCTGGCCCGGAATAGGCGCTATGGCGAGTGTCCCTGACCTTGCAGCGCCCCGCTAACCTTTAACTACCAGCCATCTTATTCAAGGTTATGTGCTATCCTTGAATAACGGAGGGGCAATGGCAAGGTTTGAGGAACGACTGTGGGAGGGTAATTTTGCGGGGCTGACCCGGCGCGACCGTAGGCCTTGCCGGTACTCGGTATATCTGCCGGACTCTCTGGTTGGTCGGCCTATTGTTTTCGACGGGGATGTGGCAGCGGACCTGGCGGATGCCGAGGCTGAACTGGTAAGGCTAAATACCACAGTGGAAGCGCTGTCCGACACCGAGGCTTTGGCCCGGTTGCTGCTGCGGGCAGAGTCGGTAGCATCCTCGCGCATTGAGGGCCTCGTAGTTGGCGGGCGGCGGCTGTTGCGGGCCGACGTCGCTCGCCAACTGGGAGCAGAGGTCCGGGACGTAACGGCTCGCGAGGTGCTGGCCAACATAGACGCCATGGTCTGGGGTGTGGAGACAGTGGGGCCTGGTTCGTCAATTACCCTGGATGTTCTCCTGGAAGTCCACCGTCGTCTCTTGGCGGGTACATTTCTAGAGGAACACGGCGGCCGCATTCGTACTGCGCAGAACTGGGTCGGGGGCAGCAGTTACAATCCCTGTTCCGCCTCCTTTGTACCCGCTCCTCCCGAGATGGTGGAGGGTCTGCTGGAAGACCTGGTGGCCTTCTGCAATGATGATGGACTGCCCGCCCTGGCCCAGGCTGCAATTGCCCACGCCCAATTCGAGACCATTCATCCTTTCGTTGATGGCAATGGCCGCGCCGGACGAGTCCTGATTCACCTGGTCTTGAGGAGGCGGGGCTATGCGACCAATTTCCTGGCCCCCGTTTCTCTGGTACTGGCAACCTGGGCGGTGGACTATGTGGCCGGACTAACGGCCACTCGTTACCTGGGCGAACCCGAGTCTGAGTCGGCGCACACCGGCATCAACCGCTGGGTGGCTTTGTTTTCCATTGCCTGCCGCCGTGCGATAGAGGACGCCAGCCGTTTTGAGGACCAGGTAAGACGGTTGCAAGCAACTTGGCGACAGCGAGCGGGCAACCCTCGCCGAAATTCGGCGGCGAGCCGGCTGATAGAAGCGCTTCCGTCGGCCCCGGTATTGACGGTAGCCACCGCCGCGCAGTTGACCGGTCGCTCCTTCCAGGCAGCCAACCAGGCCGTGCAGCAACTGCTAAACGCGGGTGTGCTGGCCCAGGTCAACCTGGACCGGCGCAGCCGCGCTTTCGAGGCCCCTGAGCTTATCGAACTCTTCGCGGCATTGGAACGCCAGCTTTCCAGCCCGGCCGGCGATACCCTTTCTTCCGCGCCCTTTCGCCCCGTGCCGAGAAGGCAGTCTTGAAACGACTGGCGCCCCTAAAGTTGACGCTTCCGGGGCAATCGTAACTTGAGCATTCCTTTCACCTCGGATACGCAGAAAGCGCCAAGTTACGCAGAGACTCTCTGCGGGCCATCGAGTCCTTCGCGACCATGTGTCGAAGAACTGGCTGGAAGGGAATCAGGCGAATCGGGACCTTCTAATCGAATCGGGATTGCCGGCCCCTGATCCCCGCCTTGACCCCCCGCCACCTTCATTGTTAGAATGGCCCCAAGCCATTTCCCAAAGGAAACTGGCCTGAGTTTCCCCCTTTAGTTTACCGAATCCGTAACTTTCTTAAGGATTGGTGGCGATATGGTTACTGCTGTCAGCGACAACATGTTCACGGACGATGTTATCAACGACCCCTACACCTATTACGGCCAGCTCCGCGAGGAGGACCCCGTCCACTGGAACGAACTCTACCAGGTGTGGGTAGTCACCCGCCACGACGACCTGGTCTGGCTAACCCGCCACAACGAGCTCTTTTCGTCGGCCGTTTTCAAGAACGACCCGAGGCCGCCCTATCCCACCATCTACGACTCCGACCTGGGCCTGTATGAGTTCGTCCGCGAATACCAGGCCCGCCAGTTCATCCAGCACGATCGCCCCGCCCACCTGGACATGCGCAAGGTGGTCCACGGCTATTTTACCCCCCGCTCCATGGAGGAGTGGCGGCCCATGGTCAAGGAGGTCATCAAGGACCTGCTGGACGAGGCCGAGGAACGAGGCAGCATGGACGTGATGCGCGACTTCGCCACGCCCCTGCCCTTACTCATCATCGCCGAGATGATGGGCGTGCCCAAGAAGGACCGCCCCTACATCCGCGAGGTGGCCGAGAAGCTGCTCTACGTGGGACGCGGCGAGCCCTGGCGAATGCAGAACTTCTCCGAGGGCATCCGCGAGATGATTGAGTACGTCTCCCCGCTGGTGGAGAAGCGCATCGTCGACCCGGAGGACGACTTCATTTCCGTCCTGGCCCAGGGCGAGCGCGAAGGCGTGTTCAGCCGCGAGCAGGTAATCTCCAACTCGTCCCTGCTCCTGCTGGCCGGCCACGAGACCACCATCAACCTGCTGTGCAACGGCATTCTGTCCTTCATCCGCAACCCGGACCAGTACGACCTGCTCCGCAGCGATATCGAGGGGATGCACGTCAAGGCCAACGAGGAGTGCCTGCGTCACGACTCTTCGGTCAAGTCCATCACCCGCATCGCCGCCGAGGACGTGGAATTGCGGGACAAGGTGATCAAGAAGGAAGACCGCATCCGCTGGTTCATCTCCTCGGCCAACCGGGACCCCCGCAAGTTCGACAATCCCGACCAGTTCGATATTACCCGCTGGCCCAATCCCCATGTGGCCTTTGGCGCTGGCATCCACCACTGCCTGGGCGCCACCCTGGTGCGGGTGGAGGGCCAGGAGGCTTTCAAGGCTTTCGCCGAACGCTTCGAGTCCCTGCACCTGGATACCACCGAAGACCAGCTGGAGTACCAGCCCAGCATAACCTTCCGGTCGCTGAAGTCGCTGCCCATCACCTGGAACTAGAAAATCTGTCTCATAGGTCCCTTCCCTCTTGAAGAGGAAGGTTAACAGGCCATCTCAGAAGTCCCTTCCCCCTCGACGGGGGAAGGTTAGGATGGGGGTACCAAACCCATGGCCCAGGAACGCAAGCTCAAAATTACCGTTGACCACGACGTATGCGTCGGCAATGCCATGTGCGAGACCTTCGCCACCAACACCTTCGCCCTGAACGAGGAGCGCCAGTCGGAGGCGGTCAACCCCCAGGGCGACCCGCTGGCCCAGGTATTGGAGGCCGCCGACAACTGCCCCGTAAGCGCCATCACCGTGGAGGACGCGGAGACGGGGGAAAGGCTGTTTCCCTAGGCGTATGCCGTGCAGATGCGGCCTGAGATTGAATACACCGGGGCGGGTGCAAGGCCCGCCCCTTTCTTTTTGATTGAAGCGTCCATGCGCCCGGCTCTCGTGCCAACTCATGCTCACCACAGAGGTACAGAGAGCACGGAAATGCGCGGAGACTCTCCGCCCGCCGCTGCGTACTCTGTGCCTCTGTGGTTAAGGTAGTCGCTGGAATGCGATTCCTGACCCATACCCCAGCCCCCGTCCCCATCTATGGTACCATTGGGCGCATAGAGACCCTAAGCGTTGGACGATAACCATACCCCGCCCAACCGTAAACTTCAGGAGGAATTGTTATGCCATTCGGAGGCAATGACTGGCTGGCCCTCACCCAGGAAGAAACGCTGGAGCCTGGCCTGCCCATCTGCGATCCCCACCACCATTTCTGGGATGGCCGCACCGAGCGTATGCCCTACCAGCGGTACCTTATCCACGAACTGTCCGACGACATTACCAGCGGCCACAACATCCGCTCCACCGTATTCATCGAGGCCCGCTCCATGTACCGGCCCGACGGTCCCGTGCAGCTTCGCCCCGTGGGCGAGGTGGAGTTTGTCCAGGGCATCGCGGCGGCCAGCGCCAGCGGCATCTACGGCGAGGGCCGGGCCGCGGCGGCCATTATCGGCGCCGCCAATCTCGACCTGGGCGCCGACGTAGAGTCGGTCATCGAGGAGCTCCAGGAAGCCAGCCCCAACCGGTTCCGGGGCATCCGCTCCGCCAACGGCTACGACCCCCACCCGGAAATCGAAAACCGCGCCGCCCAGGGCCGCATGGCCAACCCCGACTTCCGCGCCGGAGCCCAGGTATTGGCGCGCAAGGGCCTGGTCATGGACATCACCGCCTACTTCCACCAGGCGGACGAACTGGCCGACTTCGCCAAATCCGTCCCCGACCTGCCCCTGATCTTCAACCACATCGGCGGTTTGCTGCGCATCGGCCCTTACGCCAACCGGGACGAGGAGGTACTGGCCCAGTGGCGGAAGAGCATCGACACCGTTGCCGCCTGCCCCAACATCTACATGAAGCTGGGCGGCGTCGGTCAGCCCCGCTACGGCTTCGACTGGCACGAGTGGAACCGCCCCATCGGCTCCGTGGCCCTGGCCGAAGCCCTGGGCCCGCTGATGAACTACTGCATCGAGAAGTTCGGCCCGGAACGCTGCATGTTCGAAAGCAACTTCCCGGTGGACAAGGTATCCTACTCCTACAACGTGCTGTTCAACGCCTTCAAGCGCCTGTCTTCCGGCTACTCATCCAGCGAACGCGCCGCCCTCTTCCACGACACTGCGGTGAAGGTGTACGGGATAGACTACCGGTAAGCAGCAAAGACAGAATGAAGTTGGCGCCCGGGCTGGCAACCGAAAGGCGTCCACTGACGGACCGGCCCGGGAAAGCCGGTTCCGTCCCACTAAATTGCGGGGAAGATAGTACATCGGATAACTACTGTCAGCGGGCCGTATCGCCTTCCGGGCCGGTTGTGATTTAATGCCGGCGTTATGGCCCAGCGACAACAACAGCAAAACCTGGAACCGGAGCGGGAATCGGTCTGGAGCGTGGCACGCCGGTGGGTACCCTGGTGTCTGGGTCTTATTTTCCTGCTGACCATCGCATGGACGGCATTTGTAGGCTGGACCCTGGCGGCACATGGCAACTATGCCAGCAGTTCGCTCCTGGTGGTTGACACAGCGGGCAAGAGCGGCCCGGCAGCGCCCCTGATACTATTGCTGGCCGTCTCAGTAGTTTCTTTGGCCGACTCATTGGAGGGAATCATCGTGGTTACCAAGAGATACCTGGACAGTAAACTGGTCGAACCGATAAGGAAGCAGCTCCGGGAAGAGGGCCGGAAAGAGGGAACATCGGAAGAAAGAAAGCGGTGGGAAGCATGGAATCGCCGCCGTCTGGAAGCCGAGGCCAAAGGCGAGGCCTTCGCTGAATCCCCGCCCGGATCTGAGAATACCAATGGTACAGAAGAATCCGGCTCATGAGAATTTTCTGGTAAGGGCATCGCTTTAGTGACAATAGCCAATCACTGGGACAGGGAGGCCAGACCGTGGTCACCAAGAGATTCCTTGAAGAAAAATTCCTGAATCCGTGGCTGGAAAAGCGCGAGGCAGAGTTTCGGGCCCAGGATGAACGCGCAGCCCGTGTCAGGCGAAAATTAAGGGCCGAGGCTCTCGCTCAGGCCAGGGCTGAAGGGGCCACGGAAGGGATGGCCGCGGAACGCGTACGCTGGCAGGCCTGGGACCGCCGCCGGATGGAGGCTGAAGCCCGGGGTGAGATTTTTGATGAACCCCCGCCGGAACCTATGTTTACCGACACAGGGAAATAGCACCTTCACCTATATAGCAGATTGGCTGCACGGAGAACTCCCATGAATGAAACCCAAACTTTGGCCCGGTTCATCGCCGACACTGAATACGAAACTCTGCCGCCACCGGTGGTGGAGGCGGCCAAGATAGCCATCCTGGACGGCGTGGCCAACATGGTGGCCGGGTCAGTCCAGGAACTGGCCGAAATCATAGGCCGCTACGTACGTGACAGCGGCGGGACTCCCCAGTCTTCGGTAGTAGGCTGGGGCTACCGGACCAACCCGCCCTCGGCCGCTTTCGCCAACGGCGTCTTCGGCCACTGCCTGGACTATGAAATCCAGGGCTTCCCGCCCACCCACGGTACTTCTTCCTGCCTGCCAGCTGCCCTGGCCCTGGCGGAACACCACCACGCGTCCGGCCAGCAGGTCATCACCGCCTACGTGCTGGGCTGGGAAATCCAGGGACGCCTGCGGGCGGCGTCGGCCCCGGCCACCGCTCCCGGCCACCATCCGCCCGGCCTGGTGGGTCCCCTGGGCGGCGCCGCGGCCGCGGCCAAGGCCCTGGGCCTGGACGCCGACCAGACCCTGATGGCCCTGGGCATCGCCGCCTCCCGCACTGGCGGCCTTACTGCCAACACCGGCACCATGGTCAAGTCCACCCACCCTGGCAACGCCGCCCGCATGGGCGCCGAGGCCGCCATTCTGGCCGGCATGGGCTACACCGCCAGCGACGTGGTCCTGGAATCCCCCGTCGGTTACGCCGCCGCCCTGTTCGGCGGCAACTTCAACTGGGACGTCGCCACCGGCGGCCTGGGCGCTTCCTGGCGTCTCACCGACCCCGGATACGATATCAAGCGCTTCCCCGCCCAGGTCTATATGCAGAACGTCATCGAGGCGGCCATGAACCTGCGGGAGGAAAACGGCCTGGAATCCGAAGCTATCGAGCGGGTGACTATCCGGCGGCGCGGGCGGGGCCACTCCGGTCCTGTGCCCCGCAGCGGCCTGGACGGCAAGTTCAGCGTTGAATATTGCGCCGCTGCCGCCCTGCTGGACGGCCAGGTAGGCATCAGTACCTTCACCGACCAACGGCGCTTCGCCCCGGACATGGAAGACATGCTGGGCCGCATCAGCGTGGAACCCGAGGGCCCCGAATCGGGAGCCACCCTGGCCACCGCCCTGCTGAAGAACGGCAGCACGGTCAGCGCCGAGTGCGTTGCATTTCGCGGTTCCGCTGCTAATCCCATGTCCCGCGCGGAAAGACTGGTTAAGCTCCACGACTGCTTCAGCCAGGCTATGTCCCGTGCGGACACCCAGCGAACCCTGGATATGCTGGAAAACCTGGAGAATCTGGCGGATGTGGCAGAGTTGATGGAGATATTGGGCCAGGTGGCGGTGCAGCGAAGCTAAACTAAAGCCAGGGTGGGATGTAAGCGGGAGTTCGCACCCAGGGAATACCGTCATTCTGAACGGAGTGCAGAATCTAAAGTGCTAAATGGCTGGAGAATTTCTTCAGGCTGGCATTTCCGACTCTTCGCTTCACTCGGAATCACAGTTTGGTGGCTGAGCGCTCCCAAGTAACGATTGGCAGCCCGAAAGGGAAATGCGCGTTTCACCACGGCATTGGTTTAGTACCCCCAACACCTGCTGCGCCGGTTGTCCCTGCGGACAGAGAGCACGCTGACTCCCCGGCGCCCGCACCCACCGCCTGCCTTTCCCCGCTGTGTATAATGGAGACTGCCGCAACAGAAACCGGGAGGTTATAGTCGATGCCTATCATCCAGCGTCCTTACGTGCCACCGGAAGACCAGCCGCCCCAGGAAGATACCTACGTCAATCCAGGCGATACCCAGGCAAGCGAGGCTTCCGGGGAACCCATAACCTTTTACTGCGATTCTTTCCATATCTACAGCAGCCTCTACTCCGCCGTCATGTTCTTCGGCGAGCAGATGGAGGAACGGGAGCCCATCCTCCGCGCCCGCATCAAGGTCAGCCCCCAGATGCTCAAGGCCTTTGCCCTGCTGGCCAGCAAGCACGTCAAGGACTACGAAGAGGCCGTCGGCCCCATCAACCTGCCGGAACAGGTCTACAATGCCTGGGACATTGAGGTGGA
>CAZPMU010000035.1:0-17410 GCA_964587795.1 uncultured Dehalococcoidia bacterium | reverse complement strand
TCGGCCCCATCAACCTGCCGGAACAGGTCTACAATGCCTGGGACATTGAGGTGGAGCAGGCCTAGGGGCGAAAGTTCCCTGAATGACGACTGAATACACGCCCAAAATACCGGCGACGGACAAGTTGCCGGGTGAAAAGCTGGTACTGCCCGGAACTACCATCGGAGGGGAAGTGGGTACTTTCTACGTGGACTTTACCTTGTGGAATTGGGAGAGGACAGGTAGCCGTACCGTTAATGCCTTGGTGGACACGGGAGCAACCTTTCCACAGGTTCCGGCATCGGTCATGGAAGCTCTTGGAATCGAACGGGCCGAAACCGTGAAGTTCCGCCTGGCCGACGGTTCAACCACCGATCTTTGGTTAGGACATGCTTTGCTGGAAATTGAGGGCAGCATCCGTTCCGTAGATGTCATATTTGGCCCGGAAGGCGGCAGCGTCCTGCTGGGAGCCCTGGCGTTGGAGGCTTTTGGCCTTGCTGCGGATGTCTCACACCAGCGGCTTGTTTCTGCAGATGTGTTGCTTTAGCAGGCGTGTAATCCCTGGGAAACGACTTTTCTTTCAGAGGTGCCCATGACCAGCCCCCAGTCTAAACCCGAAGACGACCGCCGCCTGGCGGAGCACGACTCCATCCCCGTTCAGATTGAGTCCGAAGTGGACCAGGGAACTCCCGAAGACTGGGACTGGCGTATCATCGGTGCCAGCCAGCCCAACGCCGCCGTCTTTCACATCAACCACAGCGACGTTACCCAGGTGAAGGTGGACGCCCTGCGGCCCGAAGACTCCCCACCCGACTCTCCCTTCGTCATCACCAGGGAAATACCCATCCTCATCATCGACACCCTGGACCAGTACTGGGCGGGAGAGTCCCGCACCCGCCTGCCGCTCCAGGGCCTGAGGGTACCGGTGGCGGGAGACACGGAGCGGGAAGCCAGGCAAAAACTGGCCGCCGACCTGGCAGCCCAGCTGCGCCTGCTCCTGCTGTTGTCCTCATCCCGACAGGGCAACATTGCCCCCGAGCTACGCGCCAACCTGGTTTACCTGAGTACCGTTCTGGAGGCCCGGGGCAGTTAATTCCCCTGAGGCAGCAACGGGCCCCTGTGCGAGTTTGCACAGGGGCCCTGCTTTTTCCACCACAACCGCTTAAACGGCGTGTACTAGCCTTTCCCTATTGCCTTCTCCACTGCCGTTGCCACCTCCTCCAAAGGCACCATGGTAGCCTCGTCGTCAGTCCGGCCCTTCATCTCCACTGCATTGTTGCGCAGGTTGCGGGGACTTACCACCAGCCGCAGGGGCAGGCCCATCAGGTCGGCGTCGTTGAGCTTCACCCCCGCCGCCTGGTCGGGCCGGTCGTCGAACAGGGTCTCGATGCCCTTGTCCCACAACTCCCGGTATAGCTTGTCGGCCACCCCAGCCACCGCCTCGTCAGTCAGATTCAGGCCCACCAGGTGAACCTGGTAGGGAGCGATGGGCGCAGGGAAAACAATGCCCCGGTCGTCGTGGTTCTGCTCGATGGCCGCGGCCAGCAACCGGCCTACGCCGATGCCGTAGCATCCCATGGTGATGGGATGCTGCTGGCCCTCCTGGTCCAGGTACATGGCGCCCAGGGCCTCGCTGTAGGACGTCCCCAGCTTGAAGATGTGGCCTACCTCCACGCCCCGGGTCGCCTCCAGGGGCGTGGGACACCGGGGGCACAGGTGGCCCGGCTGGGTAAGGGCGATGTCGGTGAGAAGGTCCACGTCGAAGTCCCGTGGGTAATTCGCATTCAGGTAGTGGGTATCGGGTTTGTTGGCTCCCACCACGAAGTTGCTGCCCTGGGTAATGGATTTATCCGCCACCCGCCGCATGCCGGTGATGCCGATGGGCGAAGCCGACCCCGCTACCAGTCCTGCTTCCCGCACCTCCTCGTCGGTGGCGAAGCGCAGGTCATTACAGTGCAGGTTGTTCTTCAGCTTGACTTCGTTGACCTCCAGGTCGCCCCGCACGGTGACGAACACCACCTCGCCGTCGGCGGCGTAGAAGACGGCCTTCAGGGTCTGGCTGGTGGGCACGTCCAGGAAATCCGCCACCCCCGCTATGGTCTTCTGGCCGGGCGTGTCCACTTCCTCCAGGGGCAATTCCGGCGCCGCATCCTGATGGGGATACAGCCCCTCCGCCTTTTCGGCGTTGGCCGTATAACCGCACGCCCGACAGGTGATGACCGTGTCCTCCCCGGTGGGGGTGGCCAGCAGAAACTCGTGGGAGTCCTTGCCGCCGATGGCCCCGCTGTCCGCCTCGGCCATCAGCACGGGCAGACTGCAACGGCGATAAATATTGCGGTAAGCCTGGGCCATGGCCTGGTAGCTGTCGTCCAGGCTGTCATCGTCGGCATTGAAGCTGTAGGCATCCTTCATGTCGAACTCGCGCACCCGCACCAGTCCGGCCCGGGGCCGGGGTTCATCCCGGAACTTGGTCTGAATCTGGTAGAGAATCACCGGCAGGTCGCGGTAGCTCTGCACATTGGCACGGACGATGCTCGTGACCACCTCCTCGTGGGTCGGCGCCAGCACCATGGGTCGCCCCCGCCGGTCCTCCATCGAGAACAACACCTCCCCCATGGCATCGGCCCGCCCCGTCTGCTCCCACAGTTCCCGGGGCTGCAGCGCGGGCATCATCAACTCCTGGCCGCCGGCCGCGTCCATCTCCTCCCGGATAATGTTTTCAATCTTGCGCAGCGAGCGCCACGCCATGGGCAGGTAGGCATAAACCCCCGCCGCCACCTGGTAGATGAGGCCGGCCCGCAGCATCAGCCGATGGCTGGCCGTTTCCGCCTCCGGCGGGTCCTCCCGCAGGGTCTTGGTTACCAGTCGGGTTAAACGCATATTTCGATGTCCCTGTTATTGATTGAGATCGGCTTGCCAGAAGTCTGATATTACAATGCCGCAGCCGGTGAAGTCCCGTACTTCCTGGTTGCGACGGTTGCGTCGTTGGCACGGGCTATGGAAGCAATTTGACAGTCCGGTTCATGCCCGTCCATGGGGCGGCCAATGGCCCTGCGGTGTGCCCTAATCTCCGCGTATTCGCGGGCACCGGCCCGGTCGAACGCCAGGATGCGGTCGGGGAGAAAGTCAGACAGTATCAGGTCAATGGATTGGAACAGCAGGTTGCGCCTCCGCCCCCCTGGAAGCTTGGCAGCCCCATACCCCAATTCAGCTTCCACAACAGTGGTGATGTACAAATCTGCAAGGGGCTGGGTACTCCACCAATCAGGAACGGCTGCAACCGGGAGTTCCAGCATCAATTCAGATACGGCGTTTGTATCAAGAATTATTACTGGCTGGATTCAGAGTCGTCAACTTGACGCGGGCTGGAGCGCTCGTGATGCCGGAGTTCCTCGACATTGTTGATGAAAATCTCAATGTCTTCCTCAGCTAGCCCGGAAGAACGGAACTTATTGTGTATTCCCCTAGCCAGGTCCAATCCGGTCTTTGGCGCTTCCTTTCCCTTCGCTGCATCTGCCCTTACCTCCGGGGGCAGTGCCGCCGCCGGAATCCTTCGCACCTCTTCTTCCATGGAACAGCCCTGCTTGGCGGCCTGTTCCTTCAGCCGTTCCTTCAGGTCTTCATCCAAGTTGCGTACCGTAATGCTGGCCATGGGGTCACCTCCGGCAGGGCTAACGAACTTCAGATTTGGGAATACCCCTCGTTCCCGCGAAGGCGGGAAACTCGAACCCGGGCCAGTATCGTCCCACCTTTTAATCAAAGGGACAAAGGACCAACCTAATCCCAATGCCATAGCCCCGTCACATCGGGTGGACAGACTCGCGAGTTCATCTTTCAGTCGCCTGCCCTTTGCCTTTCCGGTTAACAGACCTCCTGCTTGGTTAAACCCGGTTGCCTGATTAGAACCCGATGGGCTATTCGTTCATCTTCTACACTGCCATCCAGAAGGCCCAGGACCCCGCTTCGTATGGCCCCGGCAAACTCCGGGTCGCGAAGGGCACGCTCTCTGGCGTATTCGTCGTGACGTGTCAGTCCGTGGATTCTTGGCTTCTCCCCAGAAACCCTATGCCCCTAACCCCCGGTCTCCACCGGCGTACTCTCCACCTCTTCCATCAGCGCCGTCAGCATTTCCTCTTCGGGAACTACCCGCACCTTCTGCCCCTTGCGGAAGATTACCGCCCTTCCGGCTCCGGCGGCGATGCCCACGTCGGCGTCCTTGGCCTCGCCTGGGCCGTTCACCTCGCAGCCCATGACCGCCACCTTCACGTTCCGGTCCGACTTCTTCAGCAGCGCGTCCACGTCGTTGGCCAGCTTTCGCACGTCCACATCGGCCCGCCCGCAACTGGGGCAGGCCACCAGGGTCGCCCCCTTGCTGCGCAGGTTCAAAGACTTCAGAATCTCGTAGCCCACGACCACCTCTTCAACGGAGTCGTCGCTCAGGGACACCCGGATGGTGTCGCCGATGCCCTCGTACAGCAGGTAGCCCAGGCCCACTGCCGTGCGGATGGAACCCGACTGGGCCGTCCCTGCTTCGGTAATACCCAGGTGGAAGGGGTAAGGGACCATCCCGGCCAACTGGCGGTAGGCCTCCACGGTGGTGGGTACGTCGAAAGCCTTCAGCGAAATCTTGATCTGGTCGAAGTCCTCCTGCTCCAGCAGGCTGATTTCCCACAGGGCAGTGGCCACCATGTGGTCCACGATGCTGTACTCCCCCTCCCCTGCTTCCCCAGCCTTGGGCAGCCGGTTGACCAGGTCCATGTGGCGGGAGAAGCCCCGGGTCCGACCAATGCCGCCCACCGGGGGCAGGCTGCCAAAATTGACCCCGATGCGGATGGGAATATCCCGCTCCTTGGCTACCTTCACCACCTCCTTCACCTGGTCCTCGTTGCGCAGGTTGCCGGGGTTCAGGCGCAGGCAGTCCACTCCGCCCCTGGCGCATTCGATGGCCAACTGGTAGTGGAAGTGAATGTCGGCAATAAGGGGGATGTTGATCTGCTTCTTGATTTCGGCCATGGCCTGGGCTGCCTCCATGTCGGGCACCGCCGACCGGATTATGTCGCAGCCCGCCTCTTCCAGCTCGTGAATCTGGCGAACGGTGGCCTTGATGTCCCGGGTATCGGTCTTGGTCATGGACTGGACGGTAATGTCGGCGCCGCCGCCAACCTTTACGCCGCCCACGTACACCGGCTTGGTTACGCGTCGCTTTTTCATGGATATGACTCCCGCTGCTGGCCCGGCAATTGGCGCTCCGGGTGAATGATACTTCGGGTGAACGATGCTCCGGACAAATGGTGGGAAGAAACAGGGCCGTGGTACTTCCAATCTATGTTACACGAAACGCAAAACCCGCGCCAGAACGGGGCTGCCGCTCCGACCGGACAGGCGTCAATACCGGGCCGCTCGGAATATCGTCATACCGGCGAAAGCCGGTATCCGGAAATCTCGCCCTTCAGCACGTCGCAGCTCCACTTACTTTCCGGCTTCTGTCTCAAGGCCCGAATGACGATCTGGACCGGAAGCGCCCCCGCGACTCTGAACAATTACGCAGGACGGCCCTGGGCCCAGGCCGCTCAATTGGACTTCCCCCTTACATCGGTGTTAATGTAGGGCAATTAGTCCAGGAGGCGATAAATGCCAGAAGCAATGGAAGGCAACACGGTAAGTGTCCACTACACCGGCACGTTGGACGACGGCACGGTGTTCGATTCCTCCGTCGGCGGCGACCCCCTGCAGTTCACCATCGGCCAGGGACAGATGATTCCCGGTTTTGAGCGGGGCGTTGTTGGAATGGAGTTGGGCGAGGTCCGTACCGTTGTTATTGCCGCCGACCAGGCCTACGGGGTCCACCGTCCCGACGGCGTTTTCGAGATCGAACGTTCCGAAATCCCCACCACCATCCCCCTTGAGGTGGGCATGCAGCTCCAGGCCACCGGCCCCGGCGGCCGTCCCGTAACCATGACCGTGGCGGCCCTGTCCGACGACAAGGTAACCATGGACGCCAACCACCCCCTGGCCGGCAAGGACCTCACCTTCGAAATAGAAATGGTGGCGATCAGTTAGGCTTAGGTTATTTTCCGGACAATGAACTTCGGAAGTTCTCTATCACTCACGGGTAAGCGGTCTCTCCACATCGGATTCGGCGCTTGATTCAATCCATAAGGCACCGGGGGCTAAGGGACTTCTACAATGGACGGAGTTCCCGAAGAATATCACCGGAGCACATCCCCAGAATAAGGCGGATCTTGACGGCTTTGGACAACAGCAGCAGCCCACGGGATATGGATCTGCCAGGATTCAGGCTCCATCCATTGACAGGTCGCCTTTCCGGGCACTGGGCGGTTACCGCTTCTGCCAACGTGCGCATTACATTTAGGTTCGAAGACGGTCACGCTGTTGACGTGGATTATACCGACTACCATTAGGGAGCAAAGGCAACGGCTATGCACGACCCCTGCCATCCCGGCGAGATAGTCAAATACGAGTGCCTTGAACCTCTGGGACTGAGCATAACCCGTGCGGCCAGGGGCCTGGGCGTCAGCCGACAAAAACTCTCCGACCTGGTAAATTGCAGGACCGGGGTTTCCGCAGATATGGCCATCCGTCTCTCCATTGCCTTCGGTTCATCCCCCGAGGCATGGTTGGGAATGCAATCGGCATACGACCTTTGGCAGGCTCGAAACACATCCGATGCAATGGAAGTTGAGCAATTCGCAGCGGCAAGCAATCCCTGATTTCTTGTCCACTTGAGAGACGGCCACAGCCGTCCCTAATCCTCAATCAGGAGTTTTCCCCATGCCCGAACGCAGCGGCAGGCTTGAAGGAAAGGTAGCAATCGTAACCGGCGCCGGTTCCAGCGGCCCCGGCGTGGGCAACGGCAAGGCCGCCGCTGTCCTTTTCGCTCGCGAGGGGGCCAAGGTCCTGCTGGTGGACAACGTTCAGGCCCGCGCCGAGGAAACCCTGGCCATCATTCGCGATGAGGGCGGCGAGGCCGACGTATTCGAGGCTAACGTCATTAACGCCGACGACTGCCGTCACATGGTGGACGCCGCCATTGACCGCTGGGGTCGCCTGGACGTACTGGACAACAACGTGGGTATCTCCCGCCGCGGTACCGTCCTGGAGGTCAGCGAAGAGGACTGGGACTTCGTGATGGCCGTCAACGTCAAGAGCATCGTCCTGTGCAGCAGGTACGCCATCCCCAGGATGATTGAAAGCGGCGGCGGTTCCATCATCAACATCTCCTCCATCGCCGGCCTGCGCGCCCACAGCAGCACCCCCTACACCACCTCCAAGGCCGCGGTGCAGGGCCTGACCATGTCCATGGCCGCCGACCACGGCCCCGACGGCATCCGCGTCAACTGCATCGCCCCGGGTCTGGTCTACTCCCCCATGGTGGCCCCCCGCATGGACGACGACCTGCGCGAAATCCGCCGCAGCGCCGCTCCCCTGCGCACCGAGGGCGACTCCTGGGACATCGGCTACGCCGCCCTGTACCTGGCCAGCGACGAGGCCCGCTGGGTCAACGGCGTAATCCTGCCGGTGGACGCCGGCCTGGTCCAGGTAACCCCCGTAACCTACCAGACCCTGGCCCAGCAGCAATACGGGCAGCCGGGCTAACAATTCCGGTATCATTTCAGGCAGCCATTGACCAAACCCCTCCCCCTTGACTGGGGAAGGTCGGGATGGGTGTGATGAATCCTTGTCTTTTTGCTGCCCGCTACTCCAACCCTTATGTATGGTTCTCGAATAACCTTTAACCCCGCCAAAGAAAGGCAGCAGATAATTGCTCACTCCTTTCGGAAAACTGCGGCACGTTACTCCAACTGGTGAACCGGATCCGGTCTCCCCGGAACCCTGCGGCCCCATCGTGCTCCGGTTGCCCACCGGTGTGAAGTTCACCGACGAGCAGATCATGGAAATGTCCAGTCTGAACCCGGAACTTCGCATTGAAATAAACGCCCTGGGAGACTTGGAACTGCTGTTCCCCACCAATGCTATAACCAGCTACCGGAATGCCGGAATCGCCGCCGCTCTGGGCATCTGGACCCGGGACGACGAAACGGGAGTAGCATTCGATGCCAGCGTAGGCTTCACCCTGCCAAACGGGGCCCTGCGCTCCCCTGACGCTTCCTGGGTTCTCATGAGTCGGTACGCAGGACTGACTGAGAAGGATCGATGTGGATATGCCCCGATCTGTCCTGACTTCGTAGTCGAACTCCGTTCCCCTTCCGACCGCCTTCGCGACCTTCATGCCAAAATGGAAGAGTACCTGGATAACGGCGCCCGCCTGGGCTGGCTTATCGACCCGCTGGACTCCCGCCATCGCGTCTACATCTACCGCCCCGGCATTGAGGTTGAAGTCCTGGAAGCCCCCGAAACCCTGTCCGGCGACCCCGAACTCCCCGGCTTTGTGCTGGAAATGCAACGCATCTGGGAACCGCCCCAACTGACCTGATATCCTGTTACCCACAGCCCCCCCGGTAGCCAACCCACACCGCAGGTGCTAACATAATTGCGCCTTGCCGCCCTGCCCGCGGCAGGCGCCAATTTCTCTTAAATTTTAAGGAGCAACAGATGAGGATAGCCCGGTACGAAGCCCACGGAAGCATTCATTACGGCATAGTTGACGGCGACAACGTGGCCGCCATTGACGGCGATCTGTTCGGCGACTTCACCGTCACCGACCATGTCCACAAACTCTCCGACGTCAAGCTGCTGGCCCCGGTGGTCCCCGGCAAAATCCTGGCCATGGGCCTGAACTACACCAGCCACATCGGCGACCGCCCCGCCCCGCCCTATCCCATGGTCTTCCACAAGACTCCCACCAGCGTTATCGGGCCGGAGGACACCATCGTCCGCCCCAGGGAGGTGGAACGCCTGGACGCCGAGGGTGAACTGGTGGCCGTCATCAAGGACACCTGCAAGAACGTCTCAAAGGAAGATGCACTGAACCACGTCCTGGGCTATACCTGCGGCAACGACGTCAGCGCCCGCGACTGGCAGCGCCGCGACCGCAACGACAACAACTCCGACTGGTGGCGCGCCAAGTCCGCCGACACCTTCTCCCCCATGGGCCCCTGGATTGAGACCGACCTGGACCCCCACGCCCAGCACCTGCGCACCCGGGTCAACGGCAGCGAGGAACAGAACGAGACCACGGCACACCTGATCTTCGACGTGCCCACCATGATCGAGTTCATCTCCCGCTACGTCACCCTGGAGGCTGGCGACTGTATCTACACCGGCACCCCCGGCACCACCAGCAACATGGACGACGGCGCCATCTGCGAAATCGACATCGACGGCATCGGCATCCTGCGCAACCCCGTAAAGCTGGAAAGCTAGTCTCGCTGTCCACCAAGGCCACGAAGAAAAAAGAGGCCGGGCCATATCGCCCGGCTTCTTGTCATTTCCTGAAATATACGGCAGGCAGACCGGCTACCGGCCCCAATCAAACCCTTCGTGCCCTTCGTGGAAAATCAACTACTCCGTTATCGGCCGCGATATTATCCACAGGCTCAACACCGTGTAAATCACCATCAGCCCCAGCATGGGCAGTTGGCTCTTCAGCGCCAGCGATCCGCCCCCGTATATGGTGTTGGCCCGCAGGTGGGCCAGGTACACCGCGATGATGTGCCCCACCACTATGGATATGACCGCAAAGAACCAGATGAACCGGGCGTTGGTGATGGCAATGTTCACCACGTACCCCGCCGTCCCGAACAGATTGGCGCCCGATCCGAAGGGGTCCGATGCCAGGGGAATGATCAACTGGCCCTGTATCAACAGGAACCCCAGGTAATGGGCGAAGTGGTACGCCAGGGCAATTGGCACCAGGGAAAAGACAAAGGCCGTCATCAACTCCCCGGCGTCCGGACTGGAGCCCCCGCTGCTTTCCACCACCCACCTCATCATCGCGGAAAATACCCAGTAAATCCCCGCGAAGGCCAGCGGAAAGAGGGCCAGCCCCAGGGTGTTGGCGATGACCAGCCCGTTGAAGTAGGGGGAAGTCAGCTGGGGTGTCTGGGTCAACGCCCAGCCCAGCACAGAGGCCCACTCGGGCGTGTCGCTGAAGCCGTCAAAGGTAACGGTGGACAGCACCAGCAGCACCAGGGCCGTCAGCCCCATCGGCATCGTCCCCTGGGTGTGCAGCCCGATGGCCGGCGGCCGCAGGTTAAGTTCCCGCTCTTCCGCATACTCAAAGCACTCGTAGCAGTCCACGCAACTTCGGGCGGCGCTTTCAGGGTTGTCTCCGTCGGGCGGCCCGGCGTATTCACCACAATCCTCAGTTACCTTGGCCCGCACTTCGGTAATGGAAAAACGGGTCAGGAAGCCGTAGATGACGGTGAACACTTCCCCGTGCCTTAGCCACTGGTGCTTGCCAAACAGGTACATACCGCCCAGGGTAACAATGCTGTAGGCAATGATCAGCCACGCCAGCAGCGCCGGGGAAGCCGCTTCGGGCAGCGCGTTCTCCACCCACACGAAGGCAAAGAAGAGAGCCACCGACGGCCACACCCCCACACGCTCCGCGTAGTCCATCCCCAGGGTAAGCTCCCACTCCGGATTGAAACGGTGGAACACCGACTCCGCCAGCCCGTACAGGATTTTCCAAGGGTTGACCACAGCCCACAGGTTGCCCACCAGCGACACCACGAAGCCCATGCCCACCCACCAGATGATCCACACAAAGGTGGGCGTGAGGTTGTTCACCGGCCGCTCCGAACCGAACAACCCGGTGGCTATCACCAGGAAGAACAGGAACAGGGACGCCGCCCGCAGCGCCCAGGTCACGGGCCCGGTCAGTATCAACTGAACGGGAGCAAACCGAAACAGGTTAAAACGGGGATACCCGGAACCGTCATGCTGCCCGCGGACGAACAGGCCCACCACCACGAAGGAGAGGACCACCGCTGCCGCTCCGGCAAATACAAAGTAGGTCAGGGGCAGCGGCAGGTCGTACCGCTCCCCGAACCCGTGAGCGTAGACCGGAGGAGCAAGGGCCGCCAGCAGCGAAAGGGTTGCAGCCAGAAAGGCCAGGGTCAATAGGGTCTTCTGCTTGAACATACCACCACCGGGACAGATTGGAATGCCACAGCCAGTGCAGCCATTTGGTTCAAAATCAGCTGGCCCGCAAAGAAGTCATACCGGCGAAAGCCGGTATCCAGGAGTTCCGGATTTGAAGAGCACGCCAATTGGTGGACTTCCATCCGGGAGGCCTGCCTTGTACTGGAACACTTCCAAGTGTAGCACTTGCGGAAACCTGACCGACGACTCCCTTGGCAGTGTCTCACATTAGGTGGTTTGGCAAGGAAAGGGACTCTGGTAGGGGCAGCCCTTGTGGCTGCCCTCCTTCCACCGGCGAACCCACCCAAACCGGAACAATAGCCCTTGCTTTGAACTGATTCCTGATTCAGATGATCTGGAATGTCGTCATACCGGCGAAAGCTGGTATCCAAAGAATTCCGGCGTTGTGTTACCTGGCAACTGGTGACCTCCCCTTCGGGAATTCACCCGTACCGGAGCGATAGCCAACTCCGGTAAACTTATTGACACGCCACCAATAATAAGTTAGCCTTTATGAAATTTAGAAAAAATACCTAGACTGGCAAGGGGGAGCGTTCCTGCATGTCTTCTTCTACTGCTGCACCCCTTTACGACAGCATTGGCGCCTACTACGACGCCACCCGCCGGGCGGATCCCTATCTCACGGAGCGGCTGGCCCACCATCTGAACCTGCAAAGTGGACGGCGGTACCTGGACATTGCCTGCGGCACCGGCAACTACACCGCACAACTGGCGGCCCGGGGCGGTTTCTGGTACGGCCTGGACCTGTCGTCCGGCATGCTTGGCTCAGCCCGACGCAAGAGCCGGGGCGTTCACCTGGTGAGAGGCGATGCGGCGGCCTTCCCCTTCGCCGATCTCAGTTTCGACGGCGCCGTCTGCACCATGGCCCTCCACCACCTGCCCGACCTGATGCCCGTCTTTTGCGAAGCCCATCGTGTCCTGCGCCAGGGCCGGCTGGTCATATTCACCAGCACCGGCGAGCAGTTGGCCAACTACTGGCTGAATGAGTACTTCCCCATAGCCATGGAACGGTCCGCAGACCAGATGCCCCCGGTGGACTCGGTGATGGCGGCATTGAACGCGGCGGATTTCACCCTGACCCACATCGAACCCTACTATGTTCAACCCGACCTGCAGGACCTCTTCCTCTACGCCGGCAAGCTCCGCCCGGAGCTCTACCTGTCGGAAACGGTGCGGCGCGGCATCTCCACCTTTTCCACCCTGGCCGACCCGCATGAGCTTGAGGAAGGCTGCCAGCGACTGCAAAGGGACATTGAATCCGGGGTCATCAAACAGGTGGCGGAAAAGTACCGCAACGACGGCGGGGACTACCTTTTCATCATGGCTTCCAGGCAGGGCTGAACCTTTACTCCGCTGGCCAATCCATCGCCTCGCCGCTGTCGGCGCCTGGGCTGGTGGCGCACCTCCTTGCTAATGGTGGCGCCCTATCCAACCCGTCGCTTCCAGTACCATGCAGTACTGAACCAAACCGTGATGCAGTGTTCCTGGGAAGTATGGGCAGGGGAGGAACTGTCCTTCTGCACGGAGTGGAGAGTCCAAAATTCTTGCCTGTACAAATGTTGAATTCATACAAGAATCTTGCCTTCTCCGCTCCACAAACTATCTCAGTTCGGTGGTCGGGCGCTCTGAAACACTGGGAATACAGCCCCGGGCGGAAATGGATACCCCACCTTGGCATCGGTTTTCGTTGGGGGCGACAACTTACCAGTACTCGCCCCTGCCTGCAGCCAACGGCCCCCAATGTGCCGTCGAAACCGGTTCTACTGCCCTTCGTTCCGGTACGCCTCGTCCAGCAAATCCACCACGTGGGCAACCCTACGCCCGGCGGCGGCACACACGCTGAATGCCAGTCCCTGCTCAATCTGCAGCATACAGCCGGGGTTGGCGGTTACCACCTGCTCCGCCCCCGTGGCCGCCACGTTCCCAACCTTCGTGTCCAGGATGCGCCCCGAAACCTCCGGCTGAACCATGGAATAAAAGCCCGCGCCCCCGCAGCACATGGCCGACGCCTCCATCTCCACCAGTTCCAGCCCCGGTATGGCCCCCAGCACTTCCCGGGGCTGCCGGGTTATGCGCTGGGCGTGGGCCAGGTGGCACGGGTCCTGGTAGGTAACCCGGCGATTGACCGCGCCCTGTGGCGGGTCCAGCGGCAGCCCGGCCAGGAACTCCGTAATATCCACCGTCAACTCGGCGAACCGGCGGGCGGGTTCCGCGTACTGCGGATCGTGCTTCAGCAGTTCCCCGTACTCCTTCATGTTGGACCCGCACCCGGCCGATGCGGTGATGATCCGGTATCCAGGCTTGTCTGCCCCCGCCGCCAGGAACACGTCAATGTTCTTCCGGGCCAGACCCCGGGCCGTCTCCAGGTCTCCTGCGTGCAAATTCAGCGCCCCGCAGCAGACCTGTCCCGTGGGGACTGCCACGTCGCACCCGTTGCGGGTCAGCACCCTCACCGCGGCGCGCATGCTATTCCCCTGCATCAACGGCATCACGCAGCCCGACAGCAGGGCCACCGTGGCAGCGGCGCCCGCCGTATCCCCGCCATCTTGCCTTGGTCCAGCAGTATAAACTTCGTTGGTGGGCCCAAAGAAGGGTTCCTTCAACTCCGGAAGCTGGTCTTCCATTTGCCGCAGGGATTCGGGCAGCAACCCCAGCAGCCCCGAGGCCCTTACCAGCTTTCGCAGCCCCGACCTCTGGTAAATCTTCAGAAAGTGAAATCCCAGCCGCAGCCGCTTGGGATGAGGCAGGGCCGCTCGCAGGAAGAATCGGTCAACCCGTTTCAGGCCGGCCCCTTGTTTGTCCTGGGCCAGCGTCTGCGCCCGGGTATATTCCATAATCCGGCCGTAGGGCACCCCGGAAGGACATACGGCCTCGCAGGCCCGGCATTGCAGGCACATTTCCCAGTGGGATACGATACGCTCGCTGATACCCACCCGACCCTCGTGCACCGCCCGCATCAATGCGATGCGCCCCCGGGGCGACTCCGTCTCCACCTTCAACGTGGTGTAGGTAGGACAGGAACTCAGGCACAGCCCACAGTGAACGCACCGGTAAAGGTCCGCCTCCGCCGGCACGTCCACCCCCCGGAACCCCGGCTCATCGTTCAGCGGTTCCTGCACCTGCGCCGTATGGCTCTGTCCGGCCGGGGATTGGACAGATGTTTCAGACTGTGCCACGGATATTACCCTGTAATCTCAATCTTGCCGAATCTCCTGCAGCAATGCTCATTTTCCCCCATCCCGACAGCTTTCCCTGTTCTCCGGTGGTTTGCGGCGGGTAGGGGAGGGTAGGGGCGGGTTTGAAACCCGCCCTCGTTGGCCCACGGCGCTTTCCCCTGGCCGCACCACCTGAATTTTAACGTGGCCTACGTTCAC
Organism: uncultured Dehalococcoidia bacterium; assembly: GCA_964587795.1. Classification (GTDB taxonomy): domain Bacteria; phylum Chloroflexota; class Dehalococcoidia; order Lucifugimonadales; family UBA3495; genus Bin22. The sequence goes on along the minus strand of CAZPMU010000035.1, from coordinate 2,969 downwards.
CCCGGACCCGTCAAAAGGCTGCCCCTACAGCCCCCCAACAAACCGCCCGGAATTCAAAACTCCCGCCGGGTCAAAGTTCCGCTTCACCCGCCGCATAATCTCCATTTCTCCCGCTCCAACCGCCCCCGCCCAAACGTCCGTTCCCGCCTTAACACCCGGCGGGCAAATCTCCACCACCGCAGAACCGCCCAGGTTTTCGGCGGCGCGCCGCACTGCATCAACGTCCGCCATTATAGCCGAGGCATCCACCCCATTGCCCGAGGACGATGCCCACCGCATCAACTGAACGACCCCAAACCCCGGGTCGGCAATCACACCCAACTCTCCCGCCCCGCTGCCGGCGCTGCCCACCGCTTCCAGCAGGTCCGCTACGTTACCGGGCGGCAGCGCCACCCTCAGCGCCAGTTCCGGCGGGTCTTCATCGCTCCACGGCAGGTCGGCCAATCTCGCCAGCACGCTCCGTGTGCCCGTGTCCTGCACTGTTTCAACGTGGGTCGCCCCCGATTCCCCCAGCAGCCGCGCCGACTCATCCCGCCGCCTCGCCACCGCCCTCGGCCGACCTGCCACGAAGCCCAGCGCCACGGCCCCCGTATCCTCCGGCAATTCAAGCCCCAGCCTGCCTGCCACATAAGGCGTCACCACCTGCAATCCCTGGGGCGCATACACCTGGGCAACAAGGGCGCGGCTGGCGGCCACCGCAGTTTCCGCCGACGGAAAAACCGCCGTCACCCCCGCCCAAGTATCAGGCACCGGCGCCAGCTTGAAGGTGGCCTCGACAATAACGCCCAGCGTCCCCAGGGAGCCGGTGTAAAGCTTGTTCAGGTCGTAGCCGGTTACGTTCTTGACTACCCGGCCCCCGGCCTTGGTTTCCACCCCGTCCGTTCCCGCCACGCTGATGCCGATAATCCAGTCCCGGGGCAGACCGTAGGAATAGCGCATGGGGCCGCTGTACCCGGTGGCCAGAATCCCACCCACCGTGGCCCGGTGGGGCAGGGGAGCCTCCAGCGGCACGTACTTGTCCCCCAGGGCCAATTCCCGCCGCAGCGACTCCAGGGTAATTCCCGCCTCCGCGCTGACGGTCAAATCGGCTGGCTGGAAGTCCACCACCCGGTTAAGGCGAGACAAATCCAGGACAACATCCACCTGGGACGGCAGATTGCCCAGGCCGGTGAAAACCCCGCCGCCCATGGGAAACACCCTGATGCCATTGCCTGAAGCCCACCGCAGCAACTCGCCCACGCCTCCCCGGTCCTGCGGTCGCGCCACGGCCTGCGGGACCACGCCATCCACGGCGTAACCCTCCGCCGCCAAAATGGATTCGGGGCCAAGCAGGGTGGCCAGTTGGTGGGCTAGGTCAGAGGTCAAAGGCTCATCCCGCGCTGGAAAGGCGCTCTCCTACACATACCACCCCGGGTCCACCTGCGTAGGGGTGCGCTGCAGGGCCGGCTCGTACTCCTCCCCGTCCGGAAAAATCTTGCCCGGGTTCAGCCGGTTGGCCGGAGCGAAGGCGTCCCTGGCCAGCTTCATTCTTGCCAGGTCCTCCTCGGTGTACACCAGGGGCATGAACTGCTTCTTCTCCAGGCCAATGCCGTGCTCCCCGCTCAGGCTTCCCCCCATCTCCACGCAATACTCCATAAGCTCGGCGGCCCCGGCCATGGCCCGCTCCTTCACCCCCGGCTCCCGTTCATCGAAAAGCATGCAGGGATGCAAATTGCCGTCACCGGCGTGGAATACGTTGGCGATGATGATGCCGTACTTCTCCGACACCTCCGACACCTTCCGCAGCACCTGCGTCAGGCGGGTCCGGGGCACCACCCCGTCCACCAGGTAGTAGTTGGGGGCAATGGTGCCAAAGGCGCCGAAGGCTGTCTTGCGCCCCAGCCACAGCCGTTCCCGTTCGCTGTCCTCCTCTGCCACCCGCACGTCGCTGGCCCCCGTTTCCCACAGCGCCGACTCCACCTCCCGGCTCACCTCGTCCACCTCCTCCCACAGGCCCTCCAGCTCAATCAGCAGCACTGCCCCCGCGTCGTCGGGATAGCCGGCGTCCGTGACGTTCTGGACGGCGCGGATGCTCAGGGCGTCGATCATCTCCAGCGCCGCCGGCACTATGCCGTGGCCGATGACCGCCGATACCGCGCTGCAGGCGGACTCGATGTCGGGGAAGACGCCCATAAAGGTCTTGACCGACTCCGGTTCGGGCAGCAGGCGCACCGTGATCTTGGTTGCGATGCCGAAGGTGCCCTCCGACCCCACGAACACGCCCCGCAGGTCGTAGCCCGGCGCTTCCCGGGCCTTGCTGCCCAGGTACACCTGGGTCCCATCTTCCAGGACCACCTCCATGCCCAAAACGTGGTTGGTGGTAGCGCCGTAGGCCAGGCAGTGGGGTCCCCCGGCGTTCTCGGCGATGTTGCCCCCCAGGCTGCACGCCTTCTGGCTTGAAGGGTCGGGAGCATACCGCATCCCGAACTTGCGCACGTGGGTATCCAGGTCCAGGTTTATCACTCCCGGCTCAATGGTGGCGGTTCGGTTCTCGGTGTCCACTTCCAGGATGTGGTTCATCCGGGTGAAGGAAATCTGGATTCCCCCCGGCGCGGCCAGCGCCCCGCCGCTCAGGCCGGTGCCGGAACCCCGGCCGGAAACGGGCACCCCCGCCTCGTAGGCCAGGGCCAAAATGCGGCTGACCTGCTCCGTGTTTTCGGGCAACGCCACCGCCCGGGGCATGGAACGGTCCACCGACCCGTCATACTCGTACACCAGCAGGTCTTCCGGGTGGCAGATTACGTACTCCTCCCCAACGATATCCATTAACCCCTGTATGAACGGCGATTGCTGCACAAAAGGCCTCCGCGTGGCAGGGTCGCGCCACCGTTGACTGACCGGAAAAAGTCCTGTGGCGATGAAGGGTCGCGCCACCGTTGACTGACCGGAAAAAGTCCTGTGGCGATGATATGGTAAAGCGGGGGACGGTG
>CAZPMU010000034.1:0-25979 GCA_964587795.1 uncultured Dehalococcoidia bacterium | reverse complement strand
GGGCGCGGGCCATTGTGGACGCGATGCCCACGGTTACGCCGCAGGTTATTCCCACGCCGTTGCCCACGGCGACGCCGCAGCCCACCGTGACGCGGATTCCAAAGCCGACGCCGGCGCCCACGCCAACGCTGGTTGCCACGGCTACAGTGGCGCCCACGGCCACCACCGTTCCTACCGCCACTCCCCAGCCCACGGCTACCCCGGTAACTTTTCCGGCGACGGCCACTCCGGCGCCCACCCCCACTCCCGTGACTTTTCCGCCCACGGCCACCCCGGTAACCATTCCCAACACGCCTACTCCCCAGCCCACTGCCACTCCCCAGCCGGTTACCGACTTCCGGGCCATTCACCAGCACGCCTGGCCGGCAGTTTTCATGATTGAAGCAGGGCACAGCCGAGGCTCCGGGTGGCTGCTGGAGGCCGACCTCATCATCACCAACGAGCACGTGGTGGAGCATTTCCGCACGGTTACCGTCCGGCAGGCGGAAGACCCCAAGTTCAGCGCGCGAGTGCTGGCCGTGGACCGGGAGCGGGACCTGGCGCTGATTGAATTCGACCCTGAGAATGTGCCGTTAAATAGTCGCGCCTCTCCTCTGCCCCTGGGGGATGTGCCCGATGGCGACATTGCCCAGGAGTTGATGGCCCTGGGCTATTCCACCGTTTCTCCGCGCGATGACGGTACCGTCGGGGCGGCTTCGGCCAACCGGGGGGTGTTGTCCCAGGTGGTGTATGTTGACGCCGCCAAGGAGGTACGTAACCTGTTGATGGACGTGCCGGTGGACCCGGGGGACAGCGGCGGGCCGGTGTTCAACAGCGACGGCGAGGTTATTGGATTGGTGAGGGCTGCCCAGACGAGCGCCGGTGGGAAGCGGGTGGTGGGCACTTTTTTTGCCGTCCACGCCGATGAAATCCGGGAAGCGCTGCCGGTGTTGAAAAGGGGCAGAAGGTAGGGAGTATCACTCTCGCGGCGGGACAGGTGGTGCGCTGCGGCTACCCAGAGTTGATGAGCAATGCTATTGGCAAGTCCGTCGTTATGGCGAAATCCGAAACCCGGAGGGGCCAGTGATCCTGGCACGCCCTGGCCGGCAGGACTGCCGGATACCGGCGAATGGCGGTTTGACTGACCTAGGGCCGGATTTTCCCGTCGGTGTAAAAGGAAACCCTGGGTGGGATTCGCAATTGTTTGGCATATTGCTTGCTGATATAATCGCCATACGAAGGCATACAAGGCTAATCTGAGCAAGAAGGGAGGCAGATTATGGGTTATACGCCGCGACAACTGGGGCATGTGAACATTTACGTGCGCAACGCGGAGCGGGCCAGGGAGTGGTATGAAGACCTGCTGGGTCTGCACACTCATGGCTTTACCCCGGGGCGTGCCGCCTTCATGAGCGCCGACATCGGCAACTCCCATGAGATAGCCCTGGTGGAAGTTGGGGAGGACGCCATGGGCCCCCAACGGGGTCAGGTGGGCCTCAACCACATGGCCTGGTACATGCACAGCCTGGATGACCTGGCGGAACTGTACAACCGGGTCAAGGAAAAGAACATCCCCATTGAACGGGTGTCCGACCACGGCCATGCCATCGGCATTTACATTCGAGACCTGGACGGCAACGGAATTGAGCTTTCCTACGAGATGCCAGCCGAGGAATGGGGCCACGACCCCAGCGGCTACATGATCGGGGGAACCCGGAAGGGGCGCATGCCGGGCCCCTGGGACGAGATGCTGGAGAGGCCGGCGCCGGCGACTGCTTAAGGAGTGTTGCCGACCGCCTGTGAAAGTACCGTCTGCGGGCAGCAGCATAGGGGTGGATGCTTTCCACCTCCATCCTGACCTTTCCCCGTAAAGGGAAAGGGATTCAATCCACACCACTGAAATGGCCGGCCCCAAGGGCCGGCAAGTCCTATCAACCGGCGGATTCGCCGGAAATGGAGGCAAAAACAATGGCAGGAAGCTACAGCATAATGGTTGGAACCACGGGCGCCGGTCTTTTTCACAGCGCCGATTCCGGGGAGAGCTGGCGGCGGGTGGGCAGTCCCTTCCCGGGGGAGTCCCAGGTGAGGGCCCTGGCCGTCGACCCCGGTAACTCCAGCGTGGTGTACGCCGGCGCGGAGAACGGCATCTACCGCAGCGAAGACTCGGGGATGACCTGGACCAAGCTGGACTCGCCCATGGAAGGATTGAAGATATGGTCCATCGCGGTGGACCCTTCCAACTCCGGAAACATCTTCGTGGGGACCGCTCCGGCCAGCCTGTTCCGCAGCCGGGACGGGGGCGCGACGTGGGACAGGCTGGAGGCCAACATCGCCCAGGAGTGCGCCATTGGCGACCCCCGGGTGACGGCCCTGCTGGTGGACCCGGTGGACAGCAACACCATCATGGCCGGCGTGGAGATTGACGGCGTTTACGTCAGCCGGGACGGAGGGGACTCCTGGGCCCAGGTGGAACAGGGCATTACCAACCCCGACATACACGGCATGGCCTTCAGCCTGGGCGAGGAGAAGACGGTGCTGGTCAGCACGCCGCGGGAAATTTTCGCCAGCCGGGACGACGGGGCCACTTTCCAGTCCCTGATGTCGTCCATGTCGCTGGAAATGCCCTACTGCCGCTGGGTGGCGGTAAAGCCCGATGACCCGCAGACCATGTTCGTGGCCAACGGAGACGCGGCCATCGGCAATACGGGCACCATCCGCCGGTCCACGGACGGGGGGCAGTCATGGGAGGAGCGGCCCCTGCCGGTGGAGCCTAACTCGCCGGTGTGGAATTTCGCCACGCATCCGGCGGATCCGGAGCTTATTTTGGCGAACAGCGTGTACGGGGAACTGTACCGCAGCGAGGACGGGGGTGAGAACTGGTCCAAGCTGAAGAAGGAGTTCACGGAGGTGCGGGCTTTGGCGTGGACGCCAAATTAGGGGCATGGGGGCATTTGCTCAGCGGGGACTGATCTTGTCATTCGGGTAGGGGCGCACAGCCGTGCGCCCCTACAGTAGCAGAACATTTAAGGGCAGCCATGAGGGTTGCCCTTGCGCTTTTAACGGGCTGGCTGCCGAATGTGGGATATCACGGCAACCAGGCCAGCTTGACCCTTCCGGGTACGAATCCTATAATGGCGTGGCGGGAAAAGACCCCTATCCCGTTCACCCTGCCGGTTAAGGTAAGCCAGCGTGTCGCAAAACACCGCCCAGTCCATTCAAGACCTGACGCAAACCGCTCTCACCGAACTGACGCAACTGGACAGCCCCGAAGCCCTGGAGCAGTGGCGAGTCCACTACCTGGGACGTCGCGGCGGGCTGACAGCTATCTTGCGTGGTCTATCCCAACTGGACCTGGACCAGCGGCGCGAGGTTGGCGCCCTGGGGAATCGCGCCAAGGCCACCCTGGAAGAGGGACTGGAACGTCGGGGCCAGGAGATCAGCGAAGCCAGGCTGGCCCAGGTTGCCGACCTGGAGCGGATAGACGTAACCCTGCCCGGGCGTCCCGTTGCCACGGGTCGCCTGCATCCCACCACCCAGGTTTTGCGGGAAATTACCGACGCCTTCGTGGCCATGGGCTTCAGCATTTTTGAAGGTCCCGAGGTGGAATGGGACCACTACAATTTTGAGATGCTGAACATTCCCCAGGGGCACCCGGCCCGGGATATGTGGAACACCCTGTGGGTGGATTACGTGAACGAGGAAGGTCAGCGGCCCATGCTGCTGCGGACCCACACGTCGCCCATGCAGGCTCGGGTAATGGAAAGCATGGAGCCGCCGGTGCGACTGGTGGTACCAGGCAAGGTGTATCGGTACGAGGCCACCGACGCCACACACGAATGGCATTTTCACCAGGTTGAAGGACTGGCGGTGGACGAGGGCATAACCTTCGCCGACCTGAAGGGCACCTTGTACGAGTTCGCCCGCCAGATTTTCGGGGCCCGACGGCAGGTGCGCTTCCGCTGCGACTACTTCCCCTTTGTTGAGCCGGGCGTGGATATGTCCATTGACTGTTTCCTGTGCGAAGGAAGGGACAGCAGTTGCCGCATTTGCCGGGGCAGCGGGTGGATAGAGATTTTGGGCGCGGGAATGGTGCATCCCTACGTCTTGAGGGCAGTGGGCTACGATACTGAAAAGTACACCGGGTTTGCCTTTGGCCTGGGGCCGGAACGCATTGCCATGCTGAAGTATGGGATTGACGACATACGGCACTTCTATTCCAACGACCTGCGATTTTTGCGGCAGTTCTAATGAGTTGATCCACCAATGAGCACGAATATTCACTAATGTATAAGTCCATAGGAGTTAGTGAATGGACGCTAGCGCTGGTGGATAGTGAAATAGTTTCGGAGTTCTGGCCAAGACAAATGCAAATACCTTTAAGCTGGCTGCGGGAATACGTGGACATTGACCTGCCGCCCCACGAACTGGCCCACCGGCTGACCATGGCCGGGGTGGAAGTGGGCGAGGTAACCGAACTGGGTGGCTGGGAAAACTGCTGTGTGGGCGAGGTGATGGCGGTGAGCGTCCATCCCAACGCCGACAGCCTGCAGCTTTGCCGTGTCAACCCCGGGGATGGGACGGAGATGGAAGTGGTCTGTGGCGCGCCCAACGTGGCCGCCGGACAGCGCATCTGCTTCGCCCGGGTGGGCGCCACCCTGTACAACACGCACACCGGCCGACACGAAGCCCTGAAGGCCGCCCGCATCCGCGGGGTGGTCTCCGAGGGTATGATTTGCTCCGAGCTTGAACTGGGCCTGGGCGAGGGCCACGAGGGGATCGTGGTGCTGCCGGAAGACGCGCCCATCGGCATGGCTTTGGACGACTACCTCGGGGACACCATCCTGGACCTGGAGATCACCCCGAACCGACTGGACTGCTTCTCCATATTGGGCGTGGCCCACGAGATTGCCGCGCTTACCGGCAAGAAGGTGCGGACTCCGGAAATCAGCTACAGCGAGGACGGGCCACCTATCACGGAAGCGGCCAGCGTTTCGGTAGCGGACCCCGACCTGTGCCGGAGGTACACCGCCAGCCTGATACAGGGACTGAAGATAGGGCCTTCGCCCCAGTGGCTGCAGGACCGGCTAAGCCGGGCGGGGCTGAGGCCCATCAGCAACGTGGTGGACGTTACCAATTACGTGATGCTGGAGTTCAACCAACCCCTGCACGCCTTCGACCTGGACAAGGTGCGGGACAAGACCATCATAGTCCGGCGGGCGACCCCCGGCGAAACGCTGGAAACGCTGGACGGGGTTCCGAGAGAACTGGATACGGAGGTACTGGTTATCGCGGACTCCAGGGACCCGGTGGGCCTGGGTGGCGTCATCGGGGGCGCCAACAGCGAGATCGGGCCGGAGACCACCAGCGTGCTGCTGGAGTCGGCAACATTCAACAGCTACAACAACCGGCGCACTGCCGATACCTTCCGCCTGCACACCGACGCGTCCCAGCGATTTGAGAAGGGGCTGCGGCCGGAACTGGCGCCCATTGCGCTGCGTCGGGCTACCCAGCTTATCCAGCAGGTGGCCGGCGGCTCCATTGCCCGGGGAATCTATGACATTTACGCCGACGCGGGAATTCCCGAGCCCACGGTTGCCATGACCCTGCGGCGGTTGAAGCAGATTCTGGGGATGGACGTGAGCATTGAGCAGGTGGAGGAAGTATTCCACTCGCTGGATTTTCAGACGGAAAGGGTGGGAGATGATGCGGTATCCGTTGCCGTTCCCTACTGGCGCAGCGACATCAACATCGAGGAAGACCTGATAGAAGAAGTGGTGCGCATTATCGGGTACGACAACGTGCCCACGACCATGCTCTCCACTCCAATTCCCTACCGTCAGCCAGCGCCCATGACGGAACTGCGCAGCCGGGTCAGGGAAGCCCTGGCCGCCGTGGGGCTGCAGGAGACCATCAGCTACCCGGTGCTGAGCCTGGAGGACCTGGAAAAGGTCAATTTCGACATTGAAGACGTCAGTCCGCTGCGGGTGGCCAACCCCATGAGCACGGAACAGGACCACCTGCGCCCCACGCTGCTGGCCAGCCTGCTTGATACCCTTTCCTACAACGAAGGCCACAACGAAGGCCCGTTCCGGTTCTTCGAGCAGTCGCGGGTGTTTCTGCCCCGGGCCAACCAACTTCCGGAAGAGCGGGAAATGGTGGCCGGCGTCATATCCGGCCTGCGCTCGGAGCCTTCATGGTTGGTGGACAACGGGTCGCTGGACTTTTTCGACGGCAAGGGAATGCTTGTTTCTGCCCTGGCCATGCTGGGGTTGGCCCCGTCCTGGGAACCGGCCGAGGCCGTGAAGAATCCGGCCATGCACCCCGGCCGCACCGCTCGCATAATGTGCAGCGGTTCAGAAATCGGTGTCCTGGGTGAACTGCACCCGACGGTTACGGAGAGCTATGATTTGCGCCACCGGCCGGTCACCGTTTTTGAATTGTACCTGGACGCTTTGCTGGACCTGCCCGAGCGCTCGGGCCGCAATTTCCGTTCGTTGACCCGATTCCCTTCGGCCCACCGGGACGTTGCGCTTGTGGTGCCGGAGAATGTGCCAGCGGGAAGGGTCCAGGAAATTCTGGACCGCCACCGGCTCGTGGACCGTGTGGAGTTGTTCGATGTTTACACCGGCGATAACCTGGAAGCCGGAGCCAAGTCCCTGGCTTTCCACGTTTATTTCCAGGCTCCGGACCGGACTCTCACCGCTGAGGAAGTGAACCGTACCCTGGATGGATTGCTGCGCACGCTGCAGCGGGATGTGGGAGCAACTCTGAGAGACTAGCGCGAATATCAGCGCTCGGGGCAGCAACCGGCTCGGGGCTGGTCATCGAACATAGTTGAGACTACCGGCACGGCTGAATGAGGACGGATTATGGCGACGCCGCATCACGGTCATCACGAACACGGGGGACACGGTCAACACCGGCCGGAGGCGCACGACCACGGCCACCGGCACGTCGACGAGGATATGCTGTCAGTGGAAGAGGCCTACAGGCAGATTATGGCCTGTTTCGCGCCTCTGGAAATAGAAGAGAAACCAATCCTGGAGTGCCTGGGCCAGACGCTGGCGGAAGAGGTCCGCTCGCCCCTGTCCCTGCCACCCCTGGCCAATTCAGGCATGGACGGCTATGCGGTCAGGCAGGAGGACATAGCAGGGGCTTCGGAGCAGGCGCCGCGCAACCTGCGGGTAATCGGGCTGGTGGCTGCGGGCCAGGTGCCCGACCGGGCGGTGGAACCCGGCACGGCCATCCGGATTATGACGGGGGCGCCGGTGCCGCAAGGGGCGGACACGGTGGTCCCCTTCGAGGAGACAGACGAGATCAGCCGTCGGACGTCGGGCCGCTCTCTGGCAGACATTGACATTCAGGCCGATTTGCCCCTGGGCTGCAACGTGCGTCCCGCCGGCGAGGATGTGCGGCCCGGAGAGCTGGTGCTGGAAGCCGGGACGGTCATCAGGCCATCGGAAATGGGTGTCCTGGCGTCGCTGGGGCTGGCGCGGGCCCGGGTTATCCGGCGCCCCCTGGTGTCGGTCCTGTCCACCGGCGATGAACTGACTTCCCTGGGAGAGGAACTGGCCGGAGGGAAGATATACGACAGCAACACCTTCAGCGTGGCCGCGTCGGTCATCGCCGCAGGGGGGATTCCGAAAGTCCTGGGGATTGCCCGGGATAACCTGGACCACATGCACCGCAAGCTTGAAGAGGTGGCTGACTCGGACCTGCTGGTAACATCGGCGGGGGTGTCCAAGGGCGATTACGACGTAGTCAAGGACGTGCTGACGGAGCGGGGAGACATAAACTTCTGGTCGGTGCGGATGCGTCCGGCCAAGCCCCTGGCCTTCGGAATGCTGCGCGGGGACGGTGTCCAGGGAACCGGACGCCCCGTTCCCCTGATGGGGCTGCCGGGCAACCCGGTGAGCGCCATGGTTGCCTTTGAGATGTTTGCCCGCCCGGCCATCCGGAAGATGCTGGGGCGGCAGCGGCTGGCCCGTCCAGTGGTGGAAGGGGTATTGACCGGCCCCATATACAATGGTGACGGCCGCCGGGTTTACGCTCGGGTGGAGGTGGAAAAGCGGGACGGCGTGTACTATGCCAACCCCACGGGACCCCAGGGCTCCAACATACTGACATCCATGTCCCGAGCCAATGCCCTGGCAATATGCCCCGACGACCTGCCCCGCAAGGAAGCCGGCGAAAGAGTGGACATCATCATGCTTGATTGGAACGAAGAGGTGGATATATGACGATCCCCAACCCCGAGGCGCCTCAGCAGGAGGAGGAAACACCCCTTTACTACATCAGCTTCGACCGGCTGGACGAACTGAATCGGTCGGCTATTACCCTGCTGGCGGCCAGGCGCAGCCCGATGTGCCCTTCGACGATGAAGGGGGATCATGAATTGGATGATCCCCAGGAATTGCTGATTGAAATCGCCGACTACTGCGGAGACGAGGAAGAGTTCATCAACTCGAACATGCCCATCCAGGAGATAGTTTTCAGAACAATGCTGGCCAGGCGCAACCAGCCCATTTCCCTGACTGAACTGCACCGGGAACTTACGGAGCGGTGGGCCACGCCGGTACGTCCCATCCACGTTTCCCCCAGGAACCTGGAGCGAATTCTGGACAGCGACAGCTATTACGGGTTCACCAGGTCGGAGGAAAGCGGCGAGTAAGCGGAAAAACCGTTGGGGGGATAACCCAGCAGGCTGAAACACGAAAAAGATGCCGGGACCGCTGAGCCTCAGCGGTCCCGGCTGATTGTTGGCAAATAATTACGTCCTTTCTGACATAGTCGGAAAGGACGCACTTTTGGCTAGATTTTCTGATTTCGGACTAGGCCGCTGCCTTCGCTTCAGTGGCGATGCCTATGAGCTTTTCGAAGCCGGCGGGGTCATTCACCGCCAGGTCGGCCAGCATCTTGCGGTCCACTTCCACCCCGGCCAGCTTCAATCCGTGCATGAACTGGCTGTAGGTAGTGCCGGACTGCCGGCAAGCGGCGCCAATGCGAACGATCCACAGGCGACGAAAATCGCCCTTGCGCTCACGGCGATGCCGGTAGGAGTAGCTCCAGGCGTGGAGCAGGGCCTCCTTGGCCCATTTGTAGTTGCGGCTGGAGGAACCCTGGAAGCCCCTGGCCGCGGATAGTACCTTCTTGTGCCGGTGGCGCTTGGTGACGCCTCGTTTAACTCTGGACAACGTGAAACTCCGGAGAAGCTAGTGGCTATGCGTCGTAGGGAATAAGCTTGCTAAAACGCTTGACGTCTACCTGGTCCACAGCCAGCTTCGCGTCATATTTGCGGGTTACTTTCTTGGGCTTCTTGCGGCGCAGGTGGCTGCTCATGCGCTTGCGTCGCATCAGCTTGCCCGAGCCGGTGACGTGAAAGCGGGCCTTGGCGCCCTTATGTGTCTTAAGCTTCGGCATTGGCTAGGTCTTCTACCTTTTTGTCGGATTTTTCACCCTTGGCCGGGTTGGGTATCAGGATCATAGACAAAGCCCGACCTTCCATTGCCGGCGGCTTTTCCAGCCTCACTTCTTCCTTCAGGTCGTCGGCAACTTTCTTGAGCAATGACAGGCCCAGCTGCTGGTGTACCGCCTCCCGCCCGCGGAAGCGGACCGTCAGCTTGACCTTGGAGCCATCGTCAATAAACTCCTTAACCTTGCGGAGCTTGGCATCCAGGTCGTGGTCGCCAATGTTGGGTCGGAACCGGACTTCCTTCAACTCGGCGTTTTTCTGAGCCTTTTTGGACTCCCTTTCCTTTTTGGAGTAAAGGTAGCGCAGTTTTCCGTAATCCAGCAGGCGACAAACCGGGGGATCTGCATTGGGAGCCACTTCTACCAGGTCGACGCCATCATGCCGGGCCTTTTGTAGGGCCTCGGCCAGCGGGATTAGGCCAAGCTGCTCTCCGTTGTCTCCGATAACGCGAACGCGCGGCGCTCTGATCTGCTCGTTTACTCTATACTGCCTTGCTATGCTCTCCTACCTCCCAAAAAATATCGTAAAGACGCTTGCTCACGAAGGGTCTGATCAATGTATCACAAGCCAAAATTGTAGTCAATCTGCCCTGATTCCCCGTAAACACCTTTTTGCCTCTCCGTGTGCCCCGTTGCGGGCAGGACCGGCATGAATCTGCGGTCTCTGCCACCCGTATGACCTCCTGGCCAGGATTGGGGTTGCAACCAAGCAGCAAAGGACACGTTCGGCGCTCGGGACCGTTCCCGGTTACCGCAGGGCCAGCATACGCTCCAAGGCAATGTTGGCATCTCTCCGGACATCATCGGGTACGGTGATGCGATTGCTGACCACCCCTTCGGCCAGGCCTTCCAGCACCCAGAGCAGGTAGGCCGGGTGGATGCGATACATGGTGGAACAGGGGCAACTGACCGGGTCGAGACAGAAGACGGTCTTGTCCGGGTTCTGCAGGGCCAGGCGATTGACCAGGCTGATTTCGGTTCCCACGGCCCACTTGCTGCCAGCGGGAGCTTCGTTGATAACCTTGCGAATGAACTCGGTGGAGCCGTTCATGTCCGCCACCTGGAGAGTCTCCATGGGGCATTCCGGGTGTACCAGCACGTTGATGTCAGGATAGCGCTCACGAGCGGACTTGACCTGGGCCGGGGTAAACCGGGTGTGGACCGAGCAATGGCCCTGCCAGAGGACCATTTTGGCGTTGCGAAGCTGCTCGGGGGTATTGCCACCCAGCCGCTTGAAGGGATTCCAGACCACCATTTCCTCCAGGGGGATGCCGAGCTTCAGGGCGGTGTTACGCCCCAAGTGCTGGTCGGGGAGGAACAGGACCCGCTCCGCTTCGCTGAAGGCCCACTCCAGTACCGCGGTCGCGTTGGATGACGTGCAGACTGCGCCGTTGTTGCGGCCGCAAAGGGCCTTTATTCCGGCTATGGAGTTCATGTACGTGACAGGAATTATGCCGCCGTGGTCGCCCAGCACCTCCTGAAGGTCGTCCCAGGCATCCTCCACGTCGTCCATGGGCGCCATGTCGGCCATGGAACAACCGGCGGTGATGTTGGGGAGAATGACCTGCTGGTGAGGGGCGCACAAAATGCAGGCGGTTTCAGCCATAAAGTGGACACCGCAGAACACGATATAGCTGGCCTCGGGCCGGGATGCGGCCTCCTGGGACAGCAGGAAGGAATCACCCTGAAAGTCGGCGTACTTGATGATCTCTTCGCGCTGGTAGTGGTGACCCAGGATGGTAACGTCGGATCCCAGCGTCTGCCGGACCTGGGCTATGCGCTGGTCCAGTTCTTCGGGAGAACAGCGCAGGTACTCGGGAGGAATGCGCTGCCATCGAATGTTGATGGCCAGTTCTTCGGCCAGTGACTTGGCGGGAAGTTCATCCTCTGGCCGGCAGAATGCGGCATGTTCGATCTCAGTCAGGGGTATAGTTGGCGTCCTGGGCTTTGTTGCCATATTTACTCCCTCGGTAAAGTGTGGGCTGCCACCGAATGATGACTCGTCAGCTATTCGATACTGAATGGACAGGGCAGCCACGGGCGCGTTGCGCCTGACAGCGTGATCAGTGGACCAATGTCGAAACTATTGTGAATTTCCCAGGCGGCTCTCCAGTTCACGGATGCGGGCTTCCGCCGCCAGGCGTGCTTCCCGTTCAGCCAAATAGGCTTCCCGTTCGGCCAGCCGGGCATCCGCCACTTCGTCATGGGTTTCCAGGTATGCGCGGGTGGCAGGATTCCACCAGCGCAGTTTGCCATCCTCCCAGCAAATATCCAGGCCGAGAATTTCGCTTCGGCCCCAGAGCCCCGTTCCGACAGAGCCGCGAATTTCCAGGGGCTGGTAGGCGCCGTCAATCAGCCGGTCTCCGGACAGGGGCGTGTCGTATAGCCGGCCCTCCGTAGGGTCGAAGCGCCAGTATTCGGGTATGCCGAAGGCCGCATAATCTTCCCGCTTGCCGGTGTAGTCGTTGCGAGCAGTGGTGGGCGACGCCACTTCCAGAACGAAGTCAGGGGGCTTGCCGTGCTGCTCAATGGAGTACCCGTTGAGCGCGATTGCCGCAGTTGGATCTACGCCAAAGGACACCAGCAGGTCCGGAATTCTGGCGTACCGGGTTGGGTACCAATATACGGGCATCTCGGCGAAGACCAAAGTTGTTTCCCTGCTTCCCAGGTGCCGCGCCAGGGAAATGAGGTAGCTGGGCTGGTGAAGGTGCAAGATATTCTGCATATCATCCCGGGGCGGAAAGTCGGGAAACTGGGCAAGCCTCTCTGGCAGCGCATTTTGGGTTGTCAGCTTGCTGGTCATAGCGATTCTCACATTGCCCGGGTTTGCCAAGGGTGCAGAGAATACTGGTTCAGAAGGTACATCACCCTGACTAAGGCTGCTATAAGGTCACGTCCGTCGCCAACATTCCCTGTAAAGCCCAGGGACTTGTCTGGTCAATATCCACCTTCACCAGTTGGCCGGCCAGATTGGTTACACCGCCTTCGTCACCGTCTTCAGCGATGAATACCAGCTTGTCGGTGCGGGTACGGCCCTGCCACTTGCCCCGTTTGCGGCCTTCTACCAGAACTTCGAACTGCTGGCCTGCCAGCGCCGAATTGGTCTGCCGCAGAATGCTCTCCTGGAGACTGTCCAGCTCCTTCATCCGCCGGTCCTTGGTCTCCGGAGTTACGTCGTCCTCCATTGTGCGGTGGGCGATGGTGCCGGGACGAGTGGAGTAGGCGGCGCAGTGTACCTTGTCGAACTTCAACTCAGCAACCAGGTCCATAGTCTGCTGGAACTGGTCTTCCGTTTCACCGGGGAAGCCAACGATGATGTCGGTGCTCATGGAAACGCCGGGGATGGTGTCGCGAATGCGGCCCACCAACCCCCGGTACTCATCGCGAGTGTAGGGACGGCGCATATTCCTGAGGACTTCGTCGTTGCCGGCCTGTACCGGCAGGTTAATGTGTTCACAAACCTTGGGCAGTTCGGCCACCGCGCGGATGATCCGGTCGTCCATGTAGGAAGGATGGGAAGTGAGGAACCGAATGCGGTCCAGGTCGTCAATTTCGTTGAGTCGGGACAGGAGCAGGGACAGGTCCGGCTTTTCCGGGAGATCATAACCGTAGGCGTCCACTGTCTGGCCCAGGACCGTCACTTCCCGCACGCCCCGGTTCACCAGCAACTCCACCTCACGAACCACCTCGTCCACTGGTCGGCTGACCTGTCGTCCCCGTCGGTAAGGGATGATGCAGAAGGTACACATCAGGTCGCAGCCGTGAATTATGGGGACGTAGCAGGTAACGTCAGGATGGGCCGGGGCAAGGGAACCCACGCAGCCTTCCCAGTCCAGGCCCTTGCGTTCGCCCACAAGTTCCAGCAGGGGCTCGAACTTCTGGGGCTGCATAAACAGATCAACGTCGGGGAAGCGTTTCTCCAGTTCGTCGGTCTTCGCGCCCACCATGCAGCCCATCAGGGCCAGAACCCGGTCGGGGCGCTTCTTCTTCAGGGGGTTGACCATCCACAGGTTGCCGACCACCTTGTCTTCGGCGCCCTGTCGGACTACGCAGGAGTTGAGAACGATAACATCGGCAGCCCTGGCGTTGTCCACGGGGCTCAAACCTAACTGTTCAAGTGCCGACCCCAATCTTTCCGAGTCGGCCTTGTTCATCTGGCAGCCAATGGTCCAAATGTAGAACGTATCCATCAAGTCAATTCTATCTCTAGCCAACTTGCCCGGCACTGATCGATGCCGGGCTAAAGGTAAAACACTGTCTAATTCTCCGGCGGGGAGAGAGGCTTACTCGGTGTACCAGCCTGTTATCGACCCCCCGGGCGCCCCGGATTAACATCCCGTTAATCTACATTATATACCAAAGACAAATTGGAATTTGGACGCAGCCGGAATAACTTAGTAATTTACCTGAAAAGGGGCTGGGGGGCAACTTTGGTTGCCTTGGGGCGGGTTGTCGATGGGGGGCGATTTTACATTTGGGGATAGACGGCCAGGCTGTCACAGGCAGGCGAGCATGCTCCGGCAAAGGGGGCCATTTTATGGGATTGAGTCCAGGGAAAACGCAGGAGAAGCGGAAAAGGCGGTTCAGGCAACCGAGACCAGTTCTCGCTGGTCCGTGGTGGCTTCAAGGGTTTCCGCGTACTGGGCCTCCAGCCGGCGGTTCTTAACCCGGAAGCTGGCCAGTTCCATGTCCTGCTGGGCAAGCAGCCTCGCCAGTTCGCGGCGGGCCTGCTTTATTTTGCGGACTTCGCTGGCAATGGTCCATACGGCCACGGCTGGGCCGATGGCGATGCCAACCACCGAAACGCTGGCTATGACAGTGCGGGCCGCTGTAGAGGCGGCCAGTGACCCGCCGGTAGATGCAGCGCCTCCGCCCAGGGTTACAAATCGAGGGGCGATGGTTACCAGCCTGGCTCCCACGGGCTGAATAAGCCGGGTTCCCACCGGCTGGACGACACGCAGAATGTTGGCGGAACTGGTTCGCCAGATGACGCTGCTGACGGCGCTGAAGGAATGGCGCCCTACTATTTGCCTGGCAGACCCGGTGGAACCCTGGGTCAGGGTGGTTTTGGGCTTGAGCGGGATTACCCTGCGCCACAGTGGTCTGCGTGCGGGGCCGTCCGCATCTTCCGGGTTGGGCGGCAGGAGGGACGCGGGTCTGTCCGGCGGGTCCAGCCCCAGTTGGCGACAGAGAAAATGCTGGCGCAGGAAGTACTCGGTGAGGAGGGTGCGGTGCCTGGCCTGGGCGTCTGCCAGTTGCGCCCTCAGGCTGTTGAGTTCCTTGCGAGCCCGCAATTTCCCGACAGCCTGGACAGCGGCGGAGCCAACCGTAACGGCGATGGGCACCAGCAGCAACGGCAAAGGCATGGTGAAACTATTCCAGTTCGATCAGGGCGTCATTGGCGCCCACTGAATCCATGGGCTGAACGAATATTCCCTTTACTACGCCGTCCTGCGCGGCCCGGATGCTCTGTTCCATCTTCATGGCCTCGACGACGCAAACTTCATCACCGGCGGCCACCCGGTCGCCTGGCCGCACACGGATGGCTATGACCCGCCCCGGCATGGGAGCGCGCAGTACCTTATCGGAAGGGTCGAAGGCTGGGACCGAACCGCCAACCCGGGGCAAAGCCGGAGGCGCAATGCGGCTGGGCGGACGACGTCCCCGGCGCGTTGGCGGCTGGGCAGCTTCAAGCGGCGGCGCGTCTACTTCCACGTAGAAGGACTGCCCGTCTACGTTGACCTCTACGGGCGAACGGCTGACATCCCCAACCTCGACGGTATACAACTGTTCGCCGACTCTTACGCGGTAGGTAGGCACTGTCTTGACTGATACCCCTTTGCAGGACTGTCAGCGGCTTTTCCAGCGTAAATGGAAGACCGTTACGGTGAATCAGTGTATCTCAACGTTGGGGGCTTTGCAAAAGGCGTAGCAAGACGGTAACAGTTCACTCTTGATGGAAGAATCCCGTTCCGAAACCGTCATCCGCTTCAGTCAGGTTTGGTAATCCTGCATTTCAATATGCTGCAGGCACACTCACCTTCCCAGGTTCCGGCTTTCGCTGGAAAGGCGAACCCGGTGGCCCGCAGGCCTTCACGGACTCTGAACAGTTACGGAATGAGTCGTGCTGGCAGTACTGGAACAGCCATGGAACCAACTGGAACGGCTCATCCGCCGGGGGCCCCAGTCCTTTCGGTGCGGGCCAGGTGGTTCAGGAAGGAGTTGGTGCGGATTTCCTTGTCCAGCCAGTACTGGACGGTTCCGGTGAGAATGGCCTTCAGTTCCTGGGCCAGGGACGGGTCCAGGTGCAGAGTGGGCAGATGGCCGAGGTGGTTTCGGGCCAGGAGGCGCAGAACCTTCAACGCGCGCAGGGAGAGAGGCCGCAAGCCCGCCTGGTCCGGGGTGCATTCGGGGCAGAATACACCGCCGCCGTCGGCGCTGTACCTGTGGCGGTCGGGTTCTATTTCCCGGCGGCATTCCACGCAGTTGAACAGTTCGGGCATCAGGCCGGAGACGGCCAGCAGGTGAAGCTGGAAGTGGAGCAGGGGCAATTCGTCGTCAGGAGACTGGCCGATGGCCGCCAGGGTGGCCAGGGCCAGCTGGTAAAGGGGTTCGTTGGGGCTGGCCTCGGGACCGAATCCGTCCACCAGTTCGGCCACCTGCAGGCCCCTGGTAACGGCGGTCAGGTTGGTCTTGAGGGAGGTGAAGTTTTCCAGGGTCTCCGCCTGGCTGATAACGTCCAGGGAGCGGCCCCGGGACAGGGCCAGGCGAGTTACGGTGAGGGGTTCCACGTGACCCACCAGCCTGGCGGTGGAGCGCCGCGCGCCCTTGGCCACAGCCCGCACCTTGCCCGCCTCGCGGCTGAACAGGGTAACCAGCAGGTCGGCTTCCCCTAACGGCACGCTCTTGAGCACCAGAGCCTCGGCGCGGTAGGTGCGTAGCGGCGGCATTCACTCCCATCCTAACTCTCCCCCTTTCAAGGGGGAAGGGGCCTTTGGGATAGTTATTGAGCGGGCTATTCCACTGCCTGGCGGCCCTGGAAGGCGCGACTCAGGGTGAGTTCGTCGGTGTATTCCAGAGAACCGCCCACGGGCAGACCCCGGGCCAGGTGGGTTACGTTTACGCTGGCGCCGGCCAGGTGACGGGAGATGTACATGGCCGTGGCCTCTCCCTCCAGGGTGGGGTTGGTGGCGATGACCACTTCCTTGACAGCGCCGTCGGAAAGGCGGGCGAACAACTCTCTCATCTTAATCTGGTCGGGTCCCACCCCGTTCAGGGGCGACAGAACGCCGTGCAGCACATGGTAGAGCCCCCGGTAGCAGTGGGTACGCTCCAGGGCCAGAACGTCCAGGGGTTCCTCCACCACGCAAATCTGCTCCCGGTTGCGCTGGCTGCTGGCGCAGATGGAGCAGGGGCTGGAGTCGGTCAGGTTCTGGCACTGGCCGCAGAACATGATGGTCTGCTTAACGGCAGTGATAGCGTTGGCCAGGTCGAAGGCCTCTTCCTCGGGCAGGCGAATGATGAAATAGGCCAGGCGCTGGGCGCTCTTGGGTCCAATGCCGGGCAGCTTGTTCAGTTCCTGGATAAGCCGCGCCAGGGAAGGGGCGGCCGATGGCAGGTGCTCCAGGGTCATTTGATTTATTCTCAGCCCTACAGGAAATTAAAAGATGGATGTACAGAATGTGCAGGATATGACTGCTTATCGCCCATCCTGACGCTCCCCATCAAGCGGGGAAGGCGCCTGTTCACAACGTTCTCAGGTCAACCCGGGTATGTTCATGCCGCCGGTTATCGCGCTCATCTTGCTGGCGGCCAGTTCCTGGGTTTTCTGGTTGGCGTCGTTGAAGGCGGCGGCCACCAGGTCCTGCAGCAACTCGAGGTCTTCGGCCGCTTCCGGTTCAATGGTAACCGACTCCACCACCTGCTTGCCGGTCATTACCACTTTTACCACGCCGCCGCCGGCGCTGCCTTCCACGGTGGCCGTTTCCAGTTCTTCCTGGATTTTCTGCAACTGGGCCTGCATACGCTGGGCCTGACGCATCATGTTGCGGTTCATTCTAGAGTGTCCTCCACGATTCTGGCTCCCATATTCAGTGCGGTTCGCACCAGCGGGCTGTGCTGGTTGGGCCGGTTGGATTGAGCGCCTTCTTCTGTCTGTCCCGCCAGGGAAATTTGGAAGTTGTAAGGCGTTCCGAAATAGCGGGTCACGGCCTCCGTTACCAGGTTGCGGGAACCTGGGTCTTCCATTTCTTCCTGCATTCGCTCCATATTGGGACGATGCACGAAGGGCACCAACAGTGTATCACCTTCAACAGTAATGGCGTTGGGCTTGCAGTCCCGAAGCAGGGCGCCCAGGTTGTACCTCTTACCCGTGGCGCGGCCCAGGGCCTTGACGGTGGCCTGCCACATTCCGGCTACATCGTCGCCACTTCCGCTGTCGCCGCCGCGAGTGGGGTTCATGCCTTCGTTGGTGGTGGCTCCCGCCTGGGGGCGCACGGGAGGGGTACGGGGCCGGTCGGGCTGGCGGGGTGGCGCGTTTGTCGGGCCGGTGGCGCCCTCGGGAGTGGCGGTTGATGGGCCAGGCGCCGGCGCCGGGTTAGGTGCAGGTCGCCGGCTGGGGGGCGCGGTCATGGGCCGGGCGGCGGGTTCGGCCCGGGTGGCATCCACCGGCGGCGCGATGTCATCGTTGCAAATTTCCACCACCGCCAGTTCCAGGGGCAGGGTGGAAGGGGCGTCGTAACGCATGTTGACTTCGCCCCAGATGCGGATGGCCTTGACGATACGCCAGTTGGGCAGGCTCGTCACCAGTTCCCGCAGTTGGCCGGAAACGTGCTCTGGCAGTTCCAGGGCCCCGGCGGCGCCCCATTCCAGCAGCATGGCGGCCCGCAGCAACTCCAGGGTCTGCCGGTGCATCTGGCGCAAATCAACCCCGTCCCAGGCGGCCTGGTTGATGATTTCAAGGGACGCGGTGGTGTTGCTCATCAGCAGGTACTTGACCAGGTCCAGCCAGCGGTCGCTGTGGCCCAGGCCCAGCAATTCCTCAACGTGGGCCAGAGTTACGCCGTCGCCGCTGGAAACCACCAGCTGCTCCAGCAGGTTCTCCGCGTCCCGCAGGCTGCCCGCAGCGTATCGGGCCACCAGCCTGAGGGCGTCGGGCGCGACCGAAGCTCCCTCGCCTTCGGTAATTTCCGCCAGGCGCTGGTAGATGCGTTCCGCTGGCAACCGGCGGAAGTCGAACCGCTGGCACCGGGAGACTATCGTGGGCAGAATGCGGTTGGCCTCGGTGGTGCAGAGGATGAAGATGACGTGGGAAGGGGGCTCTTCCAGGGTTTTCAGGAAGGCGTTGGAGGCCTGGTCGGTAAGCATGTGGGCTTCGTCGATGATGTAAACCTTGCGGCGGCCCTCGGCCGGGGCGAAGTTGACCTTGTCGCGAATTTCACGAATATCCTCGATGCCCCGGTTGCTGGCGGCGTCCATTTCAATGACGTCCATAAACCTCTCCTCGTTGAAGGAGACGCAAATGGAGCATTGATTGCAGGGGTCGCCCTCCCGCGGGTCAAGACAGTTGACGGCCTTGGCTACGATGCGGGCGGTGGTAGTTTTGCCGGTGCCCCTGGGCCCGCAGAACAGGTAAGAGTGGGAGACCCGTCCCTGCCGGATGGCCTGGCGGACGGTGGTGGCAACGTGTTCCTGGCCCGCCAGGTCGGCAAAGCAGCCGGGACGCCACTTGCGGTAATAGACCTGGGAAGTCATGGCATTTCCTCCCGGTCGGCAAATATCCGGGCCAATGCCTCCTGTTCCAGGGCCTGCATACGGGCCGTTTCTTCGGGTTCCAGGTGGTCGTGCCCCACCAGGTGCAGCGCGCCGTGAACCGCCAGCAGGGCCAGTTCGCGTTCCACCGTGCGTTCCAGGGCCACGGCCTGGCGGCAGGTCTGCGGGTAGGAGATTATCACTTCACCCAGGGGGGGCAGCTCATTGGGGGGCAGGGTAAAGTCGGTCCAGACTTCGTCCGGGCCGATATACGGTCCATCTTCACCTTCCCAATGCCCCTGGTGGATGAGGGAAAAAGAGAGGACGTCGGTTGTTTCGTCCAGGCCGCGGAAGTGACGGTTAAGTTCTCTTACTGTTTCATCATCGGTCACCAGCAGGCTTATCTGGCCCGGTTCACCGGGGTCAAGGGCAAAGTCCAGGGCAATCGACAGCACACGTTCCAGCCAGGGTTCCGAGACTTCATCCTGGAACTCGTCGGCTATGGTGATGAGAATTTCCCGCTCGGATTGAAAGATCAACGGTGAGTTACGCTCCCGCGGGGTAGAGTGGAGGGTGGAGCACCATATTAGCACGGGGCCGAATCGGGCCGTCAAGGAAAAAGGGTTAACATGGGCAAGCGTGCTACAATACCGCCACATTGGACCCAAAAGGAGCAGCGATTGCTCATGGCTACCGACTACCCCACCAACGGCGATGAACCGGAAGTCCAGGGACTGGTGCTGCCCGCCGAGGGCGTGGAGGACCTGACCGACCAGCTTACCCAGTATATGACGGAAATTGAACTTGGCGGGCTGACCGATATTATGGGCCAGGTGCTGGACGATTTCCTGGACCAGTGCGGCAGTATGCCCGAGGACCTTTCCGACTCTGCCGCGTTCGACCGGATAACGGGGGGCCAGCTGGCGGTGACCCTGGCTTACCAGGTGGGACGCCTGGAGGGCCGATCGCCCCAGATTGTGGAACGGCTGGTGCGCCAGGCGGTGGAGAAGTGGCGGGCCCGGACCCTGACCGATTCGGGGGAAATCTCCGATGCTGACCTGCGGAACCCCAAGGAACTGGTTTACCCCCGCCTGCGCCGAATGCAGTTTTCCGACCCGCGCCAACAGGAAGAGTAAACGAGGATGCTCAGGATGTACGGGATTTTCCTTGATTAGCCGGCGTGTCTGGGCCGGTTGACTCCGAGGCACCTGGAGAATTATATCCTGTCTATCCTGTACATCCATGTAGATTAGAGAGGCTGCCATGACTACCGAAACCGCCGGCTACGACCTGCTGTTAAAGGGCGGAACTCTGCTGGACCCGGGCCAGGGAATAATCAACGACAGGCGGGATATTGCCTTCCAGGGGGGCCGGGTGGCAGAGGTGGCTGAAAATATAGCCCCCGAGCAATCGGCCAATGTAGTGGATATAAGCGGCAAAGTGGTAACCCCGGGCCTGATTGACTTGCATGGCCACTTTTACCACGGCGGGACGGGCAGCGCGGTCCACGCCGACCAGAACTGCCTGTCCGCCGGGGCCACCACCGGGGTGGACGCCGGCAGCTCCGGGTTCCTGAACCTGGGGGCCATGCGGGACTACGTCTTTCCGGCCCACCGTACCCGGCTGCTGGCCTTTCTGCACATCGGCGCCGTGGGCCTGGCGGCAAACCGGGTGCTGGGCGGCGGCCTGCAGGACCTGCGCATAATTGACGTGGACCAGACGGCCGACGCCGTAAAGGATAACCCCGGCTTCCTTTTCGGCATCAAGGTTCGGATGGAACTGAATGCCGTGTCCCACTGGGATGCGCCGGAGGCCATGCGTCTCGCCAGGGCCGCCGCCGACCAGTCGGGCAGCAAACTGATGGTCCACGTCAGTGGAACGCCCATTCCCCTGCCGCAGATCCTGGAGTTCATGGGCCCCGGGGACATTGTCACCCACGCATTTAACGGGAACCACGAAGGCATTTTGGACCGGGAGGACAAGATCCGTCCCGAGGTGTGGGCCGCGTCGGAACGGGGCGTCATTATGGACCTGGGCCACGCCGGGGTACACTGCGACGTGGAGGTGGCCAGAGCCGCCATCCGCCAGGGTCTTCCCCCCGATACAATCAGCACCGACATCCACCTGGCCCCGCCCGGGCGTAGGGTTTATTTGATGAACGACCTGGTCAGCAAATTCCACGCCATGGGCATGTCGATGGAGGACGCCGTGGCCGCCAGCACGTCCCGCCCGGCCAGGGTGCTGGGACTGGAAGAGAAGATTGGCTCGCTGGCGCCTGGGATGTCCGGGGATGCGGCAGTGTACGACTTGCGGGAAGGCAGGTTTGTCTGGCACGACATGGCCCGAAACAAAGTGGAGGGCAAGGTGCGGCTGGATACGTTCCTGACGGTGAGGAACGGGACCGTGGCCTGGCGTGAAGGAAAGCTGACCGAGATGGGCCCTTGCTGAAGTATCGTCCCTGGGCAATTGCCGCGGTAGTCGCCGCATTGGTGGTTACCACCATGCTGGGGTGCAGCCAATCTGAACCCGGGTCAAGCCCGGAAGACGAGGCGCTACCCGGTGCGGATTCGAGCCGACCCCAGGGTGCGAAGCCTGCATCCGAGATTGTCGCCGAGGCCACGACCTTACATCGCACCTCCGGCTCATCGGCAATAGCCATTGCGGAGGCTACCGCAGCGGCGCCTACTCCTGCTCCGGCTGAGACTGCTCCCGGTACAGCAGTAGAATCGCCGGTCCCCACCGACGCTCCCGCCCCGGCTTCTACTCAACAGGTCCCGCCCACTCCCCGGGGCCTGACCGCTCTGTATCCCGAAGGGGAGACGCTGATCCAGTTGATCGACCCGCTGGACGAGCCGGAATTCTATTGCGTGGACGTGCGCGGCTTTGGGTCGGGTTCTCAGACGGATCGTTCCCTGCAGGCGCACACCTGCAAGCCCGGCGGGGAGGACGAACTGTTCCTGATTAACCACCCAGCCGATGGCCAGCTATTCATGCAGGCTTACGACCTGTGCCTGGCGGCCGAGGGAGAGGCGGTGTTCTTGCGGAACTGCTCGGATTCTACCGACCAGAGCTTCAAGGCAGGTTCCGATGGGACGGTTCGCACCGGTGACGGCCAGCTTTGCCTGGCAGTAGCCCCCGGCGAAGGTGAGGAGGCCGGGGGGGCATCCCACGTGAGACGGGACTTGGCGCTGGTGGACTGTACCGAAGCCCATCGGCACCTGGCCAGATGGATACTGCCCGGCGTCAATCCCACTGATGGGCAGGCGGCGGCGACTCGCTTGATGTTTGACGCTTTGGAAGCGGCGCTTCGGGGGGATCCCTGGGGACTGGCCAAGCTTGGGGATTCAGGCGACCCGGCTTATATTCCGGTGCTGGTTGAACTGATGCGCTTTCCCTGGTGGCAGATTGACCGGGATGTGGAGATAGCGTTGTACGACGCGCTGGACACGATTGCGAGCCGGAATCCGGCGATCGCGGACGTTGAGGAGGGTTCCGACGTTGACGAATGGGCCAGGTGGGTGGTGTGGATTGGCGAGCACCCCGAGGTGTGGCCGCCGCCCGGCTTTGCCGGTTGGAAGGGCCGGCTGTTCGGCGAAATTGTTGACCCGGCCATGGGTGCGTTCCTGTACGACGGGGTCAGGGCCAACATCCGGGTGGAAGAGATTGTCTGGGGCGGCGTCCGCAAGGATGGAATCCCCGATCTGACCGACGCGCCGGTTATCGACGGGGCCGAAGCCGATTACCTGGACCCGCAGGACCGGGTGTTTGGCGTTTCCTTCAACGGAGAACACCGAGCATATCCCCACCGCATAATCAACGCACACGAGATGGCCAACGATGTGGTCGGAGGTGTGCCCTTCGCCCTGGCATATTGAACCCTCTGCGGAGCTGGGATCGTGTATTCCACCAACATTGACGGCGAAAGAGTGGAGTTCGGCACTTCGGGAATGCTGTACCGCAGCAACAAGCTGATGTACGACCGCAAGACCAACACGCTGTGGAACCAGTTTACCGGCGTTCCGGCTGCCGGACCCCTGGTGGGAACGGGGGCGCGGCTGGAACTGCTGCCCGTGGTTACCACCACCTGGGGCGAATGGCTGGCAGCCCACCCGGATACCACTGTCCTGGCCCAGGATACGGGCCTGTATCCCGGCCGCTTCTACCAGTCGGAATGGGACGCCCGGTCCATCTACTTCAACTACCGGGAGAGTCCCCTGACCATGTTCCCGGTGTGGCGCAGCAGCGACGAACTGACCACCAAGGGCCAGGTGATCGGGCTGCGGCTGAACGGCGAAGCCAGGGCTTACCCGTTGGAAGCGCTGCGGACGGATCCTGTGGTCAATGACGAACTGGGCGGCCAACCCCTGGTTGTGGTTACCGTCGGGTGGATTGGCAGCCGGGCCTACGAGAGGGGAGACCGGACCTTCATCCTGGAAGAGGGAACCGAAGACTCGGGGGTTCTGCTCACCGACCACGACGGGCAGCTATGGCAGGCCAGGGAAGACGCCCTGGCGCGGGTGGACGACCCAACGGTGCTACTGCCCCGCATCCCCACCCACAACGCCTACTGGTTCGGCTGGTATTCCTTCTACCCGGAGACGGAGGTTTACGGTGGGGGGGAGTGAAGCGATCTGGGCCTGGGCACGGTGATTGAGTTGTTTTGAAATGGGATTACGTGCCTGTAGGCAATGGTCCGGGCTTTTTGGCGCCCTCTTGAATGACGACGCAGTTCTTTTCTATGTTCTGGCGGAACCTTTCCGGAATGGTATGCCAGTCGAGAATGTCCACGCTTATAGGCAGGGGCGAATCTTCGAAAGCCAGTCTTAGCTGGGCGTACTTGCGGAAGCTCAACGGGCCATTCCCCTTAATCACCAGGTCAAGGTCGGAGTATTTTCGGGCATTGCCTTTCACCCTGGAACCAAAGGCCAGCACTTCGCAGTCGGGTGCGGCCTTTGTCAGGATAAGTGAAACCGTTTCCCTGTGGGCCGGAGCAAGATCAATATTCACTTCGTTCCTCCAGGCTCTGCAGCAGTTCCCTGGCAAGGGGGAGAAAATCTGATATCAGGGCGAAAGTTCGCTCAGCGAAGTCTACGCTATAAAAATGACTGGTCAAGTTGCGGGCGACCCGAAATTCCAGCCACTTCTCAACTTCATCGACAAGGCCAGCCGACCCGGCGTCCCTGAACAGATTGCCCCTTAAAGGGATGTCGGATTCTCTAAGCCACTTTTGAATGGACTTGCGACATTCATCGTAAGCAACTTCGAAACACTGGATAACTCCGCTTCGGAAGATGTGCCGAGCGTCTTCCGGAAGACTCTCCATGAAAGCCGCATTGTTTGCCCAACGCATGGCCCCTTCACAGGACTCAATTGCGCCGCGCAAGTTTTCCATTTCCAGTGGAAAGCTCAAAATTCCCTCCGCAAGGATCCCTGTGTTCGAGACTATTTTGGGCCGTTAATATTGTACAGCCTTTATCCCAATAGCTGGCGAAAGGAACTCGGTTAAACAGCCGTCGCTCACCCCTCAATCCCAAAAACTCCCTGGGCATTTTCCCCCAAGATCCGCCGCTTCTCGAAATCGTTCAGGTGGTTCAGGGAATTGAGCCAGCCCACCGGGTCCACCGGGCCCATGTCGAAGGGAAAGTCGTCGCCCAGCATCACCCGGTCAGCGCCCACCCGGTCCACCAGGTACTTGAGGCCCTCGTCGCTGTGGGTGATGCTGTCGTAGTAGAGATGCTGCAGGTAGTCGCTGGGCATACCCTTAATTTCGTTCACTTTGGGTTCCGGCCTCACTCCGGCGCCAAAGTCCATGCGGCCGATGCCAAAGCAGGCGTAGCCGCCGCCGTGGGCGAAGCACAGCTTCAGGCCGGGGCACTTGTCCAGCACGCCCCCAAAGATAAACGAGGCGATGGCAATGGTGGTATCCAGGGGAAAGCTGATGAGGTTGGACAGGTAGTAGCGGCTGGTCCGGTCGGAACCCGCCGGATTGTGGGGATGGAAGAACACAAAGGCCCCCAGCCTTTCCGCAGCCTGGAAGAAGGGCAGGAACCTCTCTTCGTCCCAGTTGTGGCCTTCCATGTTGGTGTTGAGTTCCACTCCGGCCAGGCCCAGCACGTTCATCCCCCGTTCCAGTTCTTCCACCGCTGCCGCCGTGTCCTGCATGGGTACGGTGCCCAGGCCGATGAACCGGTCGGGACGGGCGGCCGCAAACCCGGCGATGCCGTCGTTAAGTTCACGGGCGGATGCCAGGCCCTGGCCCGGGTCCAGGTGATAGTTGGTCAGGTAGGGCGCCACCGAGAGGACGTGAACATCTACGCCCTGCCGGTCCATGAAGGCGGTCCGCTCAGCGGGATTGAACTGCCACTTTTCATCAATGGGACCGGCCACCCGGTTCATGGCGTTGATGTACCTGATGCCGTCGCGGAAGAAAAGGCTGGCCCCGTACCAGTTGCCTTCGGTCTCGTTGGCTTCCCAGAAACAGTCGGGGACAATGTGACTGTGAATATTTACAACTTTCATGCTATTGCTCCTTTCAAAAGGGCTACAGTATCCCATCAGCCCAACCGGTGAGCAACCCGACTGCCTGATGGGTGGTTAGCTCCGACACCATAGCGGGTCCGGCCAAGCAGGCCTTTGTCTTCGCGCGCTGCCCTTATGTTTATCCACGAATGGACACGAATGTTCACTAATGGGAATTTTTTGGAAATGGTTCCATTTGGTTCCGTTTTGGCCCGTTTTGGGGTTTATCCACGAAGGGCACGAAGGGGCACGAAGGGGGA
>CAZPMU010000033.1:12684-26502 GCA_964587795.1 uncultured Dehalococcoidia bacterium | reverse complement strand
CCAGCCCTCGCTGCTGCCGTGGATGAAGGCCCTCCCCTCTTCCGAAAACGCGAACTCCTCCACGTCCGGTTTGGGCCACGACGGGTCGGCGAGGTGCAGGGCCAGGCCCAGGAAGGCCGTCTCCCAGCCCACGCCCACGGCCCCCGCACCGAACTGCTCCCAGTGCTCCGACAGCAGGGCAGTGTGGGTGAGGGCAAGCCCGACCCGGCCGGCCTCTTCCTCCCACACCTGCACCTCCACCCAGCTTGTGTCCCCGGCAAATTCCCAGGTCAAGCCAAAGTGGGAGAGCGACTCGCAGGCGACTATCCCGCCGCCGGCGTTGCCCTCCACCTGGAAACGTCCGCCCGGCTCCAGGTTGCCGGTCACCGGCGCGAACCAGCGGGGGATGCGGTCGGCGTCAGTTACCGCGTCCCACAGGTCTTCCAGCGTAGTGTCGAAACTGCGGGAAAGGCCAACCGCGCTGGCGGGCTGGCCGTCCCTTTGCAGGAAGGCTACCGACCGTAGTACCTCGGCCAGGTGGGACTCGGGGTTGAAGTTCATGGGTGGGTTAACCTCCGTGCGTGGTCGTCAAGCGGGGCCTACTATGGGTATAGGGGTCCGAGTCTGTCAATATCCAAGTGCGACGAAATCATTCTGTTAAGCCCCGTGACCAAAGCCCACGACTCAAGAGCTGGGCTTCGTACGCCTGGTCAGGCGCACATACTATAATTTTCTGGCTTATCCTACGCAGGGACTCAGCTATGAATTCTCGATTTGCCGAACTGCTTAAGCGCCTTACACCCGAGGAAGAGGTAGAAGTCGAGACCTTCACCGTCTCCGTTTTAGCCCGCCGCGACAGCCGGGAACTTCCTGTGCAGGTTGATGACATTTCGTCGGATGAATTGAATCAGCTGGTCATGGAGTCAGGCGGCTTCGACTGGATGGATGCACCAGAGGAGGACATTTACTCTCCCACAGACGGAAAGGCGGTCCAGTGGAACATTCCCCAGCAACCCGAGGCAGTATAGTTCTGATTCGCTATCCTTTTACTGATTTGACTGCCGACAAAGTGCAACCGGCGCTGGTAGTAACACCCGATGTTCTGATTCACCGCCTTGATGACCTTCTTTGCCTCTTTATTTCCTCCTCGACGCCTGGAGATTTGTTGCCGACCGACCTCTATCTGGAAACTACTGATACGAGCTTCCGGCAGACCGGCTTGAAGACCAGCTCGCTGTTCAGTACTCACAAACCGGCTTTGCTCCACAAGCGGCTTGTGCTGCGGGTGTTGGGAGAAGCGGACAAAGCCTTAATTGAAGCCATCAACTCGAAGCTGCGAATTGCCCCTGGGTTAGCTTCCCTGTAATCTCCTTCCCCCATGCTATAATTTCCCCGTATCTTTGCCCCATCCGAACCTGGAGCGGTGAGTGTTATGGTTGACGTTGGAATGGAGAAGCCGGCTATCGCCATTACCATGGGCGACCCCTGCGGCATCGGACCTGAAGTGGTGGTCAAGGCCCTGGCCGACCCCCGAGTTTACGATTCCTGCCGCCCCATGGTAATTGGCAACACCTACGCCATGAACCAGGCGGTCAAGGCCACCGGCCTGCCCCTGGCCATCCGCGAGACGGACGACCCCACCTGCGCCGGCGAAGACCCGGCCACGGTGGACGTGGTGGACATCCATAACCTGAACCCCGAGGACATAACCGTCGGCCAGCTCAGCGTTCCCTGCGGCAAGGCGGCCATGGAATGGGTAACCAAGGCCGGCGAACTGGCCCTGGCCGGCATTGTGGACGGCATCGCCACCGCGCCCCTGAACAAGGAAGCGGCGGCCATGGCCGGCTACGAGTCCATCGGCCACACCGAACTGTTGCAGGAACTTTCGGGGGCCAGAATCGTACCCACCATGCTAATGGCCAAGAACCTGCGGGTTGTCCACCTTACGACCCACCGCTCCCTGCGGGTGGCCTGCGACTACGTGAAGCAGGACCGGATACTGGACTTCCTCCAGTTGACCCACGACAGTTTCGTCAAGTGGGGCTTTCCCAATCCCCGCATCGCGGCGGCGGGGCTGAACCCCCACAACAGCGATGGCGGTCTGCTGGGCAACGAGGAAGCCGATGAAATCGCCCCGGCGGTAGCGGCGGCCCGGGAAAGGGGCATCGACGCAGTGGGCCCCATACCGGCGGACAGCGTCTTCCACCAGGCCATCTCGGGCCGGTACGACGCCGTGCTGGCCATGTTCCACGACCAGGGCCACATTCCCGTCAAGGTGTACGGCTTCGAGGAGAGCGTTACCGCCAACCTGGGGCTGCCCTTTGTCCGTACTTCGGTGGACCATGGCACCGCCTTCGACATTGCCGGCCAGGGCGTTGCCCAGCACGTCAGCATGCTGGAGGCGATACGGCTGGCGGTGGAACTGGCCCGTGGCAACGGCCTGGCGGACTTTTAGGGGCCGCCGACAAATAGGCCGGATCAGTCCTGCGCTGCCTGGCTATCGCGTTTCCAGGATTTGCTTAAACACAGAGACGCAGAGTAGCGGAGATTCACTGAGAATCTTTCAAATCGCCACGTCTTGCTCCAACTGGAGTCTTGACCCAACCGGTCGAGGTTCCCGCCGGCGCGGGAACGACGTAAAAGGACGCTGGGAGACCTCGAAGGCGGCCTACTCCTCGCCGGTGAGGTGGGGGAACATGGCCAGGGGAGTGGCGGCCAGCAGGCCGGCATCCACCGGCAGGGTTACCCCGGAAACCCACCGCGCCTCGTCGGATGCCAGGAACAGGGCAGCGTTGGCCACGTCCCATGCGGTCCCTTCGATGCCCAGGGGGCCGGCCCGGCGGCGCAGGGTCAGCATTTCCTCGGACGAGTGGCGGGCCACCATGGGACTGCGCACATGGCCCGGAGCGATGCAGTTGACCCGCACGTTGTCCCGGCCGTAGTGGACTGCCATGGAGTTGCTGAGGCCGATGATACCGCCCTTGGACGCGGCATAGGGATGGCTGGGGCGTCCGCTGCCGGCCCGCAGACCGACGATGGAAGACAGGTTGACAATGGAACCGCCGCCGGCCTCTATCATCCGTGGGATGGAGTGCTTGCTGGTGAGCATCACGCTCTTCAGGTTAACGTCCAGCACCGTGTCCCACAGGTCTTCCTCCACGTCGGTTACCGACCCCGGGCCGCTGATGCCCACATTGTTGATCAGGATGTCCAGATGGCCGTAGCGGTCCGTGGCGGCCTGGGCCATGTCGCGGCAGTCGTCGTTGCTGGTAACGTCCCCCAGGAAGACCGACGCTTCGCCGCCCTCCTCACGGATGGCTGCCAGCGTTACATCGGCGTTGGCCTGGTCGCGGTCCACCAGCAGAACGCTGGCGCCCTGGCGTGCGAACAGGATGGATATGGCCTGGCCGATGCCCACAAAATCCCCGGCGCCCGTGGCCCCGGCGCCCGTTACTATGGCTACCTTGCCGCTTAACCGGCCTGGCTGGTTCTGCATGCTGCACCTCCCTGGAAACGCGGAATGGTCATGGGAATTGGCCGTGGGTTATTGAATTCAGGTTGAAATGCCCAGTATAGGGGCAAGCAACCAGCGTGCCAACCGTCGCGGCGGAAACACCGGGACAGCCGTGTTTGATGTACGTGAGCCGTTTACCTGATTCGCCGATAGCGCGCCTTTCATACAGAGGCACGGAGTTTCACAGAGAATCTCCGGGTTCCTCCGCGAACTCTGCGCCTCCGCGGTTAATGGAAACCTGGCGCGAGATTGGCATTAGAGAGTCTTCAGTCCCGGAAATATGGCGTCCCGGAAGGCAGCCACCTCGGCCCGGGGCATATCGTAGCCGCCCTCCTGGGTGTGGGTGGGAAAGATGAAGACGTGCTCAATGCCCGATTCGGCTTC
Source organism: uncultured Dehalococcoidia bacterium (assembly GCA_964587795.1). GTDB lineage: Bacteria > Chloroflexota > Dehalococcoidia > Lucifugimonadales > UBA3495 > Bin22. The sequence goes on along the minus strand of CAZPMU010000033.1, from coordinate 22,625 downwards.
CGCCCGCTTCAGCCGGGCCAGACATTCCGCCGGCGTACCAAACAGGCCAAAGGCATCGCAGATTTCCTCGGCCCGCGCGTCTCCAATCTCTTCGGGAATGAAGTCATCGGCCAGGCCGATTCCGGCCTCCCGCAGCCAGAAGAGGTTGGAAGCGCTGGGGTACTTGAGGTAGGGCTGGTCGGGGCGGAACCACTGCTGGGGAAAGCGCCGGGCGGCGGGACCGTCGTCGGATATGGTGGTTGGAGTGATGAAGATGGTCTGGAAGCCGTCGAGGGTGCGGCCCGCCCGGGTGGCGCCCGCCGCCAGCCTTTGTCGGGCCGCCGCCACCGCCCTGGGATGCAGGCCCACCAGCAGCAGGGCGCCGTCGGCAACTTCCCCGGCCAGTTCTACCATGCGGGGCCCGGCGGCGGTCATGAACACCGGAGTTGGCGGGTCGCTGACATTGCGGAGGCGAGTTTCCACCCCGTTGAACTCCAGGCGTTCCCCCCGCAGCAGGCGGCGGATGGTCAGGACAGCCTGGCGCATGGCGGCCACCGTGGCCCGGGGACGGCCGATGTTTCCCACCGCCAGGTAGCCTGGAGCAATGGTCAGGCGCGCCCGCCCCGGCGCAACTTCCTCCAGGGAGTGGGCCAGGGATGCCAGCACCATGGGGTGGCGGGTTACCGGGTTGCTGGTGGCTGGGTACAGGGAGAGCAGGGAAGTCCGTTCCGCAGCCAGGGCCAGGGTGAGAAAGACGTCCCTGCCGCTGTGCTGGTGGTCGTGAACGCCCACGCCGGAAAAGCCGGCGGCCTCGCATTGGGCAATGAAGTCAGCGGTTTCCCGCACCGGCAGGCCCACCGGCACCCTGATGTCCACCTTCATTTCAATCCCCTACTTTTAAATCTCCTACTTTTCAATTCCCTACTTTTCCGCCCACAAATGGGAGAACCGATGGGCCACCACCTGCTCGTAGGCCACGTCGCCCGACAGAAGGCCCGTACTCCGGGCAAAGGCGTTCAAGCCGGCCACCGATTCGGGAGAGATTGTTGCCGAATAGAAGGGCGTGTCCCGCCTGATCAGGTCTTCAATCAATGCCGCCTCATCGGGGGGAAACAGCTTCCGCCCCACCGGTTCGGCCCGGGAAGGGTCGGCACGCAGCGCCTCCAGGGTTGCCACCAGGGCCCGAACGGCCCCCTCGGCCACCGCCGGGGACTGTTCCGTCAACTTTTCCGATGCGACCAGCGCGGGGAAGGTGTAGGCCCTGGCCGCCGGCGGGCCGATGCCCTGCCGCGGGTCCAGCACGACACTGCCAATGCCGCTGCGGATCGCCACTTCGGCGCCCATGGCGTTGGCCCAGAAGCCGTCAATCACGCCTTCCTCCAGGGCCCGGGCGGCGTGGATGCCGAAGGACACCCCCGGGTCGGAACTGCCCGGCACCGGGGCCAGGTTTACTTCGTCCCGAACCAGATCTATGCCCGAATCGGCCAGCAGACAGCGCAGGGCGGCATCAGGGCCCGGCGCGGCGCCGATGCGCAGTCCCTTAACCGCCGCCACGTCGCCGGGACGGGCGCCCAGGCTGGACCGCAGCACCAACAGCCAGTAAGTGTGCTGGGACAGGGCGGCCAGCAGTCGGGCGCCCTGCCATTCGGGAAAGGCCAGCAGGGTGCCGTGGGCGGGGCCGGCCACGAAGTCTATCGTTCCCTCGCGCAGCCCTTCCATGGCCCTGCCCACCGGGGAGACCATTTCCAGGTCCACGTCCATTCCCTGTTCCTGAAAGAACCCCAGTTCCACGGCGGCCAGCGCCGGGAAATAGGAGTTGGATACCAAGTCTGGCATCGCCAGTCGCATATAAGCTTCCTCCTGTTCACCATGGGATGGCGATAAAAGTGCGGGACAAGTTTACCACCGGCCGGGTCGTCTGTTGCCCCCTCGTGGGCAAAGGAAGGATTTTTTGATAATCGTTCTATTTGGTTCCATTTTGGCCCATTTTGGCGGTTGCCCTGACCTCGGGCCCTCTCCCGGGGGAGCGGGGAACGTTGGCCGGCAGTGTTTACCTGGCGGGGCGTGCCGGGTTATAAACCCGCCCCGGCGGATAACCTGGTTTGGCACAGCGACCCTTGTAAACCGCCCCTACGGTACCAACCATCCCACCGAGGAGGGGCCACAAGGGACGCCGCTGGGGTTGGGGAAGGGTTGCGTCGGGTCATGATTTTATGGTGGAGATGTGACATGCGGGGTGGCAAGGGGGCTGTAAAAAGAGAGGGTTCCGGTCCAGGAGGTGAGGCAGGAAGGAAGTTATTGTGAACTTCTTGCTTCGCGATCACAGAGTGGTTGACCTATTCCAGCGCCAAAACCCACAATGGATGTGATATATCGCAATGGGAGGGTGAGGCCATGACAGAATGGTTGGGAATCGGTCACCTCTTTCAGCTTTCCCCAACGGAAGCCATAGCCGGGTTCCTTACGCCGCTGGCCATATTCGCCGCCTTTCTCGTGGCGCAGTTGATTTTGCCGGGAAGACGGGTTACCGGCTACGTAATCAATCCGGAAACAGGAGAGCCACGCACCTACAAGCTGAACGGCATCCTGGTATTTGTCATCGCCATAGCGGTGTGGGCCTTCGAGGTTGGGGGCCTGCCCAGGGACTGGTTCTATCGGTCTACAATGTATGCGGTGGCGGGCGGCACTGTCTTCTGCGTCCTATTTTCTCTTTGGGCGGTGTTCAGCCAGCCGAAGGGCCGCATAGAGAATTCCTTTGTCGCCTTCTGGGAAGGGCGCTCCCTGGAGCTGCCTTTCTTCAACGGCCGCTTCGACCTGAAGATGTACCTGTATGTGGTCGGCGGGACCATGCTGTCCCTGAACGCCTTGTCCGGGGCGGCGTGGCATTACGACCGCTTCGGCACGGAATTCAACCCAGGCGTTTTCCTGTACGCCGGGTTCCTGACCTTTTACGTGCTGGACTACTTTGTCTTTGAGAGGGTGCAGCTTTACACCTACGACCTGATTCACGAACACCTGGGCTTCAAGCTGATCTGGGGCGGCCTGGTGGTGTACGGTTGGCTGTACATCCTGCCGTTGTGGGCGCTGGCGGCGCTTCCCAACCCGGGCTTCTCACCGGCCTGGACATACATCTGGCTGATAGGGACGGGCGCGCTGTTCCTGTTGGGCTGGGGCATTTCCCGGGGGGCCAACATGCAGAAGTACACCTTCAAGCGGTGGCCGGAACGAAAGTTCCTGGGAATAATCGAGCCCAGGTATATCGAGGCGGGGGAGCGCAAGATTCTGTGCAGCGGCCTATGGGGCTTTGCCCGCCACTTCAATTACCTGGGAGAGGGGTTCCTGTCCTTTTCCATCGGCCTGGTGTTCGGCTACTTCGCGAATCCCTGGGCCTGGACATACTTTGTCTTCATCGTCTCGCTATTCACCTGGCGGCAGAGGCTGGACGACACCAATTGCGCCGAGAAGTACGGCGCGGAGAAGTGGGCAGAGTACCAGCAGCGGGTGAAGTACAGGATTCTCCCCGGCGTTTACTGAAGGGTTGAAGAGCAGCAGCCGGGGCCGCAGCCAGACGTGAACCGGCGGCTTGCGACTCCGGCATCCGTTAATGGGGAGTGGGGGTTGCATTGCTCGCAGGGACCCGGGACCCGTAGCCGCGATTCCCGGCGGGAAGGGCTACCTCCCCCGCTGCCGCGGGTCCAGCAGGTCCCGTACGGCGTCGCCGAAAACGTTCAGGCCGAAAACGGCAATGCTGATAGCCACCCCGGGCCAGATGACCATCCAGGGGGCCTCGTTGCGGTACTGCTGGGCCAGGCCCGTCAGCATGGAACCCAGGGAAGCGTTGGGTTCCTGTATCCCTATGCCCAGGAAGCTGAGGGTGGATTCGGTGAGGATGGCGGTGCCCAGTTCCGCGGTGGCCATGACGATCCACGGAGAGACGGTGTTGGGGAGGATGTGGCGCAGGACCAGCCTGGGCTCGCTGACGCCGATGGCGCGGGCCGAGTCAATGTATCCCCGCTCCCTGATGCTTAAGGTAACCGAACGGGTAATCCTGGATATGTTGGGGGACTGGACCAGCCCTATCGCAAATATCAGGCTGAACAGGGAAGTGCCCAGGGCGGTAACCACCACCATGGCCATGATTATGGTGGGGAAGGCCATGAGGATGTCCACGATGCGCTGGACAATCAGGTCGAGCACACCGCCGCGATACCCGACCACAATACCCAGCAGACCCCCGCCCACCGCCGCAATGGCGATGGCGGAAAACCCGACGATTATGGAGACCCGGGTGCCGTGCAGCAACCGGCTATAGAGGTCTCTCCCGAACTGGTCGGTACCCATCCAGTAGGTAGAGTTGGTGTTGATCAGCCGGTCCTCGTAGTGGGGTTCAACGGGGTCGAAGTTCTGCAATACTTCCGCGAACGCCGCGACCAGCAGCATCGCGGCCACCAGCACCCCCCCGAAGGTCCCCAGGGGTTTGCGGCGGACCAGGAACACGAGCCCGGGAAGAAACCCCGTCTTTCGGGGACGGCGCTCAAGGGCTGTTGTCTCGGTATTTGAGGCGTCCTGATTCATGAATTGCGACTTCTAATGCCGGCTACCGGCAAATTTGAACCTTCAACCATTGAAACTGCCCAGGGAGTGTCGTCAAATTCAGCTTTCATTCCTGCGTTGGCAATAATCTTAACCCAGCCGGTCGAGGTTCCCGCCTTCGCGGGAACGACGAAATGGGACATACGGAGACTTCCACATCCAATTTGACGACAGGCCCTAGTTGGAAACCCGCACCCTGGGATCGAGCATGGCATAGGTCAGGTCCACCAGCAGGTTGATGATGCTGGCGAAGACCACCGATACCAGGATAAGGAATTGCACCGTGGGGTAGTCCCGGGCCGCCACCGCGCCGACCAGCAGCCGACCCAGGCCGGGCAGGTTGAATACCACCTCCACGACCACCACGCCGTTAAACAGGCCAATCAGGGTTACGCCGTACAGCGTAGCCACGGGCATGAAGGCGTTCTTGAGCGCGTGCCGCATTACCACCACGCTTTCCCGCAGGCCCTTGGCATAGGCGGTCCGCACGTAGTCCTCGTCCAGAATATCCAGCATGGAGGAACGCACCATCCTGGCGCAGACGGCGATGCTGCGAATGGAACCAATGAACGCCGGCAACAGAAACTGCTGCAGGTTGGTTAATGGGTCCCTGGTAAAAGGCACGTAAACCAGGGGGTTGGTGTAGTTGAACCAGAAGAGCAGCGCCAGGATGACCATTATGCCGATCCAGAACACGGGAATGGCCAGGCCCCCGATGGCCGTGACCCGGACCACGTAGTCCAGCCAGGTATCCTGGCGCACGGCGGTAATGGTCCCCAGCAACAGGGAAAAGACGATAACGAAAACGAGGCTGATTATCGTCAGTTCGGCGGTTACCGGGAAAGCGCGGCCGAAATTCTCCAACACCGGATTCTGGCGCACCAGACTTATGCCGGGGTCGAGGCGCAGCACGTCCCACACCCATTTCAGGTATTGCTGGTAGATGGGCAGGTCAAGCCCGAACTGGGCCCGCATGGCGTCCCGTTCTTCATTGGTAAGGCCCAGTTCCGCCTGGGCCAGCAGGGCGCTAATCGGGTCGCCGGGAATCACCCGCATGATGAAGAAGATCAGGATGCTGGAGCCAACTATGGCTATCAGCGCCATGCCTACTCTTTTGGCGAGGTAAGTCTTCATATCGCTACAGAGGCAGAATCAGCCATTGCCGGGCTAACCGGCGAGATCCGCTGCTGGTTGGGGGAAGGTCTCAAGCCGGGTGGCCTGAGACCTTCCAACCGGGTTATCACCCATTTTGCCTGACTATTTCTTGAGCCAGACGTGGGCCACGTTTGCCGTATCCGGCGAAAAGGCCAACTGGGGGTTGTAGTCCTGCACCCGCTCGTTGTAGGCGTGGAACTTGGCCCGCCACCACATGGGCACCGAACCGCCCTGAACCTCCCAGAACTTGCGGGCCATGTCCTGGATGATGGCCACCCTTTCCTCGTGAGTCTCGGCATTGCGCTGCTGCTCGTAAAGGGAGTCAATCTCGGGGTGGCTCATGGCGGCGAAGTTGCGCGACCCGTCGGTAACGTACTGATTCTGCAGGTGAAGGTCCGGCTCCACCGGCCCGCCGAAACCCCGGATCATGATGTTGAAGTCGTGAGCGATTTCCCGCTCTTCGGTAACGGCGTCTTCCTGCACGTCCATTACGCCGCCCGTAATACCGATATTGGAAAGCTGCTGGATCAGCAGGGTGGCGCCTTCAATGTTCTCGGACCGGTTTTCCGTCAGCATCGGTATTTCCTGGGAGAAATCGTACCCGGTATCCTCCACATACTCGGCCAGCAACCGTTTGGCTTCCTCGATCTCCGCATCCTTGTCCTCGGAGAAGCCGGGCAACTGCTTTACCTCTTCCTCGGGGAGAGCGTAGGGGCTGCCGGGGGGATAGAGAATGCCGTAGGGCGACCCGAATCCGCGCTCGCTGATCTCCCCCACGCGCATTCGATTCATGCCCAGGCTGACAGCCTGGCGCACCCGGATATCGTTCCACGGCTCCCGCTGCTCGTTCATCTGTACGTCCCAGTGGGAAACGTCGCCCAGCACTTCCTTGGTAACCATGTGGTCCATATCCTGCAGTTGAACGTACAGGGATGCGTCCAGCTGCGGGTAGGCAATGTCCACCTGGCCGGTCTGCAAGGCGGCCAGACGGGTGGCTTCGTCCACCATCACCAGCATTTCAATGCCGTCCAGGTAGGGCAGGTCGGGGTTGGCCCAGTAGGACGAGTTACGGGTCAGCGAGTAGCGGGCGCCGGTCTCGAAGTCTTCAGGAACGAACGGGCCGCTGCCCACCAGTTCATCGTAGTTCCTGATGAGGGGCTGGGGCAGGGCCTCGGTGGCGGCCTTGTTGAATATGGGGAAATTGGTCAAAGCCACGGCGGCCAGGAAGCCCTGGGACTTGTTATTGGTGTGCACCATGATCTGGCTGCCGCTGACCTGAACGTCGTCAACGTTGTCGTAGTAGGTGCCCACCGGCTTCGCCCGGCCAATGACAAGGCCTTCGGGCGGGTTCTTCACCCGGTCGAAATTGAACTTAATGTCATCCACAGTGACGGCCTCGCCGTTGTGCCACTTGGCGCTGGTGTCCAGGTTAAAGGTCCAGTCGGCGGTGCCGTCGTCATTCAGGGTTACATCCCAGCTTTCGGCCAGGTCGGAACCGATTACCCCGGGACTGCCCAGTTCTTCGGTTACCAGGTAATTCAGCGCCGGCTGGGCTATCCAGAACTCCCGGGAACTGGCTCCCCTGGGGGTGTGCAGGTCCACACCGGTGGGGTCCAAATGCAACTGGACCCTCAATGTACCGCCGTACTTATCTCCGCTGGGCTGTTCCGCAGCCGGCGGAACAGCCGTTGGTACAGCCGTTGGTTCGGCCATGGCAGTTGTTCCCTGGGTGGCGGCGGGGGGCTGGCGGGTCGGCTCTTCCGACGCCCCGCAGGCCAGCGCCGCACCAACCACAATCAACATGGCAACCAGCAATAGACCAAATCTGTAACTCACCGCAGATCCCTCCATCTAACGAATTAAAGCCGGAGTATTTCGCCAGTCAGACGGCGCTTCCGTCTACGAACTAAGTATTGACAACGATAATACTAAGTCCACATCGAGTCAATGACTTTTGATAATGTTGGAGGGTTCAGTCAATTATCAGCACAAAATGGCAGAATTCGGCATAAATATGCTTTCAATCCGACACCCGCCAGCCCCGTCTGCCCTTCAAGGTTATAGGCTCGTCCGGAAATAAGCACACTTGCGGCAAGTCGATGCGGCGCAAGCCCAGGGCACCCGCGTTTTAATTTCGTTGTCCAGTCAATCAGGAAGTCAATGTCGGCCTGAACCTGGCGAAGGGCCTAAAATCCTTCCCGAAAGCTCGGTTGCGGGTCCGAAAGTTGGTTTGTGGGAGGGAGTTTAGATTCTTCACTCCGTTCAGAATGACAGTCTTGGCAGTTCTGAACGGCAAGTGGTTAAAGCGCGATTGTCCCGGGGGCAAGCCCTGCCTCCTTGGAACATCCCCGGTTATAGTAGAATGCAGCGAACGACCAACACAGGAACACCTATCAAGGAGCGACTGACATGACAGAAAAGATTCGCCTGGGCTTTGTGGGGGCCAACGTAAACTCCACCTGGGCCTCCCAGTCTCACTTCCCCGCGCTGCTGGCCAGCCCCGACGTGGAATTTACCGCCGTATGCACCACCCGCCCTGAAAGCGCGGAAGAAGCTCGCCAGGCCTTCGGGGCGAAACTGGCCTTCCACGACTTCCGGGAAATGGCCGCGTCGCCGGACATCGACGCCATTGCCGTGGTGGTGCGAGTGCCCACCCACTATGAGCCAACCAGGGCAGCCATCGAAGGGGGCAAGCACGTTTACACCGAGTGGCCCCTGGGCCGCAATACCGCCGAGGCGGTGGAACTGGCGAACCTGGCACGGGAGAAGGGCGTGCAAACCGCCGTGGGGCTCCAGTCCCGGGTGAGTCCCGCATTGATGTACATCAAGGAGTTGATTGAAGCGGACTACGTGGGGGAAGTGCTGTCGTGCAGCCTTACCACCATGCGCGACGGAGCGCTGGCCCGCCCCACCGGCCGGACCTGGCAGCGGGACGCCAGCCTGGGCGCCAACACCCTGACCATCGCCAACGGCCACGTCATTGACGCCCTGCGCTTCGTGGCAGGCGACTTTGCCCGGGTGGCCTGCATGGTCAGCACCCAGGCAAAGGAATGGTACGAAACGGACACCGAGCAGTACGTGGAGGTAACGTCGCCGGACAACATCAGGGTCAGCGGGCAGTTGAAGAGCGGAGCGGCGGCATCGGTCCACGTGGGCGCGGCGCCCTGGGCTGGCAGCGGCTACCGCATGGAGATTTACGGCAGGGAAGGCACCCTGGTGGCCACGGGCAGCGTTTCTTCCCAGCGGGGCGAGATGCTGCGGGTGCAGGGAGCGCAGCGAAGCCACCAACTGGAGGACCTGGAGATTCCCGACCGCTTCGCTTTTGTGCCCGCCGACTTCCCCCAGGGAGACCCATATAACGTGGGGCAGATGTATTCCCTGTTCGCCGAGGCGGTCCGCACCGGCCAGAACCGCCTGCCCACCTTCGACACGGCGGTGGACCTGCACCGGTTCATTGACACCATCCAGGAAGCGTCGGACACGGGCAAGGAATTGCCGGTGGGGTGAACAGGACGGTGGAACAGGATGGTGGCAGAGGTTTCCTTTGACGCCCCTGACGGTGGTAGAATTGCCTCGACCCGTCAGCGGACCACACCATCACCTTAACGTCAACGGATTGGCAGGTGCGAAATGACCACACGACCGGAGGCACGCATCGGGGAGAGATTCCGACTGCCCGATCCTCCCCCCAGAGAGATTGACGAAGTGACTGCCTTCGACCATATCTACGAAATCGGCGACCTGGGCAATCTTGCCCTCCACTTTGGCAATCCGGAAACGACGCTGGTAACGGCAGACCGTTACATAGTGGCCACGCCGGAACAGGACAAGTCCCGGGCCCGCCGGCCCGACCTGCTGATAGCCTTCAACGTCAGCCCGTATGACTACCGGCAGAGCAACGGTTATATAAGCTCGGAGCAGGGCAAACCGCCGGACTTTGTGATGGAGGTGGCTTCCGTGACTACGGCGGAAACCGATACCGGGGAGAAGCGGGACTACTACGCCTCCATGGGCATTCCCGAGTACTGGAGGTTTGACGAAACGGGGCAGTTCCACGGCCAACGGTTGGCGGGAGACCGATTGGCCGGGGATTCCTACGTTCCTGTCGCCATCACGGAAACAGCGCCAGGCGTCCTGGAAGGCTACAGTGAAGTCCTGAACCTGAGAATCCGGTGGGACCACGGTGAATTGCTGTGGATAGACCCGGCCACCGA
>CAZPMU010000033.1:0-12584 GCA_964587795.1 uncultured Dehalococcoidia bacterium | reverse complement strand
ACCTGAGAATCCGGTGGGACCACGGTGAATTGCTGTGGATAGACCCGGCCACCGAAGCGCCGGTGCCAAGACACCGGGAGACATTGGAAAGGGCCGAACGGGCCGAGGAACGGGTCAGGCAACTGGCCGAGGAATTACGGCAAATACGGGGAAGCCAGGAAAACCGCTGATTCAGGCGCTGTGATTGGCCCGTAACCGTCGTGCAGTCGGGCGACTGCACGACGGTTTTCGCTTGCGGGGCCACCACCGCAGGGCAGACCGGACGCTAGGCCCTGGCTGCCACAGGTTCGTGGGTCTTGAGGAAGCGGCGGGCGTGGGCAACGGCCTGGTCGATGTGTTCCTGGGTGTCCTTCCAGGGATAGATTGTAACCTCGGAATTGGGGGCCAAGCCCGCCACTTCCATGGCCACCGCGTAGGGATGGGCAGGCACGTCGTCGGGCGCAATCAGCAGCGGGGTTTGCAGGTTACGCACGAAGTCCCGAGTGACGGTGAAAACGAAGTCGGCCCGGTTGGTGTACATGCTGGTCAGGAAGTCGTGGACCATCTCCATAGTTAACTCGGGCCGCTTTTCGCATAGGGGCGGGCCCCAGCCGGTGATGTTGTTCTGGTAGAACAGGTCGGGCATTTCCGGCCGGAAACCGCTGGGCTGCATCATGGCCGCCGCCACGATGCGGGACGATGCCCGGCTCAGCAGGTTGTGGATCATGGGGCCGGCGATGCAGAAGCCCAGCACCAGGAATTTATCGATGCCCAGGTGGTCCATCAGGCCAAGCTGGTCATCGGAGTAGGCGTCCCAGGGACGGTCAATCTCCAGCGGGCCGGTGGACTGGCCCGGGGGCGCATTGCGCAGGTCGGCGGCAATGACGCGGAAGTCGTCCTTATAGGTCTCCAGGGGATTGAAGGGGTGGGATTCGAGGCCCTGGATGGTGGAATTGAGGCCCCCGCCCGGAATGATCATCAGGGGGAATCCCGATCCGACCTCTTCGTAGTAGATTTTAGTGTCGCCTCTCTCGTAGAACGGCATGGCTATGTTCCTCCACTTGAGAATCGTTTAGCTGGACAGGTGGGGCTGCGTTGGTGTCGAATCTAACCCACGGTGGCCCGGTGGTCAAGGGAAGATAGCTAACAGCAGGGCAATTGCGCTTTGATTCTAGCTGAATGCCCAAGCTGCAGTCATGCCGCCCTGAGCTTGCCCAATGGACTGGAGTTCTTCCCCCAAAGCAGGGTTGCGGGTCCCGAAGTTGGCATGCAGGCAGGCTGTTGGATTCTGAATCCGCCTGAGGCGGATTCAGAATGATAGTCCTGGCGATTCAGGATAGGGATCTTTCAAAGTGCGATTGCCCCTTGCTCCGGTGCAGTTATCACTCGGCTTGGCTTTCTCTCGGGTCGCCCAGAGAATTTTACCTCGTCTCGAGCGCAGCGATGGCGCCGCATCCCAAGGGAGGCGCTGGCTACGGGATATTCCCCTCGGGGGAAATTTCAGGATTGGGCCGACAATATCCAACTCGAAGAGCTATTCGCGGTAATACTCCATGCCCAGGTGGGTGATTTGGTCTTCGCCCTTTAGCCAACGCAGGGTGTTCTTCAACTTGGTCTGTTGGATGAACAGGTCGTGCTCGGGATAGACGGTCGGCGCGTGCTGGGGACTCTTGAAGTAGAAGGACAACCACTCCTGGATACCCGACAGTCCGGCCCGCTGCGCCAGGTCCATGAAGAGGACCAGATCCAGGACCAAGGGGGCGGCCAGGATGGAGTCTGAGCAAAGGAAATCGACTTTAAGCTGCATCCGCTTTCCCATCCAGCCGAAGATATCGATGTTATCCCATCCCTCCTTGTTGTCGCCCCGGGGCGGATAGTAATTGATGCGGACCTTGTGGTAGGCGTCCGCGTAGAGGTCGGGGTACATTTCCGGTTGCAGGATGTATTCCAGCACACCGAGTTTGGATTCCTCCTTGGTCTTGAAGTTCTCGGGTTCGTCCAGCACCTCGCCGTCCCGGTTGCCCAGGATGTTGGTGGAGAACCAGCCGTCCATGCCAAGCATTCTGGCCTTCAACATGGGTCCGATAACGGTTTTCACCAGGGTCTGGCCCGTCTTGAAGTCCTTGCCGCAGATGGGTACGCCCTGGTCCCGGGCCAGCTTTTCCAGAGCGGGTACGTCCACCGTAAGGTTGGGCGCGCCGTTGATGAATGGCACACCTTCCATCAGGGCGGCATAGGCGTAAATCATGGAAGGCGCAATGGATTCGTCGCTGTCGCGCAGGGCGCTGACAAAGTTTTCCAAATCCAGGTGAACGTCGTTCTCTATGATGTACTTCTCGGTGGAGGCGCACCAAACCATTACCAGGCGGTCGCAGCCATTCTCTTCCTTGAATCGCCGAATGTCCTCCCGCAGGACCTCCGCCGCATCCAGCTTGGTGGGAGTCGGCTTGACGTTGGTGCCGTTGATTCGCTTCACATAGTCCTCTTCAAAGACGGCCGGCATGGGTTTGATGGACTCCAGGAAGTCCTTTACGGGCTCTACCTGCTCGTAGCGGTCCAGCACGCCGCTCTTAAGGGCCGCCTCATAGGCGTTGTCCGGGATTGGGTCCCACGCGCCGAATACCAACTGGCCCGGGTCGGCCAGGGGAACGAAATCCCGGACCAAGGGCGTACGGTTTTCGGTACGCTTGCCAAGCCGGATGGTGGCCATCTGGCTCAGAGAACCGACAGGCTGTCCCGTGCCGCGCCGTATATGCTCCACACCGGCTATAAAGGTGGAGGACACCGCGCCCAGTCCCACCAGCAAGACACCCAGCTTTCCTTCTGCGGGTTGAATCGTGGTGGCACCGGATTCCACGAAATCCCTGGGCTCCAGGCTGATTCCCTTATCGGCGGCCAGTTCCAAAAGCCGGCCTTGCCACTGGGCCGGAATCCTGCCGGTCTGGGCCCAGTGCTGTACGGTACTCTGGCGCTTACCCAAAAGCGTGGCTAAAGCAGACTGTCCACCAAAGCGATCAATGATATTCCTGGCGGTATTCATCTCGACTCCCATAACAAAATAATTGGTGTAATTGACCGTCTAGCACCTTATGGGTGAAGTCAATCAAATTGGAGGCTAACGGCAATTCAGATATACTGCGGTTAAATGTAACGATAAAATTGGTAGGAGTCAAGCAGTAGAAACGAACATAACTGGTGAGTGTTCAAGTTCACCAACGCCTTTCCACGGAGGATGCAATGGTGGAGACTTTCCGCGGGTACCTGTACCGCTGCCAAAGGGGGATGCGCACTTTCGCCTGGAGCGGCATTTCAGTTGCCAAGCGCGCCCGAACACCCCAACTGTCATTCCGGTAAAGCGAAGAATCCAAGGTTCTTGTCCGCAGGAATGTCGGCTTCCCGCGAGAATTATGGATTCTTCACTCCGTTCAGGATGACAGTTTCGATGTCTCAATGTTCATCCCATTCTGGCTTTGGTTTAGACATGACTGTTAATCAGCTTCACCCTTTTGTTTGCCCTGAGTTCTGCTTTGGCTATTCAGCTGAAAACTTTCCGGAAGCAAGTCCCGCAAAGGGGATTTCCCAGAAGAATCTGACCCAACGGTTAAGGCAGTGGCGCATCCGGTTCAGCAATGCAGGACTTCGCCCATGGTAGTAATGTGATAGCATAAGCGCCTGCCCCTGGCTTCGATTGACCCAGTTTTAGCTGTCGGTCTAAATTGGAACCAAACTTGTCGATGGAGGGCCGCCATGACCAGCCCCGCCGACCTGAAAATGACCATCGGAGAACTGCTGGACCGCCAGGCCGAGCGGTTCGGAGACCGGGACGCCCTGGTCCACGTGGACTGGGACCTGCGCTACACCTGGCGAGAGTTCCAGGAAGAGTGCGACCAGGTTGCCCGAGGCCTGGTGGCCCTGGGCATTGAAAAGGGCGACCACGTTGCCTTGTGGGCCACCAACTATCCGGAGTGGGTCGTGGCCCAGTTTGCCACCGCCCGCATTGGGGCCGTGCTGGTTACTGTCAACCCTGCCTACCGCACCCATGAGCTGGAGTACCTGCTGAACCAGTCCGACGCCGTGGCTGTCATGCTGATCGGCAACTTCCGTACGTCCGACTACGTGGGGATGCTGCAGGAGGTAGCCCCCGAACTGGCCGGCTCATCCCCGGGCCAGCTTCAATCCGAGAAACTGCCCACCCTGCGCCACGTTATTTACATCCCGCCTTACGACGGGACGGATGGCGCAACCCCTCCGGGCATGTTTTCGTGGAACGACGTTAAGGCCCTGGGCGGGGAAACTTCCGCTGAGGCCCTGGCCGGCCGCAAGGCCGACTGCCACCCGGACGACGTTATCTGCATCATGTACACCTCCGGCACCACCGGCAATCCCAAGGGCGTGATGCTGACCCACCACAACCTGGTGGCCAATGCCACCTACACTGCCGAGGGACTGCGGTTCACCGAGGAAGACCGCCTGTGCATTCCGGTGCCTTTCTATCACTGCTTCGGTTCGGTGCTGGGCACCCTGGCCTGCGCCGCCGCCGGCGCCTCGATGATAGTGCCATCCGAGTATTTTGATCCCGGCAGGGCCCTGGTGGCAGTGGAAAAGGAAGGGTGTACCGCCATTCACGGCGTTCCCACCATGTTCATCGCCGAACTGGAGCATGCGGACTTCAACGGATTCAGGCTTGATTCGCTCCGAACCGGCATAATGGCCGGCTCACCCTGCCCCATCGAGGTGATGCGGCAGGTCATCGACCGCATGGGCTGCCGCGAAATGACCGTGGGCTATGGCCTGACCGAGGCGGCCCCCATCATCACCCTGACCCGGGCGGACGACAATATCGAGCGGCGGGTCTCCACCGTGGGTACCGCCATCCCCAACGTCGAGGTCAGGATAGTTGACCCGGAAACAGGCGCCGAGGTGTCCGTAGGCGACCAGGGGGAACTGTGCTCCCGCAGCTTTATGAACATGAAAGGCTACTACAAGATGCCTGAAGCCACGGAGGCCGCCATCGACAACGAGGGCTGGCTGCACACCGGCGACCTGGCCACGGTGGATAACGAAGGCTACTACAAGATTACGGGCCGTTCCAAGGATATGATTATCCGCGGCGGGGAGAACGTCTATCCCCGGGAAATCGAGGAGTTCCTTTACACCAACCCCAAGGTGGCCGACGTGCAGGTTATCGGAGTCCCCGACCAGCGGTTCGGGGAGGAAATCATGGCCTGGGTGCTGCTGCGGGCCGGCCAGGAGGCCACCGAGGAAGAGATACGGGACTTCTGCCGGGGCCGCATCGCCCACTACAAGGTTCCCCGCTACGTGAAGTTCGTCAATGAGTTCCCCATGACCGTTACCGGCAAGATCCAGAAGTACGTAATGCGGGAGGTCTCCATCCAGGAGTTGGCGCTGGAAGGCGCCGCCAAAATTGAAACGGCCTGATTCACCGCAGGGCACATTTCCAGCCTGTAGTATAATACGGCTATCTTTTTCAAGGAGAGCGCCAGCGATGACACTTCAGCTGAAGGACTTCCGGATACGGAACCGCCCGGTGGTCTCCGGCCGGCGGCTGGACCCGGATATGTCGGAGCAGATGCGGACCAATCTCAGCAACGCGGAAGCCCAGATCGCCGAACCCTTCAAGGGGCTGACCACCGACGGGCAGGTGGTTCCCGGGCTTTTCCCCCTGCAGCAGACCGGCCTTTCCAACGCAAGCATGAAGCAGGCCGCCGATGCCTGGCTGGCTTCCCTGGACGCCGGCCAGCGCGAGGCCGCCAAGTTCGACCTGGACAGCGATGCCTGGCGCCGATGGAGCAACATCCACGCGTTCCTGATGCGCCACGGGGCCATGCTGGAGCCCATGTCCGACGAACAGAGAGACCTGGCTTTTGGCGTACTGCGGGAAGGCTTCAGCCCTGAGGGTTTCCAGCTGGCCCGCAACATCATGAAGCTCAACGAGTCCATCCGCGAAATCACCGGCAGCGACGAGGAACTGGGCGAGTGGCTCTACTGGCTCAGCATCATGGGCGAGCCTTCCCTGGACCAGCCCTGGGGCTGGCAGATGGACGGCCACCACCTGAACGTCAACTGCTTCGTGCTGGGCGACCAGGTGGTAATGACCCCTATGTTCATGGGGTCGGAGCCGGTGGCGTTGGACATCGGCAAGCACGCCGGCATCCGGGCCTTCCGGGCCGAGGAGAGCACCGGGCTGGCCCTGGCCCGAACCCTGTCCGCCGAGCAGCGCAGCAAGGCCATCATCGGGGAGGACGTTCCCCCCGGCGTCTTCACCGGCGCTTTCCGGGACAACTTTGAAATGTCCTACGAGGGCGTAAAGTATGACAGCCTGACCAGCCACCAGCAGGCCCTGATGTTCGACCTGATCGGCACCTACGTGAACCGGATGCGCTCCGACCACGCCAAGCTGCGGATGGACGAGATCCGGCAGCACCTGAGCGAGACCCACTTTGCGTGGATGGGCGGGACGGATGAGGACAGCGTCTTCTACTACCGCGTCCACAGTCCGGTGGTGCTCATCGAGTTCGACCACCAGGGCGGCATTTTCCTCGACAACGACGAGGCTTCCAGGAACCACATACACACCGTAATGCGGACGCCCAATGGCAACGACTACGGCAAGGACCTGCTCCGCCAGCACCGGGAGCAGGGCCACCATCACCACGGGTAACCGGAACCGGGGTTCCTTGCCCTGGAAGCAAGCGTGGGGCCGCCGGATGCGGCCCCACACTAATTTCGCGTTACCGGCGTTAACGTGAGGTCGGGGACGGGCGGAAGGCACAATGAGCAATTTCCCCACTGAGCAATTTGATGCAGTCGTCGTGGGCGCCGGTCCAGGAGGGCTGGCCGTTTCCCAGCAACTGGCCGCCCGCAACGTCCGTCACCTTGTGCTGGAGCGGGGAGACAGCCCCGGATGGATGTGGGACCACGTTTACGACAGCCTGAGGCTGCACACCGGCAAGCACCTCAGTTCTTTGCCCGGAATGCCCTTCCCCGCCGAGACATCCCTGTTCCCCAGCCGGTCCGAATTTACCGCTTACCTTCACGACTATGCCGCCAGGTTTCAGCTGCCCGTTGGGTACAATGCGGAAGCAACGGGTCTCCGGCAAGAAAACGGCGGCTGGATTGTCGAAACCAGTGAAGGCCACTACCACGCGGCCATGCTGGTCGTCGCCACCGGCATTATGTCATCCCCGGCGCTGCCGACCTTCCCCGGAATGGACACCTATACCGGCCAGCTTTTTCACAGCACGGAGTACCGGCGGCCCGACGAGCGGTTGGGACAGTCCATCCTGGTAATCGGCATCGGCAACTCGGCGGCGGAGATTGCGTCGGAACTGGCCGCATCCGGCCGGGACGTAACCGTCTCGGTGCGGTCGGGGGGCACCGTGGTACCCCGGACCATTGCCGGCATACCTTCCCAGTACTTCGGGTGGGGAATGTCGTGGCTGCCCGGTCCGCTACAACGGCAGATTGTACAGTCCACGGCCCGGCTTGGCGGTCTATTGCGTCGCCGCCAGGCCGTCCTGCCGCGGAAGGGAAACACCGGGCCATGCCAGGACGTGCCGGTGGTGGGCCATACCGTCGTTAATCACATCACCGCCGGGCGGATTCGGCTGCGCCCCGGAATAGCCGAGTTCACCGAGAACGCCGTGCGCTTCACCGACGGGAGCGAGTGGCAGGGCGATACGGTAATACTGGCCACCGGCTACCGGTCAGCCATTGGATGGATGGGGAAATACGGCGCGATGGACGTGTGCGGTTTTGCCCTGCGGAGTGGACGGGTCCGGAGCGCAACCCACCCAAACCTGTTCTTCGTGGGCCACAACTACGACGGACGGGGCGGCCTGTACAACATCCGCATCGACGCCAGGCGCATTGGGCGGCAGGTCGCAAAGAGCCTAACCCAGGTGAAAGTCGGCGAAAGCCCATAGGGCCAGGGCCAGCACCATGTGGAACCAGACAGGAATGGTGCGCCGGAACCACCGCAACTCGGGCCGCAGGACCATCGTCAATATGTAGCGCACCACCATGGACCCGAAGTAAATCCAGGACAGGATTATCAGGGGCAGCGCCGCCCGGCCCCACCACTGGGCCGCAAACAGTCCCGACCCCCGGTAAACGTCGGCGCAAATCACCACCATCACCGCCAGCAGGACCAGTTGCGCCGGCAGCAGGTACCGGTAGGGCATCAGGCCCGAGTACCAGTGTTCGTTGGCGGGCAGCCAGCGCGGGGCCCGGGTTACCACCAGCGCCTGCCCCAGCACCCGCAACGCAAACAGCAGGGTGCAGACCGCCATTATGAGAAAGCTGCCGGACATGGTTCAGCCGCCTTAAATCGGGTAGGGTTCCACCTATACCATTATATCCGGCGCCGGCCCCGGACGATTGTTAGCCCGTCGCAGCAGGGGCAAGAATCCGGGCGATGCGGGCAGCTTGATCGAATCAGGAGTAGAATTGTCCAGGAGGAAACACAACGCAGTCCACAACCAAGGGTCGTCGCAATGCAGGAAAACGAAACAAATGGCGCCATTGAATGGCGGGATTGGAACGAGGAGGCCTTTGCGGCCGCCACAAGCGAAGGCAAGCCGGTGCTGCTTACCCTGGGGGCTACCTGGTGTCACTGGTGCCACGTTATGGACCAGCGGGCCTACGCCGACCCGCGGGTAATCGAACTGGTCAACTCCCGCTTTATCCCCGTGCGCGTGGACGTGGACCAGCGGCCCGATATATCCCTGCGCTACAACCAGGGCGGCTACCCGTCGGTGGCCCTCCTGACCGGCGACGGCGAGTTTCTTGCCGGCCGGCCCTATACCCCGCCGGACGAAATGGTCGCCCTGTTGGAACGGGTTTCCCGGGGCGAGGCCGTTGACGCCACCCCGGCAGAGGCGGGTTTGACACCCAACCCTGCCGCGGTCAATGCCGACGGAACTCCGGTGGAAAGGGTGCTGGCCCGCCTGGCGGAGCTATACGACGACCGGTTCGGCGGCTTTGGCCTGGAACCCAAGCAGCCCCCATGGGAGGCGCTGGGATTCCTTATGGCCCGCAGTTCCCTGACCGGCGACCGCACCCTGCTTTCCATGGTGGAGACCACCCTGCAGGGAATGTGGCAGGGTATTTACGACAACAAGGACCAGGGCTTCTTCCGCTATTCCGTCAGCCGGGACTGGAAGGTTCCCCATTACGAGAAGATGCTGGTCACCAACGCCAGCCTGGCCCTGACCTGCCTGGACGCCTACCTGCTGACCCGGAAGCCCGACTACCGCGCCGCCGCTTCCGGCATCCTGGACTACCTGCTTGACACCCTGCTCAGCCCGGCCGACGGCCTGTTTTTCGCCAGCCAGGACGCCGATGAACCCTACTACCAGGGTTCGTGGAAAGACCGGGACGCCGCCGACTCTCCGCCCATCGACCGCACTTTCTATGCCGGATGGAATGCCCTGGCCGCCCTGGCCCTGGTACACGCCACCGATGCACTGGGGCGGGCGTCTTACCGCCGTTTGGCCACCGCCATCCTGGAAAAGCTGTGGCGGGAAAGCTGGACCGCTGAAGCCGGCCTGGCCCGGGTCGCCGGTGAACCGGGCCGTTCCGCTCCAATCCTGGCCGACCAGGTCAGCTTTCTCCGGGCCTGGCTGGCCCTGTACCAGTCCACGGGCAACCCCTACTGCCTTACCCGCGCGGTGGAAGTGGCCACCGCCACCCTGCGGCTTTTCGGCGCGCCCGGCGGTGGCTGCTACGACATCCGCGTCTCACAGACGCCCCATTCCTTCGAGGCGGCCCTGCTCCCCCGCGAACAGCCAGCCCTGGACAACGCCCACTGGGCCGAGGCCCTGATGGTCCTATCCCACCTGTCGGATGACGGCATCTATCATCAGCAGGCCACGGCGGCCCTGCGAGCCTTCGAGTCCATCATCCCGGGCAAAAGCTACCTGGGAGACCGTCAGTCACGCCGCATGGAGGAGGACGAGGAGGCCCTGTTCCTGCCCGCCGGTTCCGCCTGGGCACGAGCGCGAGACATGCTTGACCAAGGTCCGGTGCGCCTGGCTTTGATGGGCGATTCTTCCGACCCCGCCTACCGCCAGCTTCACCGGGCGGCGGCCAGGGTCTATGCCCCCCACCGGGTTATCCTGCCCCTGGACTGGCAACGCAACGCCCGGCAAGTCCGGCAGCAGGGCTTCCCGTCCCGCGCCGAACCGGCCCTGTACGTCTGCATGGGCGAACGGTGCCTGGCGCCCGTCGCAACCCCGGCGGAGGTGCGCGACCTGGTTCGCTCCCGGCCCTGGGCAGGGCAATAGGCTGCACTGCCTCAATCGGGGAGTCGCAGGGGTGAGAATTCCCGCTTCCCCGTGCTGGAAAAGCGGCCTTACCGTGATTGACCCCCAACCCCGCCGGTGTTAATTCAACCCAAATTGGATGTCCATTGAGGAGGCAACCATGACCATACCCGCAGAGAAGGACACCACCGCAGCCGGTGCGAACGTCGCCCACCCCCTGGACCCGCTTACTTCGGATGAAATTATCGCGGCTGCCGGCATTCTCCGTTCCCAGCGCCAATTGGGAGACAGGGTGAGGTTTGAGACCATCGTCCTGAAGGAGCCTGATAAGGCGCAGGTGCGCGGCTTTACTCCGGGCGGTCCGGTCCCCAGGGAAGCCTTTCTGGTCATCCTGGATTGCGAGGCCGAGGCCACCTACGAGGCCACGGTATCGCTGAATGAAGGAAAGGTAACGTCCTGGAAGCACGTCCCCGGGGTGCAGCCCCGCATAATGTTCGAAGAGTTCGTCGAGTGCGAGGCCGCCGTCCAGGCCAGCCCCCAGTTCCAGGCGGCCCTGGAGAAACGGGGAATCACCGACCCCGACCTGATCATGGTGGACTCGTGGTCGGCGGGCTATTACGGGTACCCGGACGAGGAGGGACGGCGCCTGGCCATAGCCCGCTGTTTCCTGCGGACCGGCCCCAACGACAACGGCTACGCCCGCCCCGTCGAGGGACTGAGCGTGGTGGTGGACCTGAACAGGATGGAAGTGCTGCGGATTGACGATTACGGCGTCGTACCGCTGCCGCCGAACCCGGGCAACTACGCCGCCGAGTTCGTCAAGGAGTTCCGGCAGGACCTGAAGCCCCTGGAAATCACCCAGCCGGAAGGGCCCAGCTTTAGCGTGGACGGGTACGCCGTGGCGTGGCAGAAGTGGCATCTGCGCGTGGGGTTCACGCCCCGGGAGGGCCTGGTGCTGTACGACATTGGGTACGAAGACCTGGGACGGATCCGGCCCGTAATGTACCGCGCCGCCCTGTCGGACATGGTGGTTCCCTACGGCGAACCGGGCAAGGACCACTACCGCAAGAACGCCTTCGACGCCGGGGAGTACGGCATCGGCTCCCTGACCAACTCACTGACCCTGGGCTGCGACTGCCTGGGGGAGATTTACTACTTTGACGCCCACCTGAACACGGGCGGCGGCGAGGCCTTCACCATTTCCAACGCCGTCTGCATGCACGAGGAGGACTACGGCATCCTGTGGAAGCACACCGACTGGCGCACGGGGCACGTGGAGGTGCGCCGGTCCCGGAGGCTGGTGGTGTCCAGCGTGGCCACCGTGGGCAATTACGAGTACGGCTTCTTCTGGTACTTCTACCAGGACGGCACCATCCAGATGGAGATTAAGCTCACCGGCATAATCAACACCGCCGGCATCGAGGAGGGTGAGACCCCGAAGTACGGCACCCTGGTGGCTCCCGGCCTGAACGCCCACATTCACCAGCACTTCTTCAACTTCCGCCTGGATATGGACGTGGACGGCGAAGGCAACACCGTCTATGAAGTTAACACCGTGGCCGAACCGCCGGGTCCCGACAACCCCCACGCCAACGCCTTCTACGCGGAGGCCACGCCTTTGAAGTCGGAGCTTTCAGCCCAGCGGGTCATCGACCCCTTGAAGGGACGCTACTGGGTGGTATCCAACCCTTCGGTCAAGAACGCCCTGGGCCGGCCGGTGGCCTACAAGCTGATGCCCGGGGAGAACATCCTGCCCTTCGCCGACCCCAGCGCCAGCATAATGCAGCGGGCCGGGTTCATGGCCAAACATTTGTGGGTTACCCCCTACGCGCCCGACGAGACTTCCGCCACGGGGCCCTATCCCAACCAGCACCGGGGCGGGGCCGGCCTGCCCGAGTACACGAAGAACGACCGCAGCGTGGAGGACACCGACCTGGTGCTGTGGTACACCCTGGGTTACCACCATGTCCCGCGCCCGGAGGACTGGCCCATTTCGCCGGTCTCCTACTGCGGATTCAGCCTGAAGCCGGTGGGCTTCTTCGACACCAACCCGGTGCTGGACGTGCCGCCCAGCGCCCACCACAACGGCGCCTGCCACGCCTGACCCGGAGCAAATGAAATCGGGGTGGTCCGCACTTTACCCGTCCACCCTGATACCCATTCTTCCGCTCATCCCAAGGTTGGCGAAGGACGAACATTACCTGGTATGTGGTTCGACAAGCTCACCGTGGGCGGTTTATGGCAGGGCAATCGCGTTGTCATTTCGCTGGCCACTCAATCAGGAAGTCAATGCCGGCCTGAACTTGCCGAAGGGCCTAA
>CAZPMU010000032.1:5751-27484 GCA_964587795.1 uncultured Dehalococcoidia bacterium | reverse complement strand
GCCCCCGTCAATTCCTTTGAGTTTTAGCCTTGCGGCCGTACTCCCCAGGCGGGATGCTTATCGCGTTAGCTGCGGCACGGGAGGGGTCGATACCCCCCATACCTAGCATCCATCGTTTAGGGCGTGGACTACCAGGGTATCTAATCCTGTTTGCTCCCCACGCTCTCGCGCCTCAGCGTCAGGCACAGCCCAGAAGGCCGCCTTCGCCACTGGTGTTCCTCCCGATATCTACGCATTTCACCGCTACACCGGGAATTCCGCCTTCCTCTACTGCCCTCTAGCCAGGTAGTATCTCTTGACCTCTCCCAGTTAAGCCGGGAGCTTTCACAAGAGACTTACCTAGCCGCCTACGCGCTCTTTACGCCCAGTAATTCCGGGTAACGCTTGCCCCCTACGTATTACCGCGGCTGCTGGCACGTAGTTAGCCGGGGCTTATTCCCCAAGTACCGTCCTCTCTCTTCCCTGGGAAAAGGGGTTTACAACCCTAGGGCCTTCATCCCCCACGCGACGTCGCTGGGTCAGGCTTTCGCCCATTGCCCAAGATTCCCTGCTGCTGCCTCCCGTAGGAGTGGGGGCCGTGTCTCAGTCCCCCTCTGGCTGGTCATCCTCTCAGACCAGCTACCCGTCATCGGCTTGGTGAGCCATTACCTCACCAACTACCTGATAGGACGCGAGCCTCTCCTCTGGCGCATTAAGCTTTCACCGATAAACCAAGGCTTACCGGTCTTATGCGGGATTATCCCCAGTTTCCCGAGGCTATACCCCACCAAAGGACAAGTTACTCACGTGTTACTCAGCCGTCTGCCGCTTTTCCATTGTGGCCGAAGCCACGGACACGCTCGACTTGCATGCATTAAGCGCGCCGCCAGCGTTCACCCTGAGCCAGGATCAAACTCTCTTTATTGAAAAAACCTTACTTCCTTCTACTATTCAACTGTTAAGGTGCCTGCCCCTCACCCTTCGGTTTTGGAGCGTTCGGTTAGTATATCCAGCCTATAAGGTAGTGTCAAGCGTTTTTGTGATTTTGTTTAAACTGGCCCCAATTCTCCCGGCAACTCGGCCCGCCGGAGCCTTAAAGACTATACCGGGGGTGTCAAACATACCTGCAGCGTCTCCTCGCACCACCGGGCCGCCGACAGCAACCCGGCCTCGCCCATGTAGGGCCCCACCAACTGCAGGCCCAGCGGCACTCCGGCGGACGACAACCCGGAGGGCAGGGTAATGGCCGGCAGGCCACAGGAAGTCCACGGACCCTGGTACATGGTGTTGCCCGTGTTGGTCAGGTCGGGCAGGGGCGGCGTGGGCGTGGACGGCGTCAGCAGGACGTCCACCCGCTCTGCCAGCTTGCGCATGTCGGTGATGAACTGCCGCCGGCGCTCCATGGCCCGGGAATAGGTAACGGCATCCGTGTCCAGGCCCCGCTGGATCATTGCCCGTATCCCCGGCTGGTAATCCATGGCCTGTCGGCGGTACATGGGTTCGTGAAAGCTGGACCCCTCCACCGCCATGATGATCTGCTGGTCCTCAATGGCCGTATCCATGCTGGGCGGCAGGGAAAGCTCTTCCACCTCCGCGCCGGCTTCGGCCAGTCGTTCCACCATTGCGCCGGTGTGCTGCCGGGTCTCCTCATCAGCATGGTCAAAGAAGAACTGGCGGACTACGCCGATGCGGGGTGCGGTGGGAGTCGTCAATGCTGCGGAATAGTCGGGGACGGGCGCCGCCGATGCCACCCAGTCATTATCGTCAGGACCCGCCAGCGCCTGGAGCAGGATGGCGGCGTCCTCCACCGTCCGGGTCATCCACCCCATGGTGTCCAGCGACCAGCTAACGGGAATGACACCGTACCTGCTGACCCTCCCGTAGCTGGGCTTGAACCCCACCACGCCATTATAGGAAGCGGGCCGCAATACCGAACCCACCGTCTGCGATCCCAGGGCCGCGGGACACATGCGGGCGGCCACCGCCACCGCCGACCCGCTGCTGGAGCCGCCGGGAGTATGGGCGGCATTCCAGGGATTAACGGTCGGGGAAGGGTCCATGCAGGCAAACTCGGTGGTAACCGTCTTGCCCAGCATAATGGCCCCGGCCCCTTTCAGAAGGGCAACCGGGGCGGCGTCGTACGCGGGCACAAACTCGGCGTACACCCGGGAACAGGCCGTTGTGGGGATGTTGGCCGTATAGTAGATGTCCTTCACGCCGACGGGGATGCCGTGCAGGGGGCCCACCCGGCCTCCGGCAGCAACCTCCCGGTCCCTGGCCTCCGCCTCGGCCAGCGCCGCATCCCGGTCCAGGTACACCCACGCCTTCAGGGAAGGTTCCAGGGTGCCAATACGGTCCAGCAGAGATTGGGCCAGGTCCACCGCCGACAGTTCTCCCTGGCGGATGAGCCCGGCGGCCTGGGTGACGGTAAGTTCGTATGGTTGGGGCATGTCTCAACTTCTCCTGTGCTCGGGTAGGGGAGGAACATTCACCTTGACTTCATCCCAATCTTCGGTGCCATAAGGCGCTACTCGAAGAGTACAAGAAAGGGCATCATCATCCCAATCATAATCAACCACCTCAACGACTTCACCTTGCACTACCACCGCAAAGTCAATCCCGTACCTTAAATCCATGTTTCTTTGCATGCGACAGATGACATCAAGAGAGTTGAAGTCGAGACGTGACACTTCACGAAACCCGCTCAAGCTAATTCGCTCCAGATCAGGATTTCCAGAAAAGGTGTCTGGCGGCAGAGACGGTTTCGACAAGTGGTCCGGCAACCTGATTGCCTGCAGGTCAACTGACCGTAGGGCAGGTAAGTTATTTAACGTCCCTGCCTCAACCCTGCTAACACTGGAAATTTCCAGTGTTAGTAAACTGGGCATTCCGATCAAGCTCTCTTGCATCAAAGGAACAGCAAAGCCACTGGATCCGTCACTTACGCCTAATGCAAGATACGTCAGATCAGTCAATCCTTCGAAAACTCCCTGAAGTTGCAATTGCTGAGGATCGTCCTGGGCATCGACTAACAGGTCCAATTGCTTTAATGACACCAGATTCCGGAATAGGCCGCCGGGAGGAGGTTGCTCTAGCCCCAGCTCGAGGGTTTCGAGATTTACGAGATCGTCCAACAGTCCAACCGGAGTATCTTCAGCAAACAATTTCAAACTGGTCAAATTGATAAATCCATCCAGATCTCCAACCTTGAGAGGCATTCTTCCCAGTTCCAGTTGCCTAACTCGCACCAATTCTTCACCTGTTATTTCCCGGCAGCTCGTAATTCCCAGCATTTCGATCAGTCGTTGCTGAATCTCAGGAGTCCTGTTACAGATGTTCCCAGTGTCAACCTCCACTGCCTGTGGGGTGGCGTCAAATTCATCACGTATGTCCTGCGACAGCCTACCAGTATCTATTCCTTCTGGTTCTTGCTCTTCTTGAGTACCGACAATGCCCGGAATATCAAGCTTGTCTATTCCCATGTAGTCTTTTTTTCCGTCTGCCGGCTGACTACCTTCATCAAGTGTCGAAACATCCTCAATTACCTCTTTGACACTGTCGGAAGCAACGAGATCCAAGCCAGAATTCCCAATCAATTCTGCAGCTTGAAAAATAGACGACCTCCGAAAGTCCTCGAGAACAATATTGAAACGGTAGAGAGTCACTCCCGCGATGACAAGCACTATCAACAACGCTCCCAAACACGCCACCTGCATTACCGTCTTGACTTCGTTCATTAGATCCCTAAACCCCTACGCTGTCGGTAGGATGCCACGTCCCTACCCCCGCCCCACCGTTTCCTGCAAGCACGAGAAAAACCGGTCCAGCATTCCCCGGGCCACGCTTTCCATCATGCGCTGGCCCACCCGGGCCACCGTGCCCCCGGCCTGGGCCTGGGTGTCCACCCGCACCGTGGTCTTGCCATCAGCTTCCTCCAGGGTTACCAGGGAATCGCCGCTGCCAAAGCCGATGTTGCTGTTGCCGCTCAGCGACAGGCGGTAAGACTGATAAGGGTTGGCCTCGGTGATAGCCACCCTGGCGGTGAAACTGCCCCGTACCGGGCCCAGGCTAACATTCACCATCGCCTGGTACTCGTTATCCCCGGTAGCTTCCAGGCTCTGGCAGCCGGGAACGCACGCGGCCAGGGCCCCGGGGTCCATCAGCGTGTTCCAGACCTGCTCGGCCGGGGCGTCAAAGACATAGGTGGCGGAAATATCCATGGGTGAAAACCTCTTTTATCCACGAATAAGCACAAAGGCCCACTAACGGGCATTCCGGATTGCGGAGGAATGGCTCTCAATCATCTATTCAATAGTGAACCTTCGTGTTCACTCGTGGAAAGATATTAAAGCCGGGCGTCGGCCATCAGCAGCATGTTCAGCAGGGCCTGGGCGCCGTTAGCGCAGTCGGCCGGCGCGGTGAACTCGTGGGGCGAGTGGCTGATGCCGTCAACGCTGGGCACGAAGACCATGCCCGATTCGGTAATGGCGGCCATGGCCTGGGCGTCGTGGCCGGCGCCGCTGGGCAGGGACGCCCAGGCCAGTCCCGCCTGGTCGGCCGCCTCTGCTACCAGGCCCTGCATCCGGGCCGGCATGGGCACGGCCCGGGCAGCCTCCACCTGGCTGATATTAACGGACACCCGGTTGGCGTCGGCTATTTCAGCGGCGTTGCGGCGAAGGGTGGTCTCGGCTGCCGACAGCGCGTTGGTGTCCACGTCCCGGAACTCCACCCCCAGGGTTACCTCGCCGGGCACCACGTTAACGGCGTTGGGCGTAACCTGGATGTTCCCCACCGTGGCCACCCGACAAATCTCCTCCACCGTGGCCAGCCGCTGGGTGGCCAGCACCAGGTGAGACGCGGCGGCCAGGGCATCGTGCCGGTCGGGCATAGGCGTGGTGCCGGCATGGTTGGCCGTTCCCTGCACCTCAACCTTGAAAACGAAGCGGCCGGTGATGCCCGTTACCGCGCCCAGGGGCGTCCCGCTCTTATGAAGGGTGGGCCCCTGCTCAATGTGAAGCTCAAAGTAGGCGTCCAGTTCCCCCGGATAGCGTCGGGCCTGGTCTATCCGCGACAGGTCACCCCCGATATCGGCCAGGCGCTGCTCGATAGTTACGCCTTCATCATCCACGGCGTCGTAGTCTTCGGGCTCCAGGAGGCCGGCCATGGACCGACTGCCCAGCAGCCAGCGGTGGAAGCGGGTGCCTTCCTCATTGGTGAAGATGATGACTTCCAGGGGATGGCGCAGGTTGTGGCCGTTCTCCGCCAGGGTCTGGGCCACCTCGATGGCCCCCAGGACGCCCACGGCGCCATCGTACTTGCCGCCATTGGGCACCGTATCGGTGTGGGAACCCAGGGCAATGGCCGGCAGGTTCGGGTCGGTACCGGGCTTGCGCGCTATGACATTGCCGGCCGGGTCCACCCGAATTTCCAGCCCCGCCTGTCGCATCAGGCCCATGGCATACTCGCGCCCCTGCAAGTCGTAAGGAGAATAGGCCAGCCGCATCATGCCACCGGGGGTCTCGCCGATGCGCCCCAATTCGGCCAGGGTGCGGTTGAGGCGGGCAGCATTGATGTTGAGAGACGCGGTAGTCATGATACAAGCCTCTAAGCGTGTGGATTAGGGCACTGCCCCTCACGAACCCAAAGTAATCTCCAGCAGCCTGTCCGCCAGGGCCAGGCCGCCGGACTTGTCCAGCGGTCGGTCGTAAGGCGAAGAGGGGAACAGGCAGAAAACACAACCCTTTGCGCAACGGCAATTCCTGGCCACGTCGGCGCCGGCCCGCAAAATATCCCGCCAGTTATCGAAGGCCTTCTTCACGATGCCCAGGGATTCAGGGCTAACCTCCGCCAGGAATATGGTGGAACCTTGTGAATATGTAGCCAGGTCGTACTTGCCCACCGGAAAAGTGAACCTGGCTCCTACCCGGAACATCTGCTCAAGGGCGGCAATGACGGGTGCTGCCGCCGAGTCCTCGTCATGCCGGGGGGTTGTTGCATCCCCATTTACCGGTCCCGACACGTCCAGCCAGAAAGCCTGGCAGTACATGCTCCACTTGGCATCTTCATCCGGAGCGAACGTAGCCGTCACCAGTTCCTGGTGGTCTTCTTCCCGCAGACCTTCGTCGTACACCTCCGGGCTGCCCGAATCATCAATCACGGAAACGGTGTCCAGCTCCTCCTGCACCGCCACCCTGCCCAGGTGCAGGGAAACGCCCGGGGTCAGGGAGAGGCACAAGGACTCTTCCTCCACCGCGACAGATTCAGAAAAACTGGGTACTGTCCTCAGGTTGGCCAGCGCCTCAGCGCCCTCCAGCACAATGGCCGGCGGCCGGTCCCCGCCGTCGCCAGGGTCCATCGAGGCCACCCGGTATTTCCTTCCTTCCAACGCCATCACGCTACCCGAGTATATCTCTCGAAACTTGCCGTAGGGAGACAGTGAGGAAACCTGTCGCCCATCCAGCCATAGACCCCACCTCTGCTCACCGGCAGGATGCAGACTAACAATTATTGCCTCGGTTTCCTCGCCATTGCCCAGCAGCGCCGCTTCCCGGCGCAATGCCTGGAAGACGGTATTGCCCAGCGCCTCCCGGGAAAAGGAGTAGACGCTGCCTGCCGACTCATTGACCAGCGCCGGCAAGTGTAGAGAGACAACGTCGGGGCTGTCCGGGTCAACCACCACCTGGTCCGGTTCCTTGGCCAGCAATGCCTCAATATTGCGAGCGGTAAATCTGCCTTCGGTGTCGTTGGGAGTGTAGAACAGGGCAAAAGCCTCGTCTTCTTCCGATACGCCAACGCTCTCCAGCAGTCTGTGTGCAGCCCTGGGAGTCGAGAAACTGCCTGCCACAATCACGCCGTCAACGTTGCCTGTCAGAGTCGGGACTTCCCGGGAAAAGGCGGCAAAAACGGCCTGGGGTCCTGGCGCCTCGCCCGCCTCTTCGCTGAAGGGGCCTGTTCCAAGCCTCCAGGAATCCTCAGCCAAGGAGAGGGATCCCGCGTCAACCCCCGACCCTTCCGCCATTTCCTGAGCGGTGTAGAAAGCCATCTGGGCCAGGTTTTCACCTGAACAGCAAACCAGGACCGACCTGCCCTTTGCCACGCAGGCCAGCGCCGCCCGGGCAACCCGGTCGGGTAGATCAACCTGGCCCGGGCCTTCAGGGTCGCGGGGACTGGCCGCGATAAAGTGGCGCCTGGCCGCCGGCCTTCCGTGACCGGACACTGCCTGGAAGTTTTGCCCCGTAAGGTTCCATGCCAGTTCGATGCCGTTGGCACACCCCTGTGCCACCACCAGGCAGCGGTGGCTGGCCCCCAGGACTGCCAACCGGTGGGCAAGGCGCCGCAGCAATACGGCCACATTGGCCCCGAAATATCCCTGGTACTCCTCCGCCCGGTAGATGGCGATGAATTTGAGGGCTTTCAGGAGTGGCTGCCAATCTTCCCGCAGGGTGGCCAGTGACCTGTTGAGAGAGTCCACTGAAACCACAAGGACGGCGCTCTGTATTGTTTCTCCCGATTCGAGCAAAGAACCGGCAACTTCCGCTGCGTCGGATGTTATCCGAACCCCGGCTGCCGACAACAGGGGGTTCAGGCTTTCTTCCAATAGCCTGGCCGATTCTTCATCGGGACACAGGACCAGACCATGGCTGCCAGGGTTTCTCAGGAGGGACTCGGCCAGGGGAAGCGCCAGCGTAACTGTTTCATCCGTCGCCCGGCCGGCTTCCAGCGCCACGTCGCTTCCGGCCAGGATGTGCGACAGAACTTCACCCTGGTAGCCAAATATCCGGCGCATACCGTGTTCACCCAGCGCCTGGACCAGGCTGGGGCTCAGTTCCTGCAAATGCGAGTCGTCGGCGTACTGAGCCTGGCTGCCAGCCCTGGCTGCAGTTGCCACGAGGTCTTCGTCGCGCAGGGCGCCTGCTTCCTTCAGGGAACGAATCAGGTCCGCCAGGTAGGGATCTTCATCGTTGGCCGCTGCTTCATTCTCACTCCCCGCCACCGGCACATCTGTCTCATGGCCTGCGGGAACAGGGTCGCCTTCAATGATGGCGTCCGCTTCGTCGGAGAGTTCTTCCCTATCAGTGGGCAGGTCGTCAGATACTGCGCCATCTTCGGCTTCCGGTTCCGCCGTCTCCAGCTCCGACTCCAGGCATTCCCGCTTGAGCATGTCCAGTTCGAGGGTGCTGGGCGACGACATGGCCGCCAGCAATCGCTCGACGGAGTTCAATGCGTGAAAGGCGCTTTCCCCGTTAAAGCTGTTGCGAGCGGCCCACGCCTCGTGGGTAAGGGCCACTTCGCGGACTACGCCCGGTTCAATGCCGCCCATGGCCCGGTCGAATACATTCCACCAGGAAGCCTGGACCACGGTCAGCAAGTCCTGGGTCTTCATATTCTGGAAAGGTTTTTGGGAGTCTCGGGACTGGCCCAGAATCTGGTTGAGAACAGTGAGAGTCTGGTCCTGGTGGTAGTTGGTAAACTCCCTGGCAACAAAGTTGTCCAGGTCCAGTTTCAGGAGGTAAAGGGCCCTGGCCACCCTGGCGTTGTTGGAAATCACGTTCAGCCTCGAAAAAATACCTTTATGAAGCCCAGATTATAACTGATTCCCCTTTCCACTGTTTATGCGGGGCAAGGCAATGGCAGGGCAATCGCGCTTCAACCACTTGCCGTACAGAATTACAAGACCTGTCATTCTGAACGGAGTGAATAATCTAACCCCCCTCCCACAAGCCAACTTTCGGACCCGCAACCGAGCCTTGGGCGAAGGACTCCAGGCCCTTCGGCAAGTTCAGGCCGGCATTGACTTCCTGATTGAGTGGCCGGCGAAATTAAGACGCGATTGCCCTGATGGCAATGGCAGAGGTATGCCTGCGTCGATGATTTAACAGCGGTAGTGTCCAACTGATGAAAATCACTCCGGTTCCCCCACATCCCTTTACACACCTTGACGCCGGCAAGAGTTTAATCCCACCTAATGGAGTACGGATGAATTGCGGGGAGGCCCGCTCCGGGGAACCGGGTCAGACCATTACCTTGAATCCGTAGCCGGTGCTGTTCAGGTCACCCTCGGCGAAGCGTGCCATGCGAAGGGGGGAAATGTCGATGGAGTCAGCGCGACCGTCCAGCAACAGTTCAGCCACCAGAACGCCCACCATGGGCGACAGCTTGAAACCATGACCGCTGAATCCGGTGCAAACGTACAGGCCATCAATACCGTCAACGGCATCTATGACGGGGTGGGAATCCGGCGTGGAAGTGTAGAGGCCGGCATACCCCGTGCTGAACTCCGCGTCGGCCAGCGAGGGGATTCGACGAGCCAGGCGACTCCATATCTCCTGGATGAAGCCAGGGCTGGCCCGCTGGGCAAAGACTTCCGGGTCCTCGACAACGTCCTCCAGGTTGCCGTTGCCCACCAGGGTAAGGTCGGCGCCTTCGGGCCGGAAATAAATCTGGTTGATCAGGTCGCCGCCGCTCAAATGGTAAGCCGGCCCTTCGGGGCCCCTCCGGATGTGGACCACCTCATGGCGAGTGGCCTCCAATGGCAGGTCGATGCCATGTTCCAGCAGGAACCCGCGGCTCCAGGGGCCGGTGGCGATAACCGCCCGGTCCGTAGATATGCGGCCGGCGGGGGTAACCACTCCAGCAACCCTGCCGCCGGCCACCTCCACGTTAAGGGCGGGACAGCGCAGGATTACCCGGGCGCCCCGGTCCCGGGCGGCCTGGGCAAACGACGTGCAGGTGGCCGAGGCGTCGCCATACCCGCACAGGGGTTCGTATGCAATGACCCCACAGTCTTCCAGGTAGAAACCGGGCGCCAGTTCCTGCGCCTCTTCCCTGGTAACCAGCCTGGTGTCGATACCCACACTCTGCTGCATGGCCACATTGGCGCGGAAAGTGTCGGCATCCTCTTCGGCTCCCATTATCAGGTGGCCGGTGCGGGTGAAACCGCACTCGCCTCCCACAATCCCGCCGAAGTCGCGAAACACCTTGAAACTCTCCCACGCCATTCTAGCGTGGACTTCGGTGGAATAGTGCATCCGAATGGCGGAGGAGGAACGCCCGGTCGAACCGGCGCCAAGCACATCCCGTTCCAGAAGCAGGGTATTGGCCATGCCCCTCACCGCCAGGCTGTGGAGGATGCTGGCTCCCATTACGCCGCCGCCGATGATTACCGCTTCCGCCGTTGCGGGTACTGTAGTCATAAGAATTTCCTAACGCCGGTTGTTGGCCCGGCGCACCTTGAACCCGCCGGAGCTTTTCTGCTTCCGCACCCACTTGAGGTAGCTGTTCACCTGGGGATTGGCCTGGAGCCTGGCAATGGAGTTCAACTCATCGGCCAGGGTAGCCTCGGAGAAGAGGGCATGAAGCTGGCGGTGGCAGGTGGGACAGAGCCGGGCCGTGGGGCCAAACCTGCCGCCCCTGGCCTTGGGAACCAGGTGATGAACGGTAAAGTGGTCAACTTCCCGCTGGCAAAGCTCACATTCCGTGGCTTCGTCCCTGGCGGGAAGGGGATGCAAGTTGGTGCGCTTGGGCTGGGAGCGGGCCAAGGTCCAGCTACCTCCGTCTCCGCTGCTGCGATACGTAATCAGGAAGTACGATGTCCGGTCGCCTAAGTCTCCAGGAAGCGCCACCCGGGCAGGTCCACCTGCCACTGCCCCTCTTCCAGCAGCATGGGAATCACCAGGCCGGACATCATGCGACGGCGGGTGACGGTGCTCTCGTTCTCGGTAACGCCAAAGGGCAGGAAGGCAAAAGCGTGGGTATCGTCGATAAAGTTGGTTGGGGCCACGCCCAGGTCGGTCAAATCCTCCAGGGGCCACAGGCGAAGCACCGTTTCGCGGAAGTCCTTCATCATTGAGGGACGCAGGTTGTGGTCGTGGTCGTAGGCGGCCCGGTAGGCGTTCTGCATGTCGATGTTGTTGCGGGTGGCCCACACGCCCATGCGCATACCGCGCGTCTCCTTGGACAGCAGGGACCAGGCCAGGTCCATATCGCCGTCGCGGACGGCTTCAGCAAAGACGCCGGCGCGGTTGCCGATGTCGTCGGGTTCCTGGCTACGTTTGTTACCGGGAATGCGCATGGAGCGTTTCCTTCTTTCAGCCGCCTCTTGGGCGTGAATTATGAACTCTTCTCGATTACACCACAAGCGATGCGAGAGCCTGCTGTGCCAGCGTCCTCGCCGTAAGCATCAGGATGTTCGTGGACTATTATGGCTGATCCATCAGCGTCGAACAGAGTGTGGTCTTCTCCCGACGCCAGGGTCACTTCATCCGTAAAGATGTCCGCCCGGGCCCATCCGTCGACATTGGCAAAGATGTTCGGCAAGTCCCCGGCGTGTTGCCCTGTACTATACAAATAGCCATGGCTTTCGTCTTCGGGGTTAAAGTGCCCGCCCGCCGCCGAGAAATCGGGGGAGCAGGCGCCCACTTCGTGAATATGAAACCCGTGTCCTCCCGGAGGCACTCCCTGGAGTTCAGCGCTAATCAGGACACCTTGAGGTCCCTGGACCAGGGTGACGATGCCCAGTGCATTCCCCGCCTGATCCATTATGGCCGCCTCGGCGACGGCACCCACATCCCTGGCCATTTCGGGGGCGGCGGCCGGCTGACATGACGTCAACCCCGCCACTAACAGGCACATTGCTACTACAGCCAGTGTAAACCTAAAAAAATACATACCCAGAATGCTCTCCGTATCGATAGATATCATCGCATAGCAGGCCAAGACTTAGAAACTGTCTCAAAACTTCTGCGGGGGCAAACAAAGGAATTGCCCCTGGTGTTTCACCCCAATCTTAACCTTCCCCCTTCACGGGGGAAGGGACTTTCGAGATAGTTTCTTATCTCGGATTGCCACGATGGGCCTCTACCACCCCACCGCGTACCCGTCCCGCCGGGGGTCCGCCCCGCCGTGCAGGGAGCCGTTTTCCGGATCCACCTGGATCATCATTTCGCTGCCCGTGGCTTCCCAGCCGCCCAGGACGTTGAGGACGTGGCCGCGTTGCCGCAGGCCCTCCAGCACTTCCTCGGAATAGCGCGACTCCACCAGCAGTTCGTCGGGGCAGGTGTGGGGGACGTAGGACTCGGTGGGGTTCTGGGTGTTGCGCCAGCGGGGAGCCTCCACCGCCTCGGCCACCGTCATCTCAAAGTCCAGGACGTGGCTGATGACCTGCAGGTTGGTCTGCACCTGGGTGTCCGCGCCGGGCGTGCCCAGCACCAGGGACAGTTGCCTGCCAGCCCCGTTACCCGACGCTTGGGAGTTGCGGAAGACCATCACCGGGTTCATGGTATGGCGCACCCGCTTCCCCGGCTCCAGGCAGTCCACGTGGTCCTCTTCCAGGTGCCAGTAGGTCATCCGGTTGTTCAGCAGGATGCCCGTATCGCCGGCGATAAGACTGGAACCCCAGGCGCTCTGGATGCTCTGAAGCTGGCAGATGGCGTTGCCGTGGCCGTCTACCACCACGAAACAGGTGGTGTCTTCCTGTTCCTGGCCGGCGCCAACCCTGGCGGGACGGCCGGTGGGCTGGGCGGACTGGTAGGCCCAGGGATTGCCGGCCTTGGCCTCATAGGCGGCGCGTTCGGGGTCAATGAGCTTCGCGCGGTCGCGGGCGTAGTCCTTGGACAACAGGCCCTCTATTGGCACGTCAATGTATTCAGGGTCGGCCACGAAGGCCTCCCGGTCTATAAAGGCCAGCTTCTTGGCCTCGACCATCAGGTGGATACTCTCGGCGGTGTTGCAGCCGAGGGACTTGAGGTCAAATTCCTCGACCAGGTTCAATTCCTGGAGGAGGACGTGGCCGCTGGAGTTGGGCGGCGCCTCATAGACGGTGTGGCCGTGGTAGGTGGTGGAAATGGCTTCCTGCCAGCGGGCCCGGCAGTCCGCCAGGTCCCTCATCGAAAGCAGCCCCCCTTGCTCCTCGCTGAACTTGACCATGGCCCGGGCAATTTCGCCCTGGTAGAAGGCGTCGCGTCCGCCGTCAACGATGGCCTGGAAGGTGCGGGCCAGGTCCTTCTGGTAGCAGATTTCCCCGGGCTGCAGGGGCCGCCCGCCATTGGGGGCGAATACGGCCCGGGAGGTGGGAAACTGGCACAGCAGGGGGTCGGCGGCAATGGACCTGGAGAGGACGTGGGTAACCGGAAAGCCATTGGCCGCCAGGTCGATGGCCGGGGCAAAGCACTCCGCCAGGGGCAGAAGGCCATGCTTTTCGTGAACGTCCAGCCAGCTATTTACCAGTCCGGGCACCGACACGGACAAAATGCCCTTCATGGGTATTCCCCCGGGCAGGTAGCGGTCGCGAGTGGCGGCGTAGGGTGCGGCGCCGGTGCCGTTGGAGACTTCGAGGCGGTCGGTGTCCCTGCGGTACACCATGATAAACCCGTCGCCGCCAACGCCGGACATCAACGGTTCCACCACGTTCAATGCCGCCGCCGTGGCCAGCGCCGCGTCGGCGAAGTTGCCGCCCTTCTGCAGCATGGCGATGCCGGCCTGGGAAGCCAGGGGATGGCCGGAGCAGACCATGCCGTTGCGCCCCATGACGACGGGCCGGTAGGAGTCGTAGGTTATGCCGTGGGGGGAGTTGGGCATTTGGGGGGCCTCCTTGGGGGGTGGTCTTAGAAAATACCGCTGTTTAGTCCTTGGTCAATTCGCGGACGAGGCTTTGGAACCTGATAATCATTCTTCGGATGGACCTTTCGTCCCTGTCCCTGGTCTGCTTCAATTTCAATTCGAGACTCGCAGCCTCTTCTCTCGTGGATTGCTCGGTGAACCAGACTAATTCCGGGACCAGGCCCCTGGTAGAAGGCACTCGGCCGTCCCGATGCTCGGATAACCTCTCCGGTAGTTCCCTGGTATGTCCCACATAAAATTCGCCATTGGAGAGTCGCAAGATGTAGGTATAGAAATAAGCAGCATTAGCGTCACCCCGACCCCAGGCCGGAGAGCTCTCCACTTCATAGCTAGTGGTATCCGACTTTGCAGCAGACTTTTGCTGGCTCGCTGCGCCTCGAGAAAAGCCACCAACAAAACAGTTATTGCAAAGTGGCAATCTCGAGGGTTTGAAACTTGAACATCTGGAGCACTTCGTTATAGTTCCACGCTGGGCTTCCAAGAAATGCTGACGGCACAAGAAATGGTCCTGGCCCGAAGTTTGAAGGTTGCAATCCTGATGTGAACACTCCCTTCCTGAAGCTCTGCTTCTTTTTTGTGTAGTCACCGGCAGAAATCCTCAATTCAAACAAAGGAATGCGGGAGAATCTCAACTATTCGCTTCGCAGGCAGGGTCCCAATTCAGGCGATAAAGCTGCCGGACCAGGGCAGACACACAGGTCTGCCCCTACCAACTTTCCATCAACCCACCCGATATGAACCGCTAACCGCCGCGGTTGGTCGAGTTTTAGTAGATTATAACTTCTCTACTGCCCCATAACCGCCTGGCGCCGCGCTATCGCCGCTTCGGCACGGGGGCTGATGGCCCGTTCCACCACCACGTTTACCAGGGCCGGCTTGTTGGCGGCGAAGGCCCGCTCCAGGGCCGGTTTCAGGTCTTCGGGACGTTCCACGAACTCGCCGTGGCCGCCCAGGCCCTGGACCACCAGGTCGTAGCGGGTCTGGAGCAGGTCGGTGGCTACGGGGCGACCGTAGAGGCCCAGCTGGATCTGCCGGTCAATGCCCCAGGCGGAGTCGTTGCCCAGGACGGTTACGACGTTCAGTCCGTGGCGGACGGCGGTGTCGAACTCCATGCCATTGAAGCCAAAGGCGCCGTCGCCAGTGAGGTTGATGACCCGGGAGTCGGGGTAGGCCACCTGGGCCGCCAGGGCCGAGGGAAGGGAAGAACCCAGCATGCCCAGGCTGGAAACGTAGCTCCACTTCTTGGGCATCTGCGCCGGCAGCAGGGCCCGCCCGAAGTGGCAGTAATCGCCTCCGTCGAAAGACAGGAAGTCATCAGGCCGCAGCATGGACTCCAGGGTCTTGTGGACGTACATGGCGTGCATCGGGGTCTCCGATACGGCCAGGCCCTCGGCCCACTCGGCCTGGGCGGCGCGGGAGGCCCTCAACTCCTCCAGCCAGGGCAAATCCTGCCAGATGTGCTTCGACGCTTCCTGGGTAAGCTGCTGTACCACGCTGGTCACGTCCCCAACCATTCCCACCGAAACGCCCCGGTTGCGGCCAATCTCGGCGGGGGAAGGGTCAATCTGGATAATCTTCGCGTCGGCGGCCACGTTGGGCGGCCGGCAGAAGCCGATGGTGTAGTCCTGCTTGCGACCCAGCAGCACCACCACGTCGGCGTTGCGCAGCATGGTTGCGGCCCGGTTCAGGCCCCGCTCGAAGAAACCAAAGCCGTAAGGGTGGTCGTCGGGCACCAGGCCCCGGGCCTGACCCTCGGTCAGCACCGGCACTTTGAGAGTCTCCGCAAA
The DNA here is from genome assembly GCA_964587795.1 of uncultured Dehalococcoidia bacterium. Lineage (GTDB taxonomy): Bacteria > Chloroflexota > Dehalococcoidia > Lucifugimonadales > UBA3495 > Bin22. Next base: position 12,101 of record CAZPMU010000032.1, on the reverse strand, counting down.
GTCCGTCAGCGCCTGCCCGTCCTGGGTGTAGCCGGCAGCTTCTCCGGCGATGACGAAGGGACGCTGGGCCTGCCGCAGCAGGGCGATGGCCTGCTCAACCTGGGCCTGGGGCGCCAGGATGGCCTCGCTGGCCCGGTATTCGTCGGGATTGAAGAAGACCACCTCGTCCTCGTCCAGCTCCTGCTCCTGCACGTCGGTGGGAATGGTCAGGTGCACGGGTCCGCGTCGGCCGCTGAAGGCCAGCCGCACGGCACGGGCGATGGTATCGGGAATGCGGCGGGCATCGTAAATCATCAGCGATTCCTTGGTGGTGGCCGCCGCCATGCCCACCTGGTCAATCTCCTGCATGGCGCCCCGTCCCAGTTCCGACAGGTCGGCGGAACCGGCGATGGACAGCAGCGGACTTTCGCTGTGCATGGCGTTGGTCAGGCCGGGAATGGCATTGGCAAAGCCGGGCGTGGTGTACATGCACACGCCCAGTTGGCCGGTAATGCGGCCGTAAGCGTCGGCCATGTGGACCGCGGCCTGCTCGTGGCGGGTGTCAATGAAGCGAAAATCGTCGTCGGCCATGACGTCCAGTACCGGCAGCACGTGGTCGCCCGCCAGGGTAAATATGTTGTAGACGCCCTCCAGCTTCAGGGCCTTGGCAATCAGGTGACTTCCGGTAACTCGGGCCATGTTTCCTCCAGGTTTGTGTTCAGTATCCCGTCAATATGGGGAAAGATTACCAGACGCTCGGATATTCGGGCAAAGAATGTCAGGTGGCTTGATTATGGTGGGGTGTGGGTAGAGCGTCAAGGTGAACAGCGCAGCGCGTGCGGCCTTTCCTTGTCCCTCCCTCCCTTTAAAGTTACAATCACCCTTAACACTTCACACCCTTCGGCCCCCGCCCTGATACGGGCCGCAACGGGACAACATTGGGCAAGTAATTCGGGACAATAATGGAATGGCTAAACCAACTGAGACCTAAGGAACGGCGAGGTAGTCGCCCTCGCTGTGTGTTGTTGATGGACGGCAGCCGGAATGAGGTCGCTGAGAGATTGACCGGGCTGATAAATGTACCGGAGGTGGTTGTAAATCCGACTAACGAATGGATACCTTGGGGTAAGCCTGAACAGGCCAATAATGGCAAATGGGATAAATCTCCAGCTAATGAGGTTGAACTTCACAAAGCAGACTCTTTGCTGGATAACGACATAAGGACGCAGTTGAGAGATTGGTGGCTGGCCGAACCAAGGGGTGCCAGGACCCCAAATTGGGACATAGCCAGCACCTGCTCAATCAGTGGCAGACCGGGGTTGCTGCTGGTAGAAGCAAAAGCCCATGCTGCCGAGCTTGCCCCCAAATCGGACAGATGCGGTAGCAGCAATGACGCCAATAGGGAACGAATACATCAGACCATTTGCCAGGCTGCTGGCGGGCTGCACATAGCGACCGAGGGCCCCTGGCATCTCTCCCGCGACCACCATTACCAACTGTCCAACCGGTTTGCCTGGGCTTGGAAACTGGCATCTTTGGGTGTGCCTGTTGTTCTCATTTACTTAGGGTTTCTCAACGCCCGGGACATGGCTGGCAAAGAGCTGTTCAAGTCTTCTAAGGATTGGGAAAGTTGCTTGAAAGAGTATGGTAACGGCGTTGTTGATAACAGCTGCTGGGGGCAATGGTTGGATATCGATGGCACTCCCATGCTGCCGCTGATTCGCGCCTGTGAGCAGCCCTTTTATCCCTGACTCTGGATATTGCAACTTCCGGCATAGCAAATAATTGGTAAGGAGCAGCATCATGAAATTTGGCCTCGCTTACGAAATGCAGCGGCCCGCCCTGGACGACCATGCGGTAATAGAGGAAACCATCGACCAGTGCGTCCTTGCCGACGAAATGGGCTTCGACTATGTGTGGTTTGTCGAGCATCACTTCCTGACCACCTTCTCCTCCTCGCCCTGCCCCGAGGTCATCTTCGGCGCCCTCAGCCGCCTGACCAAAAACATCCGCCTGGGCTTTGGCGTGGTCATCCTGCCCTACCACCATCCCGTGCGCGTGGCCGAGCGGGTGGCCATGGTGGACCACCTTTCCAACGGCCGTGTCGATTTCGGCACGGGCCGCTCCGCCCCCTACGAACAGATGGGTATGGGCATTGACCCCCGGGACTCCCGGGACATGTGGGAAGAGTCCCTGTCCATGGTCCCCAAAATATGGGAATCGGACTACTTTGAGTGGGACGGCCGCTTCTGGAACGTGCCGCCCCGCCAGGTGCTGCCCAAGCCCTACCAGAAGCCCCACCCGCCCATCTGGGTTGCGGCCCTGCAGCCCACCACCTACCAGCTTGCCGCCCAGAAGGGCATCGGCGTTATGGCCCTGGGGGTCAGCGCTCCGTCGGTGCTGGAACCCCACATCCGGGACTACCGCACCACCATCAGGGAAGCGGACCCGGTGGGCGGCTTCGTTAACAACCAGTGGCTGAGCTCCATATTCGGCTACTGCGGCGAGGACAACCACGAGGCCCGGGACCTGTGCGCCAACTCTTTAAAGACCTTCTTCGGCCCGGGCCGTCCCTACGTCCAGGACCAGAAAGACATCTACTCAAGGCTTCTGGAGCAGTGGGGCGGCATCCCCGAGCACCTGGTGCATAACTTCTCCCGCTACATCGACGTGAAGGAAGTTACCGACGAGGGGGCAGCCACCCAGTTCGACCTGTCCGGCGGCAGCGCCCTGGCCCAGAAGATATGGGAGGAGATGGACTCCGACACCCTGGCCGACCGGGGCGTTATCGTGGCCGGCGACCCGGAAAGCTGCATTAACGCCGTCAAGCTGCACGAGGCCACCGGGGTGGACCAGGTCCAGTTCCTCATGGCCACCGAAACCATCGGCCACGAGCAGGTAATGAAGTCCATTGAGCTGTTCGGCAAGCACGTAATTCCGGCTTTCAGGTAGGGCCCCTACTTGAACTCGCAGACGGATTTATTAGGGCATTAGGGGACTGGCAAGAAGAACAGCAATGCTGACCGGCGACTCTTCTTAATGTTGATACATCGCGGGTTAGACCATACGTTATAGTGGGTTCGGTCTATACTGCGATTCTATAAATGAAAATAAGGTGGAAGGCATTCTCGGTTGGCTTACCAATGTCGCTAAGTCCGTTGGCGACTCCGTCCGCGAAAATGTCAGGACGATAGGTGGTGTATTCTGCGGTCTGTTTCTTTTCTCGTTCGCAGTTTGCTCTGCCGTTGCATTCTGGTACGGCGACGATTGGGATTCACAGAGGCCCGTTAGCTTGGTTGCTGACATTTCAGGCACATCTTTTGCAGTCGCCATCGTCATACTCAGTATTGGGAGAGTAGCCATGGTAATGACTCGAATCTTCAAGCGAAGAGAGAAGGAAGAAGGCCGTAAGGAAGGGCGCAGAGAGGCGGAGAATGAACTTATCGAGGCCGATGCCCAGCGCGAGCCTGGCGAAACCCTGCAGCAGGCGGTAGAGCGACTGCGAAGGGAGAAGGAGAATAACGGCTAACCTGTTCTGCCGCTTTCGCTTCCATTGATGGTATGCCCCATCCCTTAGCGGGATGGGGTTAGTTTACTTCCGAGAAAACCTGGCCGGTGGCGCCCCTAGCCCCGCATCGTCTTCAGGAACCCATCCCCTCCGGCCCGGATCATGTCCTGGGCGCCGATGGACATTAGCTGGACGCCCCGGCTGGCGAAGTGCTGGAAGCGCGGCACGTTGTTGAGGGACATTCCCGCCCCGGCCACACCGATGGCCTTGCCTTCGGCCTTGGCGCCCTCAATCACCTTGTCGATGGCCGCGTCCAACTCGGCGGGGCTGGCCATGCCCATGGTCTGGGTCAAGTCGCTGCTGCCCACCAAAAGGGCGTCAACTCCGGGCACCGATGCGATCTCCCGCACGTTGTCCACCGCCTCCGGCGTCTCAATCATCACTATGACCAGCACCTCCCGGTTGGCGGAGGCGTAATACTCCGGCGTGGAAAGTCCCGCCCCGAAACGGTTGGTGCGCCCGCCGGTGGCGCTGCTGCGGTCGCCGTCGGGGTAGTGGTGCGACGCCCGGGCCACACCCTCCGCTTCTTCCCGGGTGGATATATGGGGGACTATAAGGCCCTGCACGCCCCGGTCCAGGAACCGCAGGATGGTGGACGGATAGGCGTTGGGTATGCGGGCTATGGGAGTCAGGTCGTAAAGCTCGGCGGCCCGCACCATGTTCTCAGTCTCGGAGTCATTGGAAGACCCGTGCTCGCAGTCGATCCAGACCCAGTCGAAACCCATAACGCCGTAAAGTTCCACCAGGCCCGGCGCATAGAAGTTGATACTGGCGCCCAGGGCTACCTGGCCTTCATTGATCTTGGCCTTGGTCAAGTTGGTTCGGACCATATCGTCTCCTGATCAGGGGAAATGAATCCGGCGGCCGGCGGCGGCAACAAACTGCTGCAGCCAGCGCCATTGCGGACAATTGACAGGGGAGAGGGATGGGCAAGACCTGTAAGCCGGGTTCTGTATCCCGACGCCTCGATACCGCGGCTAAAGCCTTGGTGAAGCGTCGTGACGGTGACCATCTATCTAGCCCCCCGCGCGGCAACCTTGATGGCGCCCGCAGGTCGACGCAGCAGTTGCGCGCCGGACGACGTTACCGTCGGGGTCAAGCAGCCAACCCGGGGACGAGCCGGACACCCATAGTCCCCCTATTCGGCCTTGCTCCAGGTGGGGTTTAGCCGTCGCCGTGTCACCACGGGCGACCGGACGCTCTTACCGTCCGATTTCAACCTTACCGCCGGCGTTTCGGCTGTCAGTCAGATGAATGACCGCCGGGAACTTCGGCCGGCGGCGGTATGTTTCTGTGCCACTTTCCGTCCCCTGGGGCAGCGGTTAAGCCGCCACAAAAGCCTGGGCGTTACCCAGCACCCTGTCCGGAGGAGCCCGGACTTTCCTCCCCGGCAGAGTTTCCTCCACCGCGGCGGTCACCCGGTCCTGCCCAGCCTCTCCAGGTTCAATCTAGCATACGCCCTCAGGGGGGTCAAGGAAGCCACAGTGGCGCCTCTATCCGAGACGTGATCCGGCGCCGGGACTTCACGCCCTGCTCCCCCGAAACGACCATCCCCCCGGCTTTTGGCCAGGGGGATGCGAATCCTTACGTTCAGACAGGCTTGGCCGCCTGCCATTCACCCGTCGGGCGCCGGCCTGCCTACCCCGGCAAGAGTATTCGGCCGCAGTTGTTGCAGAGCACCACCTGCCGTCCATTGCGGACCCGCTGCAACTGCTGGGAGGGCAATGACATCCGGCATGCCTGGCAGAGGCCCCGAATTACCTTGGAGACGGCCAGGCCGCCCTTGCTGCGCCGCAAGCCTTCGTAGCGTTTAAGTTCCAAGGGTTCCACCCCCAACGCCAGGCTGCTCCGGTCCTTATTCAGGGATTCCTGCCGGTCCGTCAGTTGCTCCAGTTGCTCCCACAACTGGGCCTGGCGAACTTCCCAGGCCGACTGGGTGTCCGTAAGTTGCTGCTCCTGGGCCGCTATTTGCGTCCGGGCGTCTTCGGCCTGGAGGGATAGCTCCAGCAGGCGAACGTCCATCTGTTCCAGTGTATGGCTGACGTTATTGGATTCCAGTTGCAGCGCCTCCAAGTCCCGCGGGTTGTCCAGGTCTCCGCCGTACAACTGGGTTTCCAGGTGCGACGACCTTTCCCGCTGGCTTTCCGTTTCCAGTTGCAATTGCCGGTGGGAACTCTGAATTTCCTGCAACCTGGTCTTCGCCTCTTCCAGTGATTCCTCAATCTTGCCCAGGGACAGTCTCCCCTCCAGCTCCCGCTCCACCTCAGCTATCTGCCCGTTTACGCCATCCAGGTCCAGGTCAACTTCCTGCAGACAATACAGTTGCTTGAGAGTGGTCATTCAGACTAGCCCCTATCTTCAAATAACGTCGTGAATAAATCACAAAATACGGCCTCGTTTTTTTCAACGGGCCTATTTGATTCTATTGAGGGGTAAAGGCATTGTCAATGACAACTATAACTATAATAAATAACCGCGCTGTTTATTTTGCAACGAAATAACTCTACACTTGCCGCCGCCACTCACCGGAGTCGGCACCAGACCTTCCAATCCCGAATACCATCAGGAATACACCAGGCTGCCCCTGCGGGCCGCAACGCTGCCCTGCCGTTTCACCGGGGCAATCGCGCCCCTGGCCCACAGCCCCGGACCATGGGTTAACCACGAATGCTCACGAATGAAATTTTTCAATAATCGTTCCATTTTGGCCCATTTTGGCCCATTTTTTGGTTGTCCACGAAAGGGCGCGAAGATGGGAATTTTTCAATAATAGTTCCATTTGGTTCCATTTTGGCCCATTTTG
>CAZPMU010000032.1:0-5651 GCA_964587795.1 uncultured Dehalococcoidia bacterium | reverse complement strand
TTGGGTGCTGGCCCCTGGGGCGGGCGACCACATCCCTGAGGCGGACCCCACCGAAAAAGGCGCTGCGCAGGGGCCGGCGGCTTTCATTCAGATGATAACTTTATGATGGATATGGGTTATGCAGGCTGGCAAGGGGCTGGGGACAGCGGTTTGGCCGGATGCTCCCCCGGGGGCCATTGCCCGGCCGCTTTCCGGCCTCAATGTGCAAGTTCGGGCCCATTCAGGTACAATTCTTTGATAACATTCTTCAAATACATCGCCGGCAATAATGGCCTGGCGGTTGCCTGGGGCCGAAGGCCATGGCCGCTTCGATAAATGGCCTTAATCTTTATTTTTTGCCTGATTTTCTCCCCCTGACGCGGGGACGCTACGTCAAGGTGGTTGGATTATATGGTTACTTTGCTTCGTAAAATAATCGGAGACCCCGGCGAAAAAGCCATAGATAAGCTCGCCCACACCCTGGTTCCTGATATAAACGTTTTGGAACCAGGTATGCAGGGCCGTTCCGACGAGGAACTCTACGACCTGACCCAGCAGTTCCGGAATCGGCTGGCCCGGGGCGAAGCCCTGGACGACCTGCTCCCCGAAGCCTTCGCCGCCGTGCGGGAGGTGGCCCGCCGCAACCTGGGACAGCGCCATTACGACGTCCAGCTTATTGGCGGCATCGTCCTCCACCGAGGCCAGATTGCGGAGATGAAGACCGGCGAAGGCAAAACCCTGGTCGCCACGCTGCCCGTGTACCTTAACGCCCTGACCGGCCGGGGCGTCCACGTCGTAACGGTCAACGACTACCTGGCCCGCCGGGACCCGGTGTGGATGGGTCCCATTTACCACAACCTGGGGCTGAGCGTGGGCTGCCTGCAGCACGATGCGGCGTTCATGTACGACCCGTCGGTGGAAAAGGGCCCCAACGGGATGAAGTTCCTGAGGCAGGTCTCCCGCCAGGAAGCCTACCTGGCCGACGTGCTTTACGGCACCAACAACGAGTTCGGGTTCGATTACCTGCGCGACAACATGGCCCTGGAAGCGGAAAACCGCGTACAGCGGGAGCGGCACTTTGCCATTGTTGACGAGGTGGACAACATTCTCATCGACGAGGCCCGCACTCCCCTGATAATCAGCGGGCCGGCCGATGAACCGGTCCAGCATTACTACACCTTTGCCAAGCTGGTGCCTCGCCTGGATTCCGAAACCGACTACTCCATAGACGAGCGCACCCAGGCCATCTCCCTCACCCAGGAGGGCATTGAAAAGATGGAGCAGTGGACCCGGGTGAACAACCTCTACGACCCGGACAACTACCACCTGGTCCACTACATCGAAAACGCCCTCACCGCCCAGGTCCAGAAGGTCAGGGACAAGGACTACGTCATCCGCGACGGGGAGGTGGTAATAGTTGACGAGTTCACCGGCCGCCTGCAGTTCGGCCGCCGCTGGTCCGACGGTCTGCACCAGGCGGTGGAAGCGAAAGAGGGCATGAAAATCCAGCGGGAGAGCGTCACCTACGCCACCATCACCCTGCAGAACTACTTCCGGATGTACGACAAGCTGGCCGGCATGACCGGTACCGCCGCCACCGAGGCCGACGAGTTCTACAAGATTTACGGGCTGGAAGTGGCTGTCATCCCCACCAATGTTCCCATGGCCCGCGACGACGTGGCCGACCTGGTGTTCCAGGCCTCCGAATCCAAGTGGCAGGCAGTGGTGGAGCACATCGTCGATATCCACGAAACGGGTCGGCCCATTCTCGTGGGCACCACTTCCATCGAGGCCTCCGAGGCCCTGAGCGACCGGCTGAAGCGGCGGGGCGTTCCCCACCAGGTGCTTAACGCGAAGAACCACGAGGGGGAAGCGGGCATTGTGGCCCAGGCCGGCCGCCTGGGCGCGGTAACCGTCTCCACCAACATGGCCGGCCGTGGCACCGACATAGTCCTGGGCGGGGCCAATACCGGCGACCCCGGCTGGGCCGAGGAACACGCCAAAGTAATTGAACTGGGCGGTCTTCACGTTATTGGCACCGAGCACCACGACGCCCGCCGCATCGACAATCAGCTTCGCGGCCGCTCCGGGCGCCAGGGCGACCCGGGCAGTTCCCAGTTCTACATAGCCCTGGAGGACGAACTGATGCAGCGCTTCGGCGGCGACCGCATCAAGTCCGTTATGAGCTGGACCGGGATGGACGATGATACGCCCATTGAAAACAAGCTGATCAGCAAATCCATTTCCAGCGCCCAGGTCAAGGTGGAGGGGTACCATTTCGATATCCGCAAGCACCTGCTCAACTTCGACGACGTGCTGAACACCCAGCGGGAGATCATCTATACCGACCGGGAGCGCATCCTCAATGGCGACAACCTGAAGGAAAAGATCCTGGGAATGCTCCGGCAGGAGTTCGCCGACCTGGTCCGCAAGCACCTGCCAGACCGCCACCAGGACAACTGGGACGCCACCGGCCTTATTTCAGAACTGGCGTTGATCTGCCCCCTTCCCCCGGAATTGCTGGACGAGGACCGGCTGTACGCCCACAAGCTTGAGGACGTGGACCGCATTCTTTCCGACCACGCGGAGACCGTCTACGACGCCCGGGAGGCGGAACTGGGTTCCGAGCAGATGCGCGTTCTGGAACGGTTGCTGCTGCTGCGGTCCATTGACCTGCACTGGGTAAACCACCTGACCACCATGGAAAACCTGCGTACCGGCATCGGCCTCCACGCCTATGGTCAACGCGACCCACTGGTGATGTACCGTACCGAGGGACACAAGACCTTCCAGGAACTGCTGCACCGAATGCAGCAGGACGTGGTGCGGTCCCTGTTCCACGTTACCGTCAATCAGCGTCCGGCCAGCGCGCCGGCCCGCCGTCCGGCCGACACCCCCGCCAGCCCCATGCAAAAGGTGGTGGGCAACGGTCGTCAGGCCACCGCCGGCGGCGCCAAGATCGGCCGCAACGCCAAGTGCCCCTGCAACAGCGGCAAGAAGTACAAGCGCTGCTGCGGCGCCGCAGCCTAGCCTGCCAGTGACCGGGGCATTGGCGTCCCCACGAAAGGCCACCTGAGACAGGGATAAGAGGGGTAATGAAGACTGGGCTAAGAGTCGCGCTGCACGTCGTTCTGGCCCTGGTGGCCGTGGTGATTTTCTACGTGGGACTTGGCGTGGGTCTGATACTTAACCCCGCCATGGGCACCGTCCTTTGGTTCGTGTCCGGCGCGCTGTTCGTGGGCAACCTGTTGTGGCTGATCCTGTTCCTGAACAAGCGCAGGGAGGCGGCCCAGCGGTAAGAGACTCCCTCCCCTGGCAAACCGCCGTCAACCGGAAGGCCGCCGCGCGACACCGGCGCGAAACCGTTCATGTTTGCCGGTTAGTCCCGTTCCGAACCCGTCATACCGACTATCGCCGGTATCCAGAGATATTGCCTTTCGATATGCAGCAGGTGCGCCTGGATTACCGGATTACGGCCTTAGCGGGAAAGACGGCGCTGGGGACCAGCCTGTTCCCCCAGACACTGAAGCGTTACCTGTAAACGACCCCAATTGCCAAGGCCCGGCACGGGTGGCACAATAGCCAACATGAGCGTTCAGACTCCCCTGGCTGGCGGAATCAGCCGGTTCATACCCTCTTCCATGCGCTATGGCCAGTTCCGCTACTACTGGCTGGCCCTGCTGACCGGAGTAACCGGGCACCAGATGCTTTTCCAGTTCACCCTGGGCTGGCTGATGTTCCAGTTGACCGAAGATGAGGGTTACCTGGGCTACCTGGGCCTGGCGATAGCCCTGCCGGCCCTGGCCCTTAACCTGGTGGGTGGCGTGCTGGCAGACCGACTGGAGCCCAAGGTGCTGGTGGCCACCGCCCAGAGCGCCTCGGCCACGGTGGTGGTGGGTTTGGCGGTTCTGGTAATGCTGGAACTGGTGGAGCCCTGGCACATCCTGGTGGCCGCCTTCATCGCCGGCGTTGGGCAGGCCTTTGACCAGCCCAGCCGCGCCAGCATCTTCCCCCGCCTGGTGGACCGCGAGCACATCGTCAATGCCGTGGCCATGGAGTCGGTGGTATGGAACGGCGTCCGGGTGCTGGCCCCGGCCCTTGCCGGAATGGTCATCGCCCGCCTGAGCATAGAGACTTCCATGCTGATCAGCGCGGCCTCTTTCTACGTGCTGGCCGCGGTAATGTCGGTGCTTCGCCTGCGGGAACGCCCCCCGGCCCGGGGCGGAGTGGCGCAGCAGATTGGTGAGGCTTTCCGCTACATAGGCCGGAATCCCATTTTCCTGTACGTAATGCTGATGACCTTCTGCAACAGCCTGTTTGGCATTTCCTACATCCTCCTGATGCCTTCCCTGGCGGAAAAATGGCTGCTGGTGGGGGCGGAGCGGGTAGGCTGGCTGCTGGGCGCGGCCGGCGCCGGGGCCATTATGGGCAACTGGGTCATTGGCAGCATTCCGTCATACAGTCCCCGCGGGTTGATTATTCTCTTCGGGGCCATGCTGTACGGCATCTGCCTGATATTGTTTTCCGTGGCGGCGTGGCTGGGCCACTACTGGATATCCATGGGCATTCTATTCGTGGCCGGCATCAACTTTTCCCTGTACCTGGTGGGCGGCCTTAGCGCATTGCAGGAACTGGTCCCCGACAATATCCGCGGGCGGGTTATGGGGCTGTACGGCGCCACGTGGAGCCTGGGTCCCCTGGGCATGGCCCAGGCCGGGTTTGTTGCCCGCTACCTGGGCGCGCCGGCAGCGGTGGGCATTGGCGCCGTGGTGGTCTTCCTGGTGGCCGTGCTGATCTTTGTGTTCAGGTCCGACCTGCGGAACTTCCGGGGGCTGCAGTCGGAGCCCTCCGCCGCTGAGCCCGCCAGGAGGTAGATTCAAACATGGGTGAGCAAGATATGCAGGATTTCGAAACTATCTCGAAAGTCCCTTCTCCCTTTGGTGGGTGAAGCCACCCAATTCCCAATTCGTAACCCTTAAATCCTATTCCTGATTGAGGAGGCGGACATGGCCAGTGATTTCAATTCCCTTACGCCCCAGGAGCGGTACATTATCGAGTTCAAGGGAACGGAGCGGCCCTTCTCCGGCGAGTACGATGACTTCTACGAGGAAGGCACCTACATCTGCCGACGCTGCAATGCCGAACTTTATCGCTCCGACGACAAGTTCGATGCCCATTGCGGCTGGCCCGCATTCGATGCGGAAATTCCCGAGGCGGTGCGGGCGCTGCCGGACCCCGACGGTTTCCGGACGGAAATTGAGTGCGCCCGCTGCGGTGGCCACCTGGGCCACGTCTTCTTCGGCGAGGGTTTCACCCCCACCGGCGCCCGCCACTGCGTCAACTCCCTGTCTATGAAGTTTGTGCCGGCGGAAGAGGGAGAGCAGGGATAGGCGGGAGATCGTCTGGTTTGCATCTCCCTTGTTACCGCCGGCGCCAGCGTGGTATCCTTAACTGGCAGCGAAAGAGCGTGTCCCCGTAGCTCAACGGATAGAGTGCTGGCCTCCGGAGCCAGAGATGAGAGTTCGACCCTCTCCGGGGATACCACCTCCGTTTCGGCTTTCTTTTTGCCATCCGGCAACCACTTCTCACCCATTTAACGGGGCGTGGCCCAGCGGCAGGGCGCCTGGTTTGGGACCAGGAGGTCGGCAGTTCGAATCTGCCCGCCCCGACCA
>CAZPMU010000031.1:25125-27607 GCA_964587795.1 uncultured Dehalococcoidia bacterium | reverse complement strand
CCATTCGTGGATTAACAAAAAGACCGGAGGAGGAGAGAAAGCGCAATTGGCCACGGAAGGCCCCACGCCGGCTGTGTTCCAACGTGCTAAAATGGGGTGCAAATCTGGCAGGCCGGCGAAAAAACGGCCCGAAGTGGTTACGAGCAATGCCCATCTATGAATACCGGTGCGAAGACTGCCAGCACCTTAATTCGGTTTTGGTCTATAGCTGGTCGCAGGACAGGGAGCGCACGTGCGCCCGCTGCAACGGCGCCAACCTGAACCGCCTCATTTCCCAGTTCACCATGAAGCGGTCCTGGGGCGAGAGCCTGAACTGGGCGCCCAGCGGCGAGACCCTGCGGGATGTAAACGAGGACGACCCCCGCAGCATTGACCGGTTTATGGGCCGGATTAAGCAGGAAATGGGAGGCCAGGTTACCTCCGATTTTGAAGATATGCGGCGGGAGATAACCCAGGGCCCCCGCAGCGTCGATGCGCCGGGCGGCGACAGTCACGGCCACAGCCATTAGCGGATTTTCCGTCCAGGAGCGCCGGAACCCATGCCCATCTACGAGTATCGCTGCGGGGACTGCCAACAGGTTTCGTCCTTCTTTACCCGTTCCATCAATGCGGAACTGGACCCGGTCTGTTCCCACTGCCAAAGTAAGGCCATGGAGCGGCGTATGTCGTCCTTCGCCATGGGCAAGACCACCCAGTCGGTCCACGAGCAGTTCCCGGCGCTGGGAGGCGGCTCGGCCCTGGACTACTACAGCGATCCTCGCAACATCGGCAGGAACGTGGAAGAAAGCTACCAGCGGCACGGCCTGGATATGCCCGACTCGGTGCGGGACAACATAGCCGCCGCCCGGGAAGGAACTTTGCCAAAGGACCTGGATATATGACGCAACAACCGGACATAAGGGAGCAACTGGCACATTCCGTGCTGCTAAACGCCCACAGCCTGGCCAACGACAGTCCGCCAATCCCCGGCGGAGAGGAATGCCTGGCCCGCTTGAAGGCCATTCTGCCCAGCCTGCCGGAAGATGAGGGAGTGGCTCCCAGGCCCCTCACCCTGGCCGGCGCTTTGTCGGTAGCCGGTGCGGCGGCCGGGTCCCTGCGGGCTGTGGACGGCTTGAGCGCCGCCGACGAAATGCCGGCCGATTTTGCGGAAGTCCTGTCCCAACTGCTGTCCGAACTCTCTTCGCTGTTGGGCGCGGAGTTGCGCCGGCAGAAGGCGGGCCAGGTCCGGGGGCTGTACGTAATCATCGACCCGGAGGTTACCGGCGGCCGGGAACCCCTGGAAATCGCCCGGGCCGCCGTACGGGGCGGCGCGAAAATGCTGCAACTGCGGGACAAGCTGCGGGACAAGGGTGAAATTCTTCCCCTGGCCCGGGACCTGCAGGCCCTGTGCGAGGCCAACGATGCCCTGCTCATCGTCAACGACCACGTTGACCTGGCGGCGGCGGTGGGTTCCGGCGGCGTCCACGTGGGGCAGACCGACCTGCCGGTGGCCCAGGCCCGGCAGATACTGGCCCCGGGGCAGGTGCTGGGCCGCTCCAACCGGGAAATCGACCTGCTCGTCGAGTCCCAGGAAATGGGAGCCGACCACGTGGCCTTCGGCGCCATTTACCAGACCACCACCAAGTCCGGCGGTCGCGGCCCCCAGGGTCCGGAGCGGTTGAAGGAAGCGCGGGCCGTCACCCACGTTCCCCTTGTTGCCATCGGCGGCATTAACGCGGAAAACGTCGCGCCCGTGATTGAATATGGGGCCGATGCCGTCTGCGTTACCGCGGCCGTGGGCCTGGCGCCCGAACCCGAGGCTGCCGCCGCCCGGCTGGTTGAAGCCATCCGCCAGGCAGGAGGCCAGGTATAGTGCCGTCCAACTACAGCGAAGACCTTTCCCGCATCGCCGCCGAGGCCATTGAGGCCCTGACCCTGCGCCACCGCGCCCGGGAACAGGCCCTGGCCGTTTCCCGCGAAGTTATCCGGTTTTCCGCCAATGCCATCCGGGCCGTTCACCGGGGCGACTTTGACGACGCCCGCCAGCTTATCGACCAGGCCAGCCAGCGACTCCAGGAGACCCGCCACATCAGGGACGAGAATCCCGAGATTTACTATGCCGGCTTCCTTTCTGATGCGCGAAAGGAGTTCACCGAAGCCAACGTAACCCTGGCCGTCATATCCCGTTCGGACATTCCCGATCCCGCCGAGATTGACGTGGACCCGCCAGCCTATCTTAACGGCATGGCAGAAGTAATCGGGGAACTGCGCCGCTACATCCTGGACGCCCTGCGCCGGGACTCCTTCGAGCACTGCGAGGAGTTCATGGACGTGATGGACGAGATCTACGGCATCCTGGTTACCATCGACTTCCCGGAGGGAGTAACCGGGGGCCTGCGTCGCAGCACCGACGCCATGCGCGGGGTGCTGGAGCGAACCCGCGGCGACCTGACCATCTCCCTGCAGCAGCGGCGGCTGGAACAAAGGCTGGCGGATATGGAGA
>CAZPMU010000031.1:0-25025 GCA_964587795.1 uncultured Dehalococcoidia bacterium | reverse complement strand
AACCTTGGCTGAAGTACGCGTTTCCTTCCTGGGCACCGGCGCTGGCAACTGCATCCACCGGGCTCACACCGCCATAGTTCTGGACTGCCCCGACGGCACCCGGCTGATGCTGGATGCGGGGTCGGGCAACTCCGCTCTGCGTCACGGGGCCCAGTTGGGTATGCACGCCGAAGACTTTGAGCACGTCCTGCTTTCCCACCGGCACGGCGACCACATGGGGGGCCTGCCCCACATCCAGGGCCGCCGCACCCAGATGGCGCCCACCGCGTCACCCCTGGTGGTACACAGCCTGGAGGAATCCCTGGCAGGATTGCAGAACCTGTTTCGGGCCGTGAGCATTACCCACCAGGTTGACCAGGACAGCGTTACCACCACCGACGGCAACCGGGTCGTGGCCTGGGACCCGGTGGAGGTGGGACAGTGGATTACCCTGGGCGCGGACACCCGGGCATCCTGCTTCCTGGTGAATCACATCGGCGGCGCCGTGGGCTGGCGGGTGGAGACGGGCGGCATAGCCGTGGTCTTTTCCGGCGACACCCGGTACAGCGAGAACCTGGTTGAAGCTTCCCAGGGCGCCGACCTGTTGATTCACGAGGCCCTTGGCACGGATGACGACCGGGAAGGCGCAGCCCGCCGGGGTCACTGCACCGCCGCCGAGGCCGCGCAGGCCGCCGCGCGGGCCGGCGCGGGCCGCCTGGTCATCACCCACATAGACACCCCCTTCCACCACAACACCCAGCCCCTGGCCGATGAGGCCCGAACCCACTACGAAGGGCCCATCTCAGTGGCCGACGACCTTTTCATAACTACTGTCAGCAGCCCCTAGATAAACTGGGAACATCTGTTCTATAGTCTTGGCAGCTTACCAGTCAGCGCCGGCATCGCCGGTGTCGGAGGAGTTGCGATGCTTGCCAAGAGTCAAACCTGCGCCGTGGTGGGCCTGGACGGTTTCATAGTCCAGGTAGAGGTGGATATTTCCAACGGCCTGCCGGCCTTCAACGTGGTGGGCCTGCCCGACACGGCGGTGCAGGAAGCCCGGGAGCGGGTCCGGGCCGCCCTGCGGAACAGCGGCTGCGAGTTCCCCATGCGCCGCATAACCGTCAACCTGGCGCCGGCCGACCTGAAGAAGGCCGGCCCGGCCTACGACCTGCCTATCGCCGTTGGCATACTGCTCAGTTCCGGGCAGATTTACCTGCCTGACGAGCCCTCCCTTTTCCTGGGGGAGCTTTCACTGGATGGCAGCCTTCGTCACACCACCGGTGTGCTGCCCATGGTGTCTGTGGCCCGGGACCAGGGCTTTTCCGCCGTCTATGTACCCACTGCCGACGCTGCCGAGGCCGCCCTGGTGGAGGGAATCCAGGTCTATCCCACGCCCACCCTGGCGGCCCTGGTGAGTCACCTGCTGGGGGAAACGACTATTCGCCCCCTTCAATTCGTTGGGTTGCCAGAGGGAGCGGGCCCCGCTGCCAACGGCTGCAACCTGGCTCATATTAAGGGGCAGGAACACGCCAAGCGGGCCCTGGAGGTGGCCGCCGCCGGTTTCCATAACATCCTGTTTAACGGACCGCCCGGCAGCGGCAAGACCATGCTGGCCCGTTCATTGCCGTCAATTCTTCCAAAGATGACCCCGGAGGAGGCGCTGGACGCCACCAAAATATACAGCATCAGCGGGTCGCTGCCGTCCGACTGTCCCTTGATTGCCGAGCGGCCCTTTCGCGCGCCTCACTACAGTATCTCCAATGCCGGCCTGGTGGGTGGCGGGCGGACTCTGCGGCCCGGCGAAATTACCCTGAGTCACCGGGGCGTCCTGTTCCTGGATGAACTGCCCGAGTTTGACCGTACCGCCTTGGAGTCCCTGCGGCAGCCCCTGGAGGACAAGGTGGTTACCATCAGCCGGGTTACCGGGTCGGTAACCTATCCCGCCAGCTTCATGCTGGTGGCGGCCCAGAATCCCTGCCCCTGCGGCTACTATTCCCATCCCCGCAAGGACTGCACCTGCAGCAGTTCGGCGGTGGCCCGGTACCAGAAGCGCATCAGCGGCCCCCTGATGGACCGCATCGACATTTTCGTGGAGGTGCCGCCCGTGGAGTACGAGAAACTGGTGGACGAGGCGGAGGCGGAGGACTCGAGCGCGGTGAGGAAGCGGGTGGAGCACGCCAGGGAGGTGCAATCCCAGAGGTTCGACCACGGCGCGGTCCACTTTAACTCTGAAATGGGCGCGGCCGAGGTCTGGAAAATCTGCAACCTGGACAATGCCGCCCGCAGCCTGCTGCAGACGGCCACCAACCAGTTGAATCTCTCGGCCCGGGCCTTTCACCGCATCGTCAAGGTCTCCCGTACCATTGCCGACCTGGATAACTCCGAGACCATCGGAGTCAGCCATCTGGCCGAGGCGCTGCAGTACCGATCCCGTGGCCTGAACTAAGAAACTATCTCAGAACCGCCCAGGCACATTAAACAAGCAGGGAGCGATGGCTTTGCACCAGCTATCACCCCATCCTGCCCTCCCCGGTCAAGGGTGAGGGGATTCCTGAGATAGTTTCCAAATGCCAGGCCTGGAGCTTATCCCTGGACAATGGCCCTGAAGTTATCGAAGTACTCGGGAAAGGTCTTTGAGACGCAACCCGGGTCCAGAATCGTGATCTCCGCATCGCCCAGGGAAGCCAGGGAGAAGCTCATGGCCATGCGGTGGTCGTTGTAGGTGGCGATTTCCGCCGGGCGGATCCGCTCCGGCGGGTCGATTTCCAGGTAGTCGGGACCTTCAACTACGCCGGCGCCCACCTTGCGCAACTCAGCGGCCATGGCGGCCAGGCGGTCCGTCTCCTTGACGCGCCAGTTGCCTATGTTGCGAATCACCGTTCTGCCTTCGGCGAACAGGGCGGTGACGGCCACGGTCATGGCGGCGTCAGGGATGTGGTTCAGGTCCAGGTCCTGGCCTAGCAACTGTCCCCGGGAAACTTCGATGTAGTCGGGGCCACGGCGCACCACCGCGCCCATTCGCTCCAGTACGTCGGCGTGCTGAACGTCGCCCTGGATGCTGTCGGCTCCCACTCCCGTAACCCGGACGGCGCCGCCCCGGATGGCGGCCGCCGACATGAAGTAACTGGCGGAAGAGGCGTCTCCTTCCACCAGGGCGATACCCGGCGACCGGTAGGCCTGTCCCCCGGTAACGCGGAACGCCTGGTAATTGTCGTTTTCCACGGTGACGCCGAACCGGCGCATAACGTCCACGGTCATGTCAATGTAGGGTTTGGAAACCAGGTCGCCGACTATTTCAATGTCCAGGGAGTCTTGCGCCAGGGGCGAAGCCAACAGGAGGGAGGTGAGGTACTGACTGGATACGTTGCCCCGGATGGAAACGCTGCCGCCGCGGAGGCCGGAAGCTCGAATCCGCAGCGGCGGGTAACCCTCGGCGCCTTCGTACCGGATGTCCGCGCCCAGTTGGAGAAGGGCGTCCACCAGGTGGGCTATCGGCCGTTCCAGCATCCTTGGTTCGCCGGTCAGGGTGTACTCGCCCTGCCCCAGGCACAGCGCCGCGCACAAGGGCCGGATGGCGGTACCGGCATTGCCCAGGAATAGGTCCGCCTTGCCGGCGGAAAAGGGGCCTCCCTGGCTCTTCACGATGCACCTGGCCCCTTCGTCAAGATAGGTCAGTCCGATGCCCAGGGTCTCCAGGGCGGTTGTCATGTACTGGGTATCGTCGCTTTCCAGCAGGTTGCGCACTTCGGTCTGCCCACCGGCCAGGGACGAAAGCAGCAGTAACCGGTTGGACAGGCTCTTGGAACCCGGCAATTGAATGGTTCCACCAACAAGGCTCGCAGGTTTCAGGGTAAGTGATTCCATGTCCTTTGCCCCACTTTGTGCTTCCCATGGAAGCGATTGCTAACGGCCCCGGACGGAACCGGAAGGCTACTGCGAATTTTGACATAAGACTGCTAACAATGTAGCATATCAGTCGCTGGACACAACCATTTCTGGCCGTCAAAACCCATCAAATCACCGAGAATGACACGAGGGACTGTCAGTGACAGACGAACAAACGGGAAAGCAGGGGGATGCCGGGTTGAAGTCCCCTCTCACACCGCCCGCGAAAGACGAAGCCTTCGCAAAGGCCCTGGATGAACTGGTTACCCTGGCCCGGCAGGGGCACCGCCCGGACTCCGACAACTTTAACCCTTCCGACAAGTGGCTGGTGGATAATATGCCAGTCTTCCAGGATATGCCGGAAGATGAGCAGACCAGGGTGCTGGCCGAAGCCAGCGCGATAGTCAAAGAAGGGGAGGAAGCCAATGCTGCCGGACGCGCCGCCACCAAGGCCTGGCCCGGCGTGGCGGTCAGGCTGGACAGCGGCGGCATAGGTTTCTTCAGCCAGTTGGGCGTGGTGCGCCGCCCCGACCTTACCCAGTACTACGTGGACGGGTTCGTTCCCAACCGCGACGCCATCTCGTTCAGCGAGGAGAACCAGGCCCTTTTCACCCAGGTATTCCAGTGCATCAATGCCAGGCTGCGGGAACACCTGGCTTCAGGCCAAACGGTAATTCAGACCGACCGGCAAATCTGTGACGCCCCCGGCCGCTCCTTCCACGCCCGCCAGTTGCTGTTCGGCGCCGACTACCTGCAGCTTCCCTATATGTGGCGCCAGCTTACCTTCGATCTGCCCGAGGCCCAACGGGCGGAGACCCCGGACATTATGGAGGTCTCCATTCCCCACTGGTACCAGGACCTGGGGCTGCCGGAGGAACTGAAGGCTCGCCTGAAGGAGATGGGAATCAACCAGCTGGTATTCAAGGCTCCCACCCGGGGCCTGTCCCTGCACCTGGGCTTCGACTACGTGGGTGAGCACAAGATGGGCCCCCTGTCCATCGCCATGCACCAGGTCAAGCAGAATAACGGCATCGCCATTCAGGCCGCCCTTAGCCTGGCCCGCATCCGCACCCTGGGCGGCGCCATTTCAAACACGGCGCTGATTACCGTGGGCCCGTCCCTGCATGGCAAGAGCACCCTGACGATTATGATTGAATTGGCCAACAGCCAGCTGGCCGGTGTGCTGGGCCTGGAAACCGACCCCCTGGAAGGGGTCTATCCCATGAACGACGACATTGTGCTGCTGCAGCCCTTGCGGGAACCCATCGTTTCCCACCGGGAGGGCAGCCGCTTCACCATCTCCCACAGTATCGACGGTACCGAGAACAATTTCTATGCCATGCCTTTCGGACTGAACGAGGCCGAAGACCCCATTACCTTCGATGCGGTGCGGGGATCGAAATCTGAACCCAATCCCCAGGAAACCCTGGAGAATGTGCCGGTCATTCTGCCCGAGAAAGCCGGAGCCGGGGCCGGGGCCGACGCTGCCGCGCCCAACTTCCTGGAAAACCCGGTGCGGAATATGCGCGTTACCCTGTCCCGCCGCCGACTCCTGGCCCGCAAGGGCGTGGGCGGCCTGATCCAGTCCATCACGGACGGGGAGCTGGCGGACTCGGTGCACGTGCCCATGGAACACACCGACAGGGTGTTTTGGCAGGAAGTGATGCGCCAGAATACGGTGATCCCGCCCCTGCGCCGGCTCAGCCTGGAGCAGTATATCCGGGTGCTGATGTACGGCGAGGCCGTGCAGATGGGCGCGGCCATCGGCGCCATCGGCCGTCCCTACGTGGAGTATTTTTCCGACCCCTTTATCATCGGCCTGGAAGACGAGAATGCCAACCTGATGTACCATATCCTGCAGCAGCTCGCCTGGGGCGGTATGCCCCAGGAGTATTACGTTTTTAACACCGGCGGTATCGGGGCCGATACCAACGAGGAGGCCAGCGGTGTCAGTTACCGGAAGATTCCCCGGGAGTTGACTCTGATGTTGCAGGAGGCTTTGCTGCGGGATGCGGTGAAGTTCGAGTATGACCCCATTCTGCGTTCCGAGGTGGGCGTGGCCATTGTCAATGCCCGGGGTCAGGAGCTTGTTGACCTGCGCCAGGACTGGCTGCCTCAGCATATCTACGGGGACGAGGATTATACCGCTCGCGTTCTGGACCTCCGCCGGCGCCGCTATTTTGGTCGCGATGCCCACGATAAGGCGGGTATCCTGCGCTACACCAAGGTCAATACGGCTCTGATAGACCTGGCTGATATTCCGGCGCCGGCCAACGAGCGGGAGTTAACCTGGCTGCTTTCGTTTTTCTGGCACGTGGATCAGGCCTGTGATACCCTGCCCCAGTTGGTGCAGCGCCTTGGTGAGGGCCAGCGGCCTCTTCCTTATCAGTTGCGGGAACTCCAGGATAAGTACGAGACCGGCGTTGCCCACGGACTGTATGTCGGCCCGTCGGGACTGGCCGCCCTGTCCACCCTGGGCCTTGAGGCGGCAACACCGTAACAAAACGTCCCCACTCCGCCGCCGTGGACGTTGCCTTCGCCGCCGGAATACTATAACCCAGGGCCTGCCGGCATCGGCAGCGGCACTGCCCTGACATTCTGAGTGGAACCGCCCTGTCATTCTGAGTGGAACGAAGAATCTATGAGCATGGAACCTGCCAGCATCACCTACCCACTGGGCGCCCTTACCAGCATAGAGGCCCAAACCTTCGGCGAGCCCGGGAAACGCACCTTCAGGCTGGTGCTCCAGTCCGGCCGGGCCACGTCTCACCTCTGGCTGGAGAAGGAACAACTCTTCCAGCTGGGGGCGGGACTGAAGGAGGCCGTGGACCGCCAGTCTGACTCGGACCGCCAGAAGGACAGCTCCCCCACCGCCCCCGCCTGGACTGGCGACGAGACCCTCATCGAGTTCAAGGCCAGGCTGCTGTCCGGTCGCCACGACGATGCTACAAACTCTTTCTACCTGCAGGCTCAGGGCGACGGGGACGAACAGTCGGGTGAGGAAGCGTCTTCGGTCAGCTTCTGGATTACCGTTGACCAGGCTTCGGTTCTGGCCGACGAAAGCCTGCGGATCTGCGCTGCCGGCCGTCCACCCTGCTTCCTTTGCGGCCTGCCCCTGGATCCTTCCGGCCATGTGTGTCCCCGCGCCAGCGGCCACGCCCTGTTTGAAACCGGCTGATCCCACCCGGTCTCATCCCATCTCCCTCCGGGTCTTAAAGGATTGCCCTCTTGCCATCACACCATTGCAACGCGAATCGTCCGCCCGGGCCGGGTGATGTTCTTCTCCACGGCGAATTTCAGTCCTGTGAACTCACCCCCCTGGGCTCCAACTATACCTTTGTGGCTTCGCTTCAACTGGGTGAACAGACTGACCGCGCCATCTACAAACCCCGGGACGGAGAGGTCCCCCTGTGGGACTTCCCCCGGGGAACTCTTTACAAGCGGGAATATGGCGCATACTTGCTCAGCCAGGTGCTGGAGTGGGACTTCATCCCCCGCACCATCATCCGAGAGGGCCCCTACGGAATTGGCTCGGTGCAGCAATACGTGGAACACGACCCCCACCTGAATTACTACACGCTGGGTGAGGGTGATGCCGAAGAACTGCGAATGATCTGCTGCTTCGACCTGGTGTCCAATAACACCGACCGCAAGGCCAACCACGTGCTGGTGGACGAGCAGGGCAAGCTGTGGGGCATTGACCAGGGCCTGACCTTCCACGCCGACACCAAGATCCGGACCGTCATCTGGGACTTTGGGGGTGAACCCATCCCAGACGTTTATCTTCAGACCCTCACCAGGCTTCTGGGCCAGTTCATCCACCCGTCGGGGAAATTCAAGGAGCTGCTGGACCTGCTCCTGCCCGAGGAAGTGATCGCCCTGCAGCAGCGGATCCAGTGGGTGCTTTCGGAGCGGACTTATCCCGGTTTGCCCGGGCGCCGCCGGCGGCGATGACTCGCTTCCCAGTTGAAGCCGCTTTTGCACTGGGGTTTACCGGCATTGAAGTGAGAAGTAAAGGGTCATCGGCTCCTGGTGATCTGGTCGAGCCATGAACGGGGGAGTCCTTCGACAGGCTCAGGAAGAGCGGGAAAACCCGCATCGTTTCCAAGCAGTTACGCTGCCAGCTACCGCTTTACTGTCCTTCAAACTCGTCCGCCAGCAGGGAAAGGTCAAAGTCTTCCAGGGTTTCCAGGATGGTGTGTGCCTGGCTGACATCCAGGTTTCGGGTGTATTCGGTGCGAACGCAGATAGTGTATGCCCCGGACGCCACAGCCGCGGCTATGCCGATGGGCGAGTCCTCAATGGCGATGCACTCCGCCGCCGGCACGCCCAGACTTTCCGCAGCCTTGATGTAAATGTCCGGTTCCGGCTTTCCCCGGGTGACGTCGTCGCCGCCCAGCACGGCGTCGAAGGCTCCGGTAAGCCCGATGGCGTTCAGTTTCAGGTCTACCCACATGTGCAGGGAGGACGAGGCCACCGCCTTGGGCAGGCCCCGTTCATTGCAGGCCTGGATGAGTTCGCGTACCCCGGGCTGGGGCTCCAGCTCTTCCTGCATCACTTGCCGTACGATGTCATCGTAGCGGCTTATGTAGTCTTCGGTCGGAAGGGGCAACGGACGGCGGATTTTCAGCTGCCGCCAGGTCTCCCCAATGGTCGTGCCAATCAGAAACTCCTCGTTTTCCTGAACTGAAACCGGTTCCACACCTTCCTGCACCAGCAAACGGTTGATGGCGCTGAGAAAGAGGGGTTCGCTATCCACCAGGACCCCGTCCATGTCAAAGAGAATTGCTCGATAAGCTCCCATTCTGTCCTGAACTCCTGCATCCCAACGGATGTCGTTGATTCATGCGGCTGGCCCGTCTCGTCACCGCCACCCGATTATAGCCTTGTTGGCGCTGGAGTGGGTTAAGGGATTGTGAAGCACGGCCAGGGCACGGAACCGCATCCTTGAGTTCCCTGTCCCACCTTCAGTAATCGTCGGTAACCAAAAAGCACGAGGATGCCTTGAAAACGGCCCAGAGGTCATCGCCAATGCCTATGCCCATCTCGTTCAGTGATGTGCCGGTTATGTGGCACCTCAGGTCTGCTGCCCCGCAGGCCAGGGTGACCTGGTAGCCGGGCGGGCGCAATTCTATGCCCGAGACCACGCCGGGCAGCCGGTTGCGGGCGGAAGACCCCCGGGGCTCAGTGTCTGCCAGGATAATGTCGGATGCGCGAATTCCAACAGTAACCCGACTGCCGCTTTTCACGTCGGACAGGGGCACCTCCAGCTGCAGGCCGCTCGAAGGGTCCACGCAGACCATGGTGCCGTCCTGCGGGTGTATTGAAGCGATGACCAGGGCGAGAAGGTTCTCCACTCCTACCAAGCGCGCCACCCGCCCGTGCCCGGGTTGTCCCAACACCTCCAGGGGAGCCCCGGCAGTCTCAACCTTGCCTTCGTTAATGACCTGCACCGCGTCGGCCATGCTTATGGCTTCTTCGATGTCGTGGGTTACCATAATCGCGGGAATTCCCGCCTCCCTCAACCTGGTCCTCAGTTCGGACCGCAGGCTGCGGCGCAGTTCGATATCCAGGGAGTTGAAGGGTTCGTCCAACAACATCAGAGCCGGCTGGGGAGCCAATGCCCGGGCCAGGGCGGCCCGCTGCTGCTGACCACCGGAAATCTGGTGGGGGCGGCGGTCTACCAGTTCATCCAGTTGGAACAATTCCACCAGCTCGGCCAGCCGGCGACGACGCGCCGCCGGTTCCCAGTTGAACAACCCGTAGCCGATATTGCCGGCAACAGTCAGGTGGGGAAACAAATGATACCCCTGGGTGAGCAAGCCTACCCTCCGGAGGTGAGGCGGCAGGAAGACACCTTCCTTGCTGTCGAACACCGTGTGGTCGCCGACGTCGATGCGGCCTTCACGGGGTTGAAGCAGGCCGGCGATGATCCGCAGCAGCGTGGTCTTGCCCGCTCCAGAGGGGCCGAACAAAGTCAGTACCTGCCCGGGCCCAACTGCCCATTCTGCTTCCAGGGTGAAATGGCCAATGCTGTACCTTATCCAGCCGGAGGACTGGGCGGAGTTTGCTGCATTAGGAAAGGCCTCAGTCATGCTGACTCCCGCCACCGGCGCCGGGAGATTAGGCCCAGGGCTCCCAGCACCAGCAGGGCCAGGGCCAGCAGGATGGCCGACAGGGCGATGGCGCTTTCCAGGCTGGTCTCCATGGCCGTCATTATTGCCAGTGGCATGGTCTGGGTCTTTCCAGTCAGGTTCCCGGCGAACATTATGGTGGCGCCAAATTCGGATAAGGCTCGAGCCCAGGCAAGGGCCAGGCCGGTCAGCAGTGACGGGGCCGCCATTGGCAAGGTCAACTTAAGGAAAGTCCGCCAGGGAGACAGGCCCAGGGTCTGGGATATGGCCTCGTACTCCCTGGGAACCGACATAAAGCCCAGCTTGGCCGACCGCACAAAGAAGGGGGCCGCCACGAAGACCTGGGCGAAAACTACGGCCGCGGTGGTAAAGGGCAGGGCTATACCCACCTGGGCCAGGGCGGGACCCAGGATACCCTGACGTCCGAATGCCAGCAGCATGGCCACCCCCGCCACCACGGGGGGCAAGATTATGGGCAACTCCACCAGTTGGTCCACCACCCGCATAAGCGTTGACTCGCTGCGAGCCAGGGACAGGGCAAAGGGAGTTCCTACCAAAACCACCAGCAACATGCTGATGGCGCTGGTGAACAAGGACAGCCGCAGCGCCAGGAGAACGTTGTAGTTGAGAACGCTGGCGAGGGCGTCATTCTGCGAAACAACCTTCACCAGCAAGGCCAGGACTGGCAGGCAGATGAAGACAAGGTACAGGGCGGTGGCCAGGGGTCCCAGGCCGGAGGCCCGGATGATGGAACGCAATAGCCGGGGACCCGACAGGGGGACTTTCAGCAGGAAGCCCATTGCCCCCGGTCCTGGAAACAGATGAAGCAGTAGGCCCCGGCCCCGACTTGATACATCCGGCAACGCATCAGGGCTTGTCTTCCTTTATGATTGCCGGCGGTCCAAAGCCGTAATTGTGGAGGATACGCTGGCCCTGGTCCGACAGGACGAAGTCTATAAACATGGAAGCACCCTCCGAACGGGTCAGCGGGGCAATGGGGTAGTGGGCGGTCACGTTGACGGAATCGGGCGGGGTCAGGAATCCATTCCCTGCGGGATTCATACGGGCATCGGACGAGTAAACCACTCCGGCATCGGCCTCGCCCAGGTTCACCTTCTGGACTATGCCGCGCACGCTGGCCTCGCGGGACACCACGTTAGCCAATAATTCGTCCACCAGTTCCTTGCCGAGGCCGGGTACAGCCGCCACGTTTTCCAACATTTGACCAGTGTATCTCCCTATGGGGACTGCCGGCTGCCCTACAACGATTTTGGTCCCGGGCCTGGCCAGTGTCTCCAGCCTGTTGCCAAAGGCCGATGGAGATGTGCCAGGACCAAAAAACTCCGGCGCCAGGTTTCCGCCGGGACCGGCATATCCCAGAATCACCAGGTGGTTGCTGGCAAAGTTGACCGGCGGGCTGGCGGTCAGCCCGAGCGCTTCGATGGCATACATCTGCTCCCGGTCTGCAGAAGCGAATATGTCTGCCACTGCGCCATGTTCCAACTGGGTCCGCAACCTCTGGCTGCCATCAAAGTTAAGAACGACCTCGCCACCCGGATGTCGGGACTGAAACTCCCTGGCGATGGCGTTGAATGCGTCGGTTAGAGATGCCGCCGCAAATACGGTAATCGCCCCTGACCCCGCTTGATTGCCAGCCCGGCCCGACGGCCGCGAAGTTTCCGAAGCCCCGCATGCCGTTAATGCCAGGACGGCCAGTCCCAATGCCAGAAGCATCGGGAAGTGAAGGTATTTCCTGCTGCTCAGGGTCGGGCCATCCGTATAGCCACCGCTTAGTGTTCCAGTTGTCAACGTTCTGCGGACTTAGACCGGGTTTTCCGGCGCCTGGGACCAAACTCGACAGGTGCTTCGGAGCACAGCCACAAAATTCTAGGTTTGGCAGGAAGGGCTGTCAATGCGGGTTGCTCCCCGAAATGATTCAGTCAGGGTCATCCAGACAGGGCACGTCCTCCGGCAGGCTCATGATGAGCGGGCAATAAGGCGGGGTTTGGGTTTTATTGTGGGGATTGGCTGCGCGGCAGGGCAAGGGGGAAGGTCTGGCAAAAAGACCTGGGGCCCCAGCCTGGGGCCCCAGTGTTTCGCCATTGCAGACCGGGCGGGCCGTTAGCCAGCCGCCCGATCCGAGTTTAGCAGTGTTTACCGGTCAACGATGGTGGTACCTTCCTGGGCCGTGATGGGTTGGGTGAACTCGTCGTACCGCAGGGTGGCGGAGGCAACCACGTCGCCAGCGCTCACAGACTCCACGTTGATGACGAACTCCATCTCAGACCCGGCTGGCAGGGACGGGATTGCCGAGTAGGTAACCGTGCCACCGGAGATTGAGCCACCATCGGCGGATACTATGGAGAACTGGGCCGGTATGGTGATCGTCAGCCTCACGTTGGTCATCGCGACATCATCGCCCTGGTTGGCAATGGTCACCGTGTAGCTGCCTTGCTCACCGACGCCCATCGGGTCGACGCCGTCGATGATGTTCAGGTGGGCAGCGGCTGCCGCCACGATGCTGATGTTGACCACAGCGTCGGCGGTAGCGCCCTCATCGGTGGTGACGTTGGCGGTGTTGATAACCTCGCCTACGGCCTCACCGCTCAGCGTTACCTGGACCTCAACGGATTCACCGACACCCAAGTTGCCTATGGCCCAGGTTACGACGCCGTCGGCTTCCTGGCCGCCATTGTCACTGGAGACGTAGGACATCTGGGACGGTATGTTGTCGGTAATAGTTACGCCGGTCAGGTTGGCCGTACCAGTGTTGGTGGCAGTGATGGCGTAGGTGCGTACTCCGTCCACGTAAAGGGCCGATCCACCAACTTTGGACAGTGTGACCGCCGGCACAAGCACGTCGATGGAGGCCTCTGCCGTTACGGTTACGTCGCGCTCGGTGGCGGACACGGTATTGGTAATGGCTCCGCCGACCGCGGGTGTGCCGGAAATGGTGATGGTGGAAGTGGCGCCCGGGTCGATGGACGCGATGGTCCACTGCAGGCTGCCGTCTTCGCCCAGGGTGGCTTCAGGTTCGGCCACTACGCTGCCGAACTCGGCAGGCAGCGGGTCAACCACCGAGACATTGGATGCCACGGCGTTGCCGTTGTTGGTTACCGCGATGGTGAATACCGTCTGCTGGCCCAGCAACGGGGAGGCGTTGTCCACCGTCTTGGTTATAGCCAGGTTGGACTTGGTAACCAGGGTCGTGGCCTGGGCCGTGGCGGTAGCGCCCTCGTCGGAGTTAACCGTCGAGGTATTCACGATTTCGCCAGGACCGCCGGTGGTGGCCACCAGGGACACCGTGGCCGATGCTTCGGCGTCCAGGGAATCTATCAACCAGCTGATGGTACCGTCGTCGCCCACCGCAGCCTCCGGGCTGCTGGAAACGTAGGTCAGGCCCTCGGGCAGGATGTCGGTGAGGACAATGTTGGTCAGCGCGCCGGCGCCGTCGTTGGTTACCGTGATCTCGTAGGTCAGGTCGTCGCCTGAGATGGTCTGTTCCGGACCGGACTTGGCCAACTGCAGGGAGCCGGGGATTACGCTGGTCAGGGCGGTGTCCTGGCCGCTGATGCCTTCGACGGAAACGGCAGTGGCGGTGTTGATCTGCTCGCCGACGTTGGCTGCCGTCAGTATCATAGTGACGGAAACGGACTCACCCGGCGGAATGTCGCCCAGGCTCCAGGTAACGGTGGTGCCGTCGGAACTGGCGGCTTCCGGAGTGGAGCTTATGAAGGTAAGACCTTCGGGCAGTTCGTCGGTAAGGGTTACGTTGGTAGCGGTAGTGTCGCCGCTGTTGGTGACGGCGACGGTGTATTCGCCGGTCTTGCGCAGACCAAGGCTGGCAGGACCTTCCTTGTTAACTTCCAGGGTGGGCGATTGCCACGTCTTGGTATGGGTGTGGCTGAACATCGCCTTGTTGGTGCCTTCTTCCAGTACCTGGATAAGGACCTGGTTGTCGCCCAGGGCGGGCTCGACCTGCCGCAGGGTTACCACGGTTTCACCGTTTTCGTTGGTGGTGGTGGAAACCGACTCGCCTTGATTATCCAGGGTGCCGGCGGGGTCGCCGTCCACGATGGTCCAGGCTACGTTGGCATCGGCAACTGGGGAGCCGTCAGTAACCTTGTAGATCCGCACCAGCATGGGATGCTCGGTGCCCACCAGGTTAACGCCGTCGGAGGGGAACTCCACATCCATATCAACCCAGTGCTTGACGGCGAACACCTTGTGGGAGTCGCTATCCATTATCTGGGGGACGAAGGCGGTTACGTCGGTGTCACCCGTGCGGGTGGCGGTAATGGTCAGGGTGGCCTGACCGTTGTCGTCGGTGATCACGCGGCCGAAGTAATTGTCCACCTTGCGGGGGTTCTCTCCGCCCAGAGAGACAATGTCACCCACGGCTTCCTGGAACCGGTTGAGGAACACTTCAACCTCAACACCGTTGGCCGGTGCGCCGTCGGCGCCGTTCACGGTAACGGTGAAGGTATGCTGGCTGAAAATCGGGTTCCAGTCCTCCACCGGACTGATGCTGACCGCCGTTGGCGTGGTAGCCGGGTCGGCCTGAGCGATGATGGTGTTGGATACCTCGGCCAGGGACTGGTTTCCGGCCAAGTCGGCCCGGGCATCCTCGTCAAGCCGTACCTGGGGGAACCTGGTAAAGGTGGCTACCGAGGCGGTGGAGGGTGGGGAGGAGTTTTCACGGGCTTCCGGTGAGGGTTCTACAAAATTCACCATGGCCGGCGCATCTGTCGAAGAGGATGGCGCTAGCAGCATTGTGCCGGTTACTATCCCGGCCAATGCAAGCACGGCAATAATGCCGATCATCCAGGGGAGAGTTTTTAAGGTTGATAGGCTCATTTGTACCTTCCTCTGTCAGGTTTCTGGATAAAGGTAGATTGGCGGACTTAACGTCGGCTGGCTTGGAGAGGATACCAAATTGGTTAGCGGAATGGCGAATTTCGACGCAAAGAATTTTACATAGCGGTTATGGAAAGTCAAGGGGTACCCATTTGGTGCGCTTGCCTGGGGGGCGCAAGACCGGGGATACGGCCTGTTCCTAAACCAAAGGAATGCTGCATTGAACGATACCAGATATCCGCTAATACGAAAAGGGCATTGGTTCTCTCCAGGCTGGAAGTGGGAGAATGGGTATCCACAAATGGCGCGCCGCGAAGTGGGATGCTCTGCGCCATGATACGGATGTTTCACAGGGGCCCAGGTTGATTGACGAAGGCCAGGACGGCATTGGCGCAAGCGGTGGCGGTCGTTAGACGGCGGGCCTGGAAGCTGGCTCGAATGAGGGCGAGGCGGAAAGTCAGGGTATCCCGGAACTTTGCAGTCTGGAGGCTCGGGGATATTGCATGAATCGCACTTTGGTATGTCGCAGCGGCAGGTCAGTTAGCATTGATTTCAATAGAGACAGGTCTGCAGGGGCCTTGAGGTTCCCGCCTGAGGAGACCTTGGGATAACTCGTGAGAAGACCCGATTAAGGGCAATTCGGGAACTGAAACTAAGCCTGTCCCAGGCCAGTCCGGATTCCTGCCCTCGCCGGATTGACGGCTATGGGGTTATGCAGGAAATGTCCGAGGGTGGGCGTCTCGACCTCCAATCATGGGGGTCCCTTCCCTGGCGGGAACGAATGATTGGGGGAATCCCATTCCTCCTTGAATTTGAACTGCTACCTGAATCGTGTTGACATTCGGCGGAAGTCCACTATAATGGAAAGTTACCGAGTATGCCTCAACAACCTTTCTTTGCTCATTTTCCGAAGCAAAAGACAGACCCTGGTTCCGCTTTGTCTAATTTTCCCGGCCACTAGTCCCCATCCTGCGTTCGCAAAAAGGAGAATGGAGTATGGCTATGACTCCCGTGTCTAATGGGCACACCACTAATGGGCACGCTAATGGAAAGGCCAATGGCGTCGGTTCGGCCGCCGCCAGGGTCAAGTCCTACGCCCGCATCGCCGAAGTACTGGATGTCCCCCACCTGATTCTCAGCCAGGTCCAGTCTTATGACTGGTTTAAGAAAGACGGCCTGACGGAGGTTTTCCGGGAGTTTTCCCCCATAACCGACTACACGGGCAAGAAGTATGAACTGCACTTCCTTGAACACACCTTCGAGGAGCCCAAGCTTTCACCCACCGAGTGCAAGGAGCTGGAGAAGACCTACAATCAGCCCCTGACCCTGAAGGCGCTGCTCATCAAGCTGGAAACCAACGAGCGGCTGGAACAGGACATATTCATGGGAGAAATTCCCGTGATGACTGATACGGGAACCTTTATTATAAACGGCGCCGAACGGGTTGTGGTCAGCCAGTTGGTTCGGTCCCCGGGCGTATATTTCAAGCACGACAAGTCGCCTTCGGTGGAGCGCAACCTGTGCACGGCGCAGGTTATACCCTCACGCGGGGCATGGCTGGAATTTGAGACCAGCATCAAAGACATCCTCTCGGTGAAGGTTGACCGGAAGCGCCGCGTGGCCGTTACCACCTTCTTCCGCGCCCTGGGAGTAACCAGGGAAGAAATGCTGGCCTATTTCGCCGACGTGGATACGGACGAGCGGCACCAGTATATTCAGACCACCCTGGACCGGGACACACCGTCCGCTGAGCGGGACCCACATTTCCGCGAGGACGACCTGCGCACCATGTGGGAGTGGCTGCGGCCCGAGCAGGATTTCGACATTGATACCGCCCGGCAGATTGCATCGGCCCAGGTGGAACTGTACCGCAGGCTCCGGCCCGGGGAACCTCCCAGCGTGGAGAACGCGAGCAACCTGATCAAGGCTTCCTTCTTTGACGCCCGGCGCTACGACCTGGGACGGGTTGGCCGGTACAAGTTCAACCGCCGTCTCCGGATTGAGGAGCGGACCAACCAGCGGATTCTGTCGCTGGAGGATATGCTGCAGGTGGTGCGGACCCTCATCCTGGTGAACCGAGGCGAGGAACGGGCCGACGACATTGACCACCTGGGCAACCGGCGGGTCAGGGCCGTGGGGGAACTGGTGCAGAACCAGGTCCGCATTGGTCTGTCGCGCATGGAGCGCATGGTAAAGGAAAAGATGACCCTGGTGGACGCCGAGGAAGTGGCTCCCCGGGGCTTGGTGAATGTGCGACCCGTGGTTGCAGCCGTGAGGGAGTTTTTCGGCGGGTCCCAGTTGTCCCAGTTTATGGACCAGACCAACCCCCTGGCGGAGTTGACGCACAAGCGCCGGCTTTCCGCCCTGGGCCCCGGCGGGCTGTCCAGGGAACGGGCTGGCTTCGACGTGCGGGACGTGCATTTTTCCCACTACGGGCGCATCTGTCCCATAGAAACGCCGGAAGGGCCGAATATCGGCCTGCTGAGTTCGCTGTCGTCCTATGCCCAGACAAACCCCTATGGCTTCATTGAGTCGCCCTACCGCCGGGTCCTGAAGTCTATCTCCAACACTGCTCCCGACCTGGAGGGCAGGGAGGTTACGGAGGACGTGCCGGGACTGGATGGGGAGACGCTGGTGTCGAGCGGCATGAAACTGACCTCTGCCGACGTGGATGCCCTTCGAGGCCTGCCGGCGGGGACGATGATCCGAGTCCGCCCCTACGTGGCTGGAGGCCCCGAGTTCGTGGAGTATATGTCGGCCGATCGTGAAGAGAACTTCCGCATCGCCCAGGCTAACTCCGAACTGGATTCGCTGGGCCAGTTCGTCCATGATCGGGTGGAAATCCGGCTGGGCGAGAATTACGCACAGGATTCCCCGGAGAATATTGATCTGATGGACGTTTCGCCCATGCAGATAATGAGCATCTCGGCCGCCCTGATTCCATTCCTGGAGCACGACGACGCCAACCGCGCGTTGATGGGTTCCAACATGCAGCGCCAGGCGGTGCCTTTGCTGCGGCCGCAGGTGCCGGTTGTTGGCACCGGCATAGAAGAAAGGGTGGCCAGGGACAGCGGCCAGGTCGTCCTTTCCAGGGCTACCGGTGTGGTGTCCTCCGTTGCGGGACGGGACATTGTGGTTACCGACGCCGACGGCGTGCCCCACCACCATGACCTGGTCAAGTTCTCCCGCACCAACCAGGGCACCTGTTTCGACCAGCGGTCCATCGTCCAGAAGGGCGACCGGGTGCTGGCGGGAGGTACCCTGGCCGACAGTTCATCCACGGATTCGGGGAAGCTGGCCCTGGGCCAGAACGTGCTGGTGGCCTTTATGTCGTGGGAAGGGTACAACTACGAAGACGCGATCATAATAAGTGAACGCTTGGTCAAGGATGACCAGTTCACTTCAATCCACATAGAGAAGCACGAAATGGAGGCCCGGGAGACCAAGCTGGGCCCGGAGGAAATTACCCGGGACATACCCAACGTGGGCGAGACCAGCCTGCGGGACCTGGACGAGCGGGGAATCATCCGCGTGGGGGCCGACGTCGGTCCGGGGGACATCCTGGTAGGCAAGGTAACTCCCAAGGGGGAGACCGAGTTGACGGCTGAAGAGAAGCTCCTGCGGGCGATTTTCGGTGAGAAGTCGCGCGACGTGAAGGACACGTCTCTGCGAGTCCCGCACGGCGAGCGCGGCAAGGTTATTGACGTAAAGATTCTCAACCGGGCCAACCGGGACGACCTGCCCCCGGGCGTGAACGAGGCCGTCCGCGTTTGGATTGCCCAGACCAGGAAGATTTCGGTGGGCGACAAGATGGCAGGTCGCCACGGCAACAAGGGCGTCGTTTCCCGCATCCTGCCGATGGAGGATATGCCCTTCCTGGAAGACGGCACCCCGGTGGACATGATTCTTAATCCCATTGGCGTGCCTTCGCGCATGAACCTGGGGCAGGTACTGGAAACTCACCTGGGGTGGGCCGCCCGCGGCCTGAACTTCCGGGCGCAGACTCCGGTGTTTGATGGAGCGTCCGACGATTCCATCGAAGACTCCCTGTCCCGCCTGTGGTTCGCGGAGCAGTCCGGAGCGGTGGACGGCGGCCCGACGGAATGGTCCCCCAGCATAGACTTCGCCCGCATCAACGAGTGGCTGGGCGAACGGGGTTTCGACGGCGACCGGCTCTTCGACGAGAACATAAGGGGCGAAGCGCGGGATGCCTGCCTGAACATCTGGCTCAAGGACAAGGCTGACGTGGATTCCAGCGGGATGTCGTCGGAACAGATGCACGAGGAGGCCCTGAGGGTCCACCGGGAGCGCGGCATCGCTCCTCCCATATTCGGCAAGTTCCAGCTTTATGACGGGCGCACCGGCGACCCCTTCGACCAGTTGGTGACGGTGGGGAGCATTTACATGCTGAAGCTGATTCACCTGGTGGAGGACAAGATTCACGCCCGTTCCACGGGGCCCTACTCGATGATTACCCAGCAGCCGCTGGGCGGCAAGGCCCAGTTCGGGGGGCAGCGCTTCGGCGAAATGGAAGTGTGGGCCCTGGAGGCCTACAGCGCTGCATACAACCTGCAGGAGGTTTTGACGGTCAAGTCTGACGACGTGGCGGGCAGGGTGAAGACCTATGAAGCCATCGTCAAGGGTGAACCTATCGGACAGCCCGGCGTCCCAGAGTCCTTTAACGTACTGCTCAAGGAACTCCAGAGCCTCGGCCTTTCGGTTGAGCTGCTCAACGAGGAGGACCGGTCTTCCCTGATGGAGGGTATTGGGGACGAAACCGAGTTGTATGAATCACTGGAGGCGATTTAATGGTTAGAATGCAAGATAGAACCGAGGCTCCGGCTAC
Source organism: uncultured Dehalococcoidia bacterium (assembly GCA_964587795.1). GTDB lineage: Bacteria > Chloroflexota > Dehalococcoidia > Lucifugimonadales > UBA3495 > Bin22. The sequence continues at coordinate 5,324 of CAZPMU010000031.1, read as the reverse complement.
GCAGTTCAACGCGATTCGTATTTCCGTCGCCTCTCCCGAGCAGATTCTGAACTGGTCCCACGGCGAGGTTACCAAGCCGGAGACCATCAACTACCGTACCCTGCGGCCCGAGAAGGACGGGCTGTTCTGCGAACGGCTCTTCGGCCCTACCAAGGACTGGGAGTGCTTCTGCGGCAAGTACAAGCGCATCCGGTACCGGGGTGTGGTCTGCGACCGTTGCGGCGTAGAGGTAACCCGTTCCAAGGTCCGGCGGGAACGAATGGGTCACATCCGCCTGGCGGCGCCGGTGGCCCACATCTGGTTCAGCAAAACCACGCCGAGCCGCCTGGGCCTGCTGCTGGATCTGACGCCTCGCAACCTGGAGCGCGTTCTTTACTTCGCCCAGCACATTGTTATTTCCGTTGATGGCGACAGGCGCGGGGAGATTATTGAAGAGGAACGGCTTCGGGTGGAACTGGAAAAGGAAAAGATCCAGACCGCCAACGAACCGAGGCTGACCGAACTACAGGAAAAGCTTGACTCCCTGGAAGCTTCCGATGAACCCGAGTCCGTGGCCGAGTCTGTCGCCGTACAGGCGGAGAAGGAAGCCCTGGAGGACCAGATTGCCCGGGAAGAAGGGGAGCTGGAATTCAAGCTCCAGGAAATCATCAGCGAACTGGAAGACCTGAAGCCTCTGAAAATTCTGACGGAGTCCAAGTACCGGGAACTGAAGGACAAGTACACCGAATTGTTTGAAGCCGGAATGGGCGCCGAGTCTATCCTGGAGATTCTGCGGAACCACGACCTGGAAGCCATTCGCGAGGACCTGGTACGGGAAATGCGGTCCACATCGGGCCAGCGGCGTAAGAAGGCCATCAAGCGGCTGCAGGTGGTGGAAGCGTTCCGAAACAGCGGCAACCGGGTTGAGGATATCATCCTGACCATGCTGCCCGTACTGCCGCCAGAACTGCGACCCATGGTGCAGCTGGACGGCGGCCGGTTCGCCACCAGCGACCTGAACGACCTATACCGCCGGGTGATTAACCGCAACAACCGGTTGAAGCGGCTGATGGACCTGGGCGCTCCCGAGATTATCATTCGCAACGAGAAGCGGATGCTCCAGGAGTCGGTGGACGCGCTGATTGACAACGGCCGGCGGGGCCGGCCCATCCAGGGCAGCCACAACCACAAGCTCAAGTCGCTGTCCGACCTGCTTCGGGGCAAGCAGGGCCGCTTCCGCCAGAACCTGCTGGGCAAGCGGGTGGACTACAGCGGCCGCTCGGTGATCGTGGTGGGCCCTGAGTTGAAGATGAACCAGTGCGGCCTGCCCAAGCGCATGGCCCTGGAGTTGTTCAAGCCCTTCGTCATGCACCGCCTGGTGCTGCTGGGCGTGTCCCCCAACATCAAGAGCGCCAAGCGCATGGTGGAACGGGCCCGCCCCGAGGTCTGGGACATTCTGGAAGAGGTGATCAAGGACCGGCCCGTGATGCTGAACCGGGCGCCCACGCTGCACCGGCTGGGCATCCAGGCTTTCATGCCCACGTTGATTGAGGGCAACGCGATCCAGCTTCACCCGCTGGTCTGTTCCGCCTTTAACGCCGACTTCGACGGCGACCAGATGGCGGTCCACGTGCCCCTGTCCCGAATGGCCGTCCACGAGGCACAGGTGGCCATGCTCAGCACCCACAACATGCTGTCGCCGGCGTCCGGCGAGCCGCTGGTGGCGCCCACCCTGGATATGGTGCTGGGCTGCTACTACCTGACGGAAATGGTGGAAACCCAGAAGGACGAACCGGCCCGATTCTACAATATCGACGAGGCCAGGATCGCGGAAGCCGCTGGGCACATCAGCCTGCGGGAGCGCATCTTCGTCAAGAACGTAGAGCGCCTGGACAACGGGGATGACTGGGTTGACACCACCCTGGGTCGGTTGATCTTCAATGACAACCTGCCCGAGGAGATAGAGTTCCAGAACAAGCTCTTTGACAGCCGTGCCTTGAAGGGGCTTACCTCCGAGCTCTATTACAAGCTGAGCAACGAACGGATGGCGGACGTACTGGACCGGGTGAAGGGAATGGGGTTCGAGTACGCCACTCGCTCGGGACTGACCGTATCGATCAGCGATCTGCAGGTGCCTTCCCGAAAGGGGGAGAAGTTGCAGAAAGCCGAAGAACTGGTATCAGGCTACCGGGATGATTACGACATGGGCCTGATGGATGACGACGAGCGGTACAACGATGTGGTAGAGGCGTGGACCAACGCTTCCGACGAAATCGAGGCCCTGGTCCGGGATGAATTGCGGAACTTCGGCGGTATCGGCGTGATGGCCCAGTCGGGTACCAAGGGTAACATCATGCAGATCAAGCAGATGGCGGGAATGCGCGGCCTGATGACCAAGCCGACCCGAGACTTCTCCCGGGAGATTATCGAACTGCCGGTGAAGTCCAGCTTCCGCGAGGGTCTTACCGCCCTGGAGTACTTCATCTCCACCCACGGCGCACGAAAGGGCCTTGCCGATACGGCTCTCCGTACCGCCGACAGCGGCTACCTGACCCGCCGCCTGGTGGACATTGCGCAGGAGGTCATCGTCCTGGAGGAGGACTGCGGCACCTTCGATGCTTACTACATAGAGTCGAGGCCCGACGGTACGGCCGAGGCCACCCTGCCCGAACGCATCGCCGGCCGCATTGCTGCGGCGCCCATAATCGACGGTGCCACGGGCGAGTTCCTGGCGGACAGGAACGATATGATCGACGAGGCAATGGCCGGGCGGATAACCGCCTCTGGAATTAGCCAGGTGCCGGTCCGATCCCCCCTGATCTGTGAGACTCGCCGGGGTGTCTGCCAGATGTGCTACGGCCGGCTGCCGGCCACGGGCAAGGTGGTGGAACTGGGACAGGCCGTGGGTATCATTGCCGCCCAGAGCATCGGTGAGCCCGGCACACAGCTGACCATGCGTACCTTCCACACGGGAGGCGTAGCCGGTTCCGATATTACCAGCGGTCTTCCCAGGGTGGAGGAGATTTTTGAGGCCAGGGTCCCCAAGGGTGTTGCCTTCCTGGCTGAGATTGACGGCGAAATCCGGCTGCCGCTGGACGGCGATGGACGCCGGCTGGTTGAAGAACCGATACGCATTGTGGACCGCCAGGAATACAGCGAGGTGTATGCGCTGCCGGAGGGAGTGCAGTTGCTGGTGGAAGAAGGGGACGAGGTAGAGGCGGGAATGCTGTTGGCGGCTACGTTGCCGTCCCTGGGCTATGAAGCTGACAGCGACCAGGGCAATGAACTTCAGCCGAACCAGGAAGTGGTGGCCGGGGTTAATGGCCGGGTCGAAATCGGCGACAGCGTCATTTCGATCGTCTGGGAGGATATGGAGGAACGGGAATACCCCATTCCGCCAACTTCGGAGTTGCTGGTTAACGACGGGCAATATGTCGATGCGGGCCAACCGCTGACCTCCGGGCCCCTGCCGCCCCATAACCCCCAGCACTTGCAGGGCCGGAACGGCATTCTCGAGATTCTGGGGATAGATGCCCTGCAGTCGCACCTGATTGACGAGGTGCAGAAGGTTTACCGGTCCCAGGGCGTGGACATTCATGACAAGCACATCGAGATCATCCTTCGGCAGATGCTGCGGCGGGTGCAGGTGAAGTCCATCGGAGACTCCGACTTCATACCCGACCAGGTGGTGGACAAGGTCCAGTTCCAGGAAAATTGCGCCCGGGTGCTGGCGCAGGGAGGGGAGCCGGCCACGGCGGAACCCGTGCTGCTGGGCGTGACCCGAGCGTCCCTGCGCACCGACAGCTTCCTGGCCGCAGCCGCCTTCCAGGAAACCACCCGGGTCCTCACCCAGGCGGCCCTGGGCGGGCAGCACGACTACCTCCAGGGTCTCAAGGAGAACGTCATAATCGGCCGGCTGATACCCGCCAGGCTGGATTCAACCACCCTGGTGGAGGAGCCGGAGACCCCGGCCCTGCCCGGTTTCGACGAAATCGGCGCGGTGGAGGAACTGGTGGCCGCCGGCTGGCTGGAACCGGGAGACGCCGCGACTTCCACCATGACCTTCGGGGGCGGATCAGAGGACCTGGCAACTTCGGGCTTTTTCGTGGAAAGCGAGTCCAACCTGATCGGCGACGAAGATGACACCGGCGGTTCAACCACCGGCGGTGTGGGCCTGGTCGGCGATATGGACGGAGAGCAGGAAATGCCGGACTTCAGCCTGGATGGCGATGCGGAGATCTAGACCGGCTGAGGGCGCCGGTTCAGCGGGCAAGGGAGGTCAACCCGGCCTTGCCGTTGAACTGGCGCCTTCGCATCCCCGGGGCCTGGCCCTGGGAAATCCGGTGATAATCGCTTCCGGCACCTTTGGTTACGACGGTTATGGCCGCGGGCTGACCCCGGAAATGGACCTCTCCCGCCTGGGGGCGGTCATCCCCAAGACACTTACCCGCATGCCCCGCCAGGGCAACCCCGAACCCCGCTGGTATCCTGAGTCCTACCGGGTTGCCCGGGAGAACGGGGAGCCCGTGCTGCTCAACGCCATAGGCCTGACCAATCCCGGCATCGAAGCGGGGCTGGGTGAACTGGCTCAGGAGTGGGCGGGGTGGGACGCAACCGTGCTGTTGAGTATGTCCGGCGACAGCGTGACCCAGTTCGGGGAGATGGCGGAGATGGCGGCCGGTGTTGGGGGATTTGAAGCCATAGAGCTGAACCTCAGTTGCCCCAACGTGGAACAGGGTGACCTGTTCAGCTACAGCGCCAAGGGTACTTTCAGCGCCGTGGAAGCCGTGAAGCGGCACGCTGAGGTTCCGGTGCTGGCAAAGCTGGCTCCCAACGTGCCGGACATTGTTCCCATCGCCAGGGCGGCGGTGGATGCCGGAGCCGATGCCCTGACCATCTGTAACACCATTCCCGCCATGACCATCGACGTGGAGTCGCGCAGGCCGGCGCTGGGCAATGTAACGGGCGGACTTTCAGGCCCGGGGCTGCACCCGGTGGCGGTGGCCCTGGTTTACCGGGCGGCACAGGCCGTGGACGTGCCCATTATTGGTGTTGGCGGCATATTCACCGCTGAAGACGCGCTGGAGTTCATGCTGGCGGGAGCGACGGCGGTGCAAGTGGGCAGCGCCAACCTGGCTGACCTGTGGGCGCCTTTCAAGATTTTGGAAGGAATGCAGGTATGGCTGGGAGAGCGTGGCATATCCGACATCAATGACCTGATCGGCGCCGTGGTGGACTGACTGGTCACCGGTAATGGAACAGCAAAAAGGGGCGGGCTGAAGGCCCGCCCCTTTTTGTTTTGGGAGCGATGCAATTGCGGGTCGCCTTTCCGGTTAGTCCGCGGC
>CAZPMU010000030.1:5152-29147 GCA_964587795.1 uncultured Dehalococcoidia bacterium | reverse complement strand
GCGGCGACATGGCCCGAGGTCAGTCGCTGGTGGTATGGGCCATAGCGGAAGGCCGGGAAGTGGCCCGGGGCGTCGACCAGTACCTGGTGGGAAGTTCTAGCTTGCCGAGGTCAATGCCGGCTAGATAGCTCACAGAATTTATTTGTTTGGGGTTGGAGACTATTCCCTGCTTTAGCTTGTAGGTGGTGTATGTCAACACCGGTTTTAGTTCCACCAAAGTTCATCTCTTTGAAGGACCACCCCAACCTCGATGAGCGCTGGTTGCACCTAAGACTACTAGACGATCCCTCGCTACTTGGACTGGGGGATCTGCAAGTCATTGAATCCGAGCGGAGGCAACCCAGTGGTGGCAGGCTCGACCTGCTATTGCGAAACCCCGATAATCTGGCACGATATGAGGTGGAGATTCAGCTCGGTCCTACTGATGAAACGCACCTTGTAAGGACTATCGAATACTGGGATGTAGAACGACGCCGTTATCCTCAATACGAGCACACTGCGGTTATAGTTGCAGAGGACATAACAAGTCGATTCCTTAATGTAATTTCTCTTTTCAATGGATTTATTCCTTTGATCGCGATTCAATTAAGAGGGGTTGAGGTGAACGGTGCATTTACCCTGGTGGCAACCAGAGTCTTGAATGCAACGACGCTTGGCACTATTGAAGAGGATCAAGGTGAGGGCGGTGGTTCCGATAGGGCATTCTGGGTAGGTAAGTCGTCAGAAGCAACGTTATCACTCGTTGATGGCTTGCTGGACATGATTAGAAAAGTTGTGCCTGGAATTGAGCCCAAGTACAACAAATACTATGTCGGTCTCGCCATGCCGGGAAGTTCTGCAAAGAACTTCGTTTCCTTCGTTCCGCGTAAGGCGCATCTAATTGTTCAATTCCGCATTAAACACAACGATGAATTAACGTCGAGGTTAAGCGAGACCAACCTTAACATACTACCATACGATATACAGTGGGGATATTATCGAATAGGCGTAAAGCAACCCGACCTAGAAGACGGTGAACGTCTTCAGATTATAGAGGATTTAATTCGTACCGCACATGCCGAATATCCCAGGTGATCTGTAACCCGAGATGTAAAGCACACTTGCGAAGTGATGCCTACACCCCCGTCGAAGCTGCCGCTTCCACGAGTTCCGCGTACCGGGACATATACTCACCCACGTCCAGCACCTGGATGGTGTTAGTGGTACCGGAGACGCCCGTCAGGCTGCCGTGGACGATGGTTACCACGTCCAACTCCGATACCAGGCCCGTGTCCAGCGCGCCGCGCATCAGCATGGCCACCAGCTTGGAAATATCCTGTTCCGGCGGAATCACGCCGCTGGGCTGGAGGCCCCAGCCGAGGCTCAGCCGTCGCAGGGTGGCCTCGTCGTGGGCGAAGACTATAATGTCGCCTTCGGGCCGGTAGCGAGACACTTCGTTGGCGGCCCTCCCGGTACTGGTGATTACGATGGGCTTGGAGTTCAACTCCCGCGCCAGCCGGCTGGCCCCGGCGGCAATGGCCTGGGTGCGGTCCCGGGAGCGGAAGTCCTTGTAGTAGGGATAGATTTTCTCCGCCTCGCGGATGGTAATGTCCGCCACCCTTACCGCCTCAACGGGATAGCCGCCCACCGCGATTTCGTCGGAAAGCAGGATGGAGTCGCAGCCGTCCAGCACCGCGTTGCTGATGTCGGAGACCTCGGCCCGGGTGGGCGTGGGCGACACCACCATGGAGCGCAGCATCTGGGTGGCAATGCAGGAAGACTTGGCCGCCTCGTTGGCCTTGGTTACAATCTCTTTCTGGACCAGGGGCACCCGCTCCATGGGTATCTCAACTCCCAGGTCGCCCCGGGCTACCATTACCCCGTCCACTTCCCGCAGAATTTCGTCGAGGTTGTCGATACCCTCGCCCCGCTCCAGCTTGGCCATTATCGGGGCCTGGCTGCCGATGGCTTGCAAAAATTCCCGGGCCTCCTGCACGTCCCTCCCCGTGCGAACAAAGGAAACGGCCACCCAGTCAACATTATGCTCCACACCAAAACGCAGGGCGGCCTTGTCGTCATCGGTCAGCACCGGCATGTCGATGGAAACGCCGGGCAGGTTTACCCCCTTGTAGGAGGAAATCGTTCCCCCGTTCCGAACCCGCGTTCTCACCTGGGTACCGTCGGTCTCCAGCACCTCCAGGCAAACGATGCCGTCGGAGATGAACACCAGGTTTCCCTCGCGGAGGTTTCGGATTACGCCCGGCTCGGGGAAGGGGATAATGCCGGGATCGCTGGCGGCCTGGTCGGCCGTAAGCCGGTACTCCTCGCCGTGATTGAGGTTAAGTACGTCGTCCATGTGACCCAGGCGCAACTTGACACCGCCCAGGTCTTGAAGGACGCTGACGGGTCGGCCGTGTTTCTCCGACAGGCGCCGGACGTTGTTGATGACTTCTTCGTGCTCGGCAAAGGTGCCGTGGGAAAAATTGAGCCTGGCGCAGTCCATACCGGCCAGGATCAATTGCTCCAGCGTTTCCGGGTCCCGGGAAACCGGGCCGATGGTGGCTATGATTTTGGTCTTTCTCATGGCGGTTTCCCTCTAAAGCCCGGCTTCAGGAGGCCTCCGGTTGACCGTTTCCACCCCCACCCTGACCTTCCCCAGTCAAAGGAGGAGGGACTTTCGCAGGGGTCCCTTTAACCAGGCTGGCGTCTATTCCCGGTTGGCGTAATAGGAGTCGGTGGCCTGCCGCAGGCCGGTAATCCGGTTGGCCTGCAGCGCTTCCCGACGGTCCTGCGCCCACCGGTTGGAATTCTGGATTCCCACCAGGCTGCCCTGGAAGTGGGGCATCACGTAGCGGGCCAGCAGTTCGTAACTGTGCAGTATCTTCTCTCGGGGCGCCCAGTCTTCCACGCGGATCATGAAGCTGCCGAATCCGCCGCTGATTTCCTGCAGGCGCTCGATGCCTGCGATGCAGTCGTCGGGCGTGCCCACAATCCACTGGTTATGCTCAATCATGAAGTCCACTATCTGGTCCTGGGGGACGTTGGGGACTTCATTGCCCAGCGTACGGCCGAAGTACTCGGTTACCAGGCGGCCGCTGCCGACCCGTATGTCTTCGATGGCTTCCTTCTTGCTCTCGGCCAGGTGCAGGCCGACCACCAGGCCCCAGTCTTCCCGATGGACTTCCTTGCCGTGCTCCGCCGCCGAGTCCTCGGCGATGGACCACAGTTCCCTCAGGCTGGTGGAGCGCACCGTGTCCCGGGGAATGCTCATGGACAGCACTGCGGCCCCGTGCTTGCCGGCCACGGTAACCCCCGCCGGGGACTGCACCGATGCCACGGCCACCGGCAGGTGGGGTTGCTGGTAAGGACGCAATTGCAAGACGGCTTCGTTCAGTTCGAACCAGTCGCTCTTGTAGGTGATGGGGTCCGTTTCCGTAAAGAGGCGCAGGATGATGCCCAGGGACTCGTCCATCATTTCCCGCTGGCGGGCGGGGTCGATGCCCAGCATCAGGGCATCGGAGGCCAGGGCGCCCGGCCCGACGCCCAGGATTACGCGGCCGCGGGTCAGGTGGTCCAGCAGCACCATGCGGTTGGCCACCATAAGGGGGTGGTGGTAAGGCAGGCTGATGACGCCGGTGCCCAGCCGGATGTTGCGGGTCCGCTCGGCGGCGGTGGCGATGAACACCTCTGGCGAGGCGATGGTTTCCCAGCCGGCCGAGTGGTGCTCGCCGATGTAGGCTTCGTCGAAGCCCAGCAGGTCCAGCCACTGGAGCAGTTCCAGGTCCCGTTCCAGGGCCAGGGTGGGGTTTTCGCCCACCCGGTGGAAGGGAGCCATGAATACGCCAAACTTCATCCGTTGGGGCTTGCCGTTACCATTAACTGCCATGCCTGAACCTCCCCGGCGTTGCTTCCGCCTTCCGCCGGCTTCCAGCAACAACCCGTTCCAAGATTGAAGCCATTCTAACACGGGACACCCGGCCTATGGTATAGAGCGTTTCCTTTTCCGAACAGTCTTACAAAGGGGAACGGAGAAAGGGAGGCAACCGGAGGCTTTCAAGACTCTCCGGGTCTCCGGTCTTCTTTGCAAAACACCGGGGGCAGTTATCCGGGGTAGCGTCAGACGGGCAAAAGTGGTATCTTGCTGGTACCAACCAACAAAAAAAGGGAGGTAAAGTCATGCCCCAGATCAAACATATTGCCATCGCCACCAATGATGCCGAAAAGACGGCCAAGTTCTACTCCGAGGTGTTCGGCTTGCGGCAGGTTGCCAAGCTGGACAGCGGCAACGCCCTCGGGTTCATGCTCAGCGACGGTAACGTCAACATGGCCATCCTGGACTTCCAGAATGACGCCGTAGCGGGTGAGCGCGGCAAGGACTGGGAAGGCATCCACCACATCGGGTTCGAGGTTGAAAGCCTGGAGGAGATCGAGGCCCGCCTGCTGGACGCCGGTTCCGAGGAAATGAAGTCGGTTAACGAAGCCCTCCACGCCGGAAACACCGGTCCCCGCCACCAGAACGTGGAGACCAAGTACGAAGGCCCCAACGGCGAGATGATCGACGTCTCCCAGGTAGGCTGGGTGGGAACGCGGGGGCTGGATTAAGGTGTAGTTCCCTTTCCAAAAAGGCGTAATCGAAAGAGCCGGTGGGTTGTTGTACCCACCGGCTCTTTCCTTGCCTCGGTGAGCGGACTTAGCGTACAGGCACGAATTCCCTTGCCTTTTCGGGACTCAAACTGCCCTCTTTCCGCGCCCTGTCAATAATCTCCACCGCCGAAGGTATGATTGCCAGGTGGGTTTCCCCGTCCCACCAGCGGTGGTCGCCAATCTCCTCCTTCAGCAGTTCCACTTTTCCCTCGGCTTCCAGGCAGCAGACGTGGTGGTGCTGGCTGGGACTTTCGTAAAGGAAAAGGTACTCGGCGGACGTGGCGACCAGCTTTGTTTCCTCGGACAGTTCGCGGGTGGCGGCGGAAACCGGGTCTTCCCCCTTTTTCATCCCACCGCCGGGAAGGCTCCAGTGCTTCGCGCCCCGCTCCCGCACCAGCAGCAGCCGCCCTTCCTTGAACACCAGGGCGGTGGCCCGGTTGCGTTTCTTCCTGACCTTCTTCTCATCCATTTTCAATACAAACATGGATGAACAGGATGTGACATTTCATGTGGGCAGGCTTGAAGCTGCCATCCTGCATATCCTGTCCATCCATGTAAACTCTAGGCAGGCACAAAGGCCAGGGTTGGCCGCTCCTTGTCCTGGTCTTCCACCTGCAGGGTCAGGGCCAGGCCTGTCGCTATGCTTTGCGGGTTGGCGGCATCTACGCCCAGGATGAGGGCGCTGATTCGGGGTCCCTCTTCCAGGGTAACGATGCCCGAGCAGTAGGGGTTATTGCGCCCGAAACCCTTTTCCCCCATGGCGTTGGGCACCACGGAAATGCAGGTGAAGGCGCTCAGTTGGCCCCGGCCGCTGAAGGCAAACCACTCTACGTCTTGGCTGTGGCATTCCTGGCACATGGGGCGCGCCTCCGCCGACAGTTTGCCGCATGCCCGGCACCGTGTCCCCATCAGTTTGCCTTCCTTGAGGTAGGCGAAGAACGAGGCGGCATTGAATGCTGGTGTCTCAGTGGTCATGCCGCCTACCCCCTGCGGAGGATGTTGACGACACAGGTGCCGCCGGTACCGCCCACGTTGTGGGTCAGGCCCAGTTCCAGGTTGGGGTTGGGGACCTGGCGGGGTCCGGCCTCGCCGCGCAACTGGTGGAAGGTCTCGATGACCTGGGCCACGCCGGAAGCGCCGACGGGGTGCCCCTTGGCCTTGAGGCCGCCGGAGGTGTTGATGGGCCGGTCTCCCGTCCGGGCGGTACGGCCCTCGTCCACGGCCCGGGGGCCTTCGCCCGGTTCAAAGAAGCCCAGGTCTTCGGTGGCGATGATTTCTGCGATGGTGAAGCAGTCGTGTACTTCCGCCACCTGTATGTCCTGCGGCGTTACCCCGGCCATGGCGTAGGCCTGGGCGGCCGCCTCCCGAGCAGCGGAGAGGGACGTCAGTTCCTCGGCGTCGTGCAGGGGGCGACCCGAGGCCTGGCCGGTGCCAACGACGTGGACCGGCTTGTCGGTGAAGTTGGTGGCAATCTCCGAGGAGACGAGCAGCACGCAGGAAGCGCCGTCGGTGATGGGGGCGCAGTCGTAGAGGCGCAGGGGCCAGGCGATCCAGGGGTTGGCCCGAGGGTCGTTGAGGAAGTCCATCTCGTCCTGCCAGTCGGGGACGGGCTGGCCCTGCTGCTCGGCCCGGGCCTTGCGACGCTCCATCATGTCCCTAAGGGTGGTGTTGAACTGAGCCTTGGGGTTCAGGGCGCCGTTGGTGTGGTTCTTGATGCCCACCCTGGCCAGGTGGGCCAGGCTGGTCTCGTACCGGTCCATGTGGGCCTTGGCCAGGGCGCCGTAGATGCCGGGGAAGGTGAGGCCCGCCGGCACCTCGTACAGCCCGTCGGCGGCCGAGGCCAGAACGTCGGTAACTCCCTCTGTGGGCAGGTCGGTCATCTTCTCAACGCCGCCCACCAGAACCACGTCGTACATGCCGGAGGCGATGGCCATGATGCCTTCCCGCAGGGCGCTCCCGCTGCTGGCGCAGGCGTTTTCAATGCGGGTAATGGGCGTGGGCGTCATGCCCAGCCAGTCGGCCAGGATGGGCGCGGTATGCCCCTGGCCCTCGAACAGGTCCGAGGAGTAGTTGCCGATGTAGCCGCATTCGATATCCTCGACGTCGATGCCCTGGTCCATGTGGTCCATCAGGTCCTGGAAAGCCTCGACGAACAGGTCGCGGGTGGTCATGTCGCGAAAGGCGCCAAAGCGGGAGAGACCGGCGCCCACGATGGACACGGGCCGGCCCAACTGCCTTCGCCTGGCGGAAGAAAATGTAGCAGCCATGGAAGATTGCCTCCAGGGGAGATTGTGTGGTTGCCATTATGGTAGGGGCAGGGGGTGGCGTCAATGTTGCGGGATGACCGGGGCTCCGGCTACCGGTCCTATCTCGTATTCAGCAATATGTCTGAAACAGTCATTGTAGAGTTGGGTTACAAAGTAGCCTCGGTGTACAATTTTAGGAGCCGCTACCAGATGAGGCAGTCGAATGCTTACAGGGTTGACGATTCGGAACTTCAAGCAGTTTGAAGAAATAACAGCTGATTTGGACGACGTGGTCGTGTTTGTAGGTCCCAACGATTCCGGCAAGACGAGCGCCTTGCAGGCCCTGTCGCTGTGGGAATTAGGGCTACGTCGATGGCATGAGCGATGGGGAATGGTTCCTACATCTGATATGTCACGTCCCGGAGTTTCCATTAATCGACTGGATCTATTTTCCGTTCCGGTGAATCACGCCAATCAGTTGTGGAGGGGGCTGAGAACACGGGAGGCTAACCGCAAGCTAGGCGGCACGAGCAACGTAAGAATTGAGATCCGAGTTCGTGGCCGGTCTGCAGGAGGACACGAATGGGAATGCGGGTTTGAGTTTGACTATGCAAATTCCGAGTCCTTTTATTGCAGGCCATTGAGGATTGATTCAGAGGAACAAGCCCGGATGGAGGTTCCCCCCGAGGCCCTCGCCGAAAGAGTAGCGTTTTTGCCGCCTATGTCAGGGCTGTCGTCCACAGAAGCTATGCTTCAGCCAGGTACGGTGAACGTATTGCTAGGTCAAGGCAGAACTGCTGAGGTGCTGCGTAACTTGTGCTTCCAAGTATTTATTCAGCGTCCAGCAAGTTGGAGCGATGTTTTAGTACCAAGGATGCTAGATTTGTTTGGAACTACAATACTAGACCCGCAATACAATCCCGAACGAGGGGAAATAACCTTACGTTACCGGGATGGAAGAATGTCAGGCCTTGAGTTAGACTTGTCCGCTTCCGGACGAGGCTTTCAGCAAACCTTGCTATTGACGGCTTATATGCTCTTGCATCCGGAATCGGTAATTATGCTAGACGAACCGGATGCCCATTTGGAAATACTTCGGCAAAGGCAAATATACCAGGCCATTACCGATACGGCTGCGGAACAACGCAGCCAGTTGCTAATTGCAACTCATTCTGAGGTTATTTTGAATGAAGCTGGTGACCGGCACTTGGTTACTGCTTTCGTTGGCGAACCTCACCGAATGGATGGCAGAAGAAGCCAAGTGCTTAAGTCTTTGGCTGATATAGGATTTGAAAACTATTTGCAGGCCGCTCAACAAGGGTGGATTCTATATTTGGAGGGCTCGACCGATCTGGCGATTTTGCAGGCATTTGCTCGTCGCCTTGGCCACGAGGCAGGCACCGTATTGCAACGGCCCTTTGTGCATTACGTTGGTAATCAGCCAATGCAAGCCCGACAGCACTTTTATGGTCTGAAAGAGGCATGTAGGGATTTGCTAGGGTTTGCCCTGTACGACCACCTTAACCTGCCTGGACAACCTGGGGATGCTCTGAAAGAGCACAGCTGGCAAAAACGGGAAATTGAAAACTATCTCTGTAGCAGGGAAGTGCTGTTGCGTTGGGTTGACGCTGAGTTCCCTTTGTTTCGTCAGGGCATGGAAGAAGCCATTTCAGAAGTGGAAAATGCTCGTCAAGTCTTGAATCAGCCAACCCCTTGGGATGACGCTACCAAGGTCTCAGACGATTTTCTGGGCCCCTTGTTTAACACGTTCTACACTAGGTCTGGATTGGCTGGCCGCCTTCAAAAATCGGATTATCATTTTCTGGTAGATCACTTAGAAACAGAGGAAATATCTCCTGAGGTCATCTCTGTATTGGATGGGATTGTTGAAGTTGCCAACCGATGACTTAGCATTTCTAGGCACAGGATGGAACCGGGCAGGGGGCCGTCCAATTGCACTATGGCAAGATCAGGTACGCTTGCCAGGACAATGTCAGCATGTCCCTGTGACAAAATTCTCGCTCCTGAGTAAGTGATTTTGCAATCCCCCGGACCAACCTTCGCTCCCAACCGTTCCCACCTGGCCCTGGGTGGAAAGACCATTCTTCCCGGGTTGTCTGCAGGGCATGTGGTTTACCACTGGATTTTGCAGAGCTTCGTGGTGCTGCTGCCGGAGATCCAGGCTGCTTTCAGCCTTTCCGCCGTGGGTGTCGGGGGCCTGGTTTCGGCTCGGGAAATCGCGGCGGGCATCGTCGCCCTACCCGGCGGCGTGGCCACGGACATGGTGCGACGATACTGGGGACGTCTGCTGGCGGCCTGCCTGCTGGCGTCGGCGCTGGGCGCCATTGTCATGGGGGTTTCACCCGTTTACCTGCTCCTGCTGGCGGGCATTGCCGTATTGGCTGCGGCCCACTCCATCTGGCACCTGGCAGCCGCGGGTTCCCTCTCTTACCATTATGCCCGCAGGCGGGGCACGGCCCTGTCCCTTCACGGCGTCGGCGGGAGCATCGGCGACGTGGCCGGACCGCTGGTCACCGGCGCCCTGCTGCTGTTTCTCACCTGGCGGGAGATTATCAACGTCTATGCCGCCGCGCCGGTATTCCTGGGACTGCTGGCCTTCTGGGCCTTTCGCAACATTGGGCATACCGCCGAACCGGCCGCCGCTGCCGACCTGGCAGGCCGGGTGAGGGCCACCGGCGCCCTGTTGAACAGCCGCCCCCTGTGGGGACTGACTGCCGTCCGGAGCTTTCGGGCCATGGCGCTGGTGGCCCTGGTAACAATTCTTCCCCTTTACCTGAGCAATGACCTGGGTATGAGCGAGTGGAACCGGGGCTTTCACATTGGGCTGCTGATCGCCGTGGGCCTGGTGGCGAAGACGGGAGCCGGCTACTTGTCGGACCGCTGGGGCCGCAAGCAGGTGCTGGTCCCCGGCCTGATCTGGTCTTGCATCATGGCCCTGGGCCTGATGGCTTTTGACACGGGGGTTTTGCTGACCGTCACCATCGCGCTGCTGGGCCTGTTCCTGTATCCCGACCAGCCCATTCTCACCGCGGCTATCTACGATACCCTGGGACGAGAGGTGGCCACCAGCGGCCTGGGTGCAGTAGCTTTCATCAGCTTCCTGGCGGCCGCCGCTTCAGCGGTTATCGCCGGGGCGCTGTACGAGTCCGTCGGGTTCGATGCGGCGGTATGGTATATCGCCGCCCTGTTTGCCCTGGCGGCGGTGGTGTTCGCGGCCGTGCCCCTGGAAGGCGGAGAAAGTGGTGATTAGGAAGCAAGGAGCGTGGCGCCGGACGGACTGACCTTTCTCAACTGCAGGGGCAGAGGGTTTTCCGGGGCTCTTTCTTGCGTAAAGGTTCAGAAATGGTGGGCGGGAACTGACGGATGACAGGCATTCCCGGGAAGGCGTGAGTCTCGCCTTAGAAGCATCGAGGTTCCCGGGAAGGCGGGGACCTCGTTCCTGGGGGCAACCCGTTCCCCCAACTGTGAAGTGTTATTTTTTGCCGTTCACATTGACCCGCATACCTGACTGGGCTATACTACAAATTCCAATTCTCAATACATTAAACGAGAGGTGGCAATCTGAATTCAGCAGAAATAGCCCAGTTGGCCGTGGAGATGGCCTCGGAAAAGCTGGCCGAGGACATTGTGATGCTGGACCTGAGGGGGCTGGCCCCCTTCACCGATTTCTTTGTGATAATGTCCGGCAATTCAGCTCGCCAACTGGAGGCCCTGGAAGACGATATAACCGACGCAATGAAGGGTGCGGGTGTGCGCCGGTTTCACCGGGAGGGCACCCCTGCCTCGGGCTGGATTCTGCTGGACTTCAGCGACATCATCGTCCACATCTTCGGACCAGAGGAGCGGGAATTTTTCGAACTCGAACGCCTCTGGGCCCGCGCCCCCCAGGTGGTGCGGATTCTGTAGGGACAAGGGCGGGTTGCAGACCCGCCCCTACAGTTAACCGGACGGCCGCATTGCAGCGCCGTTACTCGTTCACCCAGGAATCCACGGCTCGCTGGTAGCTTAGAATCTCTTCCGGCCGGAAGAACAGGTCCACTTCCCGCTCCGCCGATTCTGGGCTGTCCGACCCGTGTACCAGGTTCCGGCCAATATCAATGCCCAGGTCCCCCCGAATGGTTCCCGCCGGAGAACTGACCGGGTTGGTCTGCCCCATGGTATTCCGAACAATCTCCACCGCGTTGTTGGCCTCCCAGACCATGGCCACGATGGGCGACGAGGTAATGAAGCTGACCAGCCCCCCAAAGAAGGGACGGTCCACGTGTTCGCCGTAGTGCTGCCGGGCCAGTTCATCCGACACCTGCATCAGTTTCATGCCCACGAGCTTGAGGCCGCGCCGTTCCAGCCGTGAAATCACTTCCCCCGCCAGGCCCCGCTGGACCCCGTCGGGCTTTACCAGTACCAGTGTGCGTTCTGCCATAGTTGCTTTAATTCCTTTCCTGGTTTTTCAAAGTCATCAGACACAAATGGCGACAATTCCCAATTTCATGTCATTCTTGTATGTGTCAACACGCCTTTAATATCGTAACGCGTGCACCGGCGCCAGGCGATTATGCACCGGGTCCACCGCCAACTCCGCTTCCTGAAAGTTCCGACCCTGCCGGTCGTCCACCTCGATGGTTACCGTTACGGTTCCCATACATCTCTTCCCCTTAAGAGTTGCTCCCTTCTCCCCCTACGCCCCCTGCCGCACCCGGTCCCGACGCTTCGGCCCGCCGATGGACGGCATCCGCAGGTAGTAGGGTTGCAGGGTGGCCACGTCGTCCGGTTCGCCCGCTTCCAGCCGCTCGTGGCCCAGCGTCGCCAGCGCCCACAGCCGGGCCGCCGGAGAGTGGCCGACTACCAACGCCCGGTCTCCCAGCCTTTCGCGGATAACCTCGGCATGGGCCGCAGTCCCTTCTCCGCAGAACAGCGCAGGTCCCGCAACCTCTTCCAGCAACTCTGTTGGCGGGCGGATGCGGTCCTCCCGCAGGCGTTGACCATCGGGCCCGAAGTAGGCGGATGACACTTCGCTGCGGCCCGCGTCGAGCAGGGCGCAGACGGGCAGCCCCGACTGCAGGCAGGGTTGCGCTTCCATGTCCAGGGTGCCGATTCCCGCCATCGGCTTGCCCGATGCCAGGGCCAGCCCCTTGGCAACACTCATACCCACCCGCAGGGCGCTGAATCCCCCCGGTCCCAAGGCCACGGCAATGCCGTCCAGGTCTTGTACCGACAGCCCCGACGCTTCCAGCAGATGCGCCACGGCCGGCATCAGTTCCGCGGTGTGGTTAACCGCCGACCGCCACGAGCGGGCGGCTACCACCTGTCCCTCCCGGGCCAGAGCCACCCCTGCATTGCGTGTCGATGTATCAATTGCCAGCAGCATATAATTGATTTGCTTTCATAAAGTTAAGTGGAGACTGACGGGCCCACTGTACGGTAAGTCGAACCAATCCTGTCCATCCTGTTCAGCCATGTTTGAATCCCCGGACAGATTCGACCATGGCCTGATAACGGGCGGGAACCTCGGCAATGGTAATTGTCCGGCCATCCCCGTCTTCCGCGTAGTCCAGGTCAATCCACAGGCAGTCCTCGGGAAAGACTTCCTCCGCCCGCTCCGCCCACTCCACCACGCAGGCGCCGTCGCCGAACAGTTGCTCGTCCAGTCCCAGGTCCCACGCCTCCAGGGGGTCGTTAATTCGGTACAGGTCGAAGTGGTAAAGGGTCAGCCGCCCCCGGTAGCGAGTCATCAGCACAAAGGTGGGGCTGCGGGCGTACTCCTTCACCTCCAGCCCCCACGCAATGCCCTGGGTCAGGCAGGTCTTGCCCGCCCCCAGCGGCCCGCAGAGCAGGAACACATCGCCTGGCTGGGCCTGCTCCCCCAGCAGCTTTCCCACGGCCTGGGTCTCTTCCGGCGACGCCGACTCTATGCGGAGAGTTTCGCTCACCTGGCTTCGTCCTGGCTGAAGTGGTCCCAGCCCGCCCTGCCCATGGTCGTCTCTGTCCCGTCGGCTGCCACCAGGGTAATTTGCCCCGGCTCCCCGCCACAGATTTCGCCCAGCGCCGCCGCGCCATCCGGAAGGGCGGGAATCACCCCTTGCATAACATCCTCCGGCGCAGTGAACAGCAGCAGGTAGTCCTCCCCGCCGTTCAGGGCCAGGTCCAGGTAATCGTCGGGAAAAATTTCTCGCAAGGCAGGTTGAATGGGAACCCTGTCGGCGAATATGCGGGCGGCAACGCCGCTGGCCAGGCACAGCTTCGACAGGTCGTCGGCCAGCCCGTCGCTCACGTCCATTGCCGTCAGTACGCCGGCCTCGGAAAGCAGCCGGCCCTCGGCCACCGCAGGCCATGGACGCCGGTGGGCTTCCCGGAGTCGGTCCGCCGCCTGACCAGGCGCTTCCAGCCCTTCCAGCATCAGTTTCAGCCCGCCGCCCGAAGAACCCACGTACCCGGTTACCGCCACCTGGTCTCCCGCCCGCGCGGTGGAGCGCAGCATGGGGGAACCGCTGCGAACTCCGGTCAGCGCCACGGTTATAAAGGCCACCGGCGAACCCACCATGTCGCCGCCGATAATGGCCACGCCGTACTCATCGCCTATGTCCAGCATCCCCCGGTACAGGTCTTCAACGTCCGCCACACGGGTTTCCGGCGGCAGGCCCAGGGTAATCAGGGCGTAGAGGGGCAGGCCCCCCATGGCGGCAATGTCGCTGATGTTGGACGCCAGGGACTTCCAGCCCAGGTCCTGCCAGGGGGTGGTTTCACGGGTGAAGTGGATGCCTTCGACCACGGTATCGGTGGTGAACAGTTCGGTGGCCGGGGCTGCGGCCCAGGCGGCGGTGTCGTCGCCCGTGTCCACCAGCAGCCGGAAACCGTGGGCTGCCCCGTTGTCCGGTCCCCGCCTGCCCCGGGTTACCATTCCGTTCAGCCGCTCGATCAGGCCGAATTCGCCCAGGTCTCTTATCCGCATGGCGCCCAGGCTGGTGAATGGCTGGATGGAAAGTGGAAAAGGAAGTAGTTCACGTCGCGTGTCAAGACCGGGCGACCGACGCCCACTCGGCCTTCAGTTCTTCGGCCACCTTGCGGGCCTGTTTCTCGCACTGGCTCCAGCCCAGGGACTCGGGAATCATATCCTGCTCGGGCAGGTGGCGCCGGAAGGTAACGATGGTCCCCATGCGCTTGGCGTTGATACTCAGGTCCCTTACCAGGTGGTCGTTCAGTCCATCCATTTCCAGGTAATTCTCTTCCAGTTCGGCGCCCAGGTTAACCAATGCGTCGCCCAGTTCCCACATCTTGCGGGCGGGTATGGGTGTGCGCCTGCTTTTGAGCTGTTCGATGTCCGACAGCACCTCCCGCATTCTTCCCACGGTACGGCCATAGGCATCGCAGGCCACCTGCAGCCGCTCGTCCGGCCTGTCTCCCAGCAGTTCCAACTGGGCCAGGGGAATCGAGGCCACGAATCCCTCCCCTCTTGGTTCCAGCACAACCGAAGCATTGGCGCCCAACCTTCATTCCCTCCAAAACGGGCGCGGCGCCGCCATGGCGGTCCGCCAACCTCCGCGCCCCTGTAATTGCTGCCGAAATTATAGCTTGGCCCAATTGAAGGGACAAGGCGGTCAAAGAACCTGCCAGCCCGCCGAAGGAGGCGATGTGGTTCGACAATACCGCAGGGGCAGCCACAAGGGCTGCCCCCTCCCTAAGCCCTTGTGGGTGCCCCCTCCCTACGCTAAATCCGCTTCAACCGGCCGCCGCCGCCCTCACGTGCCGTAGAGACGCGCGGCCCCCGACTCCGGTATCAACCCCGAAAACAGTTCGGGATGGATCATCTCCGCCATAATCTCCAGGCCCGCCACCAGGCGCGGCCCCGACCTGCTGGTGTAGGCCCCGGCGTCAATGGCGAAGACCCGGTTGTTCTTCACCGCCGGCAGGCTGGCCCACTCCTCCTTCCCCGACAGCAGTGGCACGTCTTCCATGCCCCGCTTCACGTCGAAGCCGCAGGGCATGAATATGATCACCTCCGGCTGGCTGGCTACTACTTCCTCCCATTCCAGCCGGAACGAGCCCGTCTCCTTGTCGCCGAAACAGTTTTCCCCGCCGGCCATTTCCACCATCTCGGGCACCCAGTGTCCGCCGCACATCAGCGGGTCCACCCATTCCAGGTGCAGGACCCTGGGCCGATGGACAATGTCAGCAGTCCTGGCGGCGATGTTGTCGATACGCTGCTGCATATCCGACGTGATTCGCTCCGCCTCCGCCTCCGCTCCCGTGGCTGCTCCCACGCGGCGGATGTCCTCCAGCACGTCGCCCACGTACTGGGGGTCCAGGGAAATCACCTGGGGCTGCTTTGGGAGGCTGACGCTTACCTCGGCAACCTGCCGAGAGGAAATGGCTCAAACCTCGCAGATGGCCTGGGTCAGCAGCAGGTCCGGTTCCGCCGCCTCCATGGTGGGCTGGTCAATTTCGTAAATGCCCAGGCCCTGCTCCAGCCGTTCCGAGATGACCCGGCTGATCTCGCCGCTGCTGGGCTGGGGATCCATCCCCTCGAAAACGCTGCGCACCACCCAGGGCTTGTTCTTGGCCGCCGCGGGATAATCGCACTCGTGGGTAACGCCGTAAAGCTGGTCTTCAAGGCCCAGCATATAGACTATCTCCGTGGCGCTGGGCAGGAATGAACAGATACGCATGCTCTTCTCCTTACAATGGTCGGACCTAAAATAGCCGGACCTGCAACAGCCTGACATGGAGTCGGACCACGCCCATTATACCCCCCGCCGTTCATTGCCCATAGCGGCTAATCGTCCGTCATGCTCAACTGCTCGTGATACTCCCCGTCGTGGGAATACAGGTGGGAGTCTTCCGCCAGGAAATCCCACTGGTGCTCGTCGTACCGGAAGTACTCCGTCGCCCCCAGGAAGGTGCGGCGGAAGGACGCCTCCAGGGTGCCGTGGATCTGGAAAGCCGCAAAGGCCACCACCGCGCCAATAACCAGCAGCGCTATGGCCACCAGGGGCGCGAACACGCCGCCTTCCAGGAACAGGTGGATTGTGAAGGGCAGGCTTCCCACCGCCGGCAGCACCAGGATGACTATCAGCAGGCTGTTCCGGATCACCCTGCGCAGGTTCTGGCGCGTGACGTTGTCGGGGGCTCTCCGCCACGGGGGCAGTATGAACTTCACGACCTCTTCGGTCAGCGACCCCAGGTTGTGCGAGATCGCCAGTATTGAGGGTATGCAGCCAGCCACCAGTATTCCGCCCAGCATCAGGTCCACCAAGCCCACACTTATTCCAAAGCGCTGGGACACCTGCTGGGCAAAGTCATGGGCTATTGCCCACGCCGCTATCATCAATACGATGATGCCCATGTTCAGCATTATTCGCTGCATGGAGTGGGTTACTTCCCCCGCCAGCCTGGACCCCAGCACCGAAAGCCGCCGGTGGGCGGTAAGCCAGACGAACAGCACCCCGCTGAACTGCTGCAGCCACCTGGGCGACGCCCTGGCGATGAAATTCGCCGCCGCCACCGGCGACCGGAATATGAAGGGGTAGATCAGGGCGGTTATGGCCGTCGCCACCGTCAGGGCCGGGCTGAAGAAAGCGGAGACCGACCCATGGTCCACGCCCGTTTTGGCCATAGCCAGGGAAAATTCGCCCAGTTGGGGCATTCCCGTTCCCACCTGCAGCGCTGTCCGCCCGTCCTCTCCTGCCAGCAGTGTTCCCAGGGTATCGGCCAGCACCTTGCCCACAATAAACGCTGCCGAAATGATCAGGGCCGGAACAATGTAGTCGCCGATGCTGAATACGTCCAGCAGCATTCCCAGGGACACGAAGAACAGGGCGGCGAACATATCCCGCAGGGGGTTCATCAGGCGGCTGATCTGCTCCGAAAGCTCCGTATCCCCCAGGATCATCCCGATCAGGAAGGCGCCCGCCGCCGCCGACAGTCCCAGCTGGTGAGCTGCCAGCGCCATCCCGAAGCACAGGGTCAGCGTGGCGATGAGCACCATTTCTTCCGACTCGAAGCGGGCTATATAGTGCATCAGCCTGGGGGCCAGCAAGGCCCCGATGGTCAGCACGGCCACGGCGAATATAGCCAGCCGCGCCGCCAGGGCCCCAATGTCTCCCAGGCTGGCGGCGCCGCCCGCCGTGGCCACCCCCGCCAGCAGGGTAAGCAGGATGACGGCCACAAAGTCCTCCACCAGCAGGATGCCCACAATCAGCTGGCCCCTCAGTTCGTGCAGGCTCCCCGAATCCCGCAGCATCTTGATCAGGATGGCGGAACTGCTGATGGACAGGGCGGCGCCCAGGAAGATGCGCTCCGTCTGGGTCCAGCCCAGCCAGTGGGCCAGTTGGTAGCCCACGGCAAACATGGTCGCCATTTCCACAATGCCGATGACGATTACCTTGAACCCCACCTGGCGGATGCGATGCCAGCCTATTTCCAGGCCGATGCCGAACAGCAGCAGGACCAGCCCCAGCTCGGCCAGCAGGCGGATGGTCTGCAGGTTCTGCACCGGCCCCTCCACGTCGGCCAGGGGGCCAATGTCAATGGCGGAGAGGGTGAAGGGGCCTACAATTACGCCGGCCAGGAGGTAGCCCAGCACCGGAGGCATGTTGATAGCCCGGAATACCACCAGGGCGATTCCGGCCACGGCCATGGTGACGGCAAAGTCTCGGATCAGGCCAATGCTCTCGTCGCTGGTAGCGCCGGCCAGTGCAAGCAGAACTTCTATATCCGTTTCCTCAGGGGCGTCAATAATCCCGATCCGTAATCCCCGTTCGGGGCAAATCGGGACATTCGCCATGGGAATAAGGTTACGGCCCTGGGAGGAGAGAGGAGGAAAATCCCCGTATGGACGCGGCGGCCCCGCCGCGTCTTTATTGTAGCATTATATACTATTTATAGCTAATTGGCTAGGGATACGAGGCAGCGGCAACCGTTCAGTGTCGGGGGGAGTGGGCTGACCCCGAGTAGCGTGTTTGCGGCGAAAGGCGGAATCCTGGAAGGTATATGAACCTGCGCCGGGTTGAAAGGCAAGATGTTAGGATCCGCCCCAGGCGGATGACGTTTCCGCATGGAATACTCCCACAAATGAGAACGGCTGCAGGTACCGGTACAGGGCTGTCGCCTGAATGGATTGGCGAGAACCCGCCGTTCCCGCGCCGGCAAGAGCGGCCAGGACCGGGGGGTGGGGGCTAACCAGGAAGGCCACCGAATATTCACGACCGGGAGGTGGCTACATGACGAAGGTGGCGGATTTGGGGCGGGCTTTGCCGCCGTGGACGGAGGGTTCGGCGCACCATTTCTGGGCCAGGCGGCGGACGCCCTGGTAGATGGAGTCGTCGAAGCCGAGGAGGTCGCAGATGACGCGGCGGTCGAGGAGGGCGCGGTTGGGGTCGGCGTCGGCCAGGTAGGCGGGCAGGAGTTCCTTGTCGCGGAATTCCTCGAAGATTTCCTCGGCCCTGGTTAGCTGGGCGTCGGTGAGGGTGCGGAAGTCGAGGACAGGGAGGGTTTCGGCTGAGCGGATGGAGGTTACCCCACGTCCATCTTGTTGTCGATTAGCGTGCCACCAAAAGGACAGAAGGCCGAGTGTTGTATTAGACCAAGCAGTGAGTACGGAGTCGAACCGACTATCGTCGAAGTACACATTAGGCCAAGCACGACCACCGATGCTTTTGCTTGTAGTATAGGCAACTGCTAAGCATTGAGAATTAAAGCGGAAATCACGGTTCAGATGTGAATGACTGGCAGTTGCCCAAACAGTTGCCGCCTTTTCCTCAAGCCCATGCCTCACGGTCAGCTGAGAGTCCGGATGGCAAACTAAACGAGTTTCGCTCTCTGCATTATGGTTCCACAAACAGGGGTAAGTTGCTGTAGGGCTACCACCGATCTTGTCAAATGGCCCGCGAGGTCGCGGGCCGTTTATGTCCAAGTGATAATAGCCCATCTTGCCTATTTCGCTAATGGTTGTCATGCTAAGTCCATGGGAATCTCTGTAGCCTGGCAGCCACAATCTGGATTCAAGCAATGCAAAAGCAACTTGCGCCACTGAGCAGTCATTCAGGCGGACTCCGCCCCAGACTTCTCCGCCGCCACTTAAAGGCATAGTGATGATTTGCCCCAGCGGTTTACTGCCGACGTCCAGACTTGTTCCACCGTAAGGCCCGTCTTCTATTTTTCTTATTCTCGTGGCATTAAGGATGCAGGTTCCAGTAACATTGGCTTCCATTAGACCCCGCGGTCTATAGTGCAATGAAGCAAAGCTTGTCCTGCTATTGTGTGCGGCTTGTGCAGTTTCTTTACGTGCAATAATTAAGCACTCACCCATGCCAGTATCTGATGAGAAAGATATCTCGCTGCCGTTCGCCGCTAAAGTAACAACCGCAATACTCGAATAATACTTCGACATCAATTGTCGAAATGACTGCCATGCCAAGCCTGCGACCGAAGATAAAGGAAGGACCAGTGCCAAGACTCCCCCTGCCTTTAGCTTTTTGTCAGCTAATGCAGCAAATGCTGAGGCGACCCCAGCATTGCCGTGATAGCAAGTGCCTTTTTTGAGACCAGTTAACCGTCTACCCATTTCAAGTTGGTCTTCTTTACTTGCTTCAAAAGCGGCAAAGGCACGGTTCGCAGTACCTATGTACTCGCCCTCTTGTCCTGTATTCCTCGTAAACGGCGGGTTCATAATTACCAAGTCAAAGGTGCCATCGGGAATATCCACATTGACCTGGGCGGCGGTTTGTTCGCCGGCGCTGCCGGTCTGGAGGGCGGGGTCGCTGGTGTTGAAGAGGGTCTGCACCTGGGAGTCCTGCAGAAGTTCCAGGGAGCCAATCTTGACGGTGCCGTCGGCCTGGCGGCCGTAGGGCATGGTGTAGAGGCGGGAGCTGCCGTACCTGACGTTGGGATGGGCGCCGGAAAGGGTGGAGCCGGTGATGTGGACGGCAGAGGGCATGACGTCGCAGCCGTAGAGGACCTCTTCCATCATGACGGGATGCAGTTTGGCGACGTCGCCGCCGGCCCGTTCGTGGCGGGCGGCAATCTGGTCGTAAACGGCCGAGAGAAGGGCGCCGGTACCGCAGGCGAAATCGCCAACCCGGAGCTTGCCCAGGGCTTCAGCGTCGGCCCAGTCCACGTCCTCCAGCTTGGCCACGGCCAGGCGGGCCAGGAGAGCGGCGGAGGCGGGGCGGGTGTAGAAGGTAGCCAGGTACTTGCGGTCGGCAATGAGGCGCTGGAAGATGCGGCCGGTGAGGTCGTGAGCGTTGTCCACGCCGGTGGCGTTGACCTGGCGGGCGGTGGGCAGCAGGGCCTGCAGAATAGCGGCGGCGTCCTGGGCCTGCAGGTTGGAGAGAATGTCCCTGGCGATGGAGAAGATGGGGTAGTAGTCGATATCCAGGACAGTCTTCCAGGCGGCAAGGAAAGCGTCCTGGAGCTTGACGGAGTCGGTATCGCTCAGCTTCAAGAGGGTGGATACGCCCTCGTGCATGCCGGCGATGCGTTCGTGAAAGACCAGGGCGTTAGCCAGGATGGCGCAGGCCATGCGGCGGGTCTGGGGCACGTCAATCATACCCAGCAAAGCGGCGATGTCCCTGGAAATCTTGGGGCGGGATTCGGCCATATCATCCATAACTTTGGCGGCGTCCTCGATGCCGGTTTCGAGGATGTCGGCGGCCTGGTCCACTTCCTTCTGGGGGACGGAAACGAGGCGGACCAGGTCGGCCAGGTCGGTGACGGATCCCTGGAGCCAGCCGGCTTCGGGGAAACGGGAGCCGTCTTCGTAAAGGACGCAATAGGAAAGGGTGGCTTCGGCCAGGGATGAGGCTACGTCGTAGGCGGTTTCCAGGGAGAGGGGGTAGCGGACGGCCACCGAGGCTTCGATGGCGCGAACTTCGCCTTGGACCTTCAAGCCAAGCCTTTCCCGGGCGTCATCCTCGGCTTCGGGGGCAGGCTCGAACTCGGCTTCGACGGTTACGGGAGAACGGCCAGGGGCGGTTACCAGCACGTCGGCATGGCGGCCGGGGTGGTCGGGGAAGGTCTGGGTGTTTTCGGACAGGACGGCGCAGGTGGGCATCATGCTCTTGAGCAGGTTGCCGAGGGCGTTATTGACGTTGGGTTCCATTTGTTTGGGGGTGGTCATTTCCGTCCCGTGGATTTTGCAGATTGTGGGCGGGAGTATAGCAAAGTGACGCCAGCGTGTCTGCCGCCAAATGTCAGTGGGCGAGGCTTCCCTGGGCCTTAAAAGTGCGGGACGTTGCCGGACTGCGGGGGCAGGCAAGCAGGCAGGGGGGTCGCCTCAAAAGGGGAAACGCCAGGGGGAGGCGTTTTCGTTGCCCCCACCCCGGCGTTTGCCGAGTCCGGTTGCCGTGTCGGAAACTAGCCCAGGGTTCCCGCCAGCTTTTCCAGGTTGCTCAGTTCCGGCGTTGCCGCGTCGCCATTTTCCTTCCAGACGCTGGACGCTTTGGCCAGGCTGTCCTGGGCCCCTTCCTTTTCGCCCTTGCCGGCCATCACCCGGCCCAGGGAAAACAGGTCGCGGGGCGTCTCCCGGCGGCCCAGGCGCTCCTTGAGCATCGCCTCTGCCTTGTCGAACTGCTCGGCCCGCAGGTAGGCCTCCAGCAGGGTGTCCTCGAACACCTCCCGCTGGGCATGGCTGCCGCCGATGCGGGTCAGTTGCGGGAAGACGGGTTCCAGGTAGTCCACCGAAGCCTGGTAGTCCTCCTGGCCGAAGGCGTCAATGCCCTGGGCCAGGGGCAGGATGACTTCCTTGGCGAAGATGTTGCCGTTCTCGGAGTTGGTGCGGAGGCGGTTGATCATCTGGTCCATCAGCTCCCGGTCACCGCTGGCGGCGAAGGCCAGGGCGGCGTGGGCGTCGCGGAAGGCCGCGCCCGGGGTGGTGGCCGCCGGGGCCGCCTGTTCCTTGACCTCTTCCCAGGGCATGGGCGGCTTTTCCCCGCCGTAGATGGTCAGCCGCCACATCAGCGACGCGCTGTCCGACAGGCTCGAAATGTTCTTGGCAGCTACCGTGGGACGGATCCAGTCCTCGTACAGTTGCAGCGCTTCCCCGTACCGGCCCAGGGCCAGCTCGAACAGCGCATGGTGCCACGACAGGTGGGTATGGTAGTGGGCGCGGGCATCGAAGCCCTCCAGCCAGTTGCCCAGGAAGTTGCCGCCGGTGGCCGCGTCGCCGTACTCAAAGTAGGAATGGGTAACCGAGTGGGCGGCCACAGCGTTGCCCGGGTTCATCTCCAGGGACTGCTCGGCCAGGCTCAGGGCCTTGTCCAGGATACCGTTCTCGTGGTGGGCGAAGGCGTACTGGCCCAGGAAGGCCCAGTCATCGGCGCAGTGGGGCTCCAGTTCGTTCATCAGTGCCAGCAGCGACGGCGGGAAGTGGGGGTCGCCGGCCCCGCTGCAGCCCAGCATGAACAGGCGCTGGGCGAGGCGCTGCAGCACCGCGTCCCGGGGACACTCGGCCAGGTGTTCGCGCACCAGGGCCAGGGCGTCGGGGCCCTTGCCGTTGGCCCACAGGTTCACGGCCTCGATGTGCCGCCGTTCCCGGTCGGTAATGCCGTCGGCCAGTTCCAGGCCCCGCTTGACGCTCTCCCGCGCCTGGTCCGGGCGGGCCCTGGTCATGTGCAGAAAGGCCAGGCAGCCGTGGGCGATGGCAAAGCCCTCGTCCAGGTCAATGGCTTCCTGCAGTTTCTCCTCCGCCCCGTAGGACTGGGACAGGAGCAGGTCGATGCCCTCCTGCCAGCGGTCGGCAGCAACGGGGGAGTTGGTGGACAGGGTCATTCCGTATCGGTCTTTGGTGTTTCCGGGCATAGCCAAACCTCCTTACGGTTGAGTGGGACTAACCGGTGGCAGTTCCGCCTCTTCTTCCGGTGTGAACTCGGGGCCGAAGGCGGCCTGCTCGCTTAACGGGCGGGTGAGGGTACGCAAAAATCGTTCCCGGTCCCTTTGCTGCACTGTGGAAAGAGTCGCTTCGGGCGGGCTGGTCAACATTGTCGCTGCCAGGTCGTAACAGAAATTCCTCGCCAAGTTCAAGTAGGACTGAATTTGACTGGCGAAGAATTGATGCTCGTAGGCATTGGTGTGCATACCGTCGAAGGAACCGAAGGTGGTCTCCCAGTCCGGCCTTCCCCACTCCATAGACAAACAGGATGCTGCGGCGCGCAGATGGTTATGATAGCGGTGGTTCCAGCCGCGGCGCTGGGCGATCGCCTTCAGTTCGTGCGCGACCGACAGCCATATTTTTTCTGACGCCTGCAGGAAGTCGCCCTTGTCCAGTTCTTCCTCGGCCTGCAGCAGCAGGTGCCGGCTGATTTCCTCGTACCGGTCTGGCGATGAAGACCGTAGCCTGGCGGGTTGGGGAGTGGTCATACCTGGTTAACCCCTTAATCGTGGGGAGGGCGAACCGGGGGCATTTCCTCCAGTTCCTCTATACTTAGCTCCGGGCCAAATGCAGCCCGTGGCGGTAGCGGCCGCGTTAATGTCCGCAACCGACTCTCCTGTGCTCTGCCTTGCTCCGGGGTAATGTGCTGCTGGCCTGGCGGTTCCTCGGAGAGCATTCGGATTATCGACCGGCAATAAGTTCTTGCCAAGTCAAGGAAAGGCCGAACATCCGCAGTCTTATACTGGTGTTCGTAATAATTGACGTGCAAGTTCTCCAGGGAGCCGAAAGCTACGTGCAGGTCCGGCCGGTCCCACTCTGCCGCCAGGTAACTGGCCACCGAACGCAGGTGATTATGGTAACGGTGGTTCCAACCCCGTCTTTGGGCTACGGCTTTAAGGGCGTTGGCGGCGGCGACCCAGATTTTCTCCGCGGCCTGCCGCGCATCGCCTTTCGTCAACTCTTCCTCGGCCTGCTCCAGGGAGTGGAAGCACTGCTCCTCATACCTCTCTGGCGGAGACGGCCGCAACTGTTGCCAGGATGGCGTGGTCATTGGTGATCCACCTTTGCATTAGCGCTCATATGTTATCACGGGACAAGAGACCAGGACACGCATGGTTGACCGACCTTTTGCCGTCCACCGGGTTCCCTTGCGTATTTCAGGAAAAAATTACGGCCTACGCATCCGGTATACGGATCACCGACCGCAGCGTCTCCCCCCGTTCCATGGTCTCGAATGCTGCTTCGG
>CAZPMU010000030.1:0-5052 GCA_964587795.1 uncultured Dehalococcoidia bacterium | reverse complement strand
CGGATCACCGACCGCAGCGTCTCCCCCCGTTCCATGGTCTCGAATGCTGCTTCGGTGTCCTCCAGCCCAATAACCGCCGAGACCACCCGGTCCAGGTCCAGTTCGCCGGACAGGTAGTAGTTGGCCAGCAGGGGGAAGTCCCGCGAGGGCAGGTTGTCTCCGTACCAGCTTACCCGCAGGGACCCGCCCAGGCCGAAGAACTGGAGCATGGGCACGTCCACCACCATAGTGGGATCGGGCACTCCGATCAGGACACAGGTGCCGGCCAGGTCCCTCGACCACAGGGCCTGCAGCAGGGTCTGGGGCATTCCCACGCACTCGAAGGAGTAGTCCACCCCGTTGCCGTCGGTCAGTTCCTTGATGGCCTCCACTGGGTCGGTATCGGCAGCGTTGACTACATCGGTGGCCCCGAACTCCCTGGCCCAGGCCAGCTTGTTCTCCGCAATGTCCACGGCGATGATTTTGCTGGCGCGGGCCAGCTTGGCGCCCATTATGACGCTGGAGCCAATGCCGCCGCAGCCGTAGACTGCCACCGTGCCGCCCCGGCGCACACCGGCGGTGTACAGCACGGCCCCCACGCCGGTGGTTACGCCGCACCCCAGCAGGCTGGCCTGTTCCGGCGGGCAGGTGGTGGGTACCGGCACGGCCTGCCGCGCCGCTACCACGGTGTGGGTGCAGAAGGTGCCAATCCCCAGGGCTGGATTCAGCACGGCGCCGTCCTTTTTGGCCGTCATCCGTGGCTGGGCGTTCAGGCTGGCCGAGCACAGGTTGGGCTGCCCCAGGGCGCAGAAGCGGCAATAGCCGCAGGGCGCCCGCCAGGCCAGCACCACGTAGTCGCCCACCTCGGGGTCG
Source organism: uncultured Dehalococcoidia bacterium (assembly GCA_964587795.1). GTDB lineage: Bacteria > Chloroflexota > Dehalococcoidia > Lucifugimonadales > UBA3495 > Bin22. Next base: position 4,200 of record CAZPMU010000030.1, on the reverse strand, counting down.
GTAACGCCCTCGCCCACGGCCTCCACGATGCCGGAACCCTCGTGCCCCAGCAGGAAGGGAAACTCGTTATTGATTTTGCCCAGTTTGTAGTGCAGGTCGGTATGGCAGACGCCGCTGGCCTGGATTCGGACCAGGACTTCGCCCGGGCCCGGATCGTCTACGACAATCTCCTCCAGCAATGCCGGTTCCCCGGCCACCCTGGATATGACTCCCATTCCGTTGGTGGGCATGGTGGTTCCTCCGTGAAGGTCTTACTTCGTTATAGACGACGGTAGATTCGCACACTAGGATGCCTTGGCAGGCTTGACCGAACCTTCTTTTGTCGCTTCGTTGGCCTGAATAGCGGCTTGAAGGATGGGCAGCAAGATTTCGGCGGCATGCTCAATCATAACCGCATTGGGTTGGGTCTCTTCCATGTCGAAGAACACAGTGACGTTTTCACCTACGTCATACCCTACGGGTGTTGACAGGCCATTACCCAGCCAAATTACATCCGCTTCAGCATGGTAGTCTATTTCCAGCCTCTTATCTTCCCTTCTGTCAGAAAATGCAGCGGGTGAACGACCGGATTTGCTGGAGACCCCGGGTTTAGGTTCCTGTGCGGGAGCCGTCATGTGCAGGAACGGCAACAAGAGCTCGGCGGCGTGTTCAAGGGTCATGCCAACAGGGCTGCCGGAAGAATGCAAATCCACGGTAAGGTTCTGGGCCACATCATCTGCCGACCATGCTGGCTGCCCGTTCCAGAAAGAAAGGGTATCGGTGTCCCTAAAGTAGGAAATTTGGAGCTTCATGGCCGCCCCCATAGTCTCAGTTTCCTGCCGTCAACGAATCTGTTATGTACGGTGCCGTCTTCTTCCACTATTACCCGAATCCAGTGACCTAATTCGGGTACGAAGCCATAATACCTGATTCTACCGCCATTCTGCGGTTCGGTATAGTGTGGATACTCCAGCACTCGTTCTACCCACTCATCCAGTATTTCCGGGTGCTTAAGCCGTACTTGCCTTTCATAGTACTCGGTGGTCTCAAAATCCGGCATCCCCTAAACCGACCCTTCCTCCTCCAGCCCCGCCAGTTCCTCTTCCGTCAATCCTCCCAGGCCGCACAGAATTTCGCGGTTGTGCTGGCCCAATTGGGGCGCCGTTTGCGGTTCGATGGTGGCGCAGTCCAGCAGGCGGATGGGTGTTCGCAGGGAGCGGAATGACCCGCCAGCAGTGTCGCCTGTTTCCACGAACATATCCCGGGCCTCAAGCTGCGGACAGTGGGCCAGGTCTTCCGTGTTCTGGGCCACGCCCATGGAGAAACCAAGTTCCGTAATCTTCCCCGCCACCTCCCACTTGGGCCTTAGCTGGGTCCATTCCTCCAGGGCGGGGATTACCTGCTCTACGATGAAGTCGCCGTCGCCCGGGGCCAGGTAGTCAGGGTTGTCTGCCAGGTCGTCGCGCCCCACCAGTCGCCACAGGTTGATCCACCGCTCCTGCACCCGCGCCCCGGCCATGATCACGTAGCCGTCGCTGGCCCGCAGAGTCATGCCGGCGTTGGCCAGGCGGCTATAGTCCCGGGTGAACAGCTCACCGCTGGCCTCGTAGCCGTACATGTTGCTCAGGGTATGGAGCACCATGCACTCGTACATGGCCATGTCCACGTGCTGCCCCTCCCCCGTCTGCTCCCGGCTTCGCAAAGCCAGGACAACACCCAGGGCGGACCACACCCCGGGTATGGAGTCGCCGATGTTGTCGCCCACGCTCTGGGGCGGCCGCCCGGGCTCCCCGGTCAGTTCCATCCACCCCGCCATACCCTGGATGGCCAGGTTGTTGGCCGGCCAGTTGGAGTAGGGGCCGTGCAGGTCATCGCTGTCACCGTAGCCGGTGATGCTGGCGTACACCAGGCCGGGATTCAGTTCCTTCAGGTGGTCGTAGCCCAGGCCCAGCCGCCGGAATGCGCCCGGCCCCCAGTTGTCCAGCAGCACGTCCGACACCTTGACCATCTCCTCGAAGGCCGCCTTGCACCGGGGATTGCGCAGGTCCAGGGTAACGCTCTTCTTGTTGCGGTTCAGTCCAATGTAGCGGGAGCTTATCCGCTGCCCGTCCTCCTTGGTAACGTAGGGGCCGCGCCCCCTTATCAGGTCGCCGGTGCGGGGACGTTCAATCTTGATGACCTCGGCGCCCATATCGGCCAGAATCTGGGAGCAGAAGGGGCCCGCGACGATATGGGTGGCGTCGAGGACGCGGATGCCGGTAAGGGGAAGGGGTGATTGGTTGGACATGCTATCTCTCCGTTCCGAAAGTAATCAAACATGGATAAACAGGATGGACAGGATAAGGATAAGGACGTTGGCTAGACTGCAAGATTATCCCTTTAGCTTCCAGAAAGCAAAAGACCCTCGCCGAATACCAGGGTCTTTCGGTTTTCTACCAGGGCAGGCACAAGGCCTGCCCCTACCACTGCCTGAGTAGCGTTGCCCCTACGGGCAACCCTGGCGGTTGCCCTGGCTGTTCCGGCGAGGTCGCCGATAATCGAAAGGCCCTGCGCCGAATACCCACGAATATAAAAGTTAAAGGGGCGGGTTCCCAAGAACCCGCCCCCTTTCAAACCCCATCCTGTATATCCTGTCCATCCATGTTTGAATCCAAAGTCAGGTAGCGGTAACGTCCGAAGGCGTGGCCCCGAAGCGGGCCGCCTGCAGCTGTTCCGATGTGGCCGGTGGCGTCTCCGCCAATTCGTCCGCCAGCCCCGCCGGGGGTTCAACGTCCTTCAGGGCGGGAATCACCTCTTCGCCCATCAGGCGTATGGAGCGCATGATCTTTTCGTGTTCCAGGCCGCCGAACATCATCCAGTTGCTGACGTTGGTTACGCCCAGTTCCGCGGCACGGGAGAACTTGTCAATTACGGTGTCGGGGCTGCCGAAGTAGAGCCGCTCCATGAAGCCGTCGTCGTCCAGTTCGCCGTCGTAGGGGCCCACCTGCACCCGTCCGTCCACCACCTCCAGGCGGTTGAGAGCGCGGCCGGCCCGGTTCTGCCAGCGGGCGTAGGGCAGTTGCTTGCGGGCCTCGTCGTCGGTCTCGGCGACGTGGGTGATGGACTGCAGCCCCAGTTCCAGCCCGTGGTACGACTTGCCCAGGTCCTTGCGGGCGTGGATGAGCGATGCGTAGTGCGTCTTCACACCGGCGCCGCCCAGCAGGCCCGTGGTCAGGGGCATCATGTCCCACTGGGCCGCCATCTTCATCGACTCGACGCTGGTGCCCGCAATCCAGAAGGGCGGGTGGGGCTTCTGCATGGGCTTGGGCCACACCGTGGTGGCGTTGGATATGTTGACGAACTCCCCGTCGTAGGTGAAGGACTCGTCCTGGGTCCAGGCCTTCACCAGCACTTCCATGCTCTCGTTGAACTTCTGCCGCGAGTCCTCCAGGGTTACGCCGAAGCGCGACATTTCGTGGGGCTGGTATCCGCGGCCTACCCCGCAGATGAAGCGGCCGTCAATCAGGTTGTCCAGTACCGCCACCTCTTCCGCCAGCCGCAGCACGTCCCAGATGGGCACCACGATAATGCCGGTGGCGATCTGGAGTTTGCGGGTCCGCTGTCCGATGTACAGGGCCTGCATCAGGGGCGCGGGAGAGTTGCCGTAGTTGGAGAAATGGTGCTCCGCGATCAGGCAGTACTCGAACCCCATTTGCTCCGAATACTGTATCTGTTCCACACCCTCTTCGAAAAGGGTCTTCCAGTTGCGCAGGTTGGGATTGGGCCATTCGTAAAAAAGGCCAAACTTCATGACAGGATTCTCCTTATACTGTTGCTGAATATCGCACGGCAGTTTAACGACTGACAGTGTCGCCAGTCAACTTTGATACTTGACCAGGGCAATCGCATTTAGAGGCTTCCTTTAACCATAGAGGCGCAGAGTACGCGGAGGAGTACAGAGATTCTCCGTGCAACTCCGCGTACTCTGCGTCTCTGCAGTTAGTGGAATCCCAAAATGCAATCGCCCTGGCCGGACGGGGATTCAATACTGAATAAGCTATGCGGAGGTCAGACCATCGCAGGAGCGGGCCTTAATGAGCCTTGACCCGTGCCGTAGTTCGCGCTGCCACCGGCGCAGGCAGCCTTCCAATTCAGGTGGTATAGGCATCGGCCCAGGGCAGACACACAGGTCTGCCCTGGGCCGACAGAAAAACCACCTGGAAGGAACGCTTCCCCATTGCA
>CAZPMU010000029.1:3249-29521 GCA_964587795.1 uncultured Dehalococcoidia bacterium | reverse complement strand
GAACCATTATCAAAAAATTCCCATTAGTGAACATTAGTGCCCATTCGTGGATAAAAAGAAAAACCCGTTTGCTATACTAGGTCCGCCATTCATCACCCACCTGACTGGAGACGGTAAACCTTGCGAATTCTCCATTTCGCCGACCTCCATATCGGCGTCGAAAACTACGGGAGGCTGGACCCCGCCACCGGCCTGTCCACCCGCTTGGCCGACTTCCTGGCGGCCCTGGACGAGGTGGTGGACTATGCCGTCTCCCAGCCTGTCGACCTGGTCCTGCTGGCCGGTGACGCCTACAAGGGCCGCGACCCGTCGCAGACTCACCAGCGGGAATTTGCCAGCCGCCTTTACCGCATTTCCTCAGCCGGCATCCCCGTTTTTATCCTGGTGGGCAACCACGACCTGCCCAACGCCAGCAGCCGGGCCAACGCGGTGGAGATCTTCCCGACCCTGCAGGTACCAAACGTCCACATCGGCGATAACCTCCAGACCTACCGTATAGCTACCCCTGCCGGTCCTTTACAGATTGTGGCAGTACCCTGGCCCCGCCGCGGTCGCCTCATCACCCGGGACGAGTCCCGGGGCCTGACCATCGACCAGGTTCGCTCCGAAATTGAGAGCCGGATGACGGAAGCCATAGCCCTGCGAATCAACGAACTGGACCCGGATATACCTGCCATTCTGACCGGCCACGTAACGGTAAACGGTTCCACCGTGGGCACCGAGCGCTCTATGATGCTGGGCAATGACCACGTCCTCCTGGCCAGCGCCCTTCACCGGCCCGAGGTGGAATACGTGGCCCTGGGACACATCCACAAGCACCAGGTGCTCCGCCGGGAACATCCCATAATGGCCTATGCCGGCAGCCTGCAGCGGGTGGATTTCTCCGAGGAGTCCGACGACAAGGGTTTCTGTGTGGTTGAACTGGACCCTGCCGCTCCCCAGGGAAAGCGTCTCACGGACTTCCAGTTCCATACGGTCGGGGCCCGGCCCTTCGTCACCGTTGACGTAACTATCGCTGCGGGCGAACCTGATCCGACTGCCGCCGTCCTGCGCGCCATTGCCCGCCGCGACGTTGCCGACGCGGTGGTGCGGGTCCGCATAAAGCTGCCCACCGAGGCGGACGCCCTGCTGAGGGAGGCAGAGGTCCGCGAAGCCCTCCGGTCCGCCCACTACATCGCCGCCATCAGCCGCGATGTGGAAGGCGCCCGCCGCACCCGCCTGGCAACCGGCGAGTCGGAAGGGTTGCAGCCCCTGCAGGCTTTGCGGCTCTATCTCGATGGCCGGGATACTTCTGACCGGCGGCGGGAGAAGGTCCTTGGATATGCCGAAGAGTTGATAGCGGAGGTCGAATCGGGCGACCCCGCCCAGGCCGAACTCCTTTAAGCCCGTAATCGGGCCTGCGCGGCAAGGCCAGGCGGTTGGAACGGCAGCCGCTCCCCCGGCGGCAGCGGCGGCAGCGGCGGGACCGGCGGCAGCCCGCTTCTGCGCTGCCCCTGCTCCCGTCAGCTTGACACCCACATACCTTGCCCTTACACTCTCCCTTGCAATCCACCCGCAACCGGGGGGTTAGCCGCCGGATTTTCCGGCCAACTTCATTCCAGGCACGGTGGGCCGCTGGGATCCTGTGTTGACCGAGACGGCCAAAGTAGAATGTCATTGTTGTTAGCTGCAGAGGATAGGGCTGCGCCAGTTAATGGTGCGGCCTTCTTTTTGTCCTCCAACCATCCTTCATCCTCCACTACAGTTGGAAAAGGGCAAAGCATGAACACTACCCTCACCGCCGTGTCCGGTCTGGAAGTCGGGCATTACACCGACTTGACCAATGCCACCGGCTGCACCGTAATCATCTGCCGCGCTGGCGCTTCCGGCGGCGTGGACGTACGGGGCGGCTCCCCGGGTACCCGGGAGACGGACCTCCTCCAGCCCATGCGGAGGGTCGACCGGGTCCACGCTGTCGTCCTCAGTGGTGGCAGCGCCTACGGCCTCGACGCCGCATCCGGTGTCATGCGCTACCTGGAGGAGGAGGATATCGGAGTCCGGGTAGGCGCGGCCCTGGTGCCCATCGTAGCCTCGGCAATCCTGTTCGACCTGGGCCTGGTAACCGGCAAGGTTCGCCCCGGTCCGGACGATGGCTATGCTGCTGCCCGGGCCGCTGGTGTGGAGAGGGTTCCCGAGGGGACGGTTGGCGCTGGCGCTGGCGCCACCGTCGGCAAGATACTGGGACCGGATCGGTCGGTCAAGGGTGGTATAGGCAGCGCCGCCCTCACCCTGCCCGATGGCAACACGGTTGCTGCCCTGGTTGCGGTCAACGCCGTGGGCGACGTGGTGGATCACCGCACCGGTCGGCTGCTGGCAGGACCCAGGCGCGTTAACCGTATCGGTATGGAGTCGACCCTGGACTCGCTGTTACGCGGGGAAGAAGCGCCAGCAGATGCGGCCCCGCCTTTAAGCAACACCACCATCGGCGTCGTGGCAACCGACGCCACGCTTACCAAGGAAGAGGCCAACTGGCTGGCCCGCGTCAGCCACGACGGCCTGGCCCTCGCCATCAGGCCCTGTCACACCACCCGCGACGGCGACACCATGTTCGCCATGGCGACCAATCATCGCCACCCGCCCGGCGACCTGACCACTCTGGGCGCGGCGGCAGTGGAAGTAACCGCCCAGGCCGTTATCCGTGCCGTAGAGTCCGCCACCGGCCTGGGAGGAATTCCGGCGGTTAGCGAATTGGACCATGACTCTTGACAGTCGCAGCAGGCGTATTGGCTTTATAGGCGCTGGCGCGCTGGGTTCAGGGTTGGCCCTGGCCTTGCACCGGAAGGGATACAACGTGTGCGCCGTTTCCAGCCGCACCCGGCGGTCTGCGGAGGATTTGGCGGCGCGCATCCCAGGGTGTGTGGCCGTGCATTCCCCGCAGGATGTGGTGGATGCCGCCGACCTGGTTTTCGTCACCACTCCAGACTCGGCCATCGCCCCGGTGGCGGCATCAGTGAGTTGGCGCCAGGGAATGGAGGTGGTGCACTGCTGCGGCGCGTCCGGCAGGGAACTTCTGCAGCCGGCCGCTGAACTGGGCGCGGAAACGGGAACATTTCATCCGTTCCAGACCTTCGCCGGTATCGGCAGTCCTGACGCGGCAGTAGCCAGGCTTACTGGAGTAACCTTCGCCGTCTCCGCCGGGGGCGCGCTGGCAAACTTCCTGAACTCCCTGGCAAATGAACTGGGGGGACGTGCCGTTACCCTGGACGACGACAGTCGGGCCATGTATCATGCTGCGGCCATATTGAGTTGCGGGTACCTGGTCACCTTGCTGCAATCGGCGCTGGTTACTCTGGAAGACAGCGGATTTACCGAGGAGGAGGCCCTTACGGCGGTGCTGTCCATTTCCCGGTCAACCTTGGACAACGTAGAGTCGCTGGGACCGGTGGCCAGCGTTACGGGCCCGATGTCGCGCGGCGACGTTGACACAGTCCTGAAGCATCTGAACGCCCTGCAGCGAAGCAGTCCCCCCGTGGCGGGGCTGTATGGAGCCTTGACCGAAGCATCTCTTCCCGCTGCCCTGGAACGGGGTCTGGGAACGGATGAGGAAGCAGCCATACGGGAGGCCGTGGCGAAAGCCGGCCCTCACCATCCACTGGGCAAGAGGTAGGAAGCATGGCCAAAACAACCGTCAGGCAACTTGCCGAAATGAAGGAACGTGGGGAGCGGATCCCCATGATTACTGCCTACGACTACACGACGGCGTCCCTGGCCGACTCGGCGGGTATTCCGGTGGTGCTGGTGGGCGACAGCCTCGGCATGGTGGTGCTGGGCTACGAGTCCACCATTCCCGTGACCATGGAAGACATCATTCATCACACAAGGATGGTGGCGCGGGGTAACAAGAACTCCCTGATTGTTGCCGACCTGCCCTTCATGACATACCAGGTGGAGCCTTCCCAGGCCCTGCGCAACGCGGCACGGTTGCTCCAGGAAGGCGGCGCCCACACTGTCAAACTGGAGGGAGGCGAGAACATCGCTCCCACCATCCGGCGCATTGTGGACTGCGATATACCGGTAATGGCCCATATCGGCGTTACCCCCCAGTCGGTCAACGCCTTTGGCGGATACCGGGTGCGGGGACGGTCTGTCGAGCAGGCAAGGCAAATCGTCCGAGACGCCCTGGCCGTGGAGGCCGCGGGAGCCTATGCGGTTGTGCTGGAACTGGTACCTGCGCCACTGGCCACACTTATCACCGAACGACTCACCATTCCCACCATTGGCATTGGCGCGGGTTCGGGTTGCGACGGGCAGGTGCAGGTGCTCCACGATATGCTGGGCCTTTTCACAGACTTCGTGCCCCGCCACGCCCGCCGGTACGCCAACTTGTCGCAGGTAATCAGCGAAGCCTTTACCCAGTTTGCTAATGACGTACGAGACGGTTCCTTCCCCGCGGCTGCTGAGAGCTTTACGCTGGACGCCAGGATACTGGAGGAACTGGGCGATCTATAGTGTTCTGCCGCACCTGAACCTGCTTCCACAAAAGAAAACGCCGCGCCAGCCAGCAGCGCGGCGTTTCCATGTCGATGGAGCGGGGGAAAGTCCGCTGAGGCCCTAGGAACGGGGTCGGCGGCTTTCCAGTTGGTCGATGATGGCCTGGACCTCGATCAAGGCCGTCTCTGTTGTAACCGGGTCCTTGATGGTGATCCTGTAGCCCGAAAGGTCAGCAACTCCGGTGGGGTCAAGCTGCATATCGGCCCCGATATTGCCGTCAGTATTCGATAGCGGCAGGTTTTGCCTGATGAGCGCAATCCTCATCTGGGAAGAGAAAAGGCCGGGGCCGTGGGGCTGGGTGGTGTAGAACTGGCTTGATTCCACCGTTTCCTCTTCTCGATCAAACCTGATGACAGTGGCGGGCGCATCGGGGTAATAGACGGTAAGCTCCGCGTTGTCGATCAATTCAGACTGGCTGTAGTCTTCCACGACTATCGAGCGGCTTATAGCCTGTCCCGTTGGGTCGTACAGTGCGAAGAACAGCACAATGTTCTGGGTGCTGGTATCCACCTGGAAGGTGTAGAAGGTCCGAACCTGGCCGGTTAGCAGCTGGAGGTCCACGAAACCCTGTGCCAGTACTTCCCCGAATAACACCTGGGGAGCCTGGAACGGTTCGGGCATTGCATCGGCTACCTGTGGCTGCGCTTCAACCGGAGGAGGGACCGGCGTGGGCAAGGTCTGGACAGCTCCGGCCGGATTTACCGGTAAAGGCTGGGGAGCTATCGTAGGCGGGACGGTATCCTGGCTGGCCGAATCGCCGCCCAGCAACAGGAAGATGACCACACCACCGACTATCAGTACGGCCAGCAGTACCAAAATCAAAACAATGGGCGAGCCGGAGCCGCCTCGATACTCCGGCATTCTCGAGACTCTCAATTTTGCCTCCAAAAATTCAGGGAAGTCTGGGGCTCGGCACTGCCTGCCGAGCCGCACATTTTCAGTAGCTTAAAGGTTGGGTAGCACGTCGGACAGCTTGGAGATGTCTTCCCACCGCCTGCCCCGACCCTCGCGCCGGTCGCGGGAGGTGTTCATCATGTTAGCGGCTTCCCGGTAGAACCACTCTATACGGTCCATGGCCTTGCCCTCGCCTATGTTGGCCACAATCGCGGTAACACTGATGGTATCGGAGGTTCGGCCTGGGTAGGTTCCCTTGCGGCGACCGGCGCCGGGAACCAGTTCGGCGAAGGTGTTGTCCATCATCTCCACGATTTCTTCAGTGGCTTCGTTGGCGGGGCCGCTGAACAGACCAAGAACGTGCTGGGCGTCGTAAAGGACCTTGCCGTCTTCGTAATATTCGCAGTCCAGGGAAAGCTCGGCCAGCGCCTGGGTCACAACAGTCTGGGCCCGTTCAATCTGGGCCTTGGAGACGGAGAAATGCTGCTGGGTCCGGTCGTTGTTCCGGATTCGGCCAAACAGCCCGGCGCCCCGCGGCTTCCTGCTCATGGGTACCGCCGCATGGCTTACTCCAATGACGGTGGGCCCCTTCAGGATACGGATAACGTCGTTGGCGTCCAGCACCTCGCCGATGAACCGGCGGTCGGTTTCCTCGCCAACGCAAAGGATGTCCATGAAGGAGTCAGCGATCTTGCGGTTTATGGTGGAGAAGTTCACTCCCATGGCATCCTGCTTGCGGGCGAACTTCTGGTTGTCTACCAGGAACACCGCGTCAGCCTTGGAGTTCTCCAGTACCTTCTTGAGACAGGTGGCAGTGTTGATCACGCTGTCAGGTTCGTCGTACTGGTTCTCAAAGGGCAACACCAGCATGGCATATACGGGCTTTTTGAATTCTTCTTTGAGAACGTCAACAATTACGCCCACTGAGCCCGAACCGGTGCCGCCGGCCGTGGTGGCAATTACCATTATGGCATCGGCAGAATACACGTCCCCGTGGTCCCGAATGGTAGAAACGATTTTCCGGGAATCCCGTCGGGCCTGTTCGGCCCCGTCGGCATTAACCTTCCCTGCGCCCCTGCCTCGGAACTCATCGGTAGTTCCCAGCAGGATGGTATGGTCATCCGTCTGGGGAATATGTTCGAGACCGTATAAGTCGCCGGCTCCCAAATTCACTGCGAATACGCCCTTGGCGAGTGGGTCGGATTCGGTACCGGTGAATATTCGCACCCTCCGGTTATTCCACACCCACTGCCCCAGGGCTACGAATTCATCAGCGATATTGGAACCGCCTTGACCCGTCCCAACGACAACTAGCTTCATGGCAAACTCCTACTCATCAACAGACAGTTAAAAAGCTGCGCGGCCATTGACTCGCCACCCGATCAACCTGATCGGCCGAACTTGACCCTTATCCCTCAGGTACTTCTACCCGACATAATATCCTTTACATTAACACAACCGATTGTAACACGCACTACAGATTGCGTCCAATTATGCAGCAAGCAGAAATTCCGCCGCATCGGCTCCTATCCTTTTAACATAATATACCTTATGAGTCGATATATTTGTTGGTGTTTTCCCGCAGATTATTACCAAAATGAACAGGAACCCGGGCCTGCCACCGCTCTCCTTTTGAGGCGGGCACGTTCCAGATTAACCACCTAATCTGCAGTGTGCTGACGAGTTATGACTGCTCATAGTAAGTTTTCGTTCCGTTCGTTGACACTAACTTTGGGATGGCATATATTTGCTTAAATTCTGGGGTCGGTCGACAGGGGAAGCTATCCCGAAGGGGTTCGACTGTATTGGTCGACACGTTCTACCCATGATTGTGACTGGGCCGACACGAAGCAAGTGGTATGGGGAACGACCGCGGTGGCAATCCAGTCCCAGGGGTTTTTGCGCCCTAGCAATAGTATGCGGACTTTGAACGAGGTGTAGGAATGCAGCGGTTCATTATCATCAGGTGCCTTTACGCACTCTTAGTGCTGTTCATTGTCAGCATTATCGTTTTCGCCCTGGCCCGCATCAGCGGCAATCCCGTCGACGTGTTCCTGCCCTTCGATGCCGGTCCGGCGCAGGAAAGGGCTTTGGAGCGTTCGCTGGGCCTCGACCAGCCTCTGCCGATTCAATACCTGAAGTTTGTCGGAAACGCTTTGAGGGGCGACTTCGGGCAGTCCATCAACTGGGCTGACAAGACTGCTATAGGACTCGTAATCGAGCGCTTCCCGGCAACTTTCCAACTGGCAGCTATCGCCATGGGGATCAGCTTGCTGATTGCCGTGCCTGTGGGGGTGCTTTCGGCGGTAAAGAAAGACTCTATATTCGACTATATAGGTAAACTGATTGCTTTGGCGGGCCAATCGTTGCCGCCCTTCTGGCTGGGAATTGTCCTGATTTTCATTTTTGCCGTTCAGTTTGACCTGTTCCCCACTCAAGGCAGGGGAGGAGGCAAGAACCTGATCCTGCCCGCCATCACCCTGGGCTGGTTCCAGGTCGCGGCGATGATGCGCCTGGTACGTTCCGCCATGCTTGAAGTGCTGGACTCGGAATACATCAAGCTGGCCCGCATCAAGGGTCTCCTGGAGTGGCGGGTTGTCTGGAAGCATGCCCTCAAGAATGCTGCCATACCACCCTTGACCTTCTTTGGCATAGTGGCGGGACAATTGATGACCGGAGCAGTTATCACGGAAAGCGTCTTCACCTGGCCGGGCACTGGCCTGCTGGCCATTCAGGCCATCAACGCCCGGGACTACCCGGTAGTCCAAGCGGTTGTAATCACATTTGCCGGGATATATATCCTTGCTAACCTGGTGGTGGACATTCTTTACGCTTACCTTGACCCGAGGATTCGTTACTAAGCGAGTCTGTGCCGGCTTACCTGCTTAGCTAACTGGACGGGAGCGCCGATCCCGCCAATTGATCAGGAGTGGACAACCATGCAAATAACTGCACCAGCGCGAAAACCGGCCTGGTACTCTCCTAGCAGCATAGGTAACTTCCTGCGGGAGGCCCGGCGCTTCCCCCTCATCCCATTAGGGGTGATAGTGGTGGTCTTGATTATTCCCGCCTTTTTTGCCGCCTATGTGGCGCCCCACCATCCGACCCGGGGCCAGTTCTCGGAACGATTGACGCCACCGGCATGGCAGGAGGGAGGTTCCGCCAGGTATCTCCTCGGCACCGACAAGCAGGGCCGGGACATATTGAGTCGCATCATCCACGGGGCCAAGTACGTGCTGGCGGTTTCGCTGACGGTTATTGCCATCAGCGGAGTGATCGGCGTTTCTCTGGGGCTCATTGCCGGTTACTTCGGCGGCCGCTCCGATATGTTGATCATGCGAGGTGTGGACATCGCCCTTTCCATACCTGCCATCCTGTTAGCCCTGGCCATCGTGGCGGCCCGGGGTCCCAGCTTTGGCGTGGTAATTTTCGTTATTTGCGTCATCCTCTGGTCACGTTATGCCCGACAGGTAAGGGGGGAAGTGCTGGCCATCAAAAACCAGGACTTTATTGGGCGAGCCAAGGTGGCGGGGTCCTCGGACTTCCGAATCATCGTGCGGCACATCTTTCCCAATGTGGTCAATTCCATTATCGTGCTGGCTACTTTGCAAGTAGGTTTCGTGATTTTGCTGGAGGCCAGCCTTAGCTTCCTGGGCGCCGGGATTCCCCGGCCTACTCCGGCCTGGGGCCTGATGGTGGCCAACGGACGCGAACTGGTGGTGACGGCCTGGTGGGTGTCCTTCTTCCCCGGGGTTGCCATCTCCCTGGTGGTGCTGTCCCTGAACCTGATGGGGGACTGGCTGCGGGACCGACTGGACCCCAAGCAGCGCAACCTGTAGCCGCTGCCTGCCGGCAGATGGAATACCAGCAGCCCCTGGGTCGTCGGCCCCAGGGGCTGTGTTTTTCGCCGCGGGGAGTGGGAATGCTGTGAGATTCCCTTCCGGCCTTACTCTGATGCCCGCCGCTTTTCTCCCGAATACGGTCGACGCGCTGTGGATCGTCCGTAATAGTACATTCACGAAAACACCGGCTGCGGGTGCCTGTGCCTTTTGGCCTTTAGCGTAGCTCATCATCCCAAAGCTGGTAGGCGGCAGCCACGACCCCTGGCCACAGGCCAACGCACATCACCACCAGTCCCCAGCCAAGTTCCACACTCCCTTTGAAATAAGTGCGGGAATCGGCCTGGGGGATATAACCAGGGTATGCCCAGTTGACCGTTCCGATAACCGCCGACAGCAGGAGCAGGCAGAGGATGCCCGAAAGGATAAAGCCGCTGGATTTGGGCGGCCGTAGCATCCGCCACAGGACGAGCACACCGGCCAGGGATGCCATAACCAGGACGACAGTGCCGTCGCCGAAAATAGGGACCATGCCCGGGGCATCCAGTCCCATCACCCAGAATACTCCCTCACCGGCGGCGACGTCGCCATAGCCGGCTTGGTAGGTGGGCACCCGTGCCCAGGGTCCAAGAGCGCCGATTATCGCCAGGACTACGCTGCCCACGCACACGAACATGGCTATGGGCAACCCTCCAAGGCGGGGGGCGGAAGCTTCCATGGTAGCGCGCAAGTCCATCACACTTATTGAAAAGAGATTCCGGTAGGTGCAAGAAGCGACGCGGAGAATCCCGGTGAAACCCCGCGTCATTACAAGTTAACGGGTAGCGGTCTCTAACGCAAGGCCGGCATCACCTCTTCGACGAACAGGCCGATGGAGCGCATTACCTGCTGGTGAGAGAGGTCGCCCCAGGCGAAGATTGAGTTGAAGTAGTTAATGCTGCTTGCTTCGATGGTCCGGCCCACCTGTTCCCGAACCGTGGCAGGGGAACCGACGAGCAGTACTTCCTTCTCCACCCAGTCATCGAAATTGATGGCTGCCGGCAGGGGCACGTCGTGTTTGTCCCAGAGGAAATTAATGTTGTAGAACCAGGTGTCGAAGGCGGCGCGGCACTCTTTCAGGGCCGCGGCGTCGGTGGGGGCAATGTAGAGGTGGCGGGTAAGGCCCAGCTTGGGTTCGGACACGTGGGCGTTCAGGCGACCGTCGTCGCCCAGGTGTTCCTGCCATACCTGCCGGTAGAGGTCAAAGTGCTCCTTCACGCCGTCCGCAGGGTCGAAGACGGTGCTGGTATTGAAACCGTGCTGGGCAATCCAGGGTACCGTCTCCTTGTTGTTAGTGGCATACCACAAGGGCGGGTAAGGCTGCTGCTGGGGTTCCGACCAGACCTGGATGTCCTCGTACTGGTAATGCTTACCAACGAAGTTCAGGGTCTTCTGGGTCATTCCCATGAGCAGGATGTCCAGGGCTTCCTGGAACATTTCCCTGCCCTCGTCGAAGTCCACGTCGTAGTGGGCCGCCTCCATGGGGACGATGCCTCGTCCCACCCCCAGGTCCAGTCGGCCGTTACTGAGGTTGTCCAGCATGCAGACCTCATGAAGCAGGCGCAGGGGGCTGTAGAAGGGCAGTAGATAGACCAGGGGGCCGAGGCGGATGTTGCTGGTGCGCTGGGCAGCAGCGGCCAGGAACACGCCGGGAGAGGGAGCAAGGCTCAAAGGAGTGATGTGGTGTTCCGCCAGGTGGTAACAGTAAAAGCCGTTTTTGTCGGCATACTCCAGCAGCTTCAGGCGTTCCTCGTAGATCTTGTTGTGGGGCTGCTTTTCCCACTCGATCCAGTCAAACAGGCCGAATTCCAGGGAGCGACCGTTACCTGACTGGGATTCCTGTGTGCTCATAATGGGACTCCGTAGATGGTCAGGATGGAAAAGGGATTTTACAGTAATTCGGGACTGACAAAGATGGGCAGGTCGCTCTTAAAACGACCTGCCCAGAGTTGCGCCAAGGAGTGAGCCTGGTCTAGCCCTTGTAGGCAGCCTTGACAGCGTGCATGTGGCCGTTGCGCGGCACGGTGCTGCCAGGGTAGATCCAGCTCTCCACGACCGTTGGGTCACCGACGACGGTGTGGGGGAACCAGAACAGGGGCATGGTGAAATAGTTGTCGAAGGCCCAGTTGCCCCACTCGCGGGCAATGCGGTCCCGCTCATCGAAGTCGGTGGCGTTCCGCCATTCCTTCGACACCCGGTTGACATAGTTGTCCTGGTAGTGGCTGCTGGCACCGAAGGTGCTGGTGAAGCCGGAGAGGTTGCCGTACTCCAGCGGGAAGTAGATGATGATGTTGGGCCAGACGCGGTTCTGCATCTCGCGGCCCCGGTAGCGTTCCCGCACCTGGGAGGCGCTCAGGTCCTCAATATCCACTTCGATTCCTACGTTCTGCCAGTAGGTGGCAATGGCTTCCATCGCCTGGGGCAGTTCCGCTTCACCCGGAGAGACGTAAGACTGCACCGTGACCTTGACCGGGTTACTCTCGTCATAGCCGGCCTCAGCCAGAAGCTGCCGTGCCTCATCGGGGTTGTACTTGTACTCGGTTTCGTAGCGGCTGGGCCAGGTGTCGTCCCAACCGTAGTGACTGGGGTGGAAGTAACCGACGTACATCAGTTCGCCGATGCCCTTGTACAGCACGTCCAGGAGCTCTTCCCGGTTGATGGCCTTGTTCATGGCCCGGCGGACCTTCCAACCGTTGTTCTTGAACTGGGGAGAATTGCGGTCCATTACCGGCTCCTGACCGGCCCAGGGAGTGTCGGCCCAGGGGACGCTGGGGTCATAAGCTGCAACGTCCTTGGGGTCGTCGCTCAGGTACATCCCGCCAAAGAAGACGAAGAAGTTGTTGGAAGTAAACTGGGACCGAAACAGCTTCATGCCATTTTCAGCGGCGTCCTTCTGCAGGTCCAGGGGCAGGTCGGCCAGGTGGGCTTCGCCGGCCAAGAGGGCGGCGTAACGGCTGGCGTCCTCAGGGGTCCAGTAGAGCCGGATTTCCTGGAAATCGGGGTCGTCAGGAAGAACCCCGTCCGGCAGGTCATGCTCATGGGTCCAGTGGGTACCCGGGGTCTTCTCCATGATGAAGGCCAGGGCGGGCTCACGGCCCATGTACTGGTAGGAACCGGTGCCCTGGAGGCCTTGTTCGTCGAGGAGCGCTTCCCGCGCCTCGAGGGTTGCCGTGCAGGAGGCGGGAGCGGTTTCGCCACAGAAATACACTTCTTCACTGCCGCCGACCGAATTCCAGAAATCCTTGCTCCACGCGCCCATCTCGGAGGAGGCGTTGCTCATCACGAACTCGGCGTCAAAGGTGGTTTCCGGACTTCCGTCGCGACCGTGGAACGTCATCTTGAAGGTGTAGTCGTCAATCTTGGTGAAGTACTTGTCGGGGCCGGCCAGGGGAGTACCATCGTCGTTCCGGCCACCAACGAAGTAACGCCACGTGCCAAGCCGGGTATCGGGCCGGGTTAGAATCTGGGCGGTGTGCACGAAGTCGTCCGCAGTCAGTTCGCCCCAACCGTTGTGGAACTGGATGCCCTCGCGAAGCCAGAAAGTCCACTCGGACAGGTCTTCGCTGGCTTCCCACTTGTAGGCCAGTTCGGGCACGTATTCACTGGTGGTAGGGTGAATGCCAATGGCATAGTCCAGCGTGGGGTCATACTGAACGTAGGCCTGGCGGCTGCCCTTCCAGGGACGATTGGTCTCGTTGTTGGCGGAAGTGATAGCAAACTCGAGACGGGTCACCTGCTTGGCCGCCACGGCGGGCTCATCAGACATGGCCGGAGCTGCGGTGGGAGCCGGTTCTTGCTGGGTCATGGAATCGGTGCCCTGAGTGGTTCCACCCGTGCCGCCGGTCATTCCGGTGCTGGGCTGGCGCTGGGCCGCCGGTGGGGGACCGGCCGGCTGCTGCATTTGTTCCTGGGCAGCCTGCTCCGCGGCGGTGCTGGGAGCGCCACCTGTTTCGGCGGGGCTTTCTTCTGCTGCGCCGCAGGCGACCATCAATATCAGCAGCAGGCTCAGGGAGCCGTAAAGCCATGCTTTGGGCTTGCTTAACCATTGATAAGCCATTATTCCTTCCTGTGCCTCCTCTTTCCGTAAAGGTTGGGTAGAATCCTGTGACCCCCAGCAGACCGGTGCATGCCCCTTCCATTTCCGCCACATGGAACCGGGGCCAGCCCATGTCTGGCAGTTCGTGGAAATATAGACCAGGCCATGATAAATGTCAACAACCTCACCACAATCGTATTTGACTCTTCACCAATATCAAGGCCAACTGTGACTGGTTCCGTAAAACAATAGCTGATAATAGTAAATTGTCGTCTTTGCAGTTCTGAATTCGGTCACGCCAGCGGTCCAAAGTCCGGCGGCGTTACCCTGCGGCTCGAGGCCGCTTCATAGGACGACGCGATGTTCAATAGCAAGTCTTCTTTGCCAGGCTCGGTACGGAACACCAGGGAGAAAGGCAGACCTGGTTCATCCAGCGTCGTGGGCGTGTTGGAAGGAACTGAAACATACCTCATGCCGTCCTCTGACAGCTGGAACACCGGATCGTACGCGGTCTGAACGTAACCGGCAGGAATCAGTACCTCAGTCAGGCCCGCGTTGGGTCCGTTGGTGGATTCCTGCCGGATATTGCCGCTACCAGCGCTCTGATTGGCGCCGCCGATCAGGGCCGGCGGATAGGGCGTGTGCAGTCGCACCAAGGCGTCCAGTTTGTTCTCCAGGATCACCATCATGTCCACCCGCCGCAGAAACTCCCGCAGCATGATGCGTTCATCCACTCCCTGCCTGCCCCCCAGGGGATTGCGAAGGTCGGCAACTTCTTCCCAGTTCTTGAAAGCCGCCCTTTGGTCATCCCCCCAGAACTTGGAACGCGCATTCAGGGTGGGCCAGTCCACCAGTGTCTCGGTGAATCCCAGGTTCCGCCAGTCCGCGGCGCGACGGGTCAGGTACTGCTTGATGTGGAACCGGAACGACATAGCCAGAATCTGGTCCTGAATGGTGGCCAGGTCCAGGTTGGAAGGCGGTTCAATCAGGCCGTCGGCAAGCTCAACAAAGTAGTCCACAGGCTGCATTTCGCCGGAACCGAAGAAAATTCCCGGGGCAAACTCTGTGGGGACGATTACCTCGGCAAACTCCTTGAATACGGGCTGCCCGTCCGTTCCCAGCCGGTAGAGGATATCGGGCAAAAAAACGGGCAGTAGCGCGGCAATGGCCCGGCGAAAATCCACCGTCATGGGCTCAATCTCAGGGTCAGCCGGAAAGTTGCGGTCTCCCGATTCCAGCAAGGTGGCGCCCAGGTGGTCCCGCAGGACTTGCTTTATCTCCATGTCGGCGGCGTCAACGATGGGCTTTTCGGTCAGGGAGCCGGCAGGGTAGGCCATGGACTCGCGGATGATTCCCAGGCGCACACCTTGAAGAGCGCCGGCCTCGCCGGAACCGCGGGCGTGAACCTGGTATGACGGCAGCACCGAGGAACGGGGCACGGTGGTGAAGGGGTCGCGGGGGTCGTAATACCCCTCCTCCGGGTCCTTCAGCGCATCCAGTACCTTCGAGCAATCCTGGATGGTCCGGCAGTGTATGCCGCTGCGGTCGCAGTAAATGTCGGCCCCGATGGCGCCGCCGTCAAAGCCCAGCATGGCCTTGTGGGGGAGTATCAGGGCCACTGAGTTATGATTTGCCGGCCCACGGGTCGAGGCTCGGGTTTCTTCCCCAAGGCTGGCCATCACCATATTGGTACTTACCGAAAGCGCCGAACCGGAACTGGAACCCAGGGATGCGGAACGGGAGGTGTCGTAAGGGTTGGAGGGGTTGCCGCCCCAGCTGCTCCGTTGGTAACCCAGCACCGAAGGCAGCACCTTGTCCGGCTCGTGGCGTCCGCCCGGGTCGCCGGCCCTGCCGTTGTACTCGGTGTTGACCGCCTTGGCAAAGATGATGGCGCCCTTATTGCGTAATTGTTCCACGAGTATGTGGTCCCGCGCGGGGAAGTCAATATCGTAAGCCGCGTCGCCGCCGCCCGTAGAGCGCATATCCCTGGTATCGAAGGGGTCTTTGAAGGAAAAAGTAACGCCGTACATTGGCATGATTTCCAGGTCCGGATTGTTTCCGTACTGGGCGTCCAGTTCCGCCGCTCGTTCCAGGGCGTCGGGGAGTTGCCGGAAGTGCTCGCAAACCGGCGGCGCACCCGGTGGCAGCGGTCCTTCCGATGGATGTCGGTCGAAATCGCCCTTGCAGGTTACGGACCGCTCTCCCCGGATGTTCAGGGTGGCCAGGGCGTTCACCTGTCCAGCCTTTCTCTTCGCTACTATCATTCCGTACTGCTGCTGCACGGCAGGGTCCGAAGCCGTGGATTCCATGCGGCCAAACTCCAGGGGCTTGCCGAGGTACCGGTCCAGGTCCGGAAATATCTCCGAGGCCGCCACCGTATCTGTGGGGAACTGGATGGGAGCGCCGCCCCGCACCGTGCCGGTAGCTTCGCCAATGGGCGCCCCATCCTCAGTCACCAGGACGCTGGGGACGCCGTTGTAGGCGCGGACCCGGTCTATGTAACCCTGGACAATCTCCACGCAGGTGGTCTGGCCTGCCTGTATGGCTGCGTGAAGGTCGGCAATGGTCGCTTCTTCAAGGCGGAAACTGTTCTCAGTCATTAGTCATCCTTCCTGGCTGCGTGGAATATATGCTGTTTACGCAAACCTGCTGTTTGGGACGATGGAGTTACCTGGCCCGATTCGATAGCCGACTAAATGGCTGCCTTGCAGCATACCCCTTTCTTGCCGGTCGTACCTGCCACCGGAAGCCCTGCCGCAAATCCGGTGGCGACCATGCCCCGTCCGGAGCTGGCCGAACCGTCTACTCTACTACTACCTGGTCATCCAGGAGAACGCCGCCGTCCCGGTAGGCATTGGTAATGGGGTCCTGCTGCAGGGCGGCCTGGACTGCCTCGATCGGCATAGTCCGGGGACTGCCTGGGACAATCAGGCGGCGTACCGCGTTGCGATGGACAACTCTTCCTTCGGCGGCGCTGCCCTGGGCCAGGTCGCGTCCGCCGGTCATGGTCAGTCCAACCTCAACCTGCAGGTCCCTTGGGTCGTGGTCACTTCCCAGCGGCAACAGGCGGCTCAGCGTAGTGGCGGTGGAGGCAGCCCATGCCGCCTGGGCAGTGGGGAATGGCGGCGGAATAAAGCCCGGGGAACTGTGGCCGGCCAGCACTGTCCAGCGACTGGTGTGGGTGGCGTTCTCCGTAATGACGTATACTTTTGCCTCCCCTTCGTGTTCCATGTTGCCGGCGTCGTCATATTCCTTGGTGTCCAGCAAATAGCTGGCATGGACGGTACCGGGCCGGATTACCGGAAGGGTCCCTTCCAGCTTTGGCAGAGTTCCCGGGTTCCCAGGGACCGCGGTAACTTCGCCCGACCGCCACTGGACCTCGTCCTCAATCATCATTGAACCCCTGGTGAGGGCCTGTCCTACGGGACAGTAGCGGGACGCCCGCTGCAAACGCACCCGTTCGGCTTCGGATATATTGCCTTTCAGGGTAACCCTTTCCCTTACTCCGAATCCTATGCCGCCGGCCCGCTCAACAGGCTCCACTTCAAAGTCAACCTCGATGTCTTCCAGGGCTATTCCGCCACGGTAGGCCACGCCTACCACTGTGACTACGGTTCAAGCCGCCCACCCTGCCACCGACAGGTACTGGGCTGGAGGCCCGGCTGCATCGGCGTTGGGACCGGGTATGCCGGTTACAAAATTCCAGGGTCCCCGGCTTTGATCTCCTGCTCCGACGAGGGTAAGTATGGTGTCGCCGCCAATGGGTCTCGAAACAATGGTTCTGCGAGTCTCCAGGCTCACCGGGGGAGTGTTACTCTGGGTCATACCGCCTCCTTGCCACTGGTTCGGTTGAAAGTGCATCAACCGCAGTGCTGCTCTGCCGAAAAGGGCAACAATTGACGGCACTATAGGGGACGCTATGGCGGCGGTCAACCGCCAATTGAGGCCACCTTCAGAGTTGTTGGACGGGGACACCGCCAAGTCCGTGCCAGGTCGGGAGAGCCAATTCCGACGTTGACAAGCCCTTCTTGCAACCCTGCATGACCAGCCCCCACTATTAAGTCATGACTCCGATCAGACCGCACCCATCCCATGCCGGGCTGCGCACTGCTCGCTCCTTCGCAGGGGCACACACCCAGCTCAGCCATACCCAGGAACCGACATCCAAAATGGGCCAAAATGGGCCAAAATGGAACCAAATGGAACGAAAAGAAAAAATTCCCATCTGCGTGCACGCTTTATTTGACCTTACCGAGAAGCGTGCTCCCTTGTAGAAAACTCCCCCCGTATTCAGATATGGGAGCAGTATGTGAGAACCATCTTCCGAGTTAGAACCGCTGGCAGCACTGTATGCAGTATTGCATACTTGATTGACTGATTGTATGCGATATATTTAACAAATACGTTATATTATTACGATAATTGGGCATAATATGGCAATACAGCGGCGAGTTAAGGGGTTTCACATTAAAGCTCATAATGAAGATGTTAACTTAGTATTGACACTGATGAATATGCGGGAATATACTTCGCCAGATTTACGGGTATCCCCAGGTAGGGGTGGGGATATAGCGAATCTGGGACCCCATATATGAATCTTGGGAGGTAACTTAAGACATGGCATACTGGTTTACCAAATCCCGGGCGCTGCTTGTCAGCTCGTTAGTCCTCACCTTGGCCTTTGTTGTGGCCTGCGGAACTGCGGCGCCTGAAATAGTGGAAAGAGAGGTTGTCAGGGAAGTTGAGGTGGAGGTTCCCAAGGAAGTAGAAGTTGTTAGGGAAGTCGAAGTACCCGTGGAGGTGGAAAAGGAAGTAGTCCGCGAGGTTGAGGTAGTAAGGGAAGTAGAGGTGCTCAAGGAAGTACCCAAGGAAACCGTGGTTGAACGAACGGTTATCGCCACGCCTACTCCTATACCTGTCAGCGCCGGTCCGGTGGAAGCCAAGGTTGACCGGGTGATTTACGCCTTGGGCGAAGTGCAGGAGACCAATCGGCACTGGACCGTCGGTCGTCCCTCCTACTACCAATTTGACCCCTACTCGGAAACCCTGATAGGGATAGACTCGGTGACCAACGCACGCATCCCCCGCCTGGCCAAGAACTGGGAGTCGAGTCCGGATGGACGTGAATGGACCCTTTACCTGGAGGAAGGTGTTCCCTTCCACTTCGATTGGGGTGAGTTCACCTCCGCTGACGTGATAGCATCTTTTGACCGCATCCTGGGCGAAGATTCCCAGGTTTCGGCGGCCTCCTTCTTCGATGGCGCGACTTATGAGGCCGTGGATGACTATACGGTAAAGTTGACCTTCCCGTCTCTGGCCCTTGATACCCCCGCAATCCTGTCCCGTGGGTTCGGCGGCGGCGAAATCATGATGCTCAGCAAGCGCCAGTTTGATGAAGTAGGTGTCGAAGGGTTCGACGAAAAGCCCGCTGGCACCGGCTCCTACATGTATGGCGGCAGGACAGTGGGTCAGAACATCTGGTTTGAGAAGGCCCCCCAACCCCACTGGAGGGGTGAGAACCCAGACTTCCAGGAAGTGGAACTGCGCTGGGTCCGCGAAGACCTCACCAGGCTGGCCGCCCTGCTGACCGGCGAAATTCACATCGCCGCCCTGTCCCGGGAATTGCAGTTGGAGGCTGCCCGCAACGGCATGGTAAATGCCGAGGCCGGCGCCCCCACCCACTACCTGACCATGTTCCTGGGCGGACAGTACTACGGCGCCTACCAGGAAGACTATGACCCCACCGTGCCCTGGGCCAGCCCCGAGCACGGCAAGACGATCCGTCAGGCCATGAACAAGGCCATTGACCGCGACGAGATGCTCCAGCATGTGCTGAAGGGTCAGGGTAGCTTGATGCTCCTGACTCAGTTCCACCCGGTTCTGGGAGTGTGGAATGAAGCATGGGAGAACGACTGGGAAGAACTCTATGGCTTCGATCCGGATGCTGCCCGGGAGTTGATGGCCCAGGCCGGGTACACGCCCGACAATCCCATGCCCTTCACCTCCTACAACTACTTCTCGTCTGACGAGCCGGAAACCGCGGTAATGCTGGAAGCCCTGATCAACTACTGGCAGCCCATTGGCATCGATGTCACCCTGCTGGACAGCGAGTGGGGCACCGTCCGCAAGAACTACCGCGAGCGCACCGACTTCATCAAGAAGGGCGGTTGGGGCAACGTAATCACCATGCGCTCCCTGACCAATCGCCTCCGCAGCTGGTCCTCTGCCCAGGGTGTGGGCGGCTCGGGCTACTATTCCGACGTGATTGAGCGGAACTATGCGGAGTTCCAGGCCATGGACACCGTGGACAATGATCGGATTCACGATCTCCTTCTGGAGATGGGTAACGACAAGTATTACAACTTTGCCGACGTTCCCTTCTTCTGGTTCACCCTGCAGGTAACGTACAACCCTGATGTGGTTGAAAGCTGGACCTTCCCCGGCACCGCCGGTTCCAAGACCAGCCACTGGGACCTGCTGCGGGCCGCGCAATAACATCGCCTGAAATCTGCCCTGCAGGAACAGGGCAATAGCGTCTCAATACCGGCCTCCCGGATACATCCGGGGGGCCACTTGCTTGGCAGGTTATACTGTTGCCACCGGGGGTCGCCCCTCAATATCTGGTCAATGCAGTTCAAGGCGAGGCCGTTAACATAAGGATGATGTGAATTACGGTTCACCTTCCCTGCGGTGATCGGAGTTGCGGCGGCTGTTGCCTGGCTCAGCCTTGTGGTAGCACCGGCGGAATAGGGGCGCGGCAGGCCTGCGATGCTGGCCATTGCTTTGGGCGGCTTGGCGGCAGCCGGTGGCATGGTTTAACTGGCAAAAAGCTGACATGACCTGGCAATGGGAATGGCCTATATGCTGACCGAGTTGATGGTCCGGGAAGCGGGAACCGGAAACAGGACTGGAAAAGCGCCTGGCTGGCCGGGTACTGACCCCATCGACAGTCTCCACGGGACGGGACGCTTTCCAAAGAGCCACTGCCAGGCGTCGGCGAAGACAGCAGTTAAGACCAGGCCGCGTTGTGATTCCGTACATAGGGATCCGGCTCCATCATGCACAGGGTTTGAGCCGGTAGCGGACGGCTCCGGCGGCTGGCACAGTTCGTATAACACTTCAAAATTAGTGGAGGAAACATGGCAACGCAAACGCAGGAAATCCGCAATATGCGGCTCATATCCCACCATGACCTCAACGGTTTTGGCAATATCGGCGAGGGGGTTCACCTTCAGCAGACTCAGGACGGCCGTCGGGTCCTGTATATGGCCCACGAGAGCGCCCCTAAAGACATTACCAGCGTTGACGTGACCGATATAGCCAACCCCAGGCTGCTGGCCCAGACTGAACTGGCCTACGGTCATCTGCGCTCCAACTCCCTGTCCATCGTAGACGACACTATGGTGGTGGCTTACCAGTCCCAGCAACCAGGCCAGCCCGGCACGGGTATGGGCGTGTATAACATCAGCAACCCGGAGGAGCCCCACCAGATCAGCTTCATGGACCTGGGAGGCGAGTACTCTCGAGGCTGCCATTGCCTCTGGTGGGTGGATGGGGAATATGCGCATCTTTCCACCGGCGCCGCCGACTTCCAACCCCGGAACCAGAAGGATGACCAGTTCTACATGATTGTGGACATGAGGGACCCGACCAATCCTCAGGAAGTGGGACGCTGGTGGTTCCCCGGTACCCGTGAGGGCGACGCCGACCCCATGCCGGCCCGCCATCCCCAGTTCGACGCCGGCCACCGCCTGCACAACGGCAATGTGTATCCCGAACGGCCCGACCGGGCCTACTGCGCCTATATGGACTCCGGGGTGGTCATCCTCGACATTGAAGACAAAGCCAACCCGAAGATGGTGAGCCACATAAACTATGCTCCCCCCTTCCCCGGTTTCACCCATACCGTCCTGCCCTTGTTCAACAGAGACCTTATGCTGGTAACCCAGGAAGCGGTGCGGCTGAATGGCGAAGATTACCCCAAGCTGATGTGGATGATGGACATTCGGGACGAGACCAACCCCATCATCATCGGCACTTTGCCCATGCCTGACACTGATGACTTCTTCAACCGCCCCGGCCGGTTTGGCGCCCATAACGTTTACGAGAATCAGCCCGGGTCCACCTGCTTCTATTCTGACAACCTGATTTTCGCCACTCTGTTCAACGCAGGCGTACGGGTTTACGATACTTCCGATCCCTTCCATCCGGAAGAGGTTGCCTATTTCGTTCCCGACATTCCCGAGGGCGCCCCATCCAACGGAATTAACGACGTCTACGTGGACGAAAACGGCATTATGTACGTGGTCGATCGCCTGAAGGGCGGCCTCTACATCCTGGAACTTACCTTGTAGGTTGGCCCCAGGCGCAGGGCGGGGCAGACCAAGTCGTCGGAAGGTGCTGTCCGCAGGAATGTAAGCAAACTTCGAGCGGTTGCTTAAACTGCAACCGCTCGAAGCGCTTCTGTGATTGGGACCCGATTATTTTCAGGACCAACACATTCCAATTATGGGAAAGTCCGTTGTTCCCGCGCCGGGGCGTCCGCCTCCGGCGGGAAGGCGGGAACCTCGAACGAGGCGAGGAATTTCGCGGCTCTCATTTAACCATCGGGAATCCCGCCAAGTGGGGGAATGCGTTTGCCCTGGGGCTACTGTCTTTCCCTGAACATAAGAAAGGCGAGGGGTATAGAGGACGCCAGTATTAACAACAGCGCCGGAGCAGCAGCCTGGGCGAAAAAGGCCTCGGAGGCTGCGCTCCAGATGGAGGTTGCCAGCGTGGGAAAGCCAGTGGGCCTGAGGATCAACGTGGCAGGCAATTCCTTCATTGTCAACAGAAACACGATGGCCGCGCCGGAAAGCAGCCCCGGCCGCACCAGGGGCAGGGTGATGAAAGCGAAGACCTGGGGCGGCGTCCGTCCCAGGCTGCGGGCTGCGTCCTCCACCCTGGGGTTGACCTGCAGGACCGACGATCGTATTGAGCCCACGGCCGCCGGCAAAAACAGGACCAGGTAGGCGAAAATCAACAGGGACAGGTCCTGATACAGGAATCGGGCAAAGTTCGCCCCGAAGAATACCAGCCCCAATGCCACAGCTATCCCCGGCAGGGCAAATCCCACGTAAGTAATCCGCTCCAGCAGTGAGCTCAGTGGCCCCGGGCTACGCACCGCAAGGGTAGCAATGGGGAAAGCCGCCACCAGGGCTACCACTGCGGCCAGGGCAGATACCAGCAGGGAGTTCCCTGTGGCCCTCCATAGTAGCAGCAGCGGTTCACCCGCCGCTACACCTCGCACGGCCCAAAAGACCAGCACGGCTATGGGCAGCGCCAGGGAAAGGAAGGTAACCAAGCAACAGAATCCAACGGCAGGCCACTTCCACTTGCCCAGCGGCACACGCTGCGCCGGCCGCGCCGCGCCTTGGTCAACCCGGTAATAGCGCGACCTGCCCCGGGTGAGGTATTCCACCAGGAGGAAGGTTATGGCTAGCGCCACCAGGGAAAGGGAGAAGGCCGCTCCCAGGGTACGGCTGATAGCCGATTCGTACTGCACGAAGATGGCATAGGTGAAGGTTTCATATCTTAGCAACGACACAGCGCCGAAATCGCTGAGGGTGTACAGGGCTACCAGCAGACTGCCGGCGGCGACGGCCGGGCGAAGAAGGGGCGTTGAAACCCGCAGGAAGGTGGTCCGCCAACCGTAGCCCAGACCTCTTGAAGCTTCTTCCAGCCCGGGGTCCAGTCGCTGCAGGGCGGCCCGGACAGTCAGCAGCACGTAGGGATAGCTGAGCAGGGTGAGAGTCAGGGCGGCGCCGAAAAAGCCGTTTATGTCGGGCAGTCTTTCCAACCCGGCCAAGTCTTCCAGCCATCCCTGCAACATTCCCCGCGGCCCCAGGGCTACCAGATAGGCAAAGGCGGCCACGTAGCTGGGAATGACCAGAGGCAGCGAAACTATCACTCCCCAGAGCCGGGCCAGGGGAAGGTCGGACCGCACCGTCAGCCAGGCCAGGGGAAGGGCAATGATTATGGACGCAATGGTGACCCCGCTCACCAGCAGCAGGGTTCTCAGGAGCAACTCCAGCACCCGCCAGCGCAGCAGCACGTCCCAGAACTCCTGCCCTGCCCCCAGGGAACGAATTACCAGGTAGGCCGGCGAGAGCAGCAAAAGAAGGCTGACAACCAGGGCCGGAACCCACAGCGCCGGAGAGGTGCCACCAATGAACCCGACCCGGCGCAGGGCCGGGCCGATAGCTTTCAATACAGGTGCAGACAAGGAAACGGTAAGTCCTGATAATTGAGCCAAGTCAACCCATTATGGCAGAACGCCCGTATCCTGCAACAAGGCCTGGGTACCGGCCAGGTCCGTCAGGTCGCCAGCCGTAAGCTCGGGCTTTGCTATGCTGTCCAGTGCCACCAGCACGTGCTGCGTTTTGACCCCTTCAACCAGGGGGTATTCGAAGGTCTGCGCCGCAAAATACTGCTGAGCTACAGGAGACAGCATGAAACGGATGAACCGTTCCGCATTTTCTTCGTTTTCCGCGGAAGACAGGATGCCGGCCCCGGAGACCATAACAATGGACCCCGGCCCTCCTGCCCTGAGGTGGTAGTTGCGGGCCGGAAAGTCCTCTCCCTCCTCGGCCAGGAACCGGAACAAATAGTAATGGTTGACGAACCCCACGTCTATTTCGCCGGATGCTGCCGCTGCCACTTGTGGGGTATTTTTAGAGTACACCTTGGGGTTGTTGGCCTGGATCCCCGCCAGCCATTGTCGGGTCCGTTCCTCGCCCCACTCCGAGCGCATAGCAGTAACCATAGTCTGGAATGAAGCGTTGGTGGGCGCCCAGCCAATTCGGTCTTTCCATACGGGGTCGGTAAAGCCGAACATTCCATCCGGCAAGTCAGCCTCGGTGAGATTTTCCGTATTATAGACAACTGTTCGGGCCCGGCCGGAAAGGCCGACCCACTTGTTGTTGGGCGAACGGGACCACTCGGGTACCTGCTCCAGGATTTCGGAAGGCAGTTCTACCAGCATATTTTCTACGGCTCCCAAGCCGCCCGGGTCCTGGGCAAAAAAGACGTCAGCCGGTGAGTTATCTCCTTCCTCCAGCAAAGTAGCAGCCAGTTGGCCCGTATTGGCATACCGCGCCTCTACTTCAATGCCGGTGGCCTCAGCAAACTGTCGAATTATGCTGTTCACCAGGGTTTCGCTGCGCCCGGAATAGACCACCAGCTTGCCGGGGTCTGCCTCCCGTTCAACAACCACCTCCCTGGGCACTTCCCGCACCACCTCTTTCTCCACGACGTTCTGTACGGGCACTTCCCGCACCACTTCCTGGATAACCACTACTTCTTTGGGCACTTCCCGCACTACTTCCTTCTCGACAACTACTTCAACCGGAACTTCCTTTACCACCTCCCGAGTGCATCCCGTCGTCAGAAGGCACACACAAAGGACGAGGAATACAATTGCCCAAAAATTACGGCCCGAAAAAACAGATAGAGTCATAAGCCACCCCCAGGTTCCTATTGGTAGCGCCGTACTTTACCTTCCGATTACCGGGTTATGAATCTGGCATAAGGATGGGGCGCGTCCGCTTTCACCGGCAGGGGAGGAGGAAGCAAGAGAGAGCGGACGCACCTTGAGAAGAGCATTTTATAACTATATACAGTAGCACTTAATTAGTATATACTTATCAGATAATACAGAATATAGCACTATTAACCATGAATGGCAACAGTGCATTTTTAGTTATATCTATATACTTATTTACCGTTTTTATGTAAAAGCAATCTTCCCGGGGGTGTACCAAGACAATGTTCCGTGTTTCTTGAAGTCTTTGCTTTGCGAACAATATCGGCCAACTTATCCGAGTGAGTAGCGACCTATCTGGCCTTCCTCCATGGGGGACTGAGAGGGGTATGTCAGCAACTAATTCGCCCGCCCTGAGCTGCAATATACTCCGGCTTGTCGAGGTTCCCGCCGGTGCGGGAACTATGGAATGTGAATCCCCACCCATCTCTGACCATGTAGGGGAAGGGGTTTATTCGGAGGTCCCTTAACCTTCTGATTGCCTTACCAATACTTCGCCCCCGTTGTATAATCCATTCATTCTCGGAATGACCCGAGGCAAAGAAGCGAAAGCGCCTGCAGACACTGGGCAGGCCCACCAGTTGCCGTAGAGGTATGCCGATGCCAAGATCAAGAAGGGCCGCCCCACGGGTTAGCCCGGACGCTGCCACCGAGGAGGATGGGCTTGAAAGACTCTCTGCGGTGACGGAGAACTACCTGCTGTGCCTGTACCGGCTGTGGGAAGATTCGGTTACCCCCACCGTAACCCAGCTAACCGACGCCATTAAACAGTTGCCCCCTACTGAAGGGCTGGGATCTTCGGTGCCATCCGTGGCAGGGATGACCCGCAGGATGCAGAAACAGGGCCTGGTGGACATTGGTTCGGACAAGCGTATCCGGCTAACCAGGAAGGGGTTTGAGGGCGGTGAGGACATCGCCCGCCGCCACCGGCTGGCGGAGTGGCTGGTGGTGCGGATACTGGAAATGGACCTGGAGTGCGCCTATATCGAGGCACACCGACTGGAACATGGCATATCCGGCGAGCTGGAGGCCAGACTTCGGGAACGGCTGGGGCACCCGGAGAAGTCGCCCTTTGGCCGACCCATCCCGGGGGCCGGAGCGCCCCCCCTGCCGCCCAACTGCATTACCCTGGATACGGCGGCCAAAGATACCGAATACCTGGTAGAACGCATTCCCGAAGAGGATCGCAATCTGCTGAAGTTCCTGGATGCGGCGCAGATTGTGCCGGAAAGCCGGGTGAGCGTCGCCGAGGCAACTCCCTACCTGGGAGTAATGACGGTCTCCACTCCCAGGGACCAGGTATCCATGGGCTTTAACGTAGCCCAGTTGATCCTGGTGCGGCCGGTAGATGAT
>CAZPMU010000029.1:0-3149 GCA_964587795.1 uncultured Dehalococcoidia bacterium | reverse complement strand
CCCAGCAGGCTTCGCAGCGCCTGTCGTTCCTGTCCCACCCTGGGAACTATGTTGTCCTTATCGAGATCAAAGTGGGGTACCTCAATGGCGGGCGGTACGTTCTGCCAGAGATTCCAGTCTATGGTGACTGTGGCTACCCTGGGATTCAACGTGAAATAACAGGTGCCCTGCTGGTGGTTGAAATACAGCCCAGAGTATTTTGCGCCACTTCGCATCCGCAGTATTCTGCCGGTGTGGCCGAGTTTCGGCCAAAGCTGGTCTGTGTCTATGCCCAGCTCTTCAAGGATACGCAGGTAGTCATTTGCCGTTGCCATTACTCTTCCAGAAGGCAGGGTGAATTGGCCGGCGCTCCGCTCAGGCCACTTCCCCAGGTATTGAGCTTTCCAAACCTCCGAAGAGAGTAACCTTCGCCCCAAGGGCAGGCTTGCTATATATTCCCCAGCAGAGTCTCGCGTACCTGGGACCAGCCTTCGGCCATGCTGCGGTCGGGGAAGGGAGGCAGGTCCTGGTCGTGAAGCACCTTTACGACTACGAACACGGGGCCCGTTTCCCGCATCACTTCTTCCAGGCCGATGAAGAGTTCTTCCGGGTTGTCGAACTGGAAGGTGCGGGTGTAACCGGCGCCCTGGGCCATGGAGGCGAAGTTGACGTTGTCCAGCCCATCCAGGGGAATACCCTCGGTGGAGACGTGGCTGGCATCGTCGAAGAGGAAGTGGACCAGGTTCTCGGGGCGGGATTCGCCGATGGTGGCGAGGGATCCCAGGTCGGTGCGGAGGGTGGCATCGCAATCCAGCACCAGCACCTTGCGCTCGGGCTGGGCCAGGGAAAGACCCAGTCCCACGCCCGGGGCGCGGTCCATGCAGTCGGTAAGGTCAATGTCCAGGTCACGGCGCTGGGAAACCTGGTTCCAGTCGCGCAGGGCCGACGACGTGGAAACTACCAGAGCATCCTGGCGGTGAAAACTAATGGCCCTTGCGGCTTCCGTCGAGGGAATCACCTGTCAAGTCCTCCAGTTCGGGTTGTGGCAGTTCAGATTGTGGCAGTTCGGGGTGTGACGTTTCGGACTCGGGCATTTCCGTTTCCAGGTTGGCGTCGTGCTCCGTAGCGCGACGGGCGGCCAGACGGCGGGTGGTAGCCATCAAGTACAGGCCGCCGAGGATCAGGGCGCTGCCCGCCGCCACGCCCAGTACCAGCAAAAGGACGTTGTCCTCCCGCAGTAAGCCCTGGTACAGCACCCAGAAGCCCAGGGCAAAGATGCCCAGGCTTACCAGGCGGCCCAGCAGGCTCCGGCTCAAGTCTTTAAGCAATGGGGCTTACCGTCCTCAAATGAATTGCGGGGAGTTATTGGCCAGCCCTTAGCCTTACCGCCAAATGGTCAAGCCGGGTTAAGTATACCTGGGGCGCCACATAGGGGCGGGTCTAATGCCCGCCCCTACGCGGAGCGAATCACCTAATTGTGGCCAGTTCCGGGACAGCCGGGAGAGGGGACTCTTGCGATAGATATCTAGTCGGAGCCCACGCCAAGAGCCGCAGGTACCTCGTCGAAGGCCATCTTGACGGTGCGCTGGGCTCGGGGCCGGAACTGGACCGGAGTGTTTTCGATCTGCGGCTCAATAGCCAGGTGGACAAATACCGGGCCCGTGGCGGCCAGGACTTCATCAATGCCGGTGGTAAAGTCCTCCAGGTTGTCGTAGGAGAAGACGGCGGCATAGCCTGCCGCCTTGGCCATTCCTTCCCAGTCCTGGGTCTCGGAACCGGGGATAGGCTGGCCGCCGGTTACGGCATAGACCTTGTTGTTGAACAGGAAGTGGTAGAAGTTGGCAGGGGCCTTGTTGGCCGACGTGATCATGGCTCCCAGGTTCATAAGCAGGCTGCCGTCGCCGTCCAGGACCATGACCTTGCGGTCGGGCTGGGCCAGGGCGATGCCAAGGCCCAGGTTGGAAGCCTTGCCCATTGCGCCGGAGAGGGGCAGGTCCAGGCTCTGGTTGGTGCTGACGCTGGGGAGGCCAAAGCCCACATTGTTGGCGTTCATGGTGGGGACAATAACCGAATCGTCCCGCTTGCTGTCGATCAGCCTCACGGCATCGGTGTTGTTAATCATGGTTGTCTCCTTGCGGATATCCTTCGACCGACCCAGGATGAGCGGTACGGAGGACTGGTTATTATTCGTAGTGGACAAGGGAGAGTATGGCTAAGGGAGTATCACCCCCCCATCCTAACCTTCTCCCGTCAAGGGGGGACTCATCACTCCCATGCTGAACTTCCCTTGACCCGTCGAGGTTCCCGCGAAGGCGGGAACGCCGGACTTCAGAGGTTAACTAGACGCCGAATTCGGTGCCGACCAGGACGCCGACAGGCTTCTGGGTGCGTTCGGCTTCCTCGCAGGCAATGCTGATTCGGTCGGCATCGTCGTCGGTCTCGATCAGGTAGCAGTTGATACCCCAGGTATGGAGGATGGGCTCGATGAAGCGGGCGGCCGAGTCGGGGGTAGGCCCGCGGCGGGTCCAGCCCCGATAGCCGATGAGCATAACCAGGGGCTGGTTGATGTCCAGACCCAGGCCTCGGATGGAGTCGCCGGACTCAAAGATGCCGGTGTTCTGGATAAGGACGACGGGCTTCTTGCCGCCCACCCAGAGGCCAGCGGCGATGGCCATGGTCTCGCCCTCGCGGCATACGGGAACCAGGTCCAGGGACTCTTCCTCGGTGAGAAGCTGGTACATGAAGTTGGTCTCGCTGTCCGGCAGCCAGACCACGTGAGTGATGTTGTTCTTCTTCAACTCGGCAATTATTGCCGGTGGGTGCAGGACTGAATCGTAGGTAGTCATTACGTCTCCTTACTGGACCATATTTGGTTCCAAGTCGGCCCCATTTTATACACGGCCCGTAAAGGCAGTCAACAAGACCTGCATAGGGTCGGGGCTATGGCAGGAGGAACCGTTCCATCGGCGGGAATTTTTTGATAACGGTTCCATTTGGTTCCATTTTGGCCCATTTCTGGTTATCCACGAAGGGCACGAAGGGACACGAAGGTGGGATTATTTTGATAATGGTTCCATTTGGTTCCATTTTGGCCCATTTTTGGTTATCCACGAAGGGCACGAAGGGACACGAAGGTTTTAGCGGGCCATGGCGAACCATTGGGCCCAGAG
>CAZPMU010000028.1:0-30747 GCA_964587795.1 uncultured Dehalococcoidia bacterium | reverse complement strand
GTTGATACGTACATTCGGGCAAGAGCGGGCGGGCGCGCTTAGCCCTGGATGAATAAGTGGCGGAGTCCATTTCCGCCGAGGGCAGGCAACGGGGCATGACGCGCAAGGCATACATTACATGGGTTGTACGAAGAAATTAGGCAATGGGTGGATGATAAGGGACGCTGGTTGAATCGTCGCGGTCTGGTTTGGCCTTGACGCCACATAAAAATGGACCCGCACTCCCCAAAAGCCTTTGCCGATTCTAGCCGCCGAACTTGATTGCAAGCAACGATAATGCTATTATTTGGCCAACTATATTTGCCTCAAAGATATGTTGAGGAGGAGTACGGATGGCCGATAACGACATTGCCTTGATGGCTCACCTGATGCGGCGAGCCGGGTTCGGCGCTCAGTACGACGAAATTGTCGAGCGCGCTGCCAAGGGGTATGAGACTACGGTAGAGGAACTGTTGAACCCTACCGACGAGTCCCATGGCATGGAACTGGACCTGGCCGAGCGCAGTTTCCTTGAATGGAACCACTTCATTCGCTGTGTGCCCGAATACGTTATGTGGCGGATGATTAACTCCAGGAACCAGCTGGAAGAGAAGATGGTGCTGTTCTGGCATGGCATTCTCTGCACCGCCGACAGCAAGACCCAGAGCTACGTTACTTCCCAGGCGGAACTGGACATGCTGCGCAGGAACGGCATGGGCAACTTCCGGGACCTGTTGATTGAGATATCAAGGGACCCGGCCATGATTTACTTCCTGGACAACTGCCTCAGCCACAAGGACAACATCAACGAAAACTATGGCCGTGAACTGCTTGAGCTATTCTCCATGGGCGTGGGCATGGACGGCCAGTTCAACTACACCGAAGACGACGTAAAGGAGTGCGCCCGGGCCTTCACCGGCTGGACCATCGCCAACAACATCCCCGGCCAGCCCTACGGTCGCTACCCCTCGCAGTTCGTCTACAACCCGGCCGACCACGACGAGGGCATGAAGACCTTCCTGGGCGAAACGGGGAACTTCAACGGCGAGGACGTCATAGACATCATCGTGAAGCAGCCGGCCACAGCCCGCTTCATCTCGCGCCACATGTACAGCTACTTCGTGGCAGATGAGGGCGGCGTACCGTCGTGGATGGAGACCCCTCCGCGGGACATGGCGACCATCAAGATGCTGGAGGACACTTACTTCAGCTCCGGATACGACATCAAGGCCATGCTGCGGGTCCTGTTCAACTCGGACGCTTTCAAGGAGGCCCGCTTCCAGCGCATCAAGGGCCCCATCGAATCGATAGTTGGCACTATACGCCTGGCGGGGGACTGGACCATGCCCAAGCCCGGCTTCGAAGTCATTTTCGACGAAATGAAGCACATGGGCCAGGAAATTCTGAATCCCCCCAGCGTGGAAGGCTGGCACACGGGCAAGGAGTGGATTGACGGCGGCACCCTGGTGCGGCGGATCAACTTCATCGCCGACTACGTGGGCGACCTGACCCAGCCGGG
The DNA here is from genome assembly GCA_964587795.1 of uncultured Dehalococcoidia bacterium. GTDB lineage: Bacteria > Chloroflexota > Dehalococcoidia > Lucifugimonadales > UBA3495 > Bin22. The sequence goes on along the minus strand of CAZPMU010000028.1, from coordinate 29,249 downwards.
CATCCAGGACATGGTCCGGAAGCTCCAGGCTGAGGGTCCCACCATCACTCCAGTTGGGCTGGTGGATGGCTGCCTGCGGCTGCTGGGCTGTTACGAGCTGGAGGCGGAAACCCGCCAGATGCTGATAAACCATGCGGAGAAGAGCGGCGACCTGCCCACCGGCAACCGCGAGTTCGCCGGGCAGGTTACCCAGATGCTGCAGATGATTGTGGCGACCAAGGAGTATCTCTACGCCTAACCGGAGCTTTCGGTTGGCTTCGACCTGCGGCAAGGAACATTAATCGAGACCAGTTAAGGAGAAAAAGATGACCTCCACCAAGAAAGACCCGGTTTTGGTGATACTTCAGATGACCGGCGCCTATGACGCGCTGAACACCTTCGTGCCCTACGGGGACCCTCACTACCAGGACTACCGGGACGTGCTGCGGCTGTCGTCCGACGATGTCCTCGCGGTTGACGACTACGTGGGCTTCAACCCCGGCATGGGTCCCGTCAAGGAACTCTATGACGAGGGCAAGGTTGCCGTCATCCAGGGAATCGGCTATCCCAATCCCATCCGGTCCCACTTCCGCTCGCTGGACATCTGGCACACCGCCGAGCCGGAGAAGATGGTTACCGACGGCTGGCTGGGGAAGACCATCCGCGACCTGGACCCCAACAAGGAGAACATTCTGACCGCGGTGAACTTCGGCCGCGGCCTGCCCCGGGCCCTGGCTGCCCCGGGCGTGTCGGTTGCTTCCGTAGGCGATCTGGCCAGCTACGGGGTGCTGACCGGCATTGACGGCGAAGAGGCCCGCATGGACGCGCTGGACATCTTCGGCCGAATGTACTCGCCGATGATTGGATCCGGCCCGGTGAACGACTACCTGTCGCAGACCGGTCTGGACGCCCTGCGCGGCGCGGACATTCTGAAGACCGCCCCGGATATGTACTCTTCCAGCATTGAGTACGGCGGGAGCCCCTTCGCCCAGTGGCTGAAGAACATCGCCCAGGTCCACCTGGCCGAGTTTGGCACCCGGGTGCTGTACACCGGCGTCAACCCGGGCACCTTCGACACCCACGCCAACCAGCACATCACCCTGCCCAGGCTGTGGGGTGACGTTACCACCGCCATCGGCGATTTCTACCAGGACCTGAAAGAACACAACGCCAACGAGGAAGTTGTGATGATGGTCTTCACCGAGTTCGGACGCCGGGTAAAGGAGAACGGTTCAGGCACCGACCACGGTTCCGGCGGCGTGGCCTTCATCATCGGCGACGGCGTCAAGGGCGGCCTGTACGGCGAGTACCCGTCCCTGGAGCCCGACAAGCTGGACGAGGGCGACCTGAAGTGGAACAACGACTTCCGCAGCACCTATGCTACGCTGCTGGAGGACTGGATGGGCATGGACTCCCAGGCCATTCTCGGCGGCGCCTACGAGAAGTTCGACTTCATCAAGTAACACCGCGAAGACAAGGGCAAAGGCTGGCGGCGGCACGTTGCCAGCCTTTGCCTTATTCGGCGGCAACGCCAACTCTCCCGAATTATGTTGGCTCCTCATCAGGTAGGGGCGGGTTTGATACCCGCCCCTACACACCGGGGAATGCTCCCTTCCGGGAGACAACGCCAACGGAGCAAAGACTCAGAGAAGCAAATAGCGAGGTAAGATGGTTACCACTGAGATTGCGCCCATAACCTTCCAGTACAGCCATACCATCGGGCGGCAGGAAAACCGCAGCGGTTCCGGCTTCTTCTATCCCGTGGACATTGTCCGCAGCGGCAAGGGCCAGTTGTCCGTCATCAGCCGAGGGTCGGAGACCCCGGCCTTCTTCCCCTGCAAGCGGGTGACGGTGTTCACCGTGGACGAGGAACTGCTGCAGGAGTTCGGCCAGAAGATTCCCCCGGAAGAAGCCAACGAGAACGCTCCGGCCGGCACCTTTATGTGGCCCACGGCCCTGACCGTGGACAGCCAGGGCAATACCTACGTGGCTGACGAGTGGCTGCAGCGCATTACCGTCTTCAACCAGGAAGGCGAGTGTACCGGCGCCTGGGGCAAGCAGGGCAGCGGCGAGGGCGAGTTCAACAAGCCCTCGGGCCTGGCCTGCGACGCCAACGACAATGTTTACCTGGTGGACAGCTACAATCACCGGGTCCAAGTTTATACCGGCGGCGGCCAGTTCAAGTTCCAGTGGGGCAGCGCGGGGAACGGCGACGGCCAGTTCAGCTATCCCTGGGGCATTGAGATTGACTACGACGGCAATGTTTGGGTGGCCGACTGGCGCAACGACCGGATCCAGAAGTTCACGCCCGACGGGCAGTTCCTGATGAAGGTGGGCTCCAGCGGCGACGGCGACGGCCAGTTCAACCGTCCCACCAAGGTGGCGGTGGACAAGGAAGGCATAATCTACGTGGCCGACTTCAAGAACGACCGGCTGCAGGTCTTTGACGCCGAAGGCAACTTTATGACCAAGCTGCTGGGCGAGGCTACCCTGTCCACCTGGGGACGGCAGCGGGTGATGCTGGATGCCACCATCGTCAAGGGGCGGGAAATGGCCCACAACCTGCACGAGCGGGAGAAGCTGTTCCACGGTCCCATCTCCGTAGAGGTGGACGACGAAGGCCGCATCTATGTGCTGGAGTGCCCTCGCCAGCGCCTGCAGGTGTACCACAAGCAGCACGCCATCTTCGGCGGCGGCCAGCTGTAAGGCCTGCTCACTGACCCAACGGTAGACCGAGAAACGGGCCCCGGGAATTCCCGGGGCCCTTGTTTGTTTGTGTCCAGGAAGAGACGTGAAGGTAACAGTTCAGGGTTGATGAGCGGCAGTGTCCCGCAACGCGTGGTGCAGGCTTTCGCCGGTATGACCGGGGGACCGGTAGAAGAATCGCGTCCAGGCTGAGCGGATACACGCGAAGAGGCGCAAAGAGAATGGAGGCGGGTTCTTTATTACCGCCTCCATTCCTTACCTGGGGGTAATGCGGCGGACGGGCCCATTGGGGTAGGGGAAAAGCCCGTCCGCCTTTGCTTAAGGGGATTACTGGGAGTTAGCCAGGATAGTTTCGACCGGGCCGTGCATGGGGTTCTCGCCGCCAAACACGGTGCCGGAAGTACCGTTCTCGAACTTGGCCAGGGCCAGGTCGTATACCGGCTGGGGGTAGGGTATGTAACCAACTTCCGCAGCCAGCGCCTGCCCTTCCTTGCTCAGGTAGTAGCGGACGAACTCGGCGATGTGGGGAGTACTGGCCGCGTCTGCCCGCACGTAGATGAACAGCGGGCGCGACAGGGGCGCGTAGGTGCCGTTGTTGATCACTTCGTCATTGGGCGCTACACAACCGGAGCCGCCGTCAATCGCCACCGCGTTCAGCTTCTCGGCGTTCTCCACGTAGTAGCTGTAACCCAGGTAGCCGACGCCGTTCTTCCCGCCGGAAACGCCCTGGATGATCAGGTTGTCGTCTTCGCTGGCGGTGAAGTCCCCACGGGATGCGCCACCGTCCCCGTTGACAGTCTCGGTGAAGTAGTCGAAGGTGCCCGAGTCCACGCCGGGAGCGTACATCTCCATCTTGTCAGTAGGCCAGCCGGAGCGGACCTGGTCCCAGGTGGTTACCACTCCCTCCGATTCGGGGGACCACATGGTGTGCAGTTCCTCCACCGTCATGCACTGGGCCCAGGTGTTGTCCTTGTTGACGATGACCGTCAGGCCGTCGATGGCCACCGGGATTTCTATGTACTCGATTCCCGCATCGGCGCACAGCTGCACTTCGCTGGCCTTGATGGGCCGGGAAGCGTCGGATATCTGGGTCTCGCCGTTGCAGAACTTCTTGAAGCCGCCGCCGGTGCCGGAAACGCCCACGGTTACGCGGACATTGCCGTCGGTCAGCTTGCCGAACTCCTCCGCCACCGCCTCGGTAATGGGGAAGACGGTGCTGGAGCCGTCCACGTCTATGTCGCCCTTCAGGCTGCCGTAGTCAACCATGGGCTTGTCCATCATGGCTTCGCCCTTGTCTTCCATCATTGTCATGCCGCCGCCGGCCAGGATTTCCTCCACGGACCCGTGCATGGGGTTCTCGCCGCCAAACACGGTGCCGGAAGTACCGTTCTCGAACTTGGCCAGGGCCAGGTCGTATACCGGCTGGGGGTAGGGTATGTAACCAACTTCCGCAGCCAGCGCCTGCCCTTCCTTGCTCAGGTAGTAGCGGACGAACTCGGCGATGTGGGGAGTACTGGCCGCGTCTGCCCGCACGTAGATGAACAGCGGGCGCGACAGGGGCGCGTAGGTGCCGTTGTTGATCACTTCGTCATTGGGCGCTACACAACCGGAGCCGCCGTCAATCGCCACCGCGTTCAGCTTCTCGGCGTTCTCCACGTAGTAGCTGTAACCCAGGTAGCCGACGCCGTTCTTCCCGCCGGAAACGCCCTGGATGATCAGGTTGTCGTCTTCGCTGGCGGTGAAGTCCCCACGGGATGCGCCACCGTCCCCGTTGACAGTCTCGGTGAAGTAGTCGAAGGTGCCCGAGTCCACGCCGGGAGCGTACATCTCCATCTTGTCAGTAGGCCAGCCGGAGCGGACCTGGTCCCAGGTGGTTACCACTCCCTCCGATTCGGGGGACCACATGGTGTGCAGTTCCTCCACCGTCATGCACTGGGCCCAGGTGTTGTCCTTGTTGACGATGACCGTCAGGCCGTCGATGGCCACCGGGATTTCTATGTACTCGATTCCCGCATCGGCGCACAGCTGCACTTCGCTGGCCTTGATGGGCCGGGAAGCGTCGGATATCTGGGTCTCGCCGTTGCAGAACTTCTTGAAGCCGCCGCCGGTGCCGGAAACGCCCACGGTTACGCGGACATTGCCGTCGGTCAGCTTGCCGAACTCCTCCGCCACCGCCTCGGTAATGGGGAAGACGGTGCTGGAGCCGTCCACGTCTATGTCGCCGGACAGGGCCGCATACTCGCCGGTTTCCATAGCTTCGGGCATGGCCTCGCCGGCGCTGGGCGCGACGGATTCGCCAGGCTGCTGGGATGATGCGGTCGTGCCGGAGCCGGCGGAACCTCCGCTGGGCGCGACGGATTCGCCAGGCTGCTGGGAAGATGCGGTGGAGCTGGAGCCGGCGGAATTGCCGGTCTCTTGTGCCGGGGCCGAAGACCCACAGGCAATCAGGACCATGGAGATGGCGATAGCCCCGAGAATAAAGGGAATGGTCCAACCCTTTAAGCTCAAATACCGGGATTTCTTGGACGACATTTTTCCTCCTGCCATTTTGGGTGCTGGTTGAACGAAGTTTGTATCGGAGCAAGGTTTGACGTCGGGCTTTTCGCCAGACCTCGCTTGAAGGGAAGCGGGGCGGTGGTTGAAGTTTCCTGAAAATTCCTGGGCGTCTGGGTTCGTCATGCTCCGCTGCATATTCGCAGAATAGGCTATGCCTCGCGTTTCAATGGGCAATTAGGCAGCAATTAAACGCCGTTTAAGGTAGGGTTAATAGTTAGTTAAAGTGTTCTTTGACTGCCTTTTCTGCGGCATCCGGTCAAGGGATTGCGACACTTTCAACGCTGATGTGTGGCTGTATTACTGCAGGGAGGTGTCGATATCCACTATCAATGAGTAACAATCGTGTCCTGCCGGGCACGTGGGCGGCAACAGAAAGGCGGGGATTGAACGGAAACAGGGAAGCGCCGGTAAGGAGAGTTGCGCCGTTTAACGGTTTGTTAAACCGTGGTTAATCAATAAGTGATGCGAATTCCAGCGGTTCCCTATATAGTGGATGCGAATTTTGCCCGAAGGACCGGAGTCGCCCGGTTTCCCGTACCGGTGGGGAATAAGGGCCTGGAGGAAACAGATTTTCCATTGATAAAGCGAGTTTGCGCAGAGTTGCTGGGTACCTACGGCATGGTATTAGCAGGTACCGGCGCGATAATGATTGATTCCCTGTCGGGTGGGAAGGTTACTCACCTGGGCATTGGGATCACCTTTGGCCTGATAGTGGCAGCGATGATATTCACCTTCGGGTCCATATCCGGGGCCCACATTAACCCGGCGGTTACGCTGGCCTTTACCATTACCCGGCGGCTGCGCTGGACCGTGGCCCTGTGCTACATTCCCGCCCAACTGGCCGGGGGAATACTGGCCAGCCTGACCCTTTATTACCTGCTGGGCCCCACCGCCAGCATGGGGGCCACCCTGCCGGCGGGCAGCGTCGAGCAGTCCCTGGTACTGGAAGTCATCCTCACCTTTATCCTGATGGCCATAATAATGTCGATAAGCCTGGAACCGCGCATAGCCGGACCGGTGGCGGCGCTGGCCATTGGCGGCACGGTGGGCCTGGAGGCCATATTCGCCGGGCCGATTTCGGGCGCGTCTATGAACCCGGCGCGATCCCTGGCGCCGGCGCTGGTGGGCTGGGAATGGCACGGCCACTGGGCTTACTGGGCAGGCCCGATTGCAGGGGCGGCCCTGGGCGCGGTGACCATGTGCTGGCTGAAGGGCGCCAGTGTTTTCGGGGAAAGCAGGGCCGATGAGAAAGAGACCGGGGCCGAAGAAGGCGACGGCGAGACGATTAACGTGGAGAGCCGTACCGGCGAAACGATAGCCGAGTAACAGCGCCGGGCAGGCTGTTAGCCACTGGGCGGTCGCAGGCGCATTACCGGCCCGCGGGGCGTCCGGCGCCCGGGAACATGGAGAGCTTACCGGCAGGTGTCATTTTCCCGGCCGGGGGTGCCAAAGTCGCCGTTGGGCAGGATGGTGGTGGCCCGGCACCAGTTGGTGGATACATCATTGCCTGCACTGTCGGCAGAGTCCGGGTCCAGAGAAGTGGATGCACCGGGGAAAACCAGGTCTTCGCCGTACTCGACACGGTCCACCACCCGCCCGGTGGGTTCGACAAGCTCGATAACGTCGCCGTCGTTGGTCAGGTTCAGGCCCTGGTATTGGTAGCCTGCCGCGATGCCGCCGTTGGCCGACCGGTCCGCATTGCGGGCCAAAACCTGGTAGCCGCCGGCCTGAATCTGGACCGCTTCCGAAATGCGGTGAGCATTCCCGCTATCCTTCCGTATGACCCAGCCTTGAAGGTTCACCGACTGCTCCGGGTCCGGATTGTGTATCTCAAACCACTCACCCATTGAGTCCCTAACCGCTGACGGGTCAGGCATTACCTCGGTAATGACCAGGGAACCGGAGAAGGGCTCCGGCGTTGCAGTGGCCAACAACACGGCGGCCCCTCCGCCGCTGTTGCCGGATCGTCCCAATTCCTGGCGGAGACGGGCCACCTCCGCTGTAATCGTGGCTGGGCTCGCGTGGTCCACAATCTCCACGGGTTGGGGGCAAAGGGAGAGCATCTCTTCGAGGGAGGCCCATTCGGCGGCGGTGGCGGTGAGGCCCCACTCGGCTTTGACTGCAATCCAGTAGTAGGCGTACTGGCAATGGTAGGAAGTATCCGAAGGTTGCCATTCCTCCGGGCCCCGGGCGCCCTTGGCCCGGTTGGCGTATTTTTCCACGGCGATAAGATGGAAATCGGTGGCCATGCTGTTGGCGTAGTCTTCCTTGCGCTCAGCGTCCCACTGCCAGCCGCCGGACAGGTGGGCGTTCTTCAGGGGAACCAGGTGGTCGATATCGACCTCGCTGGCCTCGGTGAAGGTCAATCCGGTGTAAGGGCCCTCCCACAGTCCTGAAATGACGAGGCAGCGGCGCTCGTTCTTGAAGGTGGCTGGCACAGAGGACTCCTCAATCAGAACCTCGGCGCGGGTGTCCTGGCAGTCCCGGTCAGTATCGTTCCAGTGTTTCCAGTCGGAACGGGAATATTCCGGCAGGTTGGGGGGCATTTCCGTTATTTCCAGCCGTGGGACCAGGAGCGGGCCACTGGCAGTAGGAGCGGTCGTGGCGCCGGTGGTCACGGGATCTCGCGGTGTGGTGGCCGTTGCGCCCGGCGTGGCAATGGAGGGGACCGGAGTGGGAACAGGAGTGGGCGACGCTTCCCGGGAGATGGCGGGCAACTCTACGTCGGGCAATGCAGGGGCGCTGGGAACAGAGTCGCAGGCAGTTGCAGCCAGCGCCAGGAGAGCAAAGGACGCCAGCAAGGCCAGTGGACGACGGCACAGCGGCATCCCTTTTTCGCCTGAATTGGCATTGATCCACCCCATATCCCCACCTCGTCCCCTGGGCAACCGGTGCAATCTAAAGTACCGGAGACTTCATGGCAACTTCATCATGGACGCAGCCAGGACGACGTTGCTCGCTGAGTATTCCGGCTATCCGCGCAAGTACGTTGGATGCCAGTAGTCAAACTGCATAGAAATGCTGACTACCAGGAGTGTATGGTCATTCCGGCATTGAGCGGGAATCCAGCAGGGTTGCGAAAGGTCAACCGGAAAGCGCGGGGAAGACCCTGGATTCCTGCTTTCGCCGGAATGACGGCTAAAGCCCAGCCCATCAATGAGATGGCGTCACACCACTATGCAGGCTGAGGGGCGAAATCGGGGGAGAGCATCAACCAGGTCTTCTGGTTGACAATCAGGCCCCGCACGGCCGGCAAATATTTGCCGGTCCAGTCCGGGTCCCGGGCCACCTGAGCGCGGGCTTCGTCCATGTGAGCATAGTCGCGGTAACCCCAGATGTGGACTACCTGGTTAAGCTCGCCCACGTCGCTATAGTACCAGCCGGCCAGCTTCACCCCGTACTTGGCGCGGATGGGAATGGATAGTTCCTCCACGGCCTTCATGTAGTCGGGAATGGCGCCGGGCCTGAAGGTGTATTGCCGAAAATCATAGACCATGTTCAATCCTCCATTATTTGGTGTCCGGTTATCCACGAATCCGCCGCGGCGGACGAATATTCACTAATGGTCCGATTGCTCCAGAGACAACTGGTACCCGTCTGTGCCCGTTACGTGAGGATACGATTCCCTACCCGACCGCCACCTCCCGTCCTTCGTCCGAAGCCTGGCGGATGGCGTCCACCAGGTGGTGGAGATTGACGGCGGCGGCAAAGTCGGGCTGGCAATCCTGGCCCGAGCGGATGGCCTGGCCAAACTGGTAGTACATCTGTCCCACGTTGAAGGCCTCCCCCCTGGGCATGCTCTCCAGCACGTTGACGAAACGGCCGGGCACTTCCATGGGAGCCAGTTCACCCGGACCCTGCACACCGCTCAGTTCCATCTCTCTCAACTGGGGAGAATCAACGGAAACAGCCGACAGGGTCCCCTTGCTGCCGTAGATTTCCATTCGCAGCCCGCTACCGGCCCAGGGATTGCTGGCCACGTGGGCCGACGCCACGCCACCGTCCTTCAGCCTGCCGCTAATCAGTATATTATCGGGAGAAGTAACGGGCAGGGACTTATCGGTGTCCGTCTCGTACCACTCTTTGGTTTGGGTGGATACCACACCGGAGACGTGGCTGAAGTCGCCCGCGACGAACCGCAGAGCGTCGATGCTGTGGCCGCAGGCAATGGTAAGGGTGTGGGCGCCCAGTTCATTGTCGCGCTGCCAGGTTCGGGTGGAGTGCCGGGCCTGGGAGCCTCCCCTTACCAGGCTGAGGTGGCAGGAAAGGACATCTCCCACGTAACCCTGTTCCACGAGTTCCTTCATATACTTGATTGTAGGGGCCTCCCGGGCCTGCAGGCCAACCAGGTTGCGGACACCCTTTTCCCGGGCCAGGTCCGCCATCTCCTGGGCCTGGGCAGTGGTCTGTCCCAGGGGCCACTCGGTGTAAACGTGCTTGCCGGCGTTCAGGGCAGCCATTGTCGGCTCGTAGTGGGAGGGCACGCGCAGCACCACCGCCACGGCGTCTATTTCGGGGTGGGCGATAAGGTCCTGATAGTTGTCGAAGGCCATCCTGGCCCCGAAAGCCTTTGCCGACTCCTCGGCGCTTTCCATGCGGGTGGTGCAGACGGCGGTGAGTTCAAACTCGGGGCTGGCCACCACCGCCGGCAAGTGGGAACGGGGCGCCCACCCCAGGTTAATGTTGGCGCCGATAATTCCCAGGCGAATTTTGCCATCAGTTGTTGTCACTGGTTGTCCTCCTAAGGCTGTATTCGGAACCGGCAAACCGACCGGAGCCGGGCCCTGAGAGAATACAGAGGGTTGGTGGGAATAATTTAACACACATGGGGACAAGGAGTGGCGTCAACAGAGTTATCCCGCAACCTTCCCTGTAATCCGAGGCAGGCCAAACTTCCCGGGCAGGGCTATCGACCCAGGTTGTCCGCCTGGTGTAACTTCGCGCCGATTTGGGGAAAGCCGAGGTGGATTCCCACGACCTGATAGCGTCTTGCCCCTCGTATATAATAGATGGCGAACCGGGCCGGAATCAGGAAAGAGAGGCAAGCAGAGATGAGCATAATTGGGGGCGCCTTCGCCTTTACCGACGACCTGAGTATCTGTCGCCTGCTGAACGGCTTGTGGCAGGTTTCCGGCGCCCACGGGCGCATAGACCCCACGGCGGCGCTGGCCAGCATGGTTGAATACCACGACGCCGGGTTCACCACCTGGGACCTGGCGGACCATTACGGCCCTGCCGAGGACTTGATAGGCGAATTTCGCCGCCGCCTGGCCGACGAGCGGGGCTCGGATGCGGTGGCAGATGTCCAGGCCTTCACCAAGTGGGTGCCCCGGCCGGGGCCCATGACCCGGGAAGTAGTGGAAAACAGCGTGGACATTTCCCTGCGGCGCATGGGGGAGGACCGCCTGGACCTGCTCCAGTTCCACTGGTGGGATTATGACGACGACCGGTACCTGGAGGCGCTGGGACATCTGTCCGACCTGCGAGAGGCCGGAAAAATCCGCCATGTGGCGCTGACCAATTTCGACACCGAACACCTGAAGACAATCGTTGACAACGGAATCCGGGTGGTCTCCAACCAGGTGCAGTACTCGCTGGTGGATTTACGCCCCGCGCGCCGGATGGCTCCCTACTGCCAGGAGCAGGGGATCACCTTGTTGACCTATGGGACCTTGTGCGGCGGACTGCTGTCGGCCCGTTACCTGGGGCAGCCAGAGCCCACGGGCAGGGAATTGGACACGGCCAGCCTTAACAAGTACAAGCAGATGATCAACGCGTGGGGAGGCTGGGCGTTATTCCAGGAGTTGCTGGCGCGCCTGAATGCCATTGCCGAGAAGCACGACGCCAGCATCGCCAACGTGGCATCTCGCTATATCCTGGACCAGCCCGCGGTGGCGGGAGTGATAGCCGGGGCCCGGCTGGGCATAAGCCACCACCGGGAGGACAACGCCAGGGTGTTTGACCTGGCCCTGGACGCGGAGGATGCGGCAGCCATCACGGCAGTCACGGACAGGGGCCGGGACCTATTGGAGTATATCGGGGACTGCGGCGACGAGTACCGGCGGAGGTAGGGGGAGTACGCGAGCCGGAGTCTTTGACGGATCGCCGAAGGTAACGAAGGCGACCAGGCAGATACTGGCCAGCCATTTATTGTTCCTGTTCGCCAAAGAGTCGGGCCCGGTCTTCTTCAGTGATTTCGATACCCGATCGTTCCAGGAATTCCTGGAAGCGTTTTCTCTCTGCTATACGAGCCTGTTCCCTGCCCAGCTTCTTTCCATCTTCAAAGCCTTGTTCGTATCGAATGCGCTTGTATCTTTCGGATATCATCCTGAATAACTCCCAGTGCGCGAAGGTTACTATGGTTATCGCCAGTGAAATGGCAATGCCCGCGCCGACCGCTATGGCAGTCTCTACTCTGGTGTCGCCTGCATTGTGGAAGACTTCGTGCCAGATGAAAAAGGCAACCAGACAATCAGTTATAATTACGGCGAGTATAAAATCGAAGGTAAGGCTGTCCGGGCGCGTAAGCAAGGGAACCCGGTCCTGCAGGTTTTCTCCATCTTAGCAGCCTTCCTGGGCAAAAATAACTGGCCAAGCGATGCACGCACAGGAGCACCATGCAGATTGGCGCCATCTTTCCGCAAACTGAAATCGGGTCAGACCCCGGGGCCATACGGGAGTACGCCCAGGCAGCCGAGGAGCTGGGTTATTCCCATCTGTTCATTGCCGACCACGTCCTGGGGGCCAGTTCAGACCACCATGCCCACGTGGCGGGCGGCTACTATACTCACCAGGCCATAATCCACGAGTCATTCACCACCATGGGGTACCTGGCCGCCATAACCCGGCGCATCGGGCTGACCACCGGCATCCTCATCCTGCCCCAGCGGGCGACCGCCCTGGTGGCCAAGCAGGCAGCAGCGGTGGACGTGCTCAGCAACGGGCGTCTGCGGCTGGGCATCGGGGTGGGCTGGAACCACGTGGAGTATGAGGCGCTGGATCGCAATTTCCGGGACCGGGGCCGCCGCAGCGAGGAACAGATCGCCCTTATGCGGGAACTGTGGACCAAGGAAGTGGTGGACTTTCGTGGTCGCTGGCACCGGGTGGATAATGCCGGAATCAACCCTCTGCCGGTGCAGCGGCCCATACCCGTGTGGTTGGGAGCAGGGAGCAGCGCCAGTCCCTTGCCGCCGGAACCCGTGCTGCGCCGTATCGCCACCATATCCGACGGCTGGTTCCCAAACTTCGATCCCCAGGAACCCGGCAGGCAGGCCATTGCCGCCCTGCGGGAATACGTGCGAGCTTCAGGACGCGACGAATCGGCGGTGGGTATCGAGGGCCGAATCCGCATCGACGGCAAGCAGCCGGAGGACTGGGTGGACGAGGCCCGCGGCTGGCAGGAACTGAACGCGGCCAGCATCACCGTGGAGGCCCGCCGGGGAGGGTTGGAGGGAGTGGAGCAGCACATCGACGCTATCGTCCGCTTCCGTGAAGCCCTGGCTGACCTGGGCGACTGGCAGGATTCCACCTGACGGCTAACTGGCTCCGCATCGCTGCCATACATTGGTTAATTCCAGGGGCGGGCATCTGGCTCGCCCCTCTTTCATTATGCCCGGGGAAATAAGGCCACTGGGCGCCTGCTCCGGCTTGACCGCCGCATTTGCGCCCGGCGAGACCCGCAAGGCAGAAGAGGCATAGAACATTCACAGAAACGATACAAACTTGTAACTTTTATTGCTTGACAAGATAACAGCAAGGGTATATCATATAACCAAATATTAAAGAGCAGTCAGTATTTGCGAACTGGCTGTGAACCGGAGGAAAGTATGAAGGCGAACAATTCGCAGCACGCAGAACAAAACACCGGCGGTCTGTTAGACCGGGTCGCTCACGATCTTTCCGCGGCGCTGGAGTGGCTGAGCGGACCGGCGATGTCTGAACAGGACCGCAGGGAGCGCGTCGTAGCCGAGGTACAGAACCTGAAATTCGACACCAGCGCCTTGCACTTGCAGTAATAAATCCTTAACCCCAACCATAAGGAGGGACTGATATGATTGAACAGAACGATACAAAGATCGAAACCACCTCCAGCACGGTACTGGAACGCATTGCCCAGAGCATCCTCATCGGGTACGCCTGGGTCTCGGGTCCTGCCATGAGCGAACAGCAGCGGCTGGAAAAGGAACTGGCCCGGGCCCACATCGTGGAGATGGAACTGGAAAGCACCAGCATCGTAAGTTAACCCACGCCGCCCTGCGGCAACTCGGAAACCCTGTACTGTCCCCGCCCTGATAGGGTGGGGACTTTTCAGTATGCCTTGAACGGCGCCACGCGCCTGCAATGAAGGAGTCGACCACCCCCTTCGTGGCAAGGCTGTGCCCCGTTTTCCATGGCCCGGCGCCCTTACCAGCGATGGGAAACACCCTGCCAGGCATCAGTCCAATTCATTCTCATTTCTTGATATGCCACAACTCATACATTATAATAGATGTATAGATTATCAAGATACTTAATTCTGAATTCACAGAGGTTGCGGCCGCTACGCCACCCTGGGCACATCTATCGAAGCAGCGCCAGACTAACTAACTCAGGAGGTCAGACGATGGAGGATCGAGTTAACATTCCCAAAGAAGCCATTACACCCAGCGTCCTGGAACGCATCGCGCAGAGCATCCTGGTAGCCCACTCCTGGGTCTCCGGCCCCGCCATGAGCGAACGGGAACGCAACCAGCGCGAACTGGCCAGGGTGGAGGCCGCCGGTAACAACAGCGCCGGCATCACCGGTTAGCCGGAACCCTACGCCATTGAAACCCAAACACCACCCGTCCCTCGCCCAGGCGAGGGACTTTATGCTGCAGGGAGAAAGGTAGCAACGCCGGGCACAGCGCATATACTCAACCGGTGTCCGCGGGGCACGGTTGACATGGTGAATAATTTCACTATTGAGCATAAACGAGCCACCAATTTTGCTGTAATTCAGGTAATAAGGCTTGACACGGTAAATATCAACGTGTAATATTCCATTCATAGCAACAGCGAACCAGGAGCGGACTCGAAGCATCTTCGTTCTTTCGATGAAAAGGAGGTGACACCATGGTAACTCTGGGACCACTACAGGAAGTTGAGGAAATCAACCAGGCATTGGAAGAAAAGGTAACCCGTCAGGTGGCGGAAATCATGGAGGCCGCCGAAATCGAAGTGGAACCGGTCCGGGAAACGCCGACCGTTACCCCCACCTGGAAGTATTCGATGCCATTTGCGGGAGTACGCTACTTCAGCTACGACTAACTACCGTAGCTGGTCTTCCGCCCAGCCCGTACCCCGCAACTGTGAAGCCCCCGGTACTTCCGGGGGCGTTCTATTTTGTCCAGTGGCCCCGGCCCTTACCCGGATCCTCCTGCCACCGCCGCCTGCTCCCCCTGTCGGGTTGGCCTCTCCCACGCCAGCAGTGCCGAATCCCTTATAATGACCCCGACGGTCCCGTGGCCGGTTCATACCTCAGCCATCTTCCAATCCACCGCGTCTTCCGGGGAGGCTTGTATTGACGGATAAAGGGAGCAGCAATCTCGCCATTTCCATCCCCGTCCGGGGAATGAGTTGCGCCGCCTGCGTTATGCACGTGGAACACGCCCTGCGGGACGTCCCCGGCGTGATGGAGGTGACGGTCAACCTGGCCACCGAACGGGCGGCGGTATCGCTGGAGTCGGGACCGGTCCCCCTGGAGGCGCTGCGCCATTCGATTTCCGACGCCGGCTATGAAATCGGTTCCATAGACGCCACCCTCAACGTGGGGGGAATGACCTGCGCCGCCTGCGTTATGCACGTGGAACACGCCCTGCGGGACGTCCCCGGCGTGATGGACGCCACGGTCAACCTGGCCTCCGAGCGGGCGCGGGTCAGCTACGTGCCAGGCATGGCCGGCATAACAGAGTTCCGGGAAGCCCTGGAGGACAGCGGCTACCGGCTGGAGGGCGTGGAAGGAGATGAACGAGACCCGGCTGCTGAGCTGGAACGGCTGGCGCGGACCGACGAAATCCGCTACTTCCGCAACCGCTGCGCTTTCGCCGTCACCGTGGGCATTGCCCTGCTGCTGGGCTCCATGCATCTCTTCCCCTGGACGACTTACCTGAACGGCCTGACAGTGGGTTCGGTGGCGGTCTGGCCATGGGTTTTGTGGCTGCTGGCGACACCGGTGCAGTTCTGGGCCGGATGGCCCTTCTACGCTTCCGGCATCCCGTCCCTGCGCCACGGCGTCGCCAACATGCACACCCTGGTGGCCCTGGGATCGTCGGTGGCCTACGGTTACAGCGCAGCCATAACGGTAATCGCCGCCCTGGCCCCGGAGTGGCTCACGGCCAGGGGTATCGGGTCTGCCGTTTACTTTGATACGGCGGCCATGATCATCGGCCTGATCCTGCTGGGCCGCTTCCTGGAGGCCCGGGCCCGGGGCAGGACGTCGGAGGCCATCCGTCGGCTCATTGGCCTCCAGCCCAACACGGCGAGAGTCATCCGGGATGGACAGGAAATTGAGGTGCCGGTGGAGGAACTGGCGCTGGCCGACCTGGTGGCGGTCCGCCCCGGGGAACGGGTACCCACCGATGGGGAAGTGATGGAAGGCAGTTCCACGGTTGACGAGTCCATGCTAACCGGCGAGAGCATGCCCGTGGACAAGGCGCCGGGGGCGTCCGTTTACGGCGCGACACTGAACCGCACCGGCTATTTCCAGTTCCGGGTTACCCGGGTGGGCCGGGAAACGGCGCTGGCCCAGATTATCCGCCTGGTGGAGGATGCCCAGGGAAGCCGGGCGCCCATACAGCGGCTGGCCGACCAGGTGGCGTCGGTTTTCGTACCAGCCGTGGGCGCCGTGGCCGTGGCGGCCTTTTTGTTCTGGCTGGTACTGGGCCCCGCCCCGGCGCTGACCTACGCCGTGCTGACCCTGGTGGCCGTACTGATAATCGCCTGTCCCTGCGCCCTGGGGCTGGCCACACCCACCGCAATTATCGTCGGAACCGGCAAGGGCGCGGAGCGGGGTATTCTCATCCGCAGCGCCCAGGCCCTGGAAACGGCCCACCGGGTGGACACGGTTATCCTGGACAAAACGGGCACCCTGACCGAGGGACGGCCGGTGGTTACGGACGTTATATCCACCGCCGGCGCCGAATCGTCTTCCAGGTTGCTGCGGCTGGCGGCCAGCGGGGAGCGCGGGTCTGAGCATCCCCTGGCGGTGGCCATCGTCGAGGAGGCGGGACACCGGGGAATTGAGCCGGAAACGGTTATGGACTTTCAGGCCCTGCCCGGACAGGGTGTTTCCGGGCTGGTGGGCAAAAAGCAGGTTTTGCTGGGCAGTCCGTCCCTGCTGGCTGAACGGGGAATTGCCCTGGACGGCCTGTCGGAGGCGCTGGACCGGTTGGCCCGGGAAGGCAAGACCCCTGTAGTCGTGGCGGAAGATGGCGTTGCCCTGGGCGCCATCGGGCTGGCAGATGCGCCCAAGGCCGACTCCCGGGAATCGGTAGCCCGCCTGCGCGAAATGGGGCTGGAAGTGGTAATGCTGACCGGCGACAACCGCCAGACGGCCCGATACGTCGCCGATAACCTGGGTATCGAGCGGGTGGAGGCGGAAACCCTGCCCGGAGACAAGGTGAAGGTGGTCAGCCGTCTGCAGGAAGAAGGCCGGGTGGTGGCCATGGTGGGCGACGGTATCAACGACGCGCCGGCCCTGACCCGGGCCGACGTGGGCCTGGCCATGGGGGCCGGCACCGACGTGGCCATGGAGTCGGCGGACATCACGCTGATGGGCAACGACGTGGGCAGCGTGATAACCGCCCTGGGGCTGAGTCGCCAGACCATGCGGGCCATCAAGCAGAACCTGTTCTGGGCCTTTTTCTATAACGTAATGCTGATTCCGGTGGCGGCGGGAGTCCTCTACCCGGTATTCGCGGCCCTGGGCGGCGTGCCGGTGGGCCTGCAGTTTTTCTTCGGAGACCAGGGCTTTCTCAATCCGGTGCTGGCGGCCATGGCCATGGCCTTCAGCTCGGTTACGGTGGTCAGCAATTCCCTAAGGTTGAGAAAAGCTGGCGTCGAGTGAGACCCTACCATCGCGGCTGGCTACGGCGCAAGGGCAGCCCTGCGGCCCGGCTCCAACGCAGCGCCAACTCCTGCCGGACCGGAAATTTGCCCCCGCGGCGCCAGGCAGTTGAAATAATCGACGGAAAAAGGTTATAAGAGGCTAATATTGCCCGCCCCTCCCCTGCAAGGTACCGAACAAGGCGGCGGCAAGGGGATGACATTCAGGTGGAGAGTATGGAGTCCGGCCAAACCCCGGGAGAACCAGCGGACCAGGCAGACATCGTGGCTGTGAATCAACAGCCTTCGCTTCCCTTGATGGCAGTTGATGCTGGCGCTTTGCCTGCAAGCAATGGGGTTGATGCCGAGTTGCTTAAGTCGCTGCTGGGCGACAACGTGATAAGGGCGGGGGACGCCATAGAGTTGATGCGGGAATTGCCGGACCGTGCCGTGGACCTGCTGCTGACCGACATACCATACGCCCGGGTCAACAAGCCGTCCAACGGCCTGCGCATAATCGACAAGAAGGGAGCAAACCGGGAGACTTTCGACCTGGAAGAGTTCGCCAGGGAGGCGCTCCGGATAACCCGGGGCAGCGCGGTAATCTTCTGCGGGAAGGAGCAGTTCAGTCCCCTTTACCAGCACTTCGACGAGCAGGGGGTTACCACCCGAATGATAGTGTGGGAGAAGACGAACCCCATGCCCATGAACGGCCGCTACGTGTTCCTTTCGGGTGTTGAGTGCGCCGTTCATTTCCGAAAGAAGGGCGCGACCTTTAACGACAACTGCCTCAACACCGTATTCCGGTACCCCAACGGTAGCAGCAGGAGGCATCCCACGGAGAAGCCCCTGGCCATGTTCGCACGGTTTGTCGAGCTCCTCAGCAACCCGGGCGACCTGGTCTGCGACCCGTGCGCGGGGTCGGGCACCACGGCGGTGGCCTGCCATCAACTGGGCCGGCAGTATATCTGCAACGACATAGATCCCGAATATGTTAAGACGGCCATCAACCGGCTGGTGGAAGAAAACAGGGCAAAAGGGAGGGCGAGGCGGTGACATCTACGGGAGAGAGATTCAGCCAATATTCCCGGAGGGAAAGAGTTGGTGTTTTCGCGGTTTCTTGAGAGTTTTGACCGGAAACAGGGTTTTGAAGGCATCAAGAACGCCCTGGGTAAGTACGTGGCCCACCCGGGCGGTACCGAGGACTACGACATCAGGTGCGAGACTGAACAGGGATTCATTACTTTCGACATACAGGAGTCCCAGGATTTCAGGAGGTACGGCGACGTTCGTGTTGACTATGTATCGTCGTTCAGGCCTTTATCACGCAGGTTTCAGAGCCTTTCCCAGTTCAGGCAGGCTGTGGACACCGGGCAAGTAACGGTGGAAAAGTGGGGCAAGGTATTGGCCCCAAGGGCGGATTATCTCGTCATCGAGTTTCGCAACGGCCAAACCTTCTGGCAAATTTATGACCTTTGGCAGCTCAACGAGGCTGTTAAGGAACTGGAGAAGGTTGGCAAGTTCAAGACCAACCACAAGCGTGGTGAAGACTGGGGCTCAGCCTTCCTGGCGGTGCCGGCCGGTAACCCCCTGTTGCAGGGGGCCAGGCCAGGGAACCTTGGGGAAATCCTGGCGCAGGCCAAACCCGCAAGTTAAGCTCCCCTTGCCTGGGAGTTTATTGCGACGGCGAAGCTGCTTTAGCCACCGAACCGGAACTCCCTGAACCAGACATCCGGTGCTGGGCGGAGATAGAGATTTGACCGAGCCACCAGGCGCGCCGATGAGCAGCGCCGCGTGAACGCAATGTGGGGCAATCGGTCTCAGGCGGCAACGGTAGTTGTCCCGATGAAGCCTGCTGCCCGGGCCTGGCAGCGTTCCAAATCAGGTAGTCTTGCCATGGAACCGGGGCAGACACACAGGTCTGCACCTATTATTCTGGGGTTCGGACCACCTGAAACGAAACGCTATCCCCGGGGCCATTGCCGCCTGTCCCGCCCCGAGTCTCTGTGTTATACTTTTCGCCTGTTGATAGCTACCATATTTGCCGGGGGGAGCCTTGCATGGCCGGAGCAATTGAGTTTGTTGACGGTGGAACAATAACCACACCGCAGGGTTTCATGGCCGGGGCCACCTACGCGGGCCTGAAGACCTTTGCAGAGGACAAGCTGGACCTGTGCATTCTTTTTTCCGAGACCCCTTGCAACACCGCGGGGGTCTTCACCACCAGCACCGTAGTGTCCCCCGGCGTAACCGTTGACAAGGAGCGGTTGGCCCAGGGCATCGCCATGCGGGGGCTGATTGTCAATGCCGGAATCGCCAACACCTGTGTGGGCGAGCAGGGTTACATCGACGCCATGGAAATGACCGGCCTGGCCGCAGCCAAGACGGGCGTTGCGCCGGAGGAAGTACTGGTCTGCAGCACGGGCGTCATTGGCGTGGAGTTGCCCATGGCCCTGATTCGAGATGGCGTGGAGAAGATAGAACTCAGCGGCGCCGGCGGTTCGGATATGGCCAGGGCCATTATGACCACCGATACCCGCCCGAAGGAAGTGGCGGTTTCCTTTGAGGTAGACGAGCACGTGGTCCGCATGGGAGGAATCGCCAAGGGTTCGGGGATGATACATCCGAACATGGCGACAATGCTTTCCTTCGTGGCCACCGACGCCGCCGTGGAACGGGGCTTTTTGCAGCGGGCGCTGAGCCAGGTAGCCGACGAGACCTATAACATGCTGACGGTGGACGGCGACAGCAGCACCAACGATACGGTACTGGTGATGGCCAACGGCGCCGCCCATAATCACGAGATAACCGAGGGCACCCTGGCGGCCGAGGCCTTCCTGGAGGCCCTGCGCCAGGTGTGTACCCACCTGACCCGCGAACTGGCGCGGGACGGGGAGGGCGCTTCTCACCTTATAGTGGTGGAAGTAGCCGGGGCAGCCAATACCGCCGACGCTCGGGCCGCGGCCAAGACCGTCGCGTCTTCCAGCCTGGTCAAATCCGCCGTCTACGGAACCGACCCCAACTGGGGTCGGGTTCTGGCCGCCCTGGGCCGCAGCGGGGCCGCCACCGACGAGACCAAGGTGGACCTTTTCGTCAACGGGGTCTGCATAATGGAGGCAGGCAAGCCCATTCCGTTCCACCGGGACGCTGTGGTCGCCCTGATGAAACGGCCCGAGGTTACCTTCCGACTGCAGCTGAATCTTGGCGAGGGCGAGAGCACGGCCTGGGGCTGCGACCTGACCGAGGAGTACGTGATCATCAACAGCGCCTACACTACGTAGGACTGCTATCCGGCCCGCCCGCGAGTGGCGCGGGCCGGGACAGGAAACGGGGGCAGATAGGGTCTGCCGTTAAGTTGAAGCCAAAATCCTCCCAGCGTTGCATACGACAATGGTTGGGGGGATTCTTAACTTTGCTGGGAACACCCAGTAACCCAACCTGGAGGTTGGCGTGCCCGACCGGCAAAAGGAACCACCCATAGTCGTAAAAATCGGTGGCAGCACCCTGGGCAATAACGATACCAGCCTGATGGACCTGGTTGCGTTGCAGGAGCAGGGACGCAACGTGGTGGTAGTTCATGGCGGCGGCCCGGTCATATCCAATTGGATGCAGCGCCAGGGCATCGTGCCCCGGTTCGTTGATGGGCTGCGGGTTACCGACGCGGAAAGCCTGGACATCGTTGTGGCGGTATTGACGGGACTGGTCAACAAGGAACTGGTGAGCATAATGCACGGGCTGGGGGCGCGGGTTCTGGGCATGAGCGGAATCGACGCCGGAATCCTGGAGGCCCGGATCGCCAACCCCGACCTGGGATACGTGGGCGAGATAACCCGGGTCAATCCCGAGCCCATTGAGGCCATACTGCAGAGTGGCTACATCCCCATGCTGGCGCCCCTGGCCATGCAGGAGCGGGACGGGTCGGAGCATTCCGGCGGCGCCCTGAACATCAACGGCGATACGGTGGCCGGGGAACTGGCCCACGCGCTGGGGGCGGAGCATCTCATATTCCTGACCGACGTGCCGGGGGTTATGGACGGCAACGGGCGGGTGATGGCTCGCCTGAACCGGCGGCGGGCCGGCCTGCTGCTGAACTCCGACATCGTGCGCGGCGGCATGATTCCCAAGCTGGAAGCGTGTGTCCGGGCCCTGGAGTCCGCTCCCGTTGCCGATATTGTGGACGGCCGGGAACCGGGTGTGCTGCTGAAGTGCCTGGAAGGCGATGGGGGCGGCACCCGCATTACAGGTTAGAGACAGGGAAACACCGATGAAGCCGACCACTCTTGTGAAACCCACCGGGCGCACCGCTTCCATCGGCTTTGTCCTGAGCGGCATCCCGTGAGCCACGACCTGGCCAACGATGCCGACCCGGTGCCCGGCCCTCCCCTGCCCGGGGTGTCGGCCCGCACCTATGCCCTTTTCCGACGCTGGTCGTCAGTATTGGTAATTGCCGGGCTGGTAATCGCGGCAATATGGTATTTAATCGGCGTCTATGCCGAATACCTGTGGCACGACCAGTTGGGGTATGGTCGCGTTTACCTGTACATCACCCTCATCCGCACTTCCCTGTTCATTATTCCAGGCCTGATGGCCGCCACCCTTATTTCCCTGAGCATCTACGTCGCGCTGCCCCTGGCCATGGGGCCCATCGCCCGGCCCCTGCCCATAGATTTCCTGCGGCTGTGCCTGGTCCTGATGCGGACGTTCATCTATGTCTGTCTGCTGGTGGGCGGGTTCACCTTCGGGGGCCAGGCGGCACAGCACTGGGAAGTGGTCATCCTACTGATAAACCAGTTGCCCTTTGGCGTCAGCGACCCCCAGTTCGGGCTGGATGTGTCCTTTTACGCCATTACCCTGCAGGCGCTCCGGGCCATCCAGGGCTGGTTATTCTGGCTCACCATCACGGTAACAGGCATTTCGGTGGGTCTCCACGGGTTTATCTACATTCTCCGTGGGCTGAATTTTGTCCTGGCTCCCCGCACCCTGCAGCACATTGCGGGGCTGGGCATCTGCCTGATGCTGACCCTGACCTTCCACCACGTCCTGAGCATTTACGAACTGGCCCTGTCCGAAGGCGGAGTGGTTACGGGTGCGACTTACACCGACGTTAACGCCCGAATACCGGTGTACTGGTTCCTGGCGGGTATCGCGCTGCTGGGCGCGGTGGGCTTCGGCGTCAGCATACGCCATGCCGGGCTGCGGCTGATGGCCGGGGCCTTCAGTTTGTGGCTTATCATGTTCCTGCTGGCCGGTGTCTTGTATCCCGCCCTGTTCCAGCGCTTTCGGGTCAGCCCCGACGAATTCGCCCGGGAACAGCCATTCATCCAGCGCAACATTGAGGCGACCCGGGCCGCCTTCGGCCTGGACAACGTGGAGGAAACGCTCTACCCCGTCAACGAGTCCCTTACCGAGGAGCGACTGAGAGGACACCGCGCCGCCCTGGAGAACATCCGGTTGTGGGACGCCGCTCCGCTGCTGGCGGCCTACAATCAGCTGCAGTTCATGGAGCTTTACTACTATTTCGTCAACACCGACTCGGACCGCTACGTGGTGGACGGGCAATTACAGCAGGTGCTGATTGGAGCCAGGGAACTGGACCATGAAAGGCTGCCCACCGACGCCCGGAACTGGGTTAACCAGCGTTTGCAATACACCCACGGCTACGGGGTGTCCATGACGCCGGCCACGGGCTACACCGTGGGCGAGGGCCGCCCTGAGTACTTTGTCCATGACATACCCATCAAGAGCATGCTGCCAATATCCCGCCCCGAAGTCTATTACGGGGAGTCCACCGCTGAGTTCGCCATCGTCGGCAGCGGTATGCGGGAGGTCAACCCCAGCACCGAAGCATGGAATTACGATGGCGAGGGCGGCGTCCCCCTGGACTCCTATCTTCGCCGCCTGCTGTACGCCCTCAAGTTCAGCGACGTAAACATTGCCCTGAGCGACCAGGTGACGGAAAGCAGCCACATCCAGTTCCACCGCCATGTGCGGGAGCGGGTAAAGACCATCGCGCCCTTCCTGAAGCTGGACGAGGACCCCTATCCTGTGCTGGACAAGGCCGGGAAGTTGTGGTGGATCCAGGATGCCTACACGGTAACCGACGGCTACCCCTATTCCACACCCACGGCGGCGGGGTTCAATTACATTCGCAACAGCGTCAAAGCGGTGATAGATGCCTACAACGGCGGGGTAACCCTGTACGTAATGGACCCGGAAGACCCCATCCTGGAAATGTACCGGAGCGCTCTGCCCGCCCTGTTCCAGCCCTTCGAGGCTATGCCGGCAGACCTGCAGCTTCACATACGCTACCCAATAACCCTGTTTTCGACCCAGGCCGATATGTACCTGCGCTACCACATTACCGACCCCCAGGTATTCTTCAACCAGGCCGAGCAGTGGGACCTGCCCCTGGAAACCCGGCTGGGCAAGGATGGGGTTCGGGTAACGCCCGCATACCTGCTGGCGCCCCTGCCTGGCGAGGCCAGGGAAGAGTTTATTCTCCAGATTCCCTTCTCCCCGGCGGGCGAAAAGAAGAACCTGGTGGGCCTGCTGGTGGCCCGCAACGACCCGCCCAACTACGGTCAGCTACGCAGCTACCACCTGCCCGACGACCGCCAGATCGACGGCCCCAGCCAGGTGGAGGCGCGTATTGAAAATGACCAGGACTTCTCCCAGTTGTTCACCTTGTGGCAGGGCGCGGGTTCCGAGATTATCCGCGGACGTCTCCTGGCTATTCCCATTGCTGATACAATTGTTTACGTTGAACCGCTGTACCTGCAGTCCGAGTTCCTGGAGTTTCCGGAACTGAAAAAGGTTATACTGGCAGACAACACCAACCTGGTTATGGCCGACACCATGGCGGAAGGCGTAGCCCGCTTGACGGGCGCGGATTTGGTCCCTTCCCCCTTGATGGGGGCAGGTGAGGATGGGGGTGTTGGTGGCGGAGCAATCACCCCGGACCAGTTGGAGCAACTGGACCAGATTGAGGCAACAATAGACGAGCTTGGTGAAGCTCTGGAGGACCTGGAGAGGTCCCTGCAAAATCTACGCAACACCTTGGGAGGTAACTCACCATGACCACCGGCAAGAGCAGCAGCGAATGGATCGAAATCGAGCAAAAGTATTACGCGCAGACGGTGCGCCGCCAGCCCGTGGTAATCGTCCGTGGCGAAGGTACCCGGGTCTGGGACGCCGACGGCAAGGAATACCTGGACTTCGTGGCAGGGTGGGCCGTTAACCAGCTGGGCCACAGCCATCCGGCCATTACCCAGGCCATAGCCGAGCAGGCCGGTACGCTGCTGCAGACGTCCAACCAGTTTTACACCGTGCCCCAGTTGCAGCTTGCCGAGATGCTGATTGAGAACAGCTGCCTGGACCTGGTCTTCTTCGGCAACAGCGGCGCCGAGGCCGTAGAGGGCGCAATGAAGCTGGCCCGACGCTACGGAAAGCTGCACCGCGACGGCGCCTACGAGATAATCACAGCGTTCAACTCCTTCCACGGGCGTACCCAGGCCACCGTCGCCGCCACCGGGCAGCCCCACTACCAGGAGAACTTCGCGCCCCTGCTGCCGGGCTTTGTCCACGTGGACTACAACGACGTGGAAGGGGTGATGAATGCCACGTCGGACCGCACCGCCGCCGTTATGGTGGAGCCGGTTCAGGGCGAGGCGGGCGTAGTAATTCCCGACGAAGACTACCTGCAGCGTCTGCGCCAGTGGTGCGACAGCCAGGGGCTTTTGCTGATCCTGGATGAGGTGCAGACGGGAATGGGACGGCTGGGAAGCCTGTTCGGTTACCAGGAATACGGGGTGGAGCCCGACGTGATGACCCTGGCCAAGGGGCTGGGTTACGGCGTGCCCATCGGCGCCTTCCTGTCCAAGGCCCACTGCCAGGCGCTGGTGCCCGGGGACCACGGTTCCACCTTCGGCGGCAACGCCCTGACCACGGCCGCGGGCTATGCCGGAACCAGGTTCCTTATCGAGAACGACATCCCCGGCCACGTAAAGGAGATGGAACCTTACCTGCTGGGCAGGCTGAACGACGTGAAGAACCGCTTCTCCTTTGTTACCGAGGTGCGCGGCAAGGGCCTGCTGGCCGCCATGGACTTCGAAGACGCAATCTCCGGGCAGGTCTTGACCAACTGCAACGAGGCTGGCCTGCTGCTCAACGGGCCGCGCCCCAACACCATCCGCTTTATGCCGCCCCTGACCATCACCGCCGATGAAATTGACGAGGGCGTGGGCCGGCTGGAGGAAGCGCTGGGGAAGATTTAGGGGGATGTGGCCGAACAACAGTCTGGCCCTAACGGGAGCAGGTGAAATGAAGACCTTTCCAGCGATTTACAAAGGCAATCGTTTGCTTGAACTTTGCGATGACGTTAACTTAGCCGAAGACTCGGAAGTTCTGGTAGTGGTGCCTGAAGGGGAAGAGTCCGAAGACGAGGCCTGGTCAAAGCTGGCCCTCAATAGATTTTTCGAAGGGTACAGCGAAGCCGACGCCATCTACGATGGCTTGTGACCACACCGAGCTACCAGAGGGGAGATGTGGTCTTACTGTCATTCCCTTTTACGTCAAATGATAGGGCCACCAAGCGGCCAGCCCTGGTGTTGCTGGACACTGGAGACGCGGACTTGGTTTTGGCCCGCGTTACCAGTCGAGCGGCAAGAACAGCAAATGATGTGGAAATCGAAGAATGGCAGGAGGCTGGTCTATTGCTACCTTCAATAGTGCGCCTCGACAAGTTGGTTACATTGGAGAAGAAACTAGTGGAGCGCAACTTGGGAGCATTAGCGCCGTCCGACAAGAGCAAAGTGGGGGAAACACTGAAATCACTTTGGCAACTCGATTGATAGAGGCGGCTTTACAACTTCTCCCAGGAAGCGTTTGCGAATAACCATTCTGGCAAGATACTCGGAGGAACAACATCACCCATGCCAAACGACAAAATCGTCCTGGCCTACAGCGGAGGCCTGGACACATCGGTGGCCGTGCCCTGGCTCAAGGAGCAGTACGGCGCCGACATTATTACCCTGACTATAGACCTGGGTATGGTGGACCTGGAGTCCATCCGGCAGCGTGCCATGCAGGTGGGCGCGGCCAAGGCCCTTACCGTGGACGGCAAGGAGACCCTGGTGAACGAGTTCCTCATTCCCGCCCTCCAGGCCGGCGCCATCTACGAGGAGCAGTACCCCCTGGCCACTGCCCTGGGCAGGCCCCTGATTGCCCGGTACCTGGTGGAGGCGGCCCGGGCCGAGGGCGCCTACGCCGTGGCCCACGGCTGCACCGGCAAGGGCAACGACCAGGTACGCATTGATGTGGGGGTGGCCGCCCTGGCCCCGGAACTGAAGGTTATCGCCCCAATCCGCGACTGGGGAATGAGCAGGGAGGACGAGATAGAGTACGGCCAGGCCCGCAACCTGCCCATAAACGCCAGCCGCAGTCGCTTCTCGGTGGACGAAAACCTGTGGGGCCGCAGCGCCGAGGCCGGTGAACTGGAGGATCCCTGGCTGGAACCTCCGGAGGACGCCTACGACTGGACCCAGGCCGCAGCCAGCGCCCCCGATGAACCGGCCTACGTGGAGATACACTTCGACGAAGGCATACCCACCGCCCTGGATGGCGAAAGCATGAACGGGGTGGACCTGATTCGACACCTGAACGCGCTGGCCGGCCAGCACGGGGTAGGCCGGGTAGACCACGTGGAAAACCGCCTGGTGGGCATCAAGTCCCGCGAAGTGTACGAAACCCCGGCGGCGGTAACTCTCCATTCCGCCCACAAGGCCCTGGAAACGCTGACCCTGAGCAAGGACCAGGCCCGCCTGAAGGCGCAGATAGCCTCGCAGTATGCCGACATGGTCTATAACGGCCTGTGGTTCACCCACCATCGCCTGGACATGGACGCCTACGTCCGCAGCACCCAGCGTTACGTAACCGGCGACGTGCGGGTGAAGCTGCACAAGGGTTCCTGCACCGTGGTGGGCCGCAGCGCTCCCCAGGCCCTGTACAACTACAACCTGGCCACCTACGACCGGGAAGACCAGTTCGACCATTCCGCCGCCGCCGGCTTTATCGACATATTCGGTCTGCCGGTCAGGACCCAGAACCAGGCGCAGGGGTAAGGCCTGGTTGGAGGCAAAGCTAATGAGCGAAGTAATGTCGTGGGCGGAAATAGAAGCGGCATTTGACGGAGAGTGGGTGCTGATTGAGGACCCGGAGACTACACGTTCTCATGAGATTATCAGTGGAAAGGTAGTATTCCACAGCAGCGATCGGGCTGAAGCATACAGGATGCTAAACGAGTTGCGTCCCGTGCACCCGGCAGTAATGTACGTAGGAGCCACCCCAACCGATATGGTTTTCGCCCTGTGAGCGTCTTCTTTAACCCTTTGGGGAGCTTCCTGCCCATTTCTGTTAGGCTCTTCGGGCCGTCCGGCGATTCCAGGGCACCTCTTGCCCTGGATACCGGCGCGACTCAGTCACTGATCAGCAGGGCAATAGCAGTCTTTATGGGCTATAACTTGGACGCCGACGTCAGGACAGCTCAATTGATCACTGCCAGTGGTGAAGAAACTGCACCCGTCGTAACAATCCAGAGGGTAGAAGCGCTGGAACACCAACGATTAAACATACCCATTCTATGCTACGATCTGCCCACTGGGACTCCATTTGACGGCCTCCTCGGCCTGGACTTCTTCCGTGGCCAGCGGCTGACCTCGATTTCCGTGAAGGACTCATAACCCTGGATTAGGAATCCGTTACACCAAAGAGATACCTGGAGGACTTATGACCCTGGCAGAAAGAATGTATAACCTGGGCACCGAGACCGCCTTTGAAGTTCTGGCCAAGGCGCGGGCGCTCGAAGCCCAGGGCAGGGAGATCATCCACCTGGAAATTGGCGAACCCGACTTCGACACACCCAGGCATATTGTCGATGCGGGAGTGCGCGCCCTGCAGGAGGGCTATACCCATTACGGGCCGACCCCGGGCCTGCCCGAACTGCGCGAGGCCGTGGCCCGCAACAGCCGCGAGGTACGCGGCATAGACACCGACCCCGGGCAGGTGGTGGTCACCCCCGGCGCCAAGCCCATCATGTTCTACGTCATCCTGGCCCTGGCCGAACCGGGCGCAGAGGTCATTTACCCGAACCCAGGCTTTCCCATCTACGAGTCAATGATCCGTTTCTCCGGCGCCACGCCGGTGCCCATGCAGCTTCTGGAGGAGAAGGACTACCACCCGGACCTGGACGACCTGGCCGGAAAGATCACCGATCGCACCAGGCTCATCATCATCAACTCTCCTGAGAACCCATGCGGGTCGGCCCTGAGCAAAGAGGAACTGGAGACCATCGCCAACCTGGCCCGGGGTCGCAATCTGTACGTGATGGCCGACGAAATCTACAAGGACATCCTCTACACCGGCGAGCACTTCAGCATCGCCGCCTTCCCCGACATGGCGAAACAGACCGTCATCCTGGACGGCTTCTCCAAGAGCTATGCCATGACCGGCTGGCGGCTGGGCTACGGCATCATGCCCGAGGAATTGGTGCCCCATATCACGCGGCTGGCGGTGAACAGCGTCTCCTGCGCCGCTTCCTTCAGCCAGAGGGCCGCCGTGGCCGCCCTGGACGGCCCGCAGGACGAGGTTCAGGCCATGGCCGCCGAGTTCGCCCAGCGCCGCCGCCTGATAACCGACGGCCTGCGCAGCATTCCGGGCATCAACTGCCCCGAACCCGAGGGCGCCTTTTACGCCTTTCCCAGCATCAAGGAGACGGGCCTGAGCAGCGCCGAATTCGAGGAGCGGGCCCTGAACGAGGCCGGGGTGGCCCTGCTGTCGGGTTCCGCCTTCGGCGCCTACGGGGAAGGGTACGTCCGCCTCTCCTACGCCAACTCCCAGGAAAACATCACCAAGGCGCTGGAAAGCCTGCGGCAGTTTGTTGCGGGTCTGGG
>CAZPMU010000027.1:0-32442 GCA_964587795.1 uncultured Dehalococcoidia bacterium | reverse complement strand
AGAATGACAGTCTTGGCAGTTCTGAACGGCAAGTCGTTAAAGCGCGATTGCGCTGCCAGCGGGGGCTTTCAGGTTGACGGAGGGATAGGCGGCCTGCTAAATTCTATGGATTACAATATCTCCAAAAGCGAGGTGTGCTGGGATGTCAAGACGCCTGTTCAAGGAACTGGAACGGTCTTACGGTTTCGACGAAGTTGCCATTGTTCCCGGCGACATAACCATCAATCCCGAATTGACATCCACCACAATGACCATCGGGCAGTGCAGTTTTGACGCTCCGATGATGGCGTCGGCCATGGACGGGACGGTGTCTCCCAGGTTTGCCACCCTGATGGACGAAATGGGCGGTTTGGGGGTGCTCAATGGAGAGGGACTCTACTCCCGCTACGAGGACCCGTATGCGATTCTGGAAGAAATCACTTCCATGCCCCAGACGGAGGTAACTCAATACCTTCAGCAGGTTTACGCCGAACCGATCAAGGACAACTTGATCGGTCAGCGGGTGGAGGAGATAAAGAGCGCAGGTTCAACCTGCGCGATTGCTTTTACCCCGCAGAACACGAAGCGGATGTCTCCTGTGGCGGTGGAGGCCGGGGCGGACATTGTGGTGGTCCAGTCCACGGTAACCACGGCGCGACACTATTCGCGAAGCTACCGGGGCTTGATTTTCTCCGAATTGATCGAGTCGCTCAGTGTTCCGGTGGTGGTGGGGAACTGCGTGAGCTACGACGTGGCAATGGAACTGATGGAGACGGGAGTTGAAGGCATTCTGGTAGGTGTGGGACCCGGAGCAGCCTGCACCACGCGGGAGGTTACCGGCGTGGGCGTTCCCCAGGTAACGGCGACGCTGGAATGCGCGGCGGCGAGGCGGGACTACTTCCACCGCACGGGGCGTTACGTGAACGTCATAACCGACGGGGGAATTCGCACCGGGGGAGACCTGTGCAAGTCCATCGCCAGCGGGGCCGATGCCGTGATGGTGGGTACTCCGTTCGCCCAGGCCGCGGAAGCGCCGGGCAGGGGCTACAACTGGGGCATGGCCAACGCCCACGCGGAACTGCCCCGGGGGACGCGCATCAAGGTGGGTACCAGGGCGTCGTTGAAGGAAATAATGCACGGTCCCACTTCGGTCACCAACGGCACCCAGAACCTGGTGGGCGCGTTGAAGGTGGCCATGGGAATGTGCGGGGCCTACACCATTCGGGATTTTCACCAGGTGGAAATGGTAATTGCCCCGGCCATAAAGACCGAAGGGAAGTTCTTCCAACTGGCTGAATAATCCCGTCCGTCTATTTGCATGGAAGGACAGTATCTAACGGATGGAAGAGGATTTTTCGGAACGGGGCAGAATCCCGTCCATCCTGTCGATCCTGTCCAACGACGGTTAAGTTTGTTTCTCGGAGGAGGATGACAAGCTATGGCAATGCAAGGCGAGACTATACAGATATTAGACCCGCGCCCTGAGGCGGTGCCGGAGGAGCGGGGGATAAGCGCCGAGGTTGCGACCCTGGAAGGTAAGGTGGTGGGCCTGCTGGAGAACAGGAAGTACCACGCCGACTCGTTCCTAATGGAACTGCAACGGGTGCTGGAGGATGAGTACAAGGCGAAGAAGGTGATTTACGCCTCCAAGTTCACGTTCAGCATGGCCTGCGCCGACGAGACCATAGATGAACTGGTGGAGGAGTGCGACGCCATGGTACACGGGATTGCCGATTGAGGGTCCTGCACGGCGTGGGGTCTCCACGACACGGTAGTGACCGAATCCCGGGGAGTTCCGTCGGTAAGCGTAATCACAAGCGCCTTCACGCGGGCGGCCCACGCCCGGGCTGCTTCCCTGGGAATGCCGGGGGTGCGCATAGTTGTGCTGCCCAGCCCGCTGGCTTCCAGGAGCGTGCCGGAGGTGCAGCAGATGGCCCATGAGTACGCTGCGGAAATTGTAGGGCTTCTCACCAAGGGGTGAAGGGCCAGGAAATGAAACAAGCATGATTAACGCCGGAGTCAATGGCTCCGGCAGTTTTTTGCGAAACCAGGCAGAACAGAGCAGGAGATATGGAATGCAGACGGCAATAGAGTTTGACCCCAGTTATGCCATGTTGACCGTGGCGCTGGAAGCAGGGGAGAGCATCAAGGCTGAACCCGGCGCCATGGTGGCCCAGGAAGGGGTGGAAATGAAGACCGGTTCGGCGGGAGGAGGCATTTTCGGCGGCATACGGCGGATGATGGGGGGCGAGTCCTTTTTCATCAACACCTTCACGGCCCAGCGGGGTGGCGGCCAGGTATGCCTGGCTCCCTCAACCCCGGGGGATATTGGGTCGTTTACATTGCAGCAGGGGCGGAACCTGTTCATCCAGGCGAGTTCATTCCTGGCCTGCACGGAAAACGTCCAGACGGACTCCCAGTTCCAGGGGTTCAAGGGGTTCTTCAGCGGGGAAAGCCTGTTCTTCCTGCGGGCATATACGGAGCGGGGCGAAGGGACCGTCTTCTACAATTCCTACGGGGCTATCAAGCGGCTGCCGGTGGAACCCGGCAAGGAACTGGTGGTGGACACGGGACACCTGGTGGCATTCAGCGACGACGTGGAGTATTCCATTGGGAAGGTGGGAGGCATCCGGTCCCTAATTGGCGGCGGCGAGGGCCTGGTGATGAAGTTCCAGGGGAACGGCCACGTATGGATCCAGACCCGTAACCTGGCATCGCTGGTGGAGAAGATTGTGCCGTTCCTGCCGACACCGAATCGGGGGCAATAGGAATGAATCCGCTGAATATTCAGTCGCGCCGTGTGGAAGTCTCGGCGGACTTTGACGCAATACAAGACTACTATGAACAGCAGGGGTGGACCGACGGGTTGCCGGTGGTGCCGGCGACGGAGCAGCTGGTACGGAAGATGTTGCTGCCCTATGGCCAGGACCCATCTACCAGCCTGGGAGTAGTGCAGCCCCGCAACGCCGAGGTGACGCTGGAGAAGGTGGCCATCAACGCGGTGATGGCGGGATGCAAGCCGGAGCATTTTCCGGTAGTGGTGGCCGCGGTGAAGGCGGCGATGAACCCGGACTTCAACATGGCCGGGGTGCAGGCGACCACCGGGGGAGCGGCGCCGGCGGTGATAGTGAACGGCCCTGTTGCCCGGGAACTGGACATTAACGGGGATTCGGGCTGCTTCGGACCGGGTTACCGAGCCAACGCTTCCATCGGCCGGGCACTGCGATTGTTTGTGCGAAATGTGGCGGGACTGGTGCCCGGGGAGATGGACAAGGCGACGCTGGCGCTGCCGGCCCGGTACACGTTCTGTTTCGCGGAGAATGAGGCCCGCAGCCCGTGGGAGCCAAGGCACGTGGAGTTGGGGCTGGACCCAACTGAAAGCATGGTAACGGTTATGGGCGTGCGGGGGATGTACGTCATAATGGAAAGCACGTCGCCGACGGGTATCCAGGTGCTTCGGACGCTGGTAGGTTCCATCAGGACCATTGGCTTTTCGAACTACTACCAGACGGGTACGGGGGCGCAGTTGGCGCTGGTGCTGTGCCCGGAGCACGCGGCGGAGATACAGGCCTCGGGGCTTTCAAAGCGGGACGTGAGGGAGTATGTATTCCAGAATGCCCGGATGCCCATCCACAGGCTGGAGGGAGTAGCGCACTATGGCAATCGCAACTGGCCGAAGTGGATTGACGAGACGGACCCGGATGCAATGATCCCCATCGTGGCATCGGCGGAGGACTTGCTGGTAGTGGTGGCCGGCGGTGACGGGCGGCATTCGGCGTGGCTGGCCGGCTGGGGAGTGACTCGTATGACCACCGAGAAGATTGAGCTGCCCGGTCAATAAAGCTTGAGCAAGACCTGAGTAGCGGCAGACAGGTTTGCCGCCGTCATCAGGCGCAGGAGAACTTCAGGCCCCTCAGGAATGCCCTGGGGGGCTTTGTTTTGTGGGTAAGGGTGGTGCTTGGGGGAGCAGGGTTGGTCGCTCCATGGAGCCTCAAATACATTATATTGAATAATAATCGTGATAGCAGGAAAGTGAAGCAGTTCACAAGGCAGCACTTGTGTATTGTGTAATAGCATACTGAGTATTGTTTATATATTTGAGCTGAGTGTAGCCTGATATGGCCTGGAGTATGTGCAATACCGCCATGGGCCTCTCGTTACTATCGGGTAGCCCGAAATAAGTTATAACAATTACCGATAAACATGTTGACAGACGGTGATATACGTAATACTATATATCCATCAAAGGCATGGAGGCAGTGATGATTGAAGAGCAGGTCATTGGTTTAGGTCCTACCGACAATATTGTTGAGGAATGCAGTCACCACTGGGTGATCCAGGAGGGGGACGGCCCCACAAGCGCGGGAGTTTGCCGGCTTTGCGGGGAACTTAAACAGTTTAAGAATTATCTGGAAGCCTCCCATTGGGGGGATGAAAAGGCAAAGGGCGAGTCGAGGACCAACCTGCTGGGGAGGCCGACCAGAACGCGGGTGATTCTGGAGGATGACGAGGACTTCTGAGCATTTCGGGCTGACGTGGCGGCCGTTGGTTGGATCAGGAATTGACGGCAGTCGTCCGAGGGCATGGGGAGAAGCGAGAATGCCGGTTTGCCACCGGAGTGAAATGGCGGCAAGAGAAGGGCAGCAAAAGAATGGCAGCGGGCCGGGCTCCGACAGGACGGAGCGCCGGCCCGCCTGCTTTTTCAGGTTCAGGTTGGGCAGGGCACGCCAGCCGGGCACAGGACGCCGTCCGCTGAGACAGAGGGGCAGGGTTTCCCTTCCTGTTGGGGAGCTGTAAGGAGAACTTCCCGGCGCTGTTGCCACCGGGCCGGGTCAGGCCTGAGCGGGGCTTTTCGGAATTCGGGGCGGGTCATGCGTCGAGCGATTCAGGGTACCTTATGCCCGGAGGAGAGGTGGAAATCACCCTGGGGTGCGACCCCGGTATCCCATGGGCAATCCCATCGGCAGGACTTGCCTGGCTCCGGGTCTGTTTCCTGTCCTCGGGTGGGGCGTACTGTCCTATCTGCGGATGGCGAGGACGCGGAAGTTTCACGAAATTTGCGGAAGCCGCAAGCTTGCCTAAACGCCGGACAGTGTATTATGTTCAATGACCGGTTTCTCAAGAATGCACCTGTTCTGTGGAACGCTAACATCGCGGAGGCCCTTGCCCCTTGTTCACCCACCTGCACACCCACACTGAATATAGCATGCTGGATGGAATCAGCCGCATTCCCGACCTGGTGTACCAGGTAAGGGATATGGGAATGGATTCTCTGGCCATAACCGACCACGGCAACCTCTACGGTGTGGTGGACTTTTACTCGGAGTGCAAGGAGGCGGGGATCAAGCCCATAATCGGCTGCGAGGTTTACGTGGCGCACCGAAGCCGCCACGATCGCAATGCCTCGGAACGCAGCCCCTACCACCTGGTGCTGCTGGCCAAAGATAACACCGGCTATAGAAACCTGATGCAATTGGTTACCAAGGCGCATTTGGAGGGGTTTCACTACAGGCCCCGCGTGGACTGGGACCTGTTGCAGGAGTTGCACCAGGGTTTGATCTGCCTTTCCGGGTGCGCGTCGGCCGAGGTGCCGCGGCTTATTGCCGACGGGAGAGAGGACGAAGCCCGGGGGAAAATGCTGCAGTACCGGGAATTGTTCGGCGACGGTTACTTCCTCGAGTTGCAACGCCACGAGCACGTCGAGAAGCTGCCGGCCATCAATGACGCGCTGACCCGGATGAGCAAAGAACTGGGCATTCCGATGGTGGTGACTAACGACTCGCATTACGTCCGCCAGCACGAGGCCCCATACCAGGACCTGTACATCTGCATCCAGACCAATACCACGGTCCAGGACGAAAAGCGGCTTCGGATGGAGGACAACTCCTACTACGTCAAGAGTCCGGCGGAGATGGCGGGGCTCTTTTCCGATTACCCGGAAGCGGTGAGAAACACGCAGCTAATCGCGGACATGTGCCATGTGGAGATGGGATTTGGACAGACTCACCTGCCCAAGTTTCCCACGCCCAACGACATGCCGGCGGATGAGTACCTGAGTCAGCTTTGCTGGGAGGGCTTTCGCCGGCGTTATCCGCGAGCGACAACGGAGGCTGAAGATCGGCTGAAGTACGAACTGGAGGTTATCAGGCATACCCAGTTCGCCAACTACTTCCTGGTGGTCTGGGACATCTGCGACTTTGTTCACCGCAACCAGATAATGTTCGGCGTGCGAGGCAGCGCCGCCGCCAGTGTGGCCCTCTACTGCCTGGGTATTACGGATGTAGACCCGCTGGAATACAGGCTGGTTTTCGAGCGGTTCCTGAATCTGGAACGTAAGGAAATGCCGGACATCGACATGGACTTCCAGGACGACAGGAGAGACGAGGTCCTCCACTACGTCATTGACCGGTACGGCAGCGACCGGGTGGCGCAGATAATCACCTTCGGAACCATGGGCGCCAAGGCGGCACTGCGGGACGTGGGCCGCAGCCTGGGAATGAGCTACGGGGACGTGGACCGCATCGCCCGGATGGTACCTTTCAAGACCCGTACCCTGGATGACGCGCTGCGGGTGAACCCGGAACTGACCAATACCTACCAGGCGGATAATGCCGTCCAGAATTTGGTGGACAACGCCAAGGGGCTGGAGGGTATAGTCCACCATGTCAGCACCCACGCCGCCGGGGTTTTGATAGCCGACGAACCGTTGACGGAAACGGTGCCGCTGCAGCGTCCCGCCAGGGGAGACGAGAACAGCCCGGTGCTGATGACCCAGTATTCCATGGACCCGGTGGCCAAGCTGGGCCTGCTGAAGATGGACTTTCTGGGCCTGACCAACCTGACCATACTGGACCGGGCCACCAAGCTGCTGGATGAAACCCAGGGCATAAAGATTGACGTGTCGCGCCTGCCGCTGGACGACAAGGAGACCTTTGACCTGCTTTCGTCCGGGAAGACCACGGACCTGTTCCAGCTGGAAAGCGCGGGGATGCAGCGGTACATCAAGGAGTTGAAGCCCTCCAACCTGGGCGACATTGCAGCGATGATTGCCCTGTACCGGCCGGGGCCCATGGAGCATATCGATACCTTTATTGAGGCCAAACACGGGCGCAGGGGCATTACCTATCCCCACCCCAGCCTGCAGGAACTGCTGGACGAGACCTACGGGGTGATTGTGTACCAGGACCAGGTGCTGCTGATTCTGCAGCGGTTCGCCGGCTACTCCCTGGGGGAGGCGGATACGGTACGCAAGGCCATGGGCAAGAAGATCGCGTCGCTGATGGCGGAGGAGCGGGACCGGTTCATTGCGGGGGCCCTGGGCAAGGGATTCGAGCGTACGCTGGCAACCCAGGTTTTCGACCTGATAGAACCCTTTGCCGGGTACGCCTTCAACAAGGCGCACAGCGTCAGCTACGCGCTTATCTCCTATTGGACGGCCTATTTCAAGGCCCACTACCCGCTGGAGTACATGTGCTCGGTGCTTAACTCCCGCCTGGACAATACAGACCGTATCGTCAGTTCCATCAACGAGTGCTCCAAGCTGCAGATTCCGGTGCTGCTGCCGGACATCAACCTGTCCGGCGAGTTCTTCACCATAGACAAGGAGAGTGGCCCGACGCCGAGCCTTCGGTTTGGCCTGGCGGCCATTAAAACGGTGGGGGAGGGAGCGGTCAAACCCCTGGTGGCGGAAAGGCAGGGAAACGGGCCGTTCGAGTCCATAGACGATTTCTGTCGGCGGGCAGACGTCAGCGGGCTGAATCGGCGAACCCTGGAAAGCCTGGTGAAGGCCGGGGCCTTTGACAGCCTCGGTTCCCGCGGCGCAGTGCTGGGGGCGCTGGACCAGATAATGGCAACAGCCCAACTGGAAACCCGCACCCGCAACTCGGGTCAGACCAGCCTTTTCGGCGGAGCGGACCAGGCCGACGCTCCCCAGATGGCGGGTATTGTCCTTAATGGCCTGGATGTTTCGGCGGAAGAGAAGGCGGCGTTGGAGAAGGAACTGCTGGGAGTCTCGCTATCCTACAATCCGCTGATGGCCCTGGCATCCGCCGACGTGGGGGAGGGAATCAACTCCATAGACCAACTGGACGAGGATATGCAGGGGCTGACCTATACGCTGGTGGGCCACGTGGCATCGGTGATGGAACGTTACACCCGGGAGCAGAAGAAGTTCCTGGTGGTGGGACTGGACCTGCTGGGTGGACAGACGGAGGTGCTGGTGTGGCCCGACGTGCTGGAAAGAACGTCGGACATGTGGGCCACGGGTCGCCTGCTGAGAGCCACGGGGAAGCTGCGTCTGCGGGGGGATGGATACTCCCTGGCCTGTGAACAGGTAGCAGCCTTTGTGCCCACCGCCACTTCTCAGGAAGATGCGCAGCCCGGGACGACCCCCATCATAAGGGAAACCGCAGCTGCCCCCGGGCCGGAAGTGCGGTCCGGCGATGGCAACAGTAACGGCAACGGCGCTATGTCCCCAAGGAAGAACGGAGGTAATGGGGGAAGTGGAACATACGGCAACGGAAGCTACCGTCACCAGCCGAGCGGTTCATACAGGCCGCGGGCCAATGGAAACGGAAGTGGCGGGGGAAACGGGGGCGAGACTCCGGCTGTTACCCTGCCCCCGGCGCGGACGGTGTTCGTGGGGATTACCGAATCTGAAGACCCGGTGGATGACGCCCACCTGCTGAGGGAGGTAATAGCCCTTCTGCTGGAGTATCCTGGCAATGACCGGGTGAACCTGGAAATCTATGCCGAAGGCCGCCGGGTGGTGCTGGACCTGCCGGTGGTGAGCACGGGATACTGCGACGA
Organism: uncultured Dehalococcoidia bacterium; assembly: GCA_964587795.1. Classification (GTDB taxonomy): domain Bacteria; phylum Chloroflexota; class Dehalococcoidia; order Lucifugimonadales; family UBA3495; genus Bin22. The sequence continues at coordinate 23,655 of CAZPMU010000027.1, read as the reverse complement.
GATGCGAGAGAGGCTGGAGGAACTGCTGGGCGCCAATTCGGTTACCCTGCAAGGGGCTGATGCGGCGGAAACCGACAAGGTGCCCTTCTGAACGGCAAGGAACTTACCTGAGGGCGCTTCCCCGAGAGTACCGGACTTACCTTCTCCAATTCCCTGATCTGTCATTCACTCAATCGATATCGCCAACGCACGGAGCCAACGTGGACATCTTTCCCCGTTGGCTCATCTTCTATTATTCGCCCCCTTCTTGCGAAATCACCCATATAAGCAAAGCAAATACCTGGTTGACATATTATTTGGGGCATGGTAGATTTTTAATATAGGCGGATTGCGCCATTTTGGTGTTCATGTTCTGGGTAACCGGGCGGTTGCTTACGGGTAACTTGGGACAAGCCGGTGGTGACAGTCTTCGGCCCTTGATTCCAGAAACAGTTTCGCGCGCCGTACCTCTCCTATTGATTTGGCCCATGTAGATTTAGCCTATGGCCGTGATTGATGACATAAAAGCCCGCCTGGATATTGCGGAAGTGGTGTCTGGCTACGTATCACTGCAAAGATCGGGGCGAGCTTTCAAGGCCTGCTGCCCTTTCCACCAGGAGAGGACGCCATCATTCTACGTTAATCCGGAGCGACAGTCGTGGCATTGCTTCGGGGCCTGCGCCACCGGGGGAGATATTTTCGGCTTCATCATGAGGGCCGAGAACCTGGAGTTTAGAGAGGCGCTGGAAAGGCTGGCCCAGCAGGCCGGAGTGGCCCTTCCGACACGGGAACGGCAGTCGGAGCAAGAAGATCTGTTCCGTTTGAACGAGGCGGCCCGGGAGTTTTTCCAGCAGTACCTGGCCTCATCCATGGGCGCCGATGCTCGCGCTTACCTGGACGGAAGAGGCATCAGCAAGGAGAGCGTCAGCAGGTTTGAACTGGGGCTGAGTCCGGTTGACGGACAGGGGCTTTTCGCCTATCTAGTGAAATCGGGCTTCCCAGCGGAACAGATGGTACGGGCCGGGGCGGCTCTCCAGAACCAGGATGGGGGATACCGGGATGCATTCCGGGGGCGGTTGATTATTCCCATCCGGAACGCGCAAGGAGAATTGGGTGGATTCGGCAGCCGGGCGCTGGACGATTCAATGCCCAAGTACCTGAATACGGGCCGGACGCCGGTTTTTGACAAGGGCAGGACGCTTTATGCCCTTCACCTGGCGCGGGAATCTGCCCGCCAGCAGGGGATGGTGATTGTTGAGGGCTACATGGACGCCATTTCGGCCCACCAGCATGGGTACGAGAACGTGGTGGCATCCATGGGCACGGCCCTGACCGACCACCAGGTGGCGGAAGTATTGCGGATCACCCGGCAGGTTACCATGGCGCTGGATTCGGACGCCGCGGGTCAGCAGGCCACGCTCCGCAGCCTGGAGTCTTCGTGGCAGGTATTTCAGAACCGCCAGGTGTGGCAGGCCGGGGGTTCCACTTCGCCTGTTCTGCGGGAAGACCTGAACCTGCGGGTGGCGGTGCTGACGGATGGGAAAGACCCGGACGAGGTCATTCGCCTGGCGCCGGAGAAGTGGGAAGACCTGGTGCGAAACGGGGTGCCGCTGTTTGACTATCTATTGCCGGCGCTGTCGGGGCAGATAGATACGGCAACGCCGGAGGGCAAGGTCCGCATGGTGGAACGGGTAAGTCCCTTCATCTATGCGGTCAAAGAGCCCATCCTGCAGGACAGCTATCTGCGAAAGCTGGCTGACTTCCTTTCGATTAGAGAGGAGAGTTTACGGGCCACGTTGAACCGGCCCAATATGGGGCAGCGGCAGGCTGGGGCGGCCAACGGCGCCAGGGGCGGCGGCCAGGGAGTGGGAAACCGGCCAGCTAATCGCGGCGGCGTTGACCGGTCGGCGTTGCTGGCCGAGGAACGGGACCCGCTGGATGAGCATTGCCTGGCATTGCTGCTGCGGTACCCGGATTTGGCGGATGAACTGCCGGAGTGCGGGGGACTGCCGCCGGAGTATTTCAGGCGGCCGGAGAACCGGGAAATTTACGTGCAGATGACTTCGGCGTGGAGTCAGGCTCCGGAAATGCTGATTCCGGAGGAAAGCATGGCGGAACAGACCAGGCGTATTCTGGCGCCCGAACTGTGGGAGCAGCTGGACAGGCTGGCGGCCAGGAGTTTGCCGCCCATGGAATCATGGGAGCGCCAGGAAGGCCTGCGCCAAATACTCGGCCGACTGGAAGAGCGTCAACTGCGAGAGCTGAAGGTGGCCGAGCAGGTACGTTATTCCGAAGACCTGTCGACAATACCGGAAGAGGCTTCCGAAGAAACGCTAACCCTTAACAGGAGGATCCGGGCCAACGAGGAATCAAGAAAGCAATACTCCCAGAAAGTATCGCGTGGAAGGTGACAATATATGGTAAGACGCAACAAGACCAGCCAGGACATCGGCGCCGAGGAAGACCTGTACGATATCAACGACGAACGGTCGGATAACGACAAGTACCTGGGAATACTGGGTGCGGTGGTCAAGGAAGAAGATGACCTGGCAGAGGGCGGCGGAATGGCGGTGGCCACTATACCCTTGGTGGTTGAGTCCTCCGATGATCCGGATGACCAGGACAACCAGTGGGTGCCAAACCGGCCCGACGCAATTAACACTTCAGACAACCTGGATGAGGGGCCTGCCGACGCTGAGATAGAGGAAGAAGAGGAAGGTGATGAACCTGAGTGGGAGGCGGAGGCCGAGAGCCTGCAAGTTCTGGATGATCCGGTGCGGATGTACCTTCGCGAGATAGGTCGAGTTGGGTTGCTGGCTGCCAAGGATGAGCGGGAACTGGCGCGAAAACTGGAAGGAGAGAAACACCTTCTGGCCCTGGGCAAGGAAGTGCTGGGCGAGGAGTATTGCCAGACGCTGGAACGGGAAGTTCTGGAGGAACGGCGGGGGCCGGAAATAGGATTCAAGGGTGAGAAGGTTGAACTGGGCACCCTGCGGAGTCCGGACCTGCTGAGCAAGAAGATTCGGCTGGAGTTCAACGAAAGCGCCCGGAACTGGGAACTTACGGAGGCCCTGCTGCGCCGACTGGTGCGGGCCACGGCCCTGGTGGACGCATTGAGCGACTATCTTGAGTTGCCGCGCAACCCCACCCTTTCCCAGTTGATTCATGAACCGGTACTGGCCGATGCCATTGACGCCCAGGTGTCGGAAGAGATGCTGGTCAGCCTGGCGGAAACGCTGGAAATGGAGCGGGACGACGTGTACCGGCAGGTGGTTAACCTGTCGCTGGACCGCTGGATTCTGGCGCCGGATACGGTGGACGTGCTCCGCGACTGCACCCTGCTGCAGCTGGACGCCACCTTCAGCGAGGTTGGTTCTCTTCCGGAACTGGCCAAGTATGAGCCGATTTTCCGCAACAGGTTCAACCACATTAAAGCCGACGGAGACCGGGCGCAGGCCCACCTGACGGAGGCCAATCTCCGGCTGGTGGTCAGCGTGGCCAAGAAGTACATCGGACGGGGCATGGCTTTGCTGGATATGATCCAGGAGGGGAATATAGGGCTGATTCGGGCGGTGGAAAAGTTTGACTACCGCAAGGGGTACAAGTTCAGCACCTACGCCACCTGGTGGATTCGCCAGGCCATAACCCGGGCCATCGCGGACCAGGCCCGCACGATTCGGATTCCGGTACACATGGTGGAGACCATCAACAAGCTGATGCGACAGCACCGGCGGCTGCTCCAGGAGTACGGCAGGGAACCCACGCCGGAGGAGATCGGCGCTGCCATGGAAATCGGGCCGGAGAAGGTGGAGGAGATTATGAAGATCTCCCAGGAACCGGTGTCGCTGGAAACGCCGATAGGTGAAGAGGAAGACTCGCACCTGGGTGATTTCATCGAGGACCGAACCGCGCCTGCCCCCGCGGACGCGGCCTCCTTCCAACTGCTGAAGGAGCAGGTATCCGAGGTGCTGGGCACCTTGACCGACCGGGAAAGCCGGGTGCTGCAGCTGCGGTTTGGGCTGGAAGACGGGCGGAGCCGCACCCTGGAAGAAGTGGGGCGGGAATTTGGAGTAACCCGAGAGCGAATCCGGCAGATCGAGGCCAAGGCCCTGCGGAAGCTACGTCATCCTTCCCGCTCGCGGAAGCTCAAGGACTTTCTCGAGTAGGCGGCCGAAACAGCCCGCCCAAGCGGCGGGGCCAGCCAAGTCAATCAAGCAAGAATGGGGGACCAACGCCCCCCATCCTTGTTTGATTTGTGGCCCGGGAGAAGGACAGGGGCACCTGCTATGCAAGGGATGGATTAAGTGCAAAATACAGAATAAATGTACGGCGATTGCCTTGTTTGCGAAAAAAAACGGGTGATATACTCGGCTCACTTTAATGGCTGGGGGGTGACGAAGTGGATGAATACAATCTACCCAAGTGTCTGAAATGCAACGAAGGCCAACTGGTGCCCCTTTCCGATTACGGTGGACAGGGAGCGGCGGTGCATTACAAGGCCTGGGTGTGCATAAATCCGGTTTGCGGTTTCAACATCAAGATCCGGAACGGCGATATATACCTTAATGAGCCGATAACCCCGGGTGGCATGAACACGGCAAGATCCCGCTAGCGGGGCCGGTATTCCCCTCTTCCGGCAAAAGTTTCCCCGAGGTTTCCCAGGGTGGAAGTGTGGCGAAGGGTTGGCGAGAGGAAGCGGAAGGGGAAAGCAAAATTTTTCAGTTTATTGGAATAGTTTTCTTCTTCAGTATTTTCTTTCTTGGTGAGGGGCATTTATGGAAGCTGGTTACGATTACACCCTTTTGGGGGCACGTCCACAGAGCAATGCCAGGTACATGCCAGCCCTGTTTGTTGCGTTGCTGGCGGGTGTACTGCTGATTTCCGGACTGGCCTACTACGGGTTTGCATCCGGAGCGGAGGCGGGTCAGGTATCCGCCGCAATCATGGAAGGGGAGGACGCCGGGGTTGCCGAAAACCCAGGCGGCAATACGGTACCGGTGGTAAAGTATACTCACAGGGTTGCCCCCGCGTCGGCCGAGAATATAGCGGGGCAGCAGCTTTACCCTGCGGGTCTTACGGAGTCCCGGTACTGGGTGAATCCCCTGGGCTACGAGCAGTAGAAGAGTTTCTACCGCGCCAGGCAGGCGCTCCGGAAGGTCCGGCGAGACAAGGCAAGGAAAATGGGGCGGGAAGCAATTCCCGCCCCGTTGTTGTTAAATGCCCATCGCAGTCCGGGCTCCGGTCGTACGTGGCCCCTGCTATGACGGGCTGGCGGAGGCGTTTTCCTTCCGGCCAACACGCACCTTTTGGATCCGGCGTCCCAGCACCGAAACAATCTCAATGGTCAAGAGGTCGGTCTCGACCAGGTCGCCCAGGCGGGGCATTCGGCCGAGGTTCATGTAAACGTAACCCCCGATGGTATCGACGTCGGGGTTGTCCAGTTTTACGTCGAACAACTCCTCGATAACGTCGTTGGTTACGCTGGCATTTACTACGGCGCTGCCGTCTTCCTGCAGGACCACTTCCTCCTCTTCGGACCAGGAGAACTCGTCCTCGATTTCGCCGACGATCTCCTCCAACAGGTCCTCAAGGGTAATGATGCCTTCGGTGCCGCCGTATTCGTCCACAACCACGGCCATCTGTACGGCCTTCTGCTGAAATTCCTCCAGCAAGACGTCGAGGCGCTTGGTCTCGGGAATAAAGTAAGGGGTACGCGCCAGGTCTCTCAGGGAAGCCTGCCCCCAGTCGTCGCGGGACAGAAGCTGGAGCAGGTCCAGGGAATGGATGATACCTACGATATGGTCGATATTCTCTTGGTAAATGGGTATACGGGTGTGTCCGCTCTTGATGATGGGTTCTATGGCCTGGGGAATGGGAGTATTGATTTCAAGAGCAACAACGTCCAGCCTGGGGACCATGATTTCGTGGGCAGTGGAGTTGTCCAGTTGAATGATTGAGCGCAGCATTTGCCGGTCGTGCCGGTCCATGCTTACCAGTTCCTCTTCGGTAATGTCCAGGGTCTGGGATTCGGCCCCGCCGGTTCCATCCTGCCTGGCGCTTACATTATCCGCTCCGGATGCGCCGCCGGCAGAGCGGCCGGGGCCGCGCCGGAGGAGGGCCAGAAGGGGAGTCGAAAAGACAACCACCAGCCCTTGGTGACGGACAGCAATGGCAGAAGCCAGCCGGTGGATGACGGTGAAGATTACCAGGGAGGCCAGAAAAACAATGGCGCCGTCCAGCCAAACGGGGTTAATGGCCGCACTCTGCCAGAACCGGTCCAGCAACAGCCGAACGATGGAAAACCCCGACAGGACGGTGGCAACGATACAGGCATACTTGAAGGGAGAAATCACGAACCAGGCCCGCTGATTCGACGAATTGTCCCGCAGGATGCCACCGCCACCGTTTCCCGCGTGCTCGGCGAGACTCAGGAGGGTAAAGAGGAAGAGGGAGCCAACGAGAATTATTAATAATGGAGGTAAACTATCAGTATCCAATATTGCTTCAGTTGGACGGTCTCGTCTCTTTTAGTGGTGATTTGCCTCTGATTTTAGCAGGAACTCCGACGGCCAGCAAATTTCCTGGAATGTCCCTGGTAACCACTGCGCCGGCGCCGGTGGCGGCGCCATCCCCGACGGAAACCGGGGCCACCAGCATGGTATCGCAGCCAATGAAGGCCCCCTCGCCGATGGTGGTGCGGTGCTTGTCCCTGCCGTCGAAATTGCAGGTTACGGAGCCGGCGCCGATGTTGGTTCCTGCTCCGATGCTGCAATCGCCGAGATAGCTGAAATGACCGGCCAGGGTTCCCCGTCCCAGGCGGCTTTCCTTGACCTCGACGTAGTTGCCAATGTGTACCCCGGTTTCCAGGTAAGCGCCGGGCCTAAGGTGGCTGAAAGGCCCCACGTCCACTTCATTTTCCAGGGTGGACCCTTCCAGCATGGACGCGATAACCCTGCAGCCGTCGCCGATTTGGGAGTCCTGGATTATTGAGTTGGGACCGATTTCACAGCCCTCGCCAATAACCGTCTTTCCCGACAGGGAAGTATTGGGCCGGATTATGGTATCCATTCCGATGGCGACGTCGGCATCAATGAAGACCGAACCGGGTTCCTGGACGGTTACGCCTGACCGCATAAGGCGCTCGGTGATCTGCCACCGGAGAACGGCCTCTACCTGGGCCAACTGGACCCGGTCATTCACCCCGAAGATTTCTTCAGGCACGTCGCTGGCAACGGAGCCGATGCGGTCTCCACGCTGGGCGGCCAGGGGGACCAGGGAAGTGAGGTATTTTTCCCCGTTGGCGGTTGATGGCTGTATCCCGGCGAGGCGGTCCTGGAGCCAGCCCCGGTTGAAACAGTAGACACCGGCGTTCACCTCCGCCGGAGCCCAGGGGTCCCCATCCCAGTCCCGCGCCTCAACCAGGTTAACAATCCGATTCTCGTTATCGCGCACCACGCGTCCCAGGTCTTCGGCGAGCATATCGGGCGCGGTCAGCAGGGTCATGAAGTTATCGTCTCCCTGGTGTTTGCGGACCAGTTGCAGGACCGAATCGGAGCGAATGAGGGGCGAATCGCTGCCCAGCAGGACGACGTGAGCCAGGTCCGGCGGAAGAGCGCCGACAGCCCACGCGGCGGCGTCGCCGGTCCCGTTGGGAGCAGGCTGGACTACATAATCCACACTGTCGCCCAGAGTCTCCCGCAGGGGCAACTCCGTTGAGGGGGAAACCACTACCAGGATGCGAGCCACGCCAAGGTTACGGAGCAGGTCCACCGGATAGCGGATCATTTCCTTGCCGCAGACCTTGTGCAGCGGCTTGGGGGTTCTTGACACCATGCGGCGACCCTCACCGGCGGCCAGGATCACTCCGCCCCAATTGTCCATGCTCTCACCTCAAATCCGCCCCGCTGCGGGACAAGGGAACCCTCGTCCAGGGGCGTGGCGCCGAAGGGGAAACAAGTAAGGGGAATCAAGCCCCGGGAATAAAATCCCCGGATCAGCCCGTTTGACAAGGCAAACAGCCAAGGCCAAAATGGGGCTGTTCCCCCCGGAACCCCCACCATTCGGGTTTTTCGTATTTTACACCATACCCAGGTTAGCAGCAGGAGGCCCCATGCCAGACCTGATCAACGAAGACATCCTGACACTGGCTCGCGCCGCCGGGGTCTATATTCCACCGGAACTTGTGGCAGAAGTGGGTTTCAGCCTGAACGGGGTGCTGGAAGCCCTGGACAGCATGGATATTCCCGGGCTGGACCAAGTTGAACCCCTGCCGATAATCCTGCCCACGGCGCCGTCCGCGGATGCTTAAAGGAGGCCACCGACGATGAATAAACAGGAGATTCCCTTTCTGTCCGCTACGGAGTTGGCAGCGCTCATTCAGGCTCGGGACGTTTCGCCGGTGGAGGCAACAGAAGCTTACCTGGAGCGAATAGCAGAGGTGGACGGCAAGCTCAATTCCTACATTACCGTAACCGGCGAAGCAGCGCTGGCGGAAGCCCGGCAAGCGGAAGCAGAGATTGCCGCGGGCAATTACCGGGGTCCAATGCACGGCATTCCGGTGGCGGTTAAGGACCAGCTTAACACCCGGGGCGTGCGCACCACGGGCGGGTCATCCATCCTGGCCGAAAACGTGCCTGACGAAGATGCCACGGCCATAGCGAAGCTGAGGGAGGCGGGCTCCGTGCTGCTGGGCAAGCTGAACATGAGCGAGTTTGCCAGCGGCGACGCTTTCCACCATCCCTATGGCCGGCCCCGCAACCCCTGGGACCTGGACCGCAACCCCGGGACTTCCAGCAGTGGTTCCGGGGCCGCGACGGCGGCCTTCCTGTGCTCCACGTCCCTGGGCGAAGATACGGGCGGTTCGATCAGGGGTCCCGCTACCTTTTGCAACCTGGTGGGCATCCGGCCCACCTGGGGACGGGTAAGCCGGTACGGAATGCAGGGGGCGGCCTGGTCTATGGACACGGCCGGACCCATTTCCCGCACCGTGTCCGACTGCGCCATGACCCTGGAAGCCATTGCGGGGTTTGACCCGAAAGACCCTTATACGGCGGCCGCGCCGGTGCCTGCCTACCAGGCCAGCCTTTCCCAGGACATTCGGGGCCTGAAGGTGGGCGTAGTGAAGGAGCGAGTGTATTCGGACACGGTGGACCCGGAGGTGGGAGAAGCGGTAATTCGGGCCATTGCGCGCCTGGGAGAGTTGGGCGCGGATGTGGAGGAAGTTTCGCTGCCCTTGATGGTGCATTCCGCCGCCGTGTCCAGCCTGCTGATAATGGTTGATGCCGCGTCGCTGCACAAGGATGGCCTTGCCAACCACCTGGACCAGTACGACTATAACAACCGTATTCGCCTGCTGGCGGGCAGCATCGTTCCGGCACAGGCCTACCAGACGGCCCTTAAGGCCAGGCAGGTTTTGCGCCAGGAGATTCTGGACGCTCTGAACCGGGTGGACATCCTGGTAATGCCCACATCATCCATACCCGCTCCATTGATTCCCGAGCACGCCGGCATCGGCAGCAAGCAGGAGGTGCTGGACGGGTACCGGGGACGGCGGAGCTTCACGTCGCCTTTCAATATTGGCAGCGTGCCTGCCCTGTCGGTGCCGTGCGGCTTCACGTCCAATAACCTGCCCATCGGGCTGCAGATGGCGGGCAGGCCCCTGGCGGAACAGACCCTGTTTAATGCTGCTTACGCCTACGAGCAGGCCAACGACTGGTACCAGCGGCGCCCGGAGGTTTAGGCTGGCATACCCAACGGCTTAGTGTTTACTGAAAAAGCAAAGGACGGGTGATCGGCGTGTGGCGAGGAAGCCTGACCGGTGAAGAACTGAGCGCACTGGGCATCAAGGCTCTGAAGACCGTATAAGGGATCTGGTAGAGCCCCAGGAAAAAGGAAAGTACAGCGCCATCGTTGTGCAAATCGGGGACTTGGAAACCCGCAAATGACCTTTTGACTGCTTCCAGGAGTTTGATGGAGAGGCGTCTTCAGTCGGTCAGGGTTGTTGCGCGAGTCGGCTATCCCGCCGCTTTTCGTGTTGGATGGAGGGGCCCATTTGCCGGTGATTAATGGTCGGGTGGATGCAGATTTGCCAATATGGGTCCCCATTAAATTGGTGGACGTTCACGGAACCTCCCCCGCACCTGATCGAAGGTGTCCTGGAAACTGGCTTCGATGGTTCACTCTCTCTGCCCCGGGAACTTATAAGCAGCCTTGGATGGGAGCCTGAGTTACCCGTGGTGGTCTTGATGGCAAAGGGCGAGACAGCCGCATGGGATACTTGGGGTGGTGGTAGTCTGACATAACCCCTGGTGTTTGAAGTTGAACAATCTCCGCTTCTGGGAATGGAGCTAATGTCAGGCAGGCAGTGGACCATACAGGTAAAGGAAGGTGGACAGGTACGGACCGAGGAGCTCAAGGTGGCTCAGTTCGGCATTGCTCGTAGGGATTTAGAAGGCTGAAGGAAGAATCGCAAGGAGGAACCAAGAATGAAACTGTTCAGGCTTTCCAGGATTGACCAGGTCCCCATTGCCACCGCTACTCCGATTGAGGGCTGGACCGGGGGCGACGTGAGCCGCACCCGCCAGCCGCTGCTGGGAGACGGGGACAGCGAGTGGTTCAGCAGCAGCGTTGTCAATTTTGGCAAGGGCGCCACCACCGGGTGGCATACCCACAACACCGACCAGTTGCTGGTGGTGGTGCATGGCAACGGCATCGTAGCCAACGAGCATGAAACCCACCAAATTTCCGTTGGCGACATAGTTCAGATTTTGCCGGGGGAGAACCACTGGCACGGCGCGACTGCGGACTCCATTATGGGGCACATTACCATTACGGGTGTAGTCAAGGAGTAGAGGCCGCCGACATTTTTCCGCTTTTGGACAAGGGGTTGATAGCGGGAGCGCTCCGTTCTGGAAGCGCTCCCGTTTGCTTTCGCTGATAGCCTTTGCTACACTCTGCGGAAAGCACCCATATCTGCCCAGGAAGGTTGGTTATGGCCTCTTTGTCCGTCGCCTGGACTGAAGAAACCCGCCCCGTCGCCGGTGTTGAACTGCATCTGAAGAAAGGCGGGTCAGGCGATCCCCTGCTTCTCCTCACCGACGAAATCGGCCACCTGGGTACGTTGCGGTACCAGGAAGAACTGGCCCAGGACTACACAGTCTACATTCCCTCTCACCCCGGGTTCGGACCAACGCCCCGTTTGGACTGGATAATGAACATGCGGGACCTGGCGGGTTGGTACCTGATGGCGTTGGAAGAACTGGGAATAGGACAGGTCAACATTATCGGCTTTTCCCTGGGCGGGTGGCTGGCCGCCGAGATGGCAACCATGGACCCGAAGCAGTTCAACCGGCTGGCCCTGGTGGGAGCGCTTGGTGTCCTGCCGCCGGAAGGGTACATTTACGATGTATTCCTTGAGGTACCCGGCAACTGCATAACCACATGTTTCCACGACCCGGAAAGTGTCCCGGAGTTTAAGGAGATTCTCCCGGACCAACCGGCGCCGGAGCAGGCTCAGGCTTGGGAAATTGCCAGGGAAGAGGCCTGTCGGCTGGGATGGAAGCCGTACATGTACTATCCCGGTTTGCCCAACCTTTTGCCCCGGCTCAAGGACCTGCCCACAATGATCGTGTGGGGCAGGGAGGATGAATTCGTGCCCCTGAGCGCCGGGCGCCTGTATCACCAGTCGATCCCCGGTTCACGCCTGGAGGTGCTGGATAACTGCGGGCACATGCCCCAGGTGGAGAAAAGGGACGAATTCCTGGGATTGGTCCGCCGGTTTTTCAGTTAGCAGGCATATTTTCGAAGTCTCGCTGACGACGCGGGCGAGGCTGAAAGAACCCTCCATCCACATACAGGAGGTACAAGGGAATGTTTGTTGGGTACTTCACCGAACGCCCCTACCAGGACCCCGGGTCCGGCTATTTCGGAGCCACGGGCAAGCCCATAATGGACCTGACAGTCAGCAACGGCGCCTACGACGCCAAGCTGGGCGCGGAACTCTATAACCGCTATCTCGACGAGAAGATGTATGCGGAGGAAATGGGCTTCGACGGCCTGATGCTCAACGAGCACCACGGCACGCCTTTCTGTATGGGCGGCGCAATGAACGTCGAGGCCTCCATCCTGGCGCGGATGACCAACCGGGCCAAGATAGTCCTGCTGGGCAACATTCTGCCCATCTGGGATGATCCCCTGTGGCTGGTGGAGCAGCTTTCCATGATTGACATGATCTCCCGGGGTCGCCTGGTATCGGGCTGGGTGCGCGGTACAGGCCGGGAGAGCGTGGCCCACAATTCCCCGCCGCCTTACAACTGGGAGCGGTTCCAGGAAGCCCACGAGTTTGTGGTAAAGGCCTGGACAACGCCCGGCCCCTTCCGCTGGGAGGGAAAGCACTTCCAGTACCGCCACGTAAACCCCTGGGTACGGCCCTACCAGGAGCCTCACCCGCCCATCTGGCTGCCGGGGGTGGTAAGCCGGGACTCGCTGATGTGGGCGGCGGAGAAGCGCATTCCCTACATTATGCTGGCCACGGAAATGGAACCCACCAAGCGCGCCTTCCAGCTTTATCACGACACCGCGGCGGAGCATGGCTATGAGTCCGGCCCGCAGAACATTGGCTACCTGTGGAAAGTGCACGTGGACGAAACCGAGGAACTGGCGGAGCAGACCGCCCGAAAGTACGTGCAGGGTCCCAGCAACCCGTTCCTGGCGGGCAACGAGGGCACGGTGAACCCGGCGCTGGTTAACCTGCCTGGCCTGACGTCCCGCACCCGCGTATTGCCCACCCAGGCGGTGGCCACAGCGGCCCGGGGCGGCGGCGGCGGCGTGGCCGGTGTGCTGGGCCGTCCTTACGAGCAGCAGATTGAGGACTACACCATCATTACGGGTACGCCGGATACGGTTATCCCAAGGATTCGCCACGTACTGGAGTACATCCGGCCCGGCAGCATCTTCTTCTGGGATGGCGACGGGGCCATGACTCACGACGACGCCATGCGCAGCCTGCGCCTGATGGGCCAGGAAGTTATTCCCGCAGTGAAGGAAATAGCCAAGGAACTGGAACTCCCCGGCCCCTTCGAGGTGGACCCTGCCACGGGGAAAGACCTGACCAGGGAAGAGGCCACTCCCGCAGCGACCGACGACTAGTGCGCGGGGGTGATTCCGGTTGAACTACGCAGGGGCGGGTTGGGAACCCGCCCTTGACGATTCCCGATATATTCTCATCCATACCCAGTTGCCCCGGGACAAATGGTTTCTGAGTTGTCCACAGACATTATCGTCATTGGCGGCGGCCCCGCCGGCAGCGCTGCCGCCACCATGCTGGCACGCCAGGGCTGGCAGGTGTTGCTTCTGGAACGGGAACGCTTCCCCCGCGACCACGTGGGAGAGTCCCTTCTCCCGGCCAGCATTCCCATCCTGGAAGAACTGGGAGTCCTGCCCGCGGTGGAGGCCCAGGGCTTCATCAAGAAGCTGGGCGCTACCATGGTGTGGGGGCGAGACAGGGAGCCTTGGAGCTGGTTCTTTGGCGAGACCAACAGCCGCAACCCCCATTCCTACCAAGTGTGGCGCCCCACCTTCGACCACCTGCTGCTGGACAACGCGGCATCCAACGGCGTGGAAGTACGCCAGGGCTGGCGGGCCATAGAGGTGTTGCTGGGCAATGAAACCCGTCATTCCGGCGAAAGTCGGAATCCAGATACCTTGCCCACTCAACAACTCTCCGGCGGGGAACCGCAACTCCCTGCAGTCCGATGTGCCAGCGGAGCGGGCGAGGAACACCTCATCTCTGCCCGCTTCGTGGTTGACGCCTCGGGTCAGAACGGACTCCTGGGTCGGCAGCTGGCCCTCCGACGGTGGGACGAGTCTTTCCGAAACCTGGCGGTTTATGCCTACTACGAGGGAGCGGAACGCCTGCCTCCGCCGGCTGACACCAACATATTCATAGAGTCGTACACCCACGGCTGGTTGTGGACCATTCCTCTGCATACGGGGTGGGCCAGTGTTGGGGCGGTGGTGGACCAGCAGGCAGGCGAACAGCAGGTTCAAGAGCTGGGGCTTGAAGGCTTTCTGGTCCAACAGCTGGCCCAGGCGCCCTATACCGCCGGGATGCTGAGCAATGCCAGGCGGGTGTCCGGTCCCTTTATCGTCAAGGACTGGTCCTATGCCTGCGACCACATCGCTGGCGATGGTTACGTGCTGGCCGGAGACGCCGCCTGTTTTATTGATCCCCTGTTTTCTTCCGGGGTTCACCTGGCGCTGATGTCCGGCGTGCTGGCCGCGGTCTATGCCAACACCGCCCTGCGCAACCCTGAAATGGGTCCGGCGGCTGCCCAGGTTTACCAGGAACTTTACATGAAGGAATATCACCACTTCCGGGAAATGGTGAGGCTCTTCTACTCCAGCAACCGCACGGTGGATTCCTACTTCTGGGAGGCCAGGCGAATACTGGAAGGGCAGGACGGCGAGGACTCAAGCCTGTCTCCCAGGGCATCCTTCATCCAGGCCGTGGCGGGGCAGCCACCCCAGGGTTACGAGCGGATGGTGCTGGAGCGGGGCGCGGCGCCAACGGAATTCGTGGACAGCGTGAGGGCGGTGGAAGAGGAGCGTATCAGGCGTCAGTCTGAAATCCAGGCCCTTCTTGAACGGCGAAATGGACAACCGCCACAGATACTGGATGCTGTCCCCAGGCTGCGGCCGGGGATAGGGGTGGAACGCAAACCCGTGCCAGGCGATGGGGTCTTCGACTGGGGCTACGTTTTGGTCACCGACGGACATCCGGAGGGCCTGCCGTGCAGCAATCTGGTGGCGCGGCTGACAACCATGGTTGACGGTCGGGCAACGGTCAGGCAGCTATTGACGGTCCTGGCGGCGGAAGTGGAACCCGCCCAGCAGGAACAACTGCTGGCTGGCGTTCTTTCCACCCTCCAGATACTCTACGTGGACGGGACGATATCCGAGTTGTAGAATCCAGCAAGCTGTACTAACGATTAGGATTGACCGACGGGTGAACCCCTGTTTGAATCCCAAATGCAGGAGAAAAGAGAGGTGGCGCGATGAGCTTGAACCTGCCCGACCGCATGAAGTTCGGTATCTTCCTGGGGCCCTTCCACCGGGTTGGCGAGAACCCCACGCTGGCCATGGACCGGGATATGGAGTTGATCCAGTGGCTGGACTACCTGGGTTATGACGAGGCGTGGATCGGCGAGCACCACAGCGCGGGGTGGGAGACCATTTCCTCCCCAGAACTGTTCATTGCCGCCGCCGCCGAGCGCACCAGGCACATAAAGCTGGGGACCGGTGTAATCAGCCTCCCCTATCACCATCCCTTCATGGTGGCCAACCGCATGGTGCAGCTGGACCACATGACCCACGGACGGGTGATGCTGGGCGTTGGCCCCGGGGCGCTGCCCGGAGATGCCTACATGCTGGGCATTGACCCGACAACCCAGCGGGAAAAGATGGACGAGGCCATGGGCATAATCCTGCGGCTCTTCACCGAAGACGAGCCCATCACCTACAAGAGCGACTGGTTTGAACTGCGGGAAGCAATGCTGCAGTTGAAACCCTACCAGCGGCCCTACATGCCCTTGTCGGTGGCGTCGGTGCAGTCGCCGGCCGGAGTGGCCCTGGCCGGCAAGTACGGCGCTTCGGTGCTGACCATCACCGTGCCGCGCGATCCGTCGGCCGGTCCGTCAAACCTGGGCGCGCTGTGGGAGATTGCCGAGACTTCGGCCGCAGAGCATGGGCAAACGGTGGACCGGCACGAATGGCGCCTGTCCGTACCCTGCTACCTGGCGGAAGACCGGGACCAGGCGCTGGAAGAGGTGAAGCTGGGCGCGGGCCGCTACCTGCGGGAGTACTCGGAGGGCACCAACGGGCGCAAGGCCGCCTTCGACGGGCCCCTGGAGGACGTGGCCGAGTTCATGCGGGACAACGGGTCCTGGATTATCGGAACCCCCGACGACTGTATTGAGAGCCTGAACCGCCTGGCCGAGCAGAGCGGCGGCTATGGCGGATTCCTCGTGCAGACCATAGACTGGGCGCCCCGGGAGAAGATGCTGCACAGCTTTGAATTGTTGGCGCGTTACGTGATGCCCCACTTCCAGGGTTCGGTGCGCAGCGTGGCCGCCTCCAACCGCTGGGCCGCCGAACGCCAGGAACTCCTGGTCAGCGGGCGGGTTCGCGCCATTGACCGCGCCCACCAGGTCTATGCCGACCGGCAAGGGCCGGGTTCCCAACAGAACGGTTCCCCGCAGAACGGTCCCGGCAGCAACGGTTCGCACCAGGAGAGCGGGGCTGAAGCCAAAGAAGAGGTTCCAAGACCGGGCGCCCCCGCCGACGGGGAGGCCGGCCGGGGCGCCGTGGCCCGGCCGGCTGGAATGACCCCTGACGGCGAGTTCGAGCTTCCCATCCTGGAGGCGCTGTTCGACCTGGGTGGAAGGGGTTCTACCGTCGCCGTACTGCAGGGAGTGGAGTCGCTGATAGGGGGCTATTTCAAGGAAGGCGATTACCAGCCCGCCGAGAACGGGGAAGTAACGTGGCGACGGTCGGCGGAGGCAGCCCGCCAGACGCTCATCACCTTTGGGCTGGTCAGGGTAAGTGCCGATGGCGATGCCTGGGAACTGACGGAAGAGGGCAAGCGGGAGGCGGCCAAGGCCAAAATCTAGCCAACCAGAATTAACATGGATGGGCAGGATATGAGGGATAACGAACCCTCAATAATCCTGTCTATCCTGTCCATCCATGTTTAGGCTCTGTATTTAAAGCCCCTGGCCCACCGTGGCTATCAGGTTCAGGCTGCGTTCCATGGAAACAGAGGCGTCGCTGCCGGCGGTGATGGGGTGAGCCAGGATTTCCGTGGCGCCCCAGTCAAACAGTTCCCGCAGGCGTCCGGCCACCGTTTCCTCGTCTCCCGACAGCACCACGTCCTCAATCATTCCGTCGCTCCAGGCGCTCTCCCGCGCTTCCGGATGGCCCGAAGCCGCAAACATTTCCTGGTAAAAGGGCGAACGGGGGTAGTTGGCCAGTTGGGCGCGGGCCGCCTCCCGCACCTCCTCCGGGTTGTCGTGGACGCACACCGGGGCGTGGGCCACCAGGGGCGGCGTTTCCCGTCCGGCCCTTTCCGCGCCCCTTTGCATCTCCGGCAGGGCCACGTCCCGCAGGTACTGGCCGGGGCACACCCAGCTTATGGCGCCGTCAGCCACCTCACCGCACAGGCGGAAAGAGCGGCGGCGCAGGGCGGATGCCATTACGGGAACGTCCGGCGCGGGCGCGCCGGGCAGGGAGGCGTGGCCGTGATACTGGGTGCCATCGTACTCCACCTGGCCCTCCCACAACAGGGCCTTGACCACCTGGATGTACTCCCGCAGGTTGGTCAGGGGCGCGTTATGCTCAATGCCGAACATGGGCTCGATGCTTACCTTGTGGCTGGGTCCCAGTCCCAGCCGGAACCGGCCCGGGGCCAACTGGGCCACCACCTGGGTCTGGGCCACCGACACGATGGGGTGGCGGGGGTAGGTGGGAATGATGCTGGTGCCCAGGAGGATATGCTCGGTGGTCGCGGCGGCGGCGGCAAAGGTGGTCAACGCGTCGGGCCCCGCGCCGCCGGAAGTAAGCCACGCTGCCTGGATGCCCAGTTCCTCCAGGTGCTGGATTCTGGCCACCACGGCGGGGACACTGCCGCCCATGGCCGCCACGCCGATTCGCTTTTCTGCCATAGTTTCACCTTCTTTGCAATTGGGGATTTCCGGGCAGGTTAGCATTGGTACCGGCAAATGGCAACCGGGGTTTGGTAGCGGCCACCCGGGCCCGTGGTCAGTTTCTCCGTACAGGGAAGCGGAGAGGGCGTGGGGGTTCATATTCCTTGACACCCCACCTGCCCCAACCTACAATCCGACCCATCACGCCAGCGGGAGCAATTGCCATTGCCTTGGGAATTTGAAAGGGTCGCCGGACCATACGGCTCCCCAACCCACGGGCCTGTATGGGACGGGGAGGCGCTGCTGTTTACCCAGCTTACGTTTCCCTTTAACGCGGCCAATAACCGCATCCTGCGCTACGATCCTGCCACCGGAGAAGTTACTGACTTCAGGCGGTGGACCAACCGCACTTGCGGGCTGGCCTTCTCCCGTTCGGGCGTCCTGTATGGGGCGCAAAGCGGGGGGCGCCGGCTGGTGCGGTTCAATGCCGACGGCAGCACATCGCCCCTGGCCCACAAGCTGGACGGCGTTTACCACAACCAGCCAAGGGACCTGGTGGTGGACAGCCGGGACCGCATCTGGTTCTGCGACCCTCACGGCGACCTGCGGGAGGCCATGAACCCGCAGATTCACGACAAGCTGGACCACGCCTCCGTGCTGCGGCTGGAAGCCCCCGCTTTGGATGCGTCCATCACCCGCATCACCTACGACACAGACTCACCCATGGCCCTGCTGCTGTCCCCTGATGAATCCACCCTCTACGTGGTGGAGACCGGCGAAGCGCCGGCTGACCCCCGGGAACTTCGGGCATATCCCATCCTGGATTCCGGGGCGCTGGGTCCCTATCGCCTGCTGCACTGCTTTGGCAGGGATGGCGGGAGCAGCCGGTCCGGTGTTCACCGGGGCATCTATGGGATGTGCCTGGACGGAGAAGGGCACATAGTGGCGGTGGCCGGTGGGAAGGATGCGGGACCCGGCCCCATGGCGTATGTGATCACTCCCGAGGGGCGTATCATGGAATCCCACCCCCTGCCCGAGGCTCCTACCAACTGTGCCTTTGGCGGCGGCAGTTCTGCGGACCTGTATGTGACAACTGCTGATGGCAGCCTGCTTCTCGCTACCGGCGCTGGCAGACGTTCGTAACAAACTTTCGGGCGCTGGACCCCGGGGGTAACTCCCGACACCTGCATTGAAGGAGGAAACATGGTTTCCGGACCCACCGCACCCAATATGGAAGAAACGATTGCCCTGCTGCGTTCCGAGGCCGACGCCCTGGCGGGATTCCTGGCCGGTCTGGACACCGAAGGCTGGGGGCGTCAGAGCGCCTGCGACGCCTGGACGGTCGCCGACGCGGCGGCCCATATTGCCCAGGGTTCCCAGGGCTCTTCCCTTGCCGTAACCCGCGCCAGGGATGGCGACCCGTCGCCGCCGGAGGGACAACGGTTTCTGGATGCAGGCGATCGGGCATCC
This sequence comes from uncultured Dehalococcoidia bacterium, assembly GCA_964587795.1. Lineage (GTDB taxonomy): Bacteria > Chloroflexota > Dehalococcoidia > Lucifugimonadales > UBA3495 > Bin22. Next base: position 4,507 of record CAZPMU010000027.1, on the reverse strand, counting down.
GAACCGACGGCCGAGCGGGCCATCGCCTTCCGCACCGGGAAAGAGGCATCGGAACTGCTGGAGGCCTACAGGGGCGGGGTGGACCTGCTGCTGCAGACGGCGGAGGGTCTTCAGCCTGGGGACTGGGAGAAACCGTCATTCCACCGGCGGGGCATGATTCCCATACACGAGAACATTACCCGCCGCATCCAGGAGATCGCCATCCACGGCTGGGACATTCGCTCAGCCTTTGACCCTGCCGCCGAGATTTCCGAGGCAGGGGCAAGGGAGATTGCGACGGTAGCCCATCGCTGGCTGAATGCCTGCTTCGTTCCGCTGGAGGGTGGGGCGAACGCACGGTTCAGGTTTGCGGTTTCGGGCCCCAATGCATTCAGCGAGGACGTGGTGCTGGAAGGCAACGGTTTTCGCATTGAACCGGCCGGCGAGGCCACGCCGGACGTTACCTTCCGCGCCAACACCAGCGCCTATGTGCTGCTGGTGTACGGACGGCTGGACATAAGCTCCGGTTCTACGCCGGTGCAACTGGAAATTGACGGCCCGCTGGAAACGGCGCTGCTGTTCACCCAGAGCTTCCAGGGGTATTAGGGGAAGAATCCACGAATAAGCACGAATGTCCACAAATGTAAGGGCCGGGGTATTTGCCCCGGCCCTTTCGGTTTGACCTGTGAACAGAAAAATTTAGGCGGTGGCCCAGTCCACTCCGTTCAGCACAATCTTCTGAAACTCAGGGGTCTCGAAGCTGCGACCGTCGTGGCCCAGGAGCAGCACGAAGACCTTGCCGTCGCCGTAGCTGCGGGTCCAGGCCAGGGGATAAGTGCCGCCGGCCATGAACATGGGGTCGCGGTTGGGCCCCCAGGGCCAGGTGCCATCCTCTGAATCGCCGGTGAGGAAAATGTCGTTGCCCTCACCGTAGGCCAGGCCCATGTAAAGCTCGTCATTGGTGGAGAAGTCGGTTACACCCTGGACGCCCGGGTGGCTGGCCTGGCTGACGTTGACCGTGAACTCGCCGTAGGGCGGGTGGAAACTGGAGCCGGAAATCCAGCCGCCGCCGGTGATTTCGTGGTATTCGGGCCACGTGGCGGACAGGCAGGTGGAGATGTGCAGGCACACGAAACCCTTGCCGGACTTTATGTAGTCGGCCATGCCATTGCACTCTGCGGGTTCCAGGGCCCAGTCACCGAAGCCGGCAATATTCTCGCGACGGGTGTTGAACACCAGGGCGTCGAAGGAGTGCATCTCGTCGGCGTTGGCCAGCACCGAGGCGTCCTCGGTAACGGTCACGTCGTGGCCCGCGGCGGTGAGAAAGTCGTTAAGGATGGGAGTAGATTCCTCGTAGGGGTGCCGTCCCCCGCTAATTACCAGTAGCTTCATTGAATCATACCTCCGGTACCGATTTTGGCAGCCTGAGTTGGCGTCGGCCCATTATACAACAGGGAAAGTTAACGAGTGAGGGCGTCACCCCATCACCCGGCGGAAGAAGTCCAGGGCATTCCGGCCCACGATCTTCTGGATATCCTCGTCGGAGTGACCCCGGCTGACCAGTCCCCGGATGATGTTCAGACCGTCGGCCGGCGATTCCAGCCCGTCCAGGTACGGCGCGGGCAGTTCTTCGTAGGAGCGGTTGAGGACATAGTGGTGGAAGTCCACGTGGTCTCCCACGTTGGTGTCGGTGCCGATGGCCACGTGGTCCACGCCCACCAGGCTCACCATGTAATCGTAATGGTCCAAAACGCAGTTAATGTCCTGTTTGGGGTCGTCACTGAGGGAATTGGGCACCGCGGTTATGGCGATGAGTCCACCCTTGCGGGCGCAGGCGACCAGTTCCTCGTCCCGCCGGGTGCGCGTGGTGGGCCGGAGGGTGTAGGAAGCGTTGTGGCTGAAGGTTATGGGCGCTTCTGAGAATTCGATGGCGTCCATGGCAGTGGGAATGGAGGCGTGGGAGACGTCGATGCACATGCCCAGCCGGTTCATTCTCTGGACCACTTCGACGCCGAATTCGCTTAGGCCGCCGGCATTGCGTTCCTGCTGGCCGTCGCCGATGTAGTTCTTGCGGTTGTAGGTCAGGCCGGCCAGGCGCACACCGGCGCTGTAGAGAATGTCCAGGCGGTTGATGTCGTTGCCGATGGCCAGGTGTTCCAGGGTGGGCATGAAGCCGATTTTCTCCTGCTGGCGGGCGGCTTCTATCTCGGCGGCAGTGGCGACCTTGACCACGTCTTCCTGCCGGTCCACGTCCGACAGCATCAGCCCCACCTCGGTGAGGATGTCGTCGAACTCGGCGAAGGACATGTCGGGGTTGTTGACGAGGCACCGGAACATGTTGGCGGTGGTCACTGCCGTCCACCCGCCCTGCCGTACCGCCTCGTAGCCCCAACCGTAGATGTTGGTACGAAGGTATTCGGTCAACCGGCTGACGTCTTCCGGCAGTATCATGGGGTGCTGGTGGACGTCAATCATGACTGCTTCTTCGGCCAGGCGCTGGTAACGTAGTTCCTGGGCGGCGTCCAGGGGAACACGGCCGGAGGGGACGCGGTCTATTTCGCGGGCCAGGGGTATGGTTGGTGTGGTCATGGGATGACTCCTCTTGGCATTAAGCCGATGGGCGCAGTCGGAGCAATGCGGATGACCCTATGGGGCTAATTGGTGCTACCCTTGTTGCCGCAGCCTTTCCACTTCGGCCTCCAGTTCCCGGACTCGGGCCTCGGCGGCCAGCCTCGCCTGCTGTTCCTGCTGCCGTGCGCGCTGTTCCTCCTGGAAGGTGGCAATGTGGCGGCCCGTTTCCGGTTCATGCCAGCCTAACCGGCCATCGGTCCAGCGCAGCACAAGGTCCAGGGCGGAACTATACCCCTGGCGGCCGCCGTCGGCCAGAGTTTCTATGGCAACGGGGTGGTAATTGTCATCAATCAGAATGTCGCCGGCAAGGTACTCCCCGTGGTACTCCCCGGTTTCATCGAATCGCCAGTATTCGCCCACGCCCATGGCAGCGTAGTACTCCCGCTTTTCTGCCAGGTCAACGGCGCCCGTGGAACGGGAAGCCACCTCCAGCACGAAATCGGGCGGCTTGCCCTGGTTGGAGATGATGTAGCCGTTGTCCCTGGCATACAACTCTGGACAGGCATTGAAGGCCACCATCAAATCCGGTATACGCCGGCCCGCCAGGGGTATTCCTGGTCGCGGTATCAGGTAAAGTTCGCCTTCGACAATGGTGGTGTCCGGATTGCCAAGGTATTGGATGAGATGATGGACGCTGCCGTTTCTGGTGAGATGCTTGAAACTGGTCATGTCCTCCGGCTCGCGCGGGGGCGGCGAGGGAAGAACGTAACCCTGGTTCCGCCTCGATTTGGTGTATGGCAATTTTTCAGCGGTCATGTCGGACCCCTTTACCAGGTGCAATCAAACCCGGCTCGCAGGCCGGGGCCGCCTGCTGTGCTGCCGTACAATATTGCAACAGGGGAATTTTGCCCAACATTCTAACCCTTACCCGCAGACCCTGTATAGAACGCAGGCCTGCCTGGGCGAGTGCGAACCCTCCTTGCCCCCGTACGGGTAACAGTATAAGATAGGCGGAAAATTTCCCCGGTCCCCCGCAGGAGGAGTTAATGACCACTCCGGACATCAAGCCCATTGACATTCACATTCACCCCTTCACCCAGGAGACCTGCCTGGGTCATGGTCCGTCCTACACGGAAGCCCACTACGACTTCTTTGGTCGCAGCCCTGAGGCTCCCCACCACGGCAAGCAGTTCATCACCATCGACGAGACCTACGAACACTTCCAGGAAGCGGGAGTGGACAAGGCGGTCATCGTCAACATGGTCTCCTACAACCAGTGGGGGCGGGCGCTGCCCAACGACTACCTGGCGCTTTACGCCGAGAAGTACCCCGATCTCTTCATCCCCTTTGCCGGTGTGGACCCCCACATGGGGCCCCCTGCCCTGCGGGAGATTGAGCGGGCGGCCACGGAACTGGGCTGCAAGGGCTTGAAGTTCCACCCCGCGTACCAGGAGTTCTGCCCCAATGACAAGCCCCTGATGTGGGACATCTACGCCAAGTGCGTTGAACTGGACATTGCCATACTGGTGCATACCGGCACCACCCGCATGACCCGCTGCACCATTAACGGCTGCCGTCCCGTGATGCTGGACGACGTGGCCACCGCCTTCCCCGACCTGCGAATCATCATGACCCACTTTGGCTGGCCCTGGACCGAGGAGGGGCTGGCCGTATGCTGGCGTCACGAGAATGTGTACATGGACCTGTCGGGCTGGCTGCCCCGCTACATCTACGCCACCCAGCCCATTGTTTTCCAGTACATGAACACGGTGCTGCAGGACAAGCTGGTCTTCGGCAGCGACTATCCGGCCATCAACCCCAGGGTATGGCTGGACGACTACCAGAAGATTGTGGACAACGGCTTTGAGTGGGGCGGGGCCCACCGGACTATCAAGCCGGAGGTTTACGAGAAGTTCGTGCGAACCAACGCCATAAAGGCGTTGAAGCTGGAAGGGTA
>CAZPMU010000026.1:24939-33308 GCA_964587795.1 uncultured Dehalococcoidia bacterium | reverse complement strand
AGCACCCCGACCTCTTCCAGCAAGACAACCCCAGGCAGGCTGCGGCGCGGGCGCATTACGGCCTGTAATAAGCTTCTTATCCTGTATATCCTGTGCATCCATGTTCAATTCCAAAAAGGAGCAGACCATGTCCACCGACGAAACCCAGGCTTTTCTTGACTCCCAGGCCCAGCACCGGGGCTACTCCCTGGAGATGCACCGCATCATGGCCGAGGCCGACCTGGAGTGGGCGAAAAAGTACGGCGAGTTCATCGAGGCCACCTACACCGGCCAGCGCACCCTGGACCGCAAGACCAAGGAACTGCTGCAGATTGTGGTGGAAGCCGCCCTCAAAGCCGACGTGGAGCAAATCCAGGCCCACGTGCGGGTTGCCCTGGAGAACGGCGCCACCGAAAGGGAAGTCCTGGAAGCCCTTCAGGCCGTAATAGCCCCCATGGGCGCCCTGGCCTTCAGACGGGGCCTGCAGGCATGGGCCAGGGAGACGGGGCGACTGGCGGAGGGCTAGGAAGTGTCAGGGGCCAAAGCATCTTCGGCCAAATCCATGTCATTCTGAGCGAAGCCGAAGAATCCTGACCATTGCTGGCGATAACCTATGGGAGCACTAAGCTTCCAAAAGGCTGCCATTTGGGATTGACCGCTTCGTTCAGTTTATTTTGACCCTTTCTCATTGTTGCAAGGTTTGCACATCAATTGCACGTTGGTTAACTCGAGCTTTCCGTTGGCGCTGCGTGGATTGATGTGGTCAAGAGTAAGTTCGTCAAGACGGAACTCCTTCTTGCATCCGGTGCACTCACCCGTTTGATCGACGTACTGAACCAGCTTGATAAGGGTTCTGTCCCTTGCTTGCCCCTTGGTTTCGATAATTGCCCCATACCCGAAGTAGTGTGATATTGGCTTGTCTCGGTCCTGTACTTGGCACGCTCGTACTGTTGTGAGGATCCTTTCCCAAGGCAGCATATCTCGTTCCGCCTGTATAAACAGGTACCCCTGGATGTCACGTTGCGAATAACGTAGCGGTTTGCCATTCATCTCCGCATACTCAGCGAGGTAGCGGGCAAGTTCTCTGGTGACGTCGCTTTTCGACAGGCTCGGTGTAAGCCGCTCTTTGTATCCCGGCAGATTTTGGACCTGCTCATAGGGAAACCTTGAACCCGTTAGTTTGCCACTAGCTGATTCTTCGTTGTATTTTTCTGCTGCTGCGGCGAAAAGCCTCCCCAGCGTTGGGCTTTCTGAACTGCTGTCTAAAGTCAATACGATTCTTCTCCAGGTTTTAGATTAGCCCTCAGCGTTGGCGGGTTTCGTACCCGACCAGGACTTGAACTCGTGGGCTATTTCGATCTCTGGCGAGGTCGGGGATGATGTCTTTCCCTGGGTACAAGTTTAGGTAACAATTGAAAGTACTGGCAAGAGCTATCTGTCAGCATGCTCACCTTGTACCGGAGGTAGCACTCCATTTCGCAAGACCAAGGAACTGCTGCAGATTGTGGTGGAAGCCGCCCTCAAAGCCGACGTGGAGCAAATCCAGGCCCACGTGCGGGTTGCCCTGGAGAACGGCGCCACCGAAAGGGAAGTCCTGGAAGCCCTTCAGGCCGTAATAGCCCCCATGGGCGCCCTGGCCTTCAGACGGGGCCTGCAGGCATGGGCCAGGGAGACGGGGCGTTTGCCCAGTGAATAGCGGGCGGAGGCGTGGCCTATACCCTTAGTCGGCCCCAAGCTTATCGAAGGAAGCCACCGACCACTCCGCCCCCATCTCCCCTTGACCGTCCCTTCAAGACTGTATCAGCCCCTGCTGGGGCATTGTCCAGGGCAGGCGGTAGAAGGGGGCGAACTGCGGCGCGCGCGGTATCGGCATCTCCCTGAAAGGCACGTCGATGACTACCGGCGCCTGCCGCTCCAGCGCCAGGGGTATGAGCCTTTCCAGGTCCATCGGATCGTCCGCCCTCATGCCCACCGCCCCGAACGACTCCGCGAACTTGACGAAATCCGGGTTGTGCAGGTCCGTGCCGTAAGCCCCGCCAAAGGCATCCTCCAGGTCGCGGGCAACGTTGCCGTAGGAATCGTTTCTGAAAACCACCGTCACCACGTTGATGCCGTACTTGAGCGCCGTGGCAAGCTCCGATGAGTTGAACATGAAGCCGCCGTCTCCCGTCATGCACAGTACCGGGCGGTCGGGCTTGGCCACCTTTACCCCCAGCGCGGTCGGGAAGGCGTAGCCCAAATTGAATGAGTAGCCTGAGTCGATGTAGGTCTTTGGGTGATAGACCTGCCAGTGGGTGCGGGCGTAGTAGCCTAGCTGCGTAACGTCCCACACTACAAAAGAGTCCTCCGGGGCGGCCTTCTGGATTGCTTCCAGTACCGGGTACTGCGGCTCCTTGAGCCGGATGTCATAGTAAGCTATCAGCCTGCGGGCTGCTTCCACCGCCTCGGCGGGCGAGGGCCGTTCCCCCGCTCCGGCCTGGTCCAGGTATGGGAGCAACGCTTCGATGGTCATTCTTGCGTCGCCGTGCAGGGGAATGGTGTTCGCCTGGTGCCTGGTCAGCTCCGCGTCGTCAATGTTGATGTTCACCAGTGTGGAGCTTTCACCGGCGGGATTGCCGAAGGCGAAGCGCGTACCGATGCCTATCACTACGTCGGCGGCCTGCATGACCTCGTAAAGCTGGTTCATCTCCTGCACTTCGCCTCGGGGACTGAAACACGAGCCATACGACAGCGGATGGCAGTCGGGGATGGTACCCTTCCCGCCGGAGGATGTTATCACGGGTATATTCGTGGCCTCTGCCAGCTTTACCAGCGCCGTTTCCCCCTCGGACCGCGCCACTCCGCCGCCGGCGTAAATCAGGGGAGTGCGGGACCCGGCGATTACCCCGGCAACCTCTTGCAGCTCTTCCGGACTGGGCACAATGCAGGGGATGCGGGCAGAATTCCGAAGGTGGACTTCCTCGCGTTCCACTCCCGCCTCGGGAGGCATCTCCAGCAGCGCCGGTCGAGGACGGCCGGTCCGCAGTTGCCGGAAGGCTTCAAACACGCCGTCCGGAACTTCACGGGGCCTTGAGACCTGGCGCCGCCACTTGGTCACCGGGCGCACAATGTCCGCCTGGTCTGCAATTTCGTGAACTGCTCCCAGGTTCTTGCCGATGGCGCCCCGCGGGATTTGCCCCGCGATAATGAGCAAGGGTATGGAGCGGGCATAGGCGTTGGTCAGGCCGGAAGCGGCATTGTACAGGGCCGCTCCGGGGCATACCAGCGCCACCCCGGGCTTTCCCGACGCGCGGGCGTACCCGTCAGCCATGAAAGTCGTCGCCTGTTCGTGGCGCGGCGTCACCATGCGGATGCCTTCCTCTTCCCGCAGCGCGGCCACGATACCGTAAATCTGTATGCCCGGTATTCCGAATACCGTATCCACTCCCTCTCTTGCCAGCGATTTTGCAAGGGCTTCACCTCCACTCATGCTCACCAAGATTTCACCCTCCCTCTTGGGCTGACCTGTTTGTGTCACACCCACTGGTCTCCTTTTTAAGGGCCCTTCCTGCCTGTGGCAGCGATGCGGAAGCCGAAAAACATGAAGCGAAGTATATCAGCAGTCCGGCAATTAACAAGTTTAATTGGCTCAAATGTATTAGCCCACGAAACCACTGGACCGGCCTCTTCTCATTCCACGGAGGAAGGCTGGGAAAATGGTGAAGGCGCCCCTTTCGTATCTGGCTGTGACGCCTGCCTATGATGGATTACAGCTTCCACCGGAATGGCCGGGAATTACTCAGGGATTCCCCGGTATTCCCATTGCCACCAACCGTACTATAATGGGTGATAAGATTTGTGATGTAGTATCAATTGGTGATGTGTTGAGAATGAGCAGGTCCTTGGTAACCGGAGTGCTGCTCCTGCTGTCGGTGGCTTGCGGCGGCGCTGCCGCACCGACACCGGAGCCTACGGCGACTCCCCTGCCCACTCCAACACCAACGCCGGAACCGACTTTGGCGCCGACGCCCACGCCCACGCCCACGCCGACAATCCAGCCTACGCAAGAGCCGCCGCCGGAAGAAGACGAGCGCTTCACCAGCCTGTTGGATTCCGTATTCCCGGAAATAAGTGAAAAGATGAAGGACGTCAGGCCCGTGTACATCGCCTATTTTCACAGCGAGGACTGGCAGGCGCCCGGCAAGGACACGACGGTTGACGAAGTTTTCAAACTGTTGAAGATGGAGAACATCGTAACCCACGACGGGCGCCAGCAAATCAGTCCGGCCCTGGTCGTTGACCATGAACCTGACATTATCGTCGCGGATTCCATAGCAAGCGTGGTGGAAAACCCGGACTTGTCGGGCCTGCACATGATCCGGGACACGGCGCATATTCCGCATCACATTTTCGTCATGCGGGAAGGCTACTCCTTCTATGTGGCCGACCCGGGATTCCGGGACACGGTGGCGGCGCTTGCCGCCTTCGCCTACCCCGATACTTTCACCTTTGAGCTGGAGTCGTCGGATGACCATGACGAAGTGCATGGCGAAGCAGGGCATGGCGAAGCGGGGCAGGAAGATGAGGGCGACGGCCATGGCCATTCCCACGGAGCGGGCGATTCCCACGGGCACTGAGGGTACTGACGCCCCAAGCAAGAACGACCAACACCGTGTATAATGGCGGCAAAATTTCAAGAGGAGGGTCAGCATGACGGAGATAGGCAGACTGATTACGGCTATGGTAACTCCCTTTGATGACGAGGGGCGAGTGGACTATAACCAGGCCAAGCGTCTTGCCAACGCCCTGCTTGATTCCGGCAGCGACGGCGTTATCGTGTCCGGCACTACCGGCGAGTCGCCTACCCTCACCACCGAAGAGAAAATCCGGCTGTACGGCGAAATCAAGGACGCCGTAGGCGACCGGGGCGCCGTGGTGGCTGGTACGGGCAACTACAGCACCGCCGAGAGTATCGAACTGAGCATGGAGGCGGAGAAGGCCGGGGTGGACGGCCTGCTGCTGGTGGTCCCCTACTACAACAAGCCCCCGCAGGAGGGCCTGTACCAGCACTTCAAGACTATTGCCGCCCACGTAAACCTGCCCTGCATGCTCTATAACGTCACCAGCCGCACCAGCCTGAACATGACCCACGACACCACCATCCGCCTCAGCCATGTGGACAACATCGTCGGCGTCAAGGAAGCGGGCAGCGATATGGACCAGATTACCCGCATCATCGAGGGTTCGCGGGACGGGTTCCGCGTCTGGAGCGGCAACGACAACGAGACTTTCTACATCATGGCCACCGGCGGCTATGGCGTGGTCAGCGTGGCCTCCCACCTGGTGGGCAACCAGATCAAGCAGATGATGGGCCTGCTGCTGGAGGGCGAGGTGGAGCAGGCCGCCGCCGAGCACCGCCGCCTGCTGGAAATCTTCAAAGTCCTGTTCATCGTCTCCAACCCCATCCCGGTCAAGCACTCCCTCAACCACGTGGGCTTCAACGTCGGCAACCCACGCCTGCCTCTGATCCCGGCTGACGAAAAGTCGGCGGCCCAGATAGAAGAGGTCCTGGCGCGCTACGAAATGGACATTGTGGCGCCGGCCTGAAAATAACGGCAGGACAAACGGTCCAAGACAGTTTCAGGGGCGGGTTTCAGACCCGCCCCTGAATGTTTGTAGCTCGACTGCGCCCCACCAAGAAACTATCTCAAAAGTCCCCTCCCCCTTGACGGCGGAGGGCCAGGGTGGGGGGTGAACAGGTTGCCGCGAGAACCGGTTAATGTGCAACCTGCCAGTTTTGAAATAATTACTAAATGTGGTACACCCTCGCCGCCGTGTCGTGGAACATATCCGCCCGTTCGCTGGCCGAATAGCCCGCCGATAAACGCTTGAAGGCGTTGTACAGGATGTGGTGCGAGTAGGAGACCTTGTCCACCGGGAAGTTGCTTTCAAACATGCAGCGGCTGGGGCCGAACTGCTCAATGCAGTAGTTGATCAGCGGCGCCATGTCGCTGGCCAGTTCCTCGGAACCGACGGGTGTGTTGCGGGTGTGCCAGTCGAACCCGGTGCGGGGCATGCCGATGCCGCCCAGCTTGCAGACCACGTTGGGGCACTGGGCCACGGCGGCAATGCCCCGGCGCCAGGTGTCCATCACGTCTTCCCGACCCGCGTAGGGGCCCACTCGAACAAGGCCGCCTATGTGGTTCAGGATGATAGTCAGGTCGGGCACCGCTTTGGCGAAGTCGGCCATCTCCTGAAGCTGCGGAAAGTAAAGCCAGCCCTCCAGGGTAAGACCCTTGCTTGCCAGCACTCGCGCCCCCTCCCGGAACTTGTCGCTGGCCAGTTGGCCCTGCATGTTGTGGGCCGCCGTGTTTTCAACTTCCGGGTGTGGGTCCCAGGTTACCGAGTGGCGGATGCCCCGGAAATGGTAGGGGCTGGCATCGTGGAGCGCGTCCAGCACCCCCTCCACCTCCGCGCCCAGGTTCAGGTTGGCGTGGCCGACGATGGCGGCGGCCGCCCGGCAGGGACCGTATAGGCCGCTGGCGCTGGCCGCGCCCTGGCCCTGGACGAACTCCACCTCGCCCACGGGCCGCAGTTCCTCGGGGCCGTCCGCCCGGTACATGGCCCGCGCCTCGATGAACACCGTCGATACCACGTTGTGGCCGGCGTTAACATCGTCCGCCAGTTCCTGCAGCAGGTACCGCTGGTAGGGGATGCGCTCGGCCCGCTTGTCCCAGAAGTGGTGGTGCGGGTCGATGATGGGGAGTTCGGGCTCAAGGGTGTCTTCCTGGGTTAAAGCCAGCCAGTCATTGCCTCCAAACGGCATAATGGCCTCCTTTGTTTGTCAGAATTGTGCGAAGGCGCAGGGTTGACGGTCACCATTATATCGGAATGCGATGGGACACCAAGCAGCAGAACTTAACGGTTTTGCCGGGAAAATACCGGCGGTCCAGGTACCGGCCTGGCGCCCACTCCGCCGTGTTACAATACGGCAAACCTTGATGCCAAGAGGAGAAAGCTATGACCACCAGCAATGAGACCAATGTGGTCGTATGGTACGACTACACTTGACCCTGGTGCTATGTCGGCCTGGTCAGGCTGGACAAGGCAGCGGAAGCCACCGGCGCGGTCATCGACCGGCGCCCCTACCTGCTGGCTCCCGACCGTCCCCCAGAGGGCGAACCCCGTCCCGTGCGGGAAGGTGAGACGGAAACGGAATTGAATGCCGCCTGGCAGGACCGGGCGCGGGATGCCGGCATCGTCATGCGCCGACCGTCCCTTAATCCCAACACCAACCTGGCCCACGAGGCCACCGCCTTCGCCAGGGACAAGGGGCTCGACGGCGAATTCCACCACGCCGCCGCCAGGGCTTACTGGGAAGACGGAGTGGACCTGGGCGACCGGCAGGTGCTGCTGAACATCGGCGCCGAATGTGGCCTGGACAGCGGCGAGTTGTCCGCCGCCCTGGATTCTGGACTGTACCGCCAGTACGTGATGGACGAGCACCAGGCCGCCAAGGACCTGGGCGTCTTCGGCACTCCCACCTACCGCATCAACGGCGGCGAACCCGATTTCGGCGACAAAAGCGTGGATGAGATGACCGCCATGATCGAGGGCGGCGCCAGCTAGCTCACTCTTGCCCCTGTAACCACCGTAAAAGGGCGGGTCCAGTACCCGCCCTTCCCTTTGCTGCATAGGGTTTCGAGGTAAAGACACGCCAGGACTGCCATGCTACACTGACTGAAATCCGCGGAGAGCTAGCAATGGTACTGCCCCTGGACACCGCCCCGGGCCCCTCGCCCGACGAGGAGGCGGCCCGCAACATGGAAATCAGCCACAACTTCCTGCGGCAGGCCAGGGAGGAACTGGCCAGGGAAGACCTGCTCCAGGCTGCCAACAAGGCCTGGGGCGCGGCGGCCTACGCCATCAAGGCAGTGGCGGAAAAGCGTCGCTGGTTCAACGACGCCGACTGGAGACTCCGGGAAGCGGCGTGGGTGATATCGGCAGAGCAAGAGGACGACGACCTTATGATGGGTTTCCTTGCGGCAAGGGAAGCCCACTACGACTTCTACCACCATGAAGAGGATGCCTATACCATAGAACGAATCATAATTGCCGCCGAACGGCTGGTAACTAAATTAGATGCAATTCTAGCCGGCACGGCGCTACCGCCGTTCGTGAGTGACCAGGTACAACTGATGATTGAACGGCTTCAGCGTCCTACCAGCACTATGGACCAGGACCGCCTGGCAAGAGGCAGAAAGGCAATGCCTGATCGCCCTCCTGCCATCCCGCCCGGTTCAGGCGGGGGATCTGACGGTAGCTCAACTGCCAATCCCTGATTGCGGGGGACTATTACGGCCCCTGTCCCCGCACTCGCCCGCCCGGGCCTGCTCCTGCTCCGAACAGGT
>CAZPMU010000026.1:15613-24839 GCA_964587795.1 uncultured Dehalococcoidia bacterium | reverse complement strand
TACGGCCCCTGTCCCCGCACTCGCCCGCCCGGGCCTGCTCCTGCTCCGAACAGGTTCTCCACCCCTTCCGGCACAATTACCACCGACTGGGCCGCTATGCCACCCTCCGGATTCCGCGAACCCACCACCCGCACCCTGGCTTCCGCTGCCAGCGACTCCCTGCCGGTTTCGCTTACCTGGAAGACTCTCGTGGACTCTGAAAGCATCACGGCCAGGTCCCCCCGTGGCGACGTTACGGTCAGCACATCGCCTTCCAGCCCCTGTACCGTTCCGACCGCGCCACCCAGGTTGGCCGGTCTCGGGGCGACGCTTTCAGCTTGCTGGGACGCTTCCGGGGACGTCGAACCGGGGCCTGGATTGACGGCATCCTCTCCCACGCCAACCTGAGCAGCGGCCACGGGTGAATCAGCCTGGCCATCGCGCCCGGACCCAGCCGTCTCCTCGCCCTGGGGGCTGCCCTGGTCCCGTCCGGCGACCTGAGCATTGGTCTCCCTTCCCGTTCCACTGCCCTGCCCATCACTAATGGGACCGCCTTGCCCCTGGGCGGCGGCAAGCCCCTGGCCCTGACCGCGCCCGCCGGGGGCTCCGGTTGCTCCGGCTGCGATGCCTGGCCCCCCGCCCTGGCCACCGGCAAATCCCCCTTGTGGCCCCTGCGCCGCCGGGCCAACGCCGCCCTGCCCCTGTCGCCCCGGGCCGCGCTGGCCGGCGTTGGGTCCCTGGCCCCCGCCGGGGAACTGCCCTGCCGCTCCTAGCCTGGGCGACAGCTCATCCACGGCGTTTTCCGCCTGGTTCTGGCCGTAGATTACGCCGCCCACGAAGGAACCCCCGAACCCGGCCCCCAGGAAAATTGCAAGAGCCAGGAGCATGACAAATGACCTGTTCATAGTGCCTCGCTTATTCGTACCGCAGCGCCTCAATGGGGTGCAGGCCGGCGGCCCGCATGGCGGGATAAATGCCGAAGAAGAGGCCAATGGCCGCGGAGACGCCCAGGGCCAGCAGGGCAATGTCCCAGCTGAAGGCTGTCTCCATGGGGCTGTTCCCCAGCAGCGGTCGGCCGTTCAGCAGGCGCGCCACCGACGCTCCCACCAACACCCCGACGGCGCCGCCGCCAAGGCTCAGCAGCGTTGCCTCGGACATGAACTGGACCAGTATGTCCCGCCGCTTGGCTCCCATGGCCTTGCGAATCCCGATTTCCCGCGTCCGCTCGGTTACGGAGACCAGCATTATGTTCATAATGCCTATGCCGCCCACCAGCAGCGATATGCCGGCAATGGCTCCCAGGAATACCACGAAGGTATTGGTGGTCTCCTGCAGGGTTTCGATGGTGTCCTGCTGGTTTGTGATGATGAAATCGTCCTCGCCGGTTATGTGGTGCCTAAGCCGTAGCACCGTGGCGACCTGCATCATCCCCTCGTCCATTACGCCGATGTCGGGCATCTGCACGTTGATGGAATCGACGCTGATCTCCCCGTGGGTGGTGCGTTGGGAACTGACCCGGTAATAGGCAGTGGTGATGGGCACCAGAATCTGGTTGTCCTGGCCGCCGAAAAAGCCGCCGCCCTTGCTCTCCAGGGTTCCAATTACCTCGAACTGCCGGCCATTGATACGGATGGGCTGACCCAACGGGTCCCGGTTTCCGAAAAGGGTCTCCTTCATGGTGCTGCCCAGCACCGCGACCTGGGAGTAGTTATTCAGGTGGCCCTGGGAGATGAAGTCGCCCCCCTCAACCGGGGCATTCCTCACCTCCGTGTACTCCGGGGTTACCCCGATTACCTGGGCAAAGGTGTTGTTGCGCCCCGCCGTAACCTGGCCGTTGGCCCGAATTTCCGGGGCTACGGCCTTGACTGCCGGGGCGAAAACCGGGTCCTCCAGGGCATAGGCGTCATCCAGGGTGAGCGTGGCGGCGCTGCCTGCTCCTCCTCCCAGCCCGCCCTGCTGCACCGATTCGCCTGGCTGCACGAAGAGCAGGTTGGTCCCCAGGGACTCGATGCGCGACGTGATCGACTGCTGCACCCCCTGGCCAATAGCCATCAGGGAGATCACCGCAGACACGCCGATTACTATGCCGAGGAGGGTCAGGCCGGAGCGTAGCTTGTTGGCGCCCAGCGATGCCAGGGATATGCGAAAGGTTACTATGGGATTCATTCTGCCTTCCGGTCGTCCACCACGCGCCCGTCCAGCATGGTAATCACCCGGCGGGTGGCGGCGGCTATGTCCGGTTCGTGGGTTACTATAATTACGGTCAGGCCCTCCCGGTGGTTCAGGTCCCGCAGGATGGCCATTACTTCCTCCGTGGACTGGCTGTCCAGGTTGCCGGTGGGCTCGTCCGCCAGCACAATGCTCGGCTCCTTGACCAGGGCGCGGGCAATGCCCACCCGCTGCTGCTGACCGCCGGAAAGCTCGGTGGGACGGTGCCCCACCCGGTCGGCCAGGCCCACCCGGGACAGGGCCGTCATTGCCCGCCGCCTGCGGTTGTGGCCGTTGCCGTACAGCAGGGGCAGTTCCACGTTGGCCAGCGCGGTAAGGCGGGGCAGCAAGTTGTAGGTCTGGAAGACAAAGCCTATTTTGCGGTTGCGGATTTCGGCCAGGCGGTCGTCGCCCAGTTGTCCCACGTTCTCGCCTTCCAGCAGGTACTCGCCGGAAGTGGGCACGTCCAGGCAGCCCAATATGTTCATCATGGTGGACTTGCCGGAACCGGAAGCGCCCATAATGGCCACCATTTCCCCGGCCTCGATGGAAACCGAAACATCCCGCAGGGCGCCCACCTCGATGTTGCCCATCCGGTAAATCTTGGTCACGTCTTTAAGTTCTATGGTCACTGGCTGCAAGTCTGAAAATCCTCTGAAAGAATCCCTGCCCACTGACGGGGGAAGGCCAGAATGGTGGTAACGTCGTTGCGTTCCTACCTGCGTCCGCCGCCGCCACCGCCGCCAAAGCCGCCGCCGGTGGCGCTCCGCAGATTGCGGAAGCTGAACTCGCCGCCGCCCACTTCTGCTCCCTCCAGGATTATCTGGTCACCTTCGGAAAGGCCTGCCTTCACCGACACCCAGAAGTCGTCGCTGCTGCCCAGTTCCACGAGAATCTCCGATACACCCCCGTCGGTAAGAATACGTACCAGCGGCCGGTCGAAGGAACCGTACAGGGCCTGCTGCGGCAACAGCAGTACATTGCGCTCCTCCCGCAGCACAATGTTCGCCACGGCGCTCAACCCGCCCCGGGGTCTTACTCCCTCGGGCACCTCCATGCGAATGCGAATGGGGAAGGTGATCACCCCCTGCTGATTTTCGGCCTCGTCGGCAATCTCGGTTACCACGCCGTCCAGGGTTACCCCCGGCAGGGCGTCCAGGCTTACCTCCGCGGCAGTACCCACCTCCACCAGCAGCACGTCAATCTCGTCCACTATGCCGTCAATTTCTACGATGGTGGGGTCCACCAACTCCATTATGGAGGCTCGGGCCTCCACCTCGTCGCCCAGTTCCACGCTGACCGCCGCCACGTAGCCGGCGATTGGGGCGGTGATTATGGCCGCGTCAAGCTCCTCCGTCGCCGTGGTCAGCCGCACCTTGCCGGCGACGATTTTCTGCTCGGCCAGGGCCACTTCCAACGGGTCGGGCGGCGATGCCTGCTCCACCAGCAGGTCGGCCAGGTCTTCCTCAGCTTGGGCCAGGGCCGCCCGGGCCAGGACGATCTGCTGCTCCCGCAGCGCCACCTCGTAGGCAAGGGGCGTCGCCTTCCGGTCTTCCAGCAGTTCCGCCAGGTCCGCCTGCTGCTGGTCCAGGGTTACCCGGGCCAGTTCAAGCTGCTGGGTGTTAAGCTGCAGGGCCAGGGAGTCAGGAGTCTCGGCCAGTTCCTCCATAAGCTCCGCCAGGTCTTCCAGGGCCTGGCTGACCGTAGCCTCCGCCAAAACTACCTGGGCCTCCTTCAGTTCCAGTTCCTGGGGATCAACTTCCGGCCGTTCCAGTTCGGCCAGGTCCCGGTGTACCACTTCCATATTGGCGTGGATGGCCTTGGCCCGGGCTTCCAGGGCCGCCCGCTCCACGGGATCGGGCCCCTGCCGCACTTCAGCCAGGCTATCTTCCGATTCCTGCAATGCCGTCTCGGCCAGCGCCACTTCCGCTTCCAGTTCCTCCACCTGGGAAACGATGCCGAAGCGCACCTGTTCCAGTTCCTCTTCCAGGTTCACCGTGTAGATCTGCCAGCGGTCGATGTTGCTGGCCAGGCCCAGCGTGCCCCGGTCATAAGCGTCCTGCAGGGATCCCAGGGTGGTCTGGGCTGACGAAAGGTCCGATTCCAGTTCCTGTTTCTCAATGCGGCGGTTGGTCAGGGTAGAGCCGTGGGTGTCCAGGAAGTCCTCCAGGGCCTGGTTGGCCTCGTCCAGGGCAATCTGGGCTTTAAGGCGGCCCTGGGTAGCTTCCACCAGTTCTCGCTGGGATGGGGCCAGGTCGGCCAGTAACTCCCCGATTTCGGCCAGTTCCTTTTCGGCGTCCGCCTGCTTCTGCAGGGCGTCGGCCAGGTCCATCTCATAGTCGGGATTCAGGTCGCGGGTCAACAACTCGTCCTTTGCGTCAATGGCATCCTGCAGCTTCACCCGGGCGTCGGCGATCAACTCCTCCTGGGCCTTTATTTCCCGGTGGGTGGGCAGTTCGGGATTCAGCAGGTCTTCCCGTTCCTCCTGGATGGTCTGCAGGGAAAGCTCGGTGGTGGCGATGCGCTCCTTCTGCGCCTCCACGTCCACCAGGGTGGGAATCACCGGGTCCAGCGCCACCACCAGGGCATCTTCTGCCAGCAGTACCTGGTAGCGGGCGTCGGCCACCGCTTCCTCGGCGGCGGCCCGTTCCAGGTTCCTGGCGGCCTCGGTTGCCGGTTCCATCAGTTCAGCCAGGGCATCCTCGGCATCCAGCAGGTCCACCCTGGCCTGGGCCACGGCCTCCTCCAGGGTGGCGATGGTGGGCGCGTCCAGCCGGGCCAGTTCCTGCCCCACGCTTACCGTCTCTCCCTCTTCCACCAGCAATTCCCCGATGGCGCCCTTAATGCCGAACCGCACTGTTTCCCGTTCGGGAAAGGTCACGTTGCCGCTGGTGGATACCTGGTTGACGATGTCGCCATAGCGGACGGGTATCAACTGCTGGTTTTCCGCCAGTTCCGTGGGTTCGGGCTGCGTCCTGTCCACGTAGACAAAATAGACGGCGGCCGCCGAACCGAGCAGGACCACCCCCAGAACGATGATCTGCCAGACTGCCAGGGACTTTATGGCCTTCCAGAGTGATTCCATTACCTCACCTCGTTCCGTGGTAGCCCCTTCAGGAAACTAATTCAGAAGTCCATTCCCCCTTAACGGTCAGGCGGGGGCATAAATTCACCATCCGTCGTTCCCGCGATGGCGGGAACCTCGACAGGCTGAAGTCGAGAGTTTTGCCTGCGCAGGAATGACGGTGCATTTGACGACACGCTCTAAGAACCCTGGGTTACCGGCAAATAGAAACTGAACACTGTGCCCCGTCCAACTTCACTCGCCACCCGGATGGAGCCGCCGTGGGCCTCCACCAGTTGCCGGGCTATGGTCAGGCCCAGGCCGGCGCCGCCGGTGGACCGGGCGCGCGACGGGTCAACCCGGTAGAAGCGGTCAAACACCCGCTCCAGGTCTTCCGCGCCAATCCCCGGGCCCGTGTCCGAAACCGACACCACAACCGTCTCCCCATCGCGGGCTGCGCTTACGGCAACCCCGCCTCCCTCCGGCGCGTTTACTATGGCATTCTCCAGCAGGTTGCCCACCACCTGGGAAATGCGGGTCCGGTCCAGTTCCACTTCGGGCAGACCCTCGGCCCCGTACAGGGTCAAATTTATGGTCTTGGCCTCGGCCCGGGGCCGGAAGGCCTCCACCGACTCTTCCAGCAGGGGTTGCAGCAACTCGGGCTGAATATGCAGCACCAGCGACCCGGCCTCGGCCAGGGCCAGCAGCCTCAGGTCCTCCACCAGGGTTACCAGGTGGGCGGTCTGCTGGCGCAGGGTGGCCATTGTGGCCTCGTCGGGCTGCAGCAGGCCGTCGTTCACCGCGTCCAGGTAGCCCTGGATGTTAGACAGGGGGGTTCTCAGTTCGTGAGCAACATCGGCGGTCAGGTTCCGCCGCTGCTGCTCCGCCGACTCCAGGTTCTCGGCCATCGTGTTAAAGGTGTCACCCAGGTTCCGTATCTCGGAAGGACCGGATACGGGCACCCGCTGGCCCAGGTCTCCCTCGCCCAGCCGCTGGGCCGCTCCGCCCAGGGTCTGCAGGGGCGCCAGGATGCGGCGGGACGCGAAGGAAATCAGCAGTATGCCCCCTATGGCGGCGGCCGCCCCGGTCCAGAGCAGGGACTTGTTAACCGTGGACGTTACCCGCGAAACCAACGGCTCGGCCCCCTGGTCGGGGCCGGTTGACGGCGCCGCCGTTTCCGGGTCGGACAAGAAAAAGGCTGGCGGCCCGCCGAAAAACCGGCGGCCCGGCCCCGGCCTTCCCGGGTCGGCAACCAGTTGCAGCGAGCCTATCTCCTCTCCCTCCAGGACTATGGGAGCCGACCGGCCCCTGTGGCTCTTGCCAGGTTTCGCCTTCGCTTTCCCCGGATGCGAGTCGGCAACTACCTGCCCGTCGGCGTCGGTTACCAGGAACCGCAGCCCAAAGAATGTCCCGGCCTGTTCCAGGGATGGCTGCACCGTGGCCCAGTCCATATTTTCCGCGTAGCGGCGGGCTACCATCCGGTGGACCAGGCTCACCCGGAACTCCTGGCTGCGCGTTTGGAACCGCTTGGTTTCCGTCTCGGCGGCCAGGCTCACCAGCGCCCCCACCGTGCCAAGGGCCAGGGCCAGGGTAAGGGTGAAGGCCAGAATCAGCCGGAACTGTAGGCTCCCAAGCCAACTAGGCATCGCCAAGCCGGTAACCCATCCCGTAGATGGTGTGTATGTAACGCAGGCCGTTCAGGGGCGCCTCCAGCTTGCGCCGCAGGCTGTAGATGTGCGTATCGACGGTGCGGTCGTAGCCGTCAAAGTCCTGCCCCAGCGCCCGGTCGATAATCTGCTCCCGGGAGAACACCCGCCCTGGCTCACGCAGGAACAGCAGCAGCAGGCGGTACTCGGTGGGAGTCAGGGACAGTTGCTTGTCCTCCACGTAGGCCGTCTGCATCCGCGGGTTAATGCGGATGGGACCGTAAGCCAGTTCACCGCCGGCCTCGGCGTCGTCCCGTCCCGTACGCCGCAGCACGGCCTTGACCCGGGCGGCCAGTTCCCGGGGCCGGAAGGGCTTGGTAACGTAATCGTCAGCCCCGTTGCCCAGCCCGGCCAGCAGGTCGTCCTCCTCCACTCGGGCCGTGAGCATCACTATGGGCACGTCCGACTCCGCCCTGAGTTCGCGGCAGATTTCCAGGCCGTCCATGCCGGGCAGCATCAGGTCCAGCACCACCAGGTCGGGGCGAGACTCACGAGCGCGGGCCAGCCCCTCCGGGCCGGTGGCCGCCGACAGCACGTTGTGACCGTCGTTGGCCAGGTACAGGCGCACCAACTCGGTGGTATGGGGGTCGTCCTCGATTATCAGCACGGTGCTGGACAAGGCAATTACCTCCCTTAGCCGACCCATACGAAACTATCAACGTTCCTTCCTCCTTGACGGGGGAAGGCCAGGATGGGGGTGAAGTCTCTTTCCGGCACAACCCCTTACGGGCCCGCTCCATCACCTGGCACTGCCGACAGCAGCACTTCCACCTGCACCTCGTCCTTGACCTCGATGCGGCCGGGGATGTTGGGCGGGGGCAGTTCCAGGTCGTCCCAGGTGAAGGTGGTCCGGCCCAGCACAAACAGCTTGCCCGGGTCCTTACGAGCCTGCACCTCAAAGGTAATGGGCGTGGTTACACCCTTTATGGTAAGTTCGCCCTGCACTTCCCGCGTAATCTCCTCACCTTCGGGCAGCGGGTCGGGCAGGTCGCCCAGGTCGGAAACGGTGAAGGTGGCTGTCCGGTCGTCGGGGAACATCCGGCTGCGCACGTAGTTGTCCCGCCGTTCCTCATCGCTGGTCATCGAATGCAGGTCCAGTTCAATCACCGTGGGCTGGCCGTCCAGGTGAATGGTCCCGGCAATGCCCACCGTACGCATCACCGCGTCGTTGGGCAGGTCCAGCCAGGCCAGCTTTTCGTTGACGGTAAAGGTGGCCTCGGAACCCTCGCCGATAACGAAACCGCCACCGGCCGGCATTTCCGGTTCGGCCGCCGCGGCAGGTTCCGGTTCAGGCGTGGCGGTGGGCCCCACGACCTCCGCCGATGTCGACTCAGTACCGGCCGGAGCCTCCGCTGAATCCGGGGGAGTCGACTCCGCTAATACGGCCGGCTCCGTGGGTTCCGGCATCGCTTCGGCGGCCGGCTCCGTCGCCTCAGCAGCCGGAGCAGGCTCGTTGGGAGCGGTTGCCGGCTGCGTTTCCTGGGAAGCGGCCGGCTCCGTCGTCGGGGATACCGGCGCCGGTTCGGAGCTTGTACCGCAACCGGTCAGGATTAGCGCGAGAATCACGACTGTAACCAGGCTCCACATTGGAGCGGATACCGTGAATCCCTGGGTTTTGGAATTGGTAGACCTGAATATTGCCTGCATAAGTAACCTGATGCCTTTCGCCTTTGTGTACCTATAGGGTTCCTGTCTCAAGGGAAATGGGAGCCTCGTCGGGAACCGCCCGAGACCCCGGGGGCGGCAATTCCAGCCGCCCGCTTTCCTGGTCCGCCTGGTTGACCAGCCCGATGCCGACGACCAGGGCCACGATAACGGCCAGCCCCGCCTGCCACCACCGCAGTTGGGGGAAGTAGCGGGGAATTAACACTGTCACTGCCCCGGTTACCACGTAAACTATCGCCGCCAGCGGCACCGCAAAGGCCACAAAATGGTCCAGTTGAGACCGCCCGAACAGTACCACCGCGATGGCCGCCGGCAGGAACAGCGCCGACCAGCCCACCAGGAAGTACACCGCCGGACGCCGGGACCGCCGCAGCGCCAGCCACAGCGCCCCGGCCACCAAACCCCACAGCAGGCTGGCCAGGCCCACCGACCCGCTGTTCAGCAGGGTGTCGCTGGGCGAACGCAGCGGCAGCGACACCAACACCGCGACTACGGCGGCCACTGAACCGCCGGTCAGACCAGCGAGCATTCATATCCCCCGTACTCTGGTGCCGGGACCCCACGCCAGGGCCGCGAATTGCCCCGGTGCCGCCCCGGCATAGTC
>CAZPMU010000026.1:0-15513 GCA_964587795.1 uncultured Dehalococcoidia bacterium | reverse complement strand
TGCCGGGACCCCACGCCAGGGCCGCGAATTGCCCCGGTGCCGCCCCGGCATAGTCCCTGCTAATGCCTAAAGCGAACTTCCCGCTGACTGGGTTGACCCGCCCCGGTGGAAGCGCCCGCGGAAGAAGGTATCGGCCCCATCGTGGCCGCCGCGACCGAACCTGCCCCGGAAGAAGGAACCCGGGCCATCACCGCCGCGACCATGTCGGCCCCGGAAGAAGGTGCCAGCGCCATCGCCGTGGCGGCCTCGTCCCGACCGTTCCAGGCCGTCCGGCAGGTCGGGCCGGTCGTCATACCATCCCTGGATGCCGTCCGCCTGATCCTGGGTGATCCTCTCGTTGTCCACCAGCCGCTCCAGGAAGCTGGTAACATTGTCGGAACTGGCCAGGCCCATGGCGCGGTACCGTACCAGGTCGGCGTAGGGATAGTCGTCAAACCAGTCCAGTATTTCCGTCTTGGTGGCGTCCTCCACCTCCAGTTCGTCCAGTCTTGCTTCCAGTCTCTCATCCTGCCGGTCGGCCGTAACCCCATTCAGGGCAGTCTGCACCTGGGCCTCGGTTATGTCTTCGTCCAGGTCCAGCGCGTCGTTGAGCTTGTCCGCAATGCGGGCAGCCAGGCTGGTCCCGTCACCGCTGCCGCTGCTGCCCCAGCCGCCGTGGGCGTGGGCGGTGGTGAGAGTCGACGCCACGGCAATGCCCCCGGCGATGCCCAGGGCCGCCGCTCCGGCCACCAGCAAAATAAAAACTCTGTTCCTTGTAAACTTCACCGCAATACCTCCTCGCTCCTGCTCTCCTTAGGAGACCTGCCAGGGACACAACCCTGGACCGCGACTGTCGCTGGGAAGAATATAGGGGCTAAATCTCAAGAAACTATTAAGAATATTCTACACCCGGCAGAAAGGGCACTCTTCAGATTTGGGGCGCGCAATCGGCGCCAGGACCGTCATTCCCTCAGAAAGCCCGAATCCTTAGTGCCAACCCCTTGCCAACCCGCATAACCCATCTTCACCATAAAACCATGACCCCATCTTCGTGTCCCTTCGTGCCCTTCGTGGATAAACCCCCAAAATGGGCCAAAATGGAACCAAATGGAACGATTATTAAAAATTCCCACCTTCGTGTCCCTTCGTGCCCTTCGTGGATAAACCCCCAAAATGGGCCAAAACGGAACCAAATGGAACCATTTCTAAAAAATTCCCATTAGTGAACATTAGTGTCCATTCGTGGATAACTAAAGAGGAACGACAGTGCGCGAGTGCAGGATACAGCCACCCTTGCTTTGGGTGTATACTGCACCCATTCTTCCGCAGGGTATTTTCGCCGAAATCCCGTGTCCTGTAACTGAGACCGCCTGGATTCCGGCCTGCCTCCTTCCAGCCTTATGACGCCAACGTTTCTGAAGGAACGACTGCACTACGCCTGGGTCATCGTGGCCCTGGCCGGAATGATGGGGTTCGTCACGTCGGCAATGCGGTTCGCCGCCGCCGCCCTCGTGCCGCACCTGATAGACCCGGCGGAGGGTTTCGGCTGGAGCTACGGGGCAGTAACCCTTGCCTTCAGCCTCCAGTGGATAGTCCTCGGGCTGGTGAGTCCTTATGTAGGGTTTCTTGGCGACCGGTACGGAGTGCGCAAGCTCCTGTTGCTGGGAGCCCTGCTCTTCATCGCAAGTATGCTGGCCACCGGGGTAATGACCGACCTGTGGCAGTTCTACCTCTTCTTCGGCGTCTTGCTGGGCATCTCCACCTCCATATTCACGGTACTGCCGGTATCGGGCGTCTCCCTGTGGTTCAGGAGACACCTGGGCATCGCCATGGGCATCGTGTGGTCGCTGCAGGGGTCGGGCGTTATTCTCCTGCTCATACTGATTGGGGCGGCTTTCAGCCAGCTTGGAATCCAGTGGATATTCTGGATTCCGGGCATAGCGGGCGGGGCGCTGCTGCTCCTGATGGTCAGGTTCTTTCACAACGGCCCCAACGCCATCGGACTGCGTCCCCTGGGCGCCGCCGAGGAACCCGTCCCAAGGGCCGCTCAGGGCAGGGCGGGAGACGAGGTCGCCAAGGTGCGGGCCAGGGTATTCATCCAGCAGGCCAGGCGCACCTTCACCTTCTGGAATCTCATCGGCATCCACTACTGGGGCTGCATGGGCCACAACATCATCAACGTCTTGCTGGTGGCCATTGCGGTGGACCGGGGCCTTTCCCTGCCGGTGGCCGCCGGAGTGTTGGCCGCGCAGCAGGGCGTGGGCGTGGTGGCCCGGGGCTTCGTGCCCGTGGTCGCGGAACGCTGGGGCAGCAGAAATGTCTGGATCGTGGGAATGGCCCTGCAGGTCTTCCCGCTGTTTATAATCTTCTTCCTGCACGATGCCTGGGCCTTCTACACCTTCGCGGTGCTCTTTGGCATCGGGCAGGCCTGCGAAGTGCCCACCTTCCCCATCGCCAACCGGCAATACTACGGCAACGTCCCCCAGGGCAGTCTCTTCGGCTGGCAGAACCTGGGCAACGGGCTGGGTATGGGCATGGCGCCGGTGTGCGCCGGCATCCTGTGGGACATCACCGGCACCTACCTGGCCCCGCTTATCCTGTCCCTGGGCTTCAGCTCGCTGGGCCTGCTATCGTCCTGGCTGCTGCCATCCCCCCACCACCGCCAGATCCCCGACTGGGAAAGCCACCTGCCGGCCAATGCACAGGCGACGGAGTAGCTGCGGACGCGAGGACTTTCGCCGGTAGGGCCTGGCGGCAAAAACTGGAGGAGGCCATGCCACCGATCATAGGAGCGGGTGACTTCAGGTACGAATACCAACCGGGCTGGGTAAAGCTTCCCAGCGGTATGTCCTTGCAGGGCCCCAGCGGCGTGGCCATAGATTCCCTGGACCGGGTGTACGTGTTCCAGCGCCAGGGGCCGCCGGTGCTGGTCTTTGACCGCGACGGTAACTTCCTCGACGCCTGGGAGCGCCGGAATGGCATCCCCCTGGAAGCTCACCACATTCACGTCGGCCCCGACGACACCGTCTATCTCACCGACCGCGACGCCCACCAGATCCTGCTCTACGACACTGCCGGCAATTTACAGCGTTCGCTGGGCAACCGGGACCGGGCGGCAATGCAGGCGCCGTTCAACCACCCGGCAGACGTCTGCGTGGCCCCGTCGGGGGAGCTATACGTTGCCGACGGCTACGGCAATTCCAGTGTTCACCGGTTCAGCCCCAATGGGGACTACATCAGCAGTTTCGGCAGCCCCGGCAGCGGGCCCGGCCAGTTCCGTGTGCCCCACAGCGTCCGGGCGTCCCGGGATGGCCGGGTTTACGTGGCCGACCGCGAGAATGACCGGGTTCAGGTGTTCACGGCGGAAGGGGAATTCCAGGCGGAATGGACCGACTTCAAGTGCCCCATGGGCGTCCACATCGATGCCAACCAGGTGGTGTACGTAACCGACCAGATTCCCCGCCTCAGCATCCTGACCCTGGACGGCGACCTCCTGGCCCGGGGCCGTACCTTCGAGAACGCTCACCAGGTCTACACCGATTCCCAGGGCAGCATCTACGGGGTAGACACCGCCAACCAGCGGGTTCAGAAACTGGCGAAGCTCTGAGACTGATCCGCTGCTGTTCCTGGGCTGCCCCCTGATTGATCAAGTGAAGGTGGGCGTTCAGCAAGCCGAAGCCTGGCCTTGACCGCATACCGATTCAGATAGTCTATGTGCGGCGAGCGGAGTCAGTGACCCCCCTAAAGTTGACCCGGAGGACCTGATGATAGTTGTTACCGGGGCGGCGGGCAGGTTGGGACGCCGGGTAGTGCGGCTGCTGGTGGACCAGGGCAGGTAAGTCCTGGCGACAGACCGGTTGGCCGCGGATGATATGCCAACGGAGTTCGTACGCTGCGATTTGGGTAACTCCACGGCAGTGGCGGACCTGCTCCGGGAGGCGGAGGCAGTCGCGCACATGGGGGCTATCCCCGGGCCGTTGCGCGAAGAGCCCAGGGTCATTTTAGAAAACAATCTGGCCAGCGCCTTTAACGTCATGATGTCTGCGGCGGAACTGGGCCTGCGGCGGGTGGTATTTTCCTCCAGCGCCTTCGGCATGGGGTGGGCCCACCATGGGAACGCCTTCGTGCCCCTTTACCTGCCCCTGGACGATGAGCACCCCATGATGCCCTTCGAACCTTACGGCCTGTCCAGGCAGGTGGGAGAGGACCTCGGCCGAATGATCGCCCGCAACTCGGGCGCCACGGTGGTCTGTCTGCGGTTCACCAACGTGGCGCTGCCGGTGGTACAGCCGGAGTTTCCTGGCCGGCTCCCACGCCGGAGAATCCCCTCACCCTGGTGATGTGGGCCTACGCCGACGCCAGGGACGTGGCCGAGGCCCACGTATTGGCCCTTGATGCAGATATAGAGGAATACGAGACTTCATGCTGGCCCAGCCCTCCTCCCGGTTCAACGAGCCCACCATTGACCTGGTCAAGAAAAACTCTGGCGACGTGATGGAGATACGGGAAGGGCTGGACGGCGCCGCCAGCGTGCTAAGCACTGAAAAGGAGCAGAGGCTGCCGGGCTGGCAACCCCGCCACGACTGGAGGCAGGGTGCGGCGTGAGGTTGACCATGCTGGCGCCCGGGGCGATTCTTCACCCCCACCTGGCCTTCCCCCGTCAAGGGCGTGGCACTTGTTCAGTTCTTCCCCTGCGGTATTCACAGGCAGGTCCCGTCTTGTTCAACCGATGCTGTCGCTGCACAGTCCTCTTTTTCCAGAATCCGTTGCAATTTTATCAATATTATCCGTTGACGACACATCCGTATCCTGTGCTATACTATGAACACTAATTGGTGATTTGCATTTCAGGAATTGCGCTCTATGAATCCTAGTTCATATAACAAGCTTGAAAGAGAATTGGCCATTAGGACTGGATAACATGCCAGGCTGGGACTTCATTACCAACCACGGCGGTGTGCTGCTGGCCGTGGCTCGACAACCAAGCATCACTGCAAGAGAGATCTCGCAGCTGCTTGGCATCACCGAAAGGGCAGTGCTAAGGATTGTCGCCGACCTGGACGAAGCAGGTTATATAACCAGGACCCGACAAGGGCGCACCAATACCTATACGGTGAATAGAGACCGTCTCCACCAGGGACCGATCTTAAAGGACATAGCCGTGGGAGATCTGCTTAATATCCTCAGGCCCGATTCCACAGAAGCTGGAACAGATAGCTGATCCAACGGCGCCCGATGAGCTCGGAAATTTCAGTAAGGATGGTATCCGATGAGTTTAATGTTCTGGAAAGCCTCAAAGCCCCGCGCTGTGTCCCAAACAGTCAAAGGGTACCTGACTTCCGAGTTTCGCGTGGGACCTGAATTATTGTCTAGACTCTTGATGTTGGAGAAGAACGGCAGGTTTTCAACTCGCAAGGTTAAGATGGTCCGAGTCTATGATCCCGGATCTGTTTCCGTCGGCGACACCGCCAATCTGAAATTTGATGACCTTAGCGGGACTGGAAACGCGAAGGCCCTCCAATTTGAAGGGCACATCGAAATGGATGGGGGCCTCTACTTTTCTGACCGGCGGGCAAGAACGTCAGCTTAAGACGGATACTGACTGCACATTCGCATATTCCGGTTTAGCCTAACCCGGCCATCGCGCAATTCCCTGAAACGGCGTTTGGCCGGGTCGGCTTATATTCCCTAAGTCGCTATAACCGGAATATCCAAATCCCGCACCAGGTTGGCGAACTGGGCGATGTCCTCATCTACAACCTGCTGCAATGCCGTCAACTGCACGTCTATTTCGCCGGACAGGTACTCAAATACCTGGTAGGCCTGCTGCGGGGGCGCGAAGTCGGCGGTGGCCACCACGGCGGTCAGTTCGGCCAGCTTGCGGTTGAGGCGTGTGGGCATGTCCAGCCTGTCCCGCGCGCCCCGGTAGGCGGACTGGATTAGCTCGTCCTCAATGCCCTTCAGCTTCTCCTTCACCTCCTCCGCCGCGTCGGCCACCGTCTCCTCCGACGGGTGGCCCTGGGCGCGGTTCACCCACTGGTCCACCTGCTGGCGCACCCGACGCAACTGATTAATGCCGTCATGGGTCTCCGAAACCTTGTCCCGAATCTCCACCAGCAACCGGAACTGGGCGTCCAGGTCTTCCTGGCTGGCTGGAACACGGGGGTCTTTGACGATGCGGAATGACTGCGTCTGCGTCTGGTCTCCCACCTGCAGCGTTACCTGGTAGGCGCCCGGCGACGCCAGGGGGCCGACCAGCGAGTCCTCGGTGGTCTTGTCTTCGGGCACCCTGGTCGCCGCGGGGTAGCGCATATTCCAGACAAAGCGGTTCATCCCTGCTTCCTTCGGCGCTCGTGGTTCCGGGTTGTCCTCGCCAGCCTCCGGGGCGTTGCTGGTGAAGCTGCGGATGGTCTCACCGTTATCGTCCAGGATGGTGATAGTTACTACCTCGGGTTCCTCCTTCAGGTAGTAGTGGATCAAAACACCGTCGGGCGGGTTTTCCCCGGCGTCCCACATCTTGCGTACCACCTCGCCGTGCTTGCCCAGGGACTCGCTGTAGGTAACGTCGGCCCCCAGGCCGGCGCGGTAGCTCTTGCCGGTGGCGGGCTTGCGGTCGCGGAAGGGCGAGCGGACACGGTAAGTGTCCCGGGGCTGCAGCAATCGGATTGGCTGGCCTGCCACTGAAGGTTCAAGCTGGCGCAGTTGGGTCAGGTCGTCGAGAATCCAGAAAGCCCGACCGTGGGTGGCGGCGACCAGGTTGTCCTCCTTGACCACCAGGTCATAGACCGGCACCACCGGCAGGTTGGCCCGCAGCGGCTGCCAGGAGTCGCCCTGGTTGAAGGATATGTACGCGCCGGTCTCGGTGCCGCAGTAAAGCAGGCCCGGTTGGACTGGGTCCTCCCGCACCACCCGGGTGTAGTCGTCGTCGGGCAGTCCGTCAGTTATCGGCGTCCAGGTCTGGCCGTAGTCGCCAGTGCGGTAGAGCATGGGACGGGTGTCGTCCAGCTTGTAGCGGGTGGCCGCGATGTAGGCAGTGGCAGGGTCGTGGGGCGAGACCTCGATCATGCAGATGAGCGTCCATTCCGGCAAGTCAGGCGGGGTAACCGGTTCCCACGTGGCGCCGCCGTCGCGGGACAGGTGGACCAGGCCGTCGTCGGAACCGGCCCAGAAGACGCCCTGCTGGTGGGGCGACTCCACGAAGGCGAAGATGGTGGCGTAGATTTCAGCGCCGGACGTGTCTTTGGTAATGGGGCCGCCCGACGGCTCCAGGGTGGAGGGGTCGTGCCGGGTCAGGTCGGGGCTGATGGCCTCCCAGCTGCCGCCCAGGTCGGTGGAACGAAAGACCAGGTTGCCGGCCACGTACAGTGTATTTTGGTCGTGGGGCGAGAACATGATGGGGTAGGTCCACTGGAACCGGTACTTCATGTCCTTGGCGCCCCAGCCGGAATAAAGCTCCGGCCACACCGTGATTATCCTTACCTGCCCGGTGGCGTGGTCGTAGTGCAGCATATTGCCGCCGCCCCCGGCGGAACTGCCGATGGCGCCGGAAATGACGGTGTCCGGGTCGTCGGGATGCAGGGCGATGTAGCCGCTCTCCGAGTTTCCCACCACGTAGCAGTCGCCCCAGGGGATGGCCCCCTTGTGGGTGCGGGACGGCACGCTGATGGCGGTGTTGTCCTGCTGGGTGCCGTACACCCGGTGGGGGAAGCGGTTGTCGGTGGTCAGGTGGTAGAACTGGCCGGTAAGCTGGTTGTAGATGGTGGACCAGCTTTCCCCGCCGTTGAAGCTGACGCAGGCCCCGCCGTCATTGCCCTCGATCATCCGCAGGGGATTGTTGGGGTCGATCCACAGGTCGTGGTCGTCGCCGTGGGGCGTGGTTACCCGGTTGAAGTTGCGTCCGCCGTCCACCGACTTCCAGCACTGGTAGTTCAAAACCCACACCGTGTCGGCGTCCTGCGGGTCGGCGAAGATGTGCTGGTAGTACCAGGGGCGGCCCTGCAGGTCGCGGTTGTCGCTGACCAGTTCCCAGGTATCGCCGCCATCGTCGGAGCGGTACACGCCGCAGGCCTCGGCCTCGATGGTGGCCCACACGCGCCCCGGCTTGGCGGGAGATGCGGCAATGCCGATACGGCCCTTCAATCCACCGGGCAGGCCTGGGTTGTCGGTAATCTCGGTCCAGGTGTCGCCGCCGTCCGCCGACTTGAAGATGCCGCTGCCCTCGCCGCCACTGATAAGGCTCCAGGGGGTGCGGCGGGTCTCCCAGATGGCGGCGTACAGGATGCGGGGATTATTGGGGTCCAGCGAAAGGTCCGCCACGCCGGCGTTCTCGCTGCGGAACAGCACCTTTTCCCAGTTCTTGCCGCCGTCTTTGGAGCGGAAGACGCCCCGTTCTTCGTTGGGGCCGTAGGCGTGGCCCAGGGCGCCCACGTAAACCACGTCCGGATTGGCGGGGTGGACCCGCACCTTACAAATGTGGCGGGTGTCCGACAGGCCCATATTGGCCCAGGTCTGGCCGCCGTCGGTGGACTTGTACACGCCGTCCCCGTAGGTAACGTCACCGCGAATGGTGGACTCGCCCATACCGGCGTAGATGACATTGGGGTCGGAAGAGGCGACGGCAATGGCCCCCACCGCCGCGGTGTTGAAGTAGCCGTCGGAAACGTTGTCCCAGTAGGTGCCGCCATCGGTGGTCTTCCACACGCCACCGGCACAGGCCCCGAAGTAGAAGACCATCGGGTTGACCGGGTCGCCGGCCACCGCTACTACCCGGCCGCCCCGGGGCGGGCCGATGCACCGCCAGCGAACCGCGCCCAGCAGTTCCGGCGGCATGGAGGTGGCGCTGTTGAGAGCATTCTGCGTTTCAGTCGTGGTCATGGCAACACCTTCGCGTTCAATGTCTGCGTCCGCCGGGGTCGGGGCGGGCTGGATTAATTGCTTCTTTTCGGGACCCTGCCACCAGCGACGGAGCCTCACTGCCCGGGGGTAGACTGGGGCATCCTTCGCGGCGGGGCCGGCAGTTCCGTCAGGCTGGACAGGTCAAGGTGCGGCAGGTCCACCTGGACGAAGTTATGCACCCCGTTGGCCAGTTCGGTGTACCTTTCAAACCAGGCCGCCAGCCGACGCTGCCACGCCGCCAATCCCCCGCTGGCGTGAAGCTCGAATACGGCCTCCCGTCCGTCCAGACCCGACGACACCTGGTCCCAGGCCAGTTGCAGCAGCGCCGCCCGCTGCATCGCGGAATATCCGCCCCCGCCAAAGGCGTCCTCCAACTCGGCGGCCATGGCCGGGTCGGCGAAGTCGGTGTCGGCCGGGGCGTTGACCAGGGACGAACCGGGCAGCGCCCGCAGGATTTCGCCCATGCGCTGGCGCACCCTCAGGGTATTGATGCCAGCGGACGCCACGTGAAGCTGGTTGGGCAGCGCATGGCCGCCGACCGTCGTCTCCGGTTCCAGTTCCGCCGCTGCCATGCAGGTGCGGGTGGTCTGAACGTTAACCGTCAATTCTACCAGTTGCTCGGTGGTCTGGGGAGTGTCCTTCAGTCCCATAACCTCGGCCAGGGCCAGGGCGATGGACAGGGTCAGTTCCGCCTTGGCCAGCCACCCGTAGCTGTGGTGCCACAGCAGCCAGGATACCAGCGAATGGCGGGTGTTGCGGTTGATGGGCTCCGCGGTAAACACCCGGTCCCGGGGGATGAATACCTCCTCCAGCCAGACCATGGAGTCCAGTTCGTCGAACCGGCTGCTCAGGGGCGACAGGAAGGGATTGGCATGCCTGGCGGCAATGCGGCGGGACACCACCCGCAGACCGGGGGCGTTCACCGGCACAATGACCCACAGGTACCGGCCGCTGCCCGGCGGCAGTTCCGTCCGGCTGGTGATGAGCAGGTCCTCGGCGAAGGGGGTGCTGGTGTGCATCTGCACCTTGCCGGATATGACGACGCCCTCGTCCGTCTCGCTGACCAGCCTCAGGGCCGCCCGGTCACTCTCGTCCACCCGAAGGCGGGTACCGATGAGCGGTCCGCCGCCGGCAAAGGTGAGAAACCGCCCGCTTTCGGCCAGATAGTCCCGGTAGGCCTCCGCCGCCGCAATCTCTTCGGCCGAAAAGTCCAGCCGCTTCAGGACATTCAGCATACCCAGGGCAATCAGCGCGCCGTAGCCCGGGGTGTGGGTCATGTTGCCTCCCGTCAGGTAGTGGACCGCGCTGATGGCCTTCCCCAGCCGCCGCAGGTCGTCGGATGTCTTTGGCGGGATCAGGGCCAGGGTATGGCGCTGTCCACCAGCATCGGGCGGGGTCAGCAGCGTATCCTGCCAGGCAGGGTCGAAGTGTCGGTCGTAC
This sequence comes from uncultured Dehalococcoidia bacterium, assembly GCA_964587795.1. GTDB lineage: Bacteria > Chloroflexota > Dehalococcoidia > Lucifugimonadales > UBA3495 > Bin22. The sequence goes on along the minus strand of CAZPMU010000026.1, from coordinate 5,199 downwards.
CACGCCACGTACTCATTGACCATGCCCGCCGTGGCCGGGTGGGTGGTAACGTCTTCCACCGGTCCTTCGCCCACCACCCATACTTTGCGCCCGTCGCGCAGGCTTTCCTTGTAATCAACCCCTGTCCTCATGCTTCACTGTCCCCGAGATGACCGGATGGTTTTGGCCATTGTACATTGATGGCTGAAGGTAGACTGCCCGCAGTCCGCCGGCTACAACCCAACCACCCGCACCCGGTTGTTGTGGGTGTCGGCGATGTACAGGTTGCCGTCGGCGCTGATGCCGCAGCCGTGGGCGCGGGACAGGCCGGCCTCCACGGCCGGGCCTCCGTCCCCGTAGCCGCCCTCCCGGCCGCCGGCGATGGTGGTAACTATGCCGGTGCGGGGGTCGATCCGCCGGACGGCAAAGTTCTCGGTGTCCACAACTATCACGTTGTCTTCCAGGTCGCAGCGGATGGCCTTGGGCGCGCCCCAGGTGGCCGCCAGGGCCGGGCCTCCGTCGCCGCTGCTGCCAAAGACCGACTCGGCCCCGGCGATGGTAGTCAGGATGCCTTCGGGGCTTATCCGTCGGACACCGTTGCCCTCCCGCTCTGCCACGTACACATTGCCCTGGCGGTCCATGCACACGGCGCGGGGGCCCATCAGGCTGGCCTGGGTCGCCGGCTGGCCGTCGCCGTCGCGGGACTTTTCTCCCGTGCCCGCAAAGGTGGTGATGATTCCGCTGGCCAGGTCCACGCGCCGGATGCGTTGGTCCTGGATGTCAGCAATCAGCAGGCCGCCCCTGCCATCCAGGAACAGGTCATTGGGTTCCTTAAGCATGGCCTCGTTGCCCGGGCCGCCGTCGCCGCTGTAGCCGAACTCGCCGGTGCCGGCTATGGTGGAGACGATGCCCGTGAGCGCGTCAATCTTCCGCACCGCCGGGTCGAAGCGCTGGGCGAAGTAAATATCGCCGTTGCCGTCAACGGCCAGGCCGTAGGGCTGGTTGATGAGGGCGTCCAGGGCCGGGCCGCCGTCGCCCGCATAGCCCGGTTCGCCGTTGCCGCACACCCGGGTGATGATGCCCGTCTCCGCGTCCATCCGGCGGATGAGATGCTGCCGCCCCATGCAGACGACCATGTTGCCTTGGGGGTCGAACTCGCAGGCGTAGGGAAGCTGGCAGGCCGCCTCCAGGGCAGGGCCGCCGTCTCCATCCCAGCCATCCTCCCCATTCCCCAATACCGTCTGGATAACGCCTTTACGGGCCAGCATGGAAGCCCTCCTGTCTTCGGAATTGCCCCATTATGACACAACATTCCCCGTGGGAAACCAGTTTCCGTAGCGTTTGTCCCCCGCCACTGCCCATTGCCCCTTGAATACTGGCCGGCTATGTAGCATATTTGTTGCGCCGGCCGCCTCAACGCCGGATTCAGCGGACCTGGATTAACCTGCCGCCAACGCAGGGAAGGAGAGCCTACCATGACCCACTACATGTACATAGCCATCCAGGAAGACGACAAGATTGCCACTTTCACCGTTGACCCCGACTCGGGGTCCCTGTCCCACCAGCGCGACCTGGCCGTTTCCGGCGGCCCCTTTACCATGGCCGTCAGCCCCGACGGTACCCAACTTTACGTGGGATGCCGGGAAGACCCCCAACTTATCAGCTACGCTATCAACCAGGCCAATGGTGACCTGACCCGCACCGGCCAGGTAGCCCTGGAGTTCAATCCCACCTACATCAACACCGACCGGAAGGGCGGCTACGTCCTGTCTGCCTACTACCAGGGCGCGCACGTGGGCGTTCATCCCATCGGCAGCGACGGTTCGGTGGGCGGCGACCCCGTGGTGTGGATTGAGACGGCCACCGGCGCCCACTGCATGCAGACCGACCCCACCAACGCCTACGCCTTCGTCCCACACATTGCCGGCAACGGCCCCAACCGCATCTACCAGTACCGGTTCGACGAAAACACGGGCCAGATAGAGTCCAACTCCCCGGCCCAGGTGGAACCCGACGGCTTCCACGGCCCCCGGCACTTCTGCTTCCACCCCTCGCTAAACGTGCTGTACTTCTCCAACGAGCAGGGAAGCAGCGTGGGAGCATACCGGCTGGACACTGCCAGCGGCGCCCTGACCCAATTCCAGACGGTCCCCACAATTCCCGAAGACTTCACCGAGCGGAACACCTGCTCCCAGATCCAGGTAACCAACTCCGGCAAGTTCCTTTATGCGCCCAACCGGGGCCACAACAGCATCGCCTGCTTCACCGTGGACCCGGCTTCGGGAGAACTGAGCGCCAACGGCAACGTGGAAGCCGAGGCTGTCCCCAACGCCCTGGCCGTGGGCCCCGGGGAGAATTTCCTGTACTCCGCCGGAGTGGAATCGGGTAACCTGGCCACCTTCGCCATTGACGGCGACACCGGCCAGCTGAGCCGGGCGGCCACCACTCCCCTGGGCAACCGCCCCGCCTGGATATCCCAGGTGGAACTGCCGTAATAGGAGACCCACAAGTCTGCGCTTAAATCCGACAATGTACTAATGCAGCCATCAGGCCCGGGTTCTTGCGTAGGGGCAGCCCTTGTGGCTGCCCTGCCTTTCCCGAAAAACCACCTGGCAGAAACAATGCTCTGACAATCCGAACAGGAGAAAGACCAATGCCCGAAATTGAAAAGAAGCTGAATGAAATGGGCTACCAGCTCACCGAACCCCGCCGCTCCGCCGTGGGCAATTTCGTCCCGGCCGTGCGGACGGGCAACCTGGTATACACCGCGGGCACCGGCCCCGGGCTGCCCGACGGCGGCCTGCTCCACGTGGGCAAGCTGGGCGCCGAAATAACCATCGAACAGGGCTACGACTGCGCGCGGCTGACCATGCTGAACCTGCTGTCCAACTTGAAGGGTGAGATTGGCGACCTGGACAAGGTGAAGCGGGTGGTGAAGCTGCTGTGCATGGTCAACGCCGCGCCGGAGTTTACCCAGACCCCCCAGGTGGCCAATGGGGCCTCCGACCTGCTGGTTAATCTGTTCGGGGAAAAGGGTCTCCACGCCCGTTCCGCCGTGGGCATGAGCACCCTGCCGGGCAATATGCCCATTGAAATTGAGATGATCGTAGAAGTGGAAGACTAGACCAGGGCCGTGACCAAATTTGCAATTGGCCCCACCCTGACGCCTATTGGCAGGTACGCAGGGGCCATTCGCGAATGGCCCCTGCGTGGGCGCCCATTGAACAGCCCGATTGCCAGGGCAATGGCATTGCAGGTTTGGGGCATACCCGTCGTTCCCGCGCAGGCGGGAACCTCGCACCTGGCTGGAACGACGGTTCAGGCGATATTTCCCAGCGGCGATTGCCCGGACTGATTGCCCACTACACCGGCGGCCTGAGTTCGTGCCACCCGGCGTGCTGCTGGTAGGTGTAGGCGGCCTGGATAACGCCGGGCTCGTCGAAGGGCTTTCCGGCGATCTGCATTCCGATGGGCAGTCCGTTCTCGGTGAACCCGCAGGGTATGGAGATGGCGGGCAGGCCCGTAACGTTGAAGGGGGCGGTGAAGCTCTTGCCCCGCACCGTGAAAGTGGGATCGTAGCCCTCGAAGGCCGCCGCCGGCTGGGTCATGGTGGGCGTCACCAGGAAATCCACCGTCTTCATTACCCGGGCAAAGTCGCGCCGGGCCCACGTCCGCACCCGCTGGGCCTGCAGGTAGTCCGACGCCCTCATCAGGCCGCCGATGCGGAACCTGCCCCGGACAATCTCCCCGAACTCCTGGGGCCGGGTCTTCAGGTTGGGTTCGTGGTAGGCGAAGGCTTCGCTGACCATAATTACCGAATTGGCGGCCCGCACGTGGTCCAGGCTGGGAATGGTTACCTCCTCCACATGGGCTCCCAGCTCTTCCAGCACACCTACCGCCTGTTCCACCTTGGCCACCACTTCGGGGCTGACACCGGGGTCCTCGGCAAAGAAATAGTGGCGGGGCAGGCCTATCCTCACACCCCGGATATCTTCCCGCAGCGAGCGGGAGTAGTCGGGCACCGGCGCCTGGCTGGACGTCGGGTCCTTAGGGTCGTGGCCGGCAATGGCCTGGAGCATATAAGCGGTGTCCTCCACCGTGCGGGTCATGGGCCCGGCGTGGTCTTGCGACCAGCTAAGCGTAACCACCCCGTACCGGCTGACGCGCCCGTAGGTGGGTTTCAGGCCCACGATGCCGCACAACGACGCCGGACCCCGAATGGAACCGCCGGTGCAGGACCCCAGCGCCCCCAGGCACTGGCCCGACGACACCGCCGAACCGGACCCGCTGCTGGACCCGCCGGTTATGTGGTTCAGGTTCCAGGGATTGCAGGCCGGCTCGAAGGGCGTGGTCCAGTCAGGGCCGCCCAGGGCGAACTCGTGCATGGCCAGCTTCCCCAGCAGGATGCCGCCGGCCCCCTTCAGCCGGGCCGTGGTGGTGGCGTCCTCCGTGGGCACCCGGTCAATATCCACCTGGGAGCCGGACGTGGTGCGGATTCCGGCGGTGTCGTACAGGTCTTTCAGCGCAAAGGGTATGCCGTGCATGGGGCCCTTGTAGGCTCCCCGCAATATTTCCGCCTCTGCGGTGCGGGCCTGGGCCAGCGCGTCGTCGGTCAGCAGCAGAATGAAGGAATGGAGCCGGTCGTCGGTGGCCTGGATGCGGTCCAGGCAGGCGCGGGTGAGTTCCACCGGCGAAAGCTCGCCCTTCTGGATCAGCTCTCCGGCCTGCCGGATGCTCAGGTAGTGGAGTTGGGTATCGGAAGTGGACATCAGGTATCCCTCCGTTGGCAGAGTTGGCCCATTGGCAGACTTCGGGTATCAGCTAGGCCGGAATTACGCTTCCGGCCAATCGGGGTGGAACTCCACCACCATTTCCTCGGCCCCAAAGCTCAGGGTATGCAGTTCCCGGGCGTAGGCGGCATAAAGCTCGTAAATAGGCTTCAGGGCATCCAGTTCATCCTGGCTCATGCCCAGACCGGCCCGGTCGGCCATCAGCTTGAACTCTTCCATGGAAATTTCGCCCGAATCAGGCATTTCGTAACCTCCGGATTGCAGGTCTGTGGCGACAACCGTGTTTCCACAGCGCGGGAATGGTGGAATTATACATTCTCACCGTCCCAATACCACCCTCCCGTCATTCCAATGGTAGCGTTCCATTTTAGGTGATTTGCACCTCTTGACCCGTAGGGGCGGCCCTTGTGGCCGCCCTGGTTTCACCGCG
>CAZPMU010000025.1:10910-34312 GCA_964587795.1 uncultured Dehalococcoidia bacterium | reverse complement strand
AGTACAAGAAGACCCGCGTCCGCTACTTCGTGGAGGACTACGAGGAGTTCTGGGAAAGTGAGCCGGAACCGGAACTGGAAGAGGCCGTGCAGGACTAGACAGTAATTACTTTCCACGAAGGAACACGAAGAATCACGAAGGTCGCTTGAGTTTTTTTCTCTTCGTGGACTTTCGTGCCCTTCGTGGATAAAGAAGAAAAAGAGGAGACCAATGCCCGACTACTACCCCGTATTCCTGAACCTGGCCGGTAAGCGCTGCGTCATCATCGGCGGTGGCGCCATTGCCCAGGGCAAAATCGGCGGCCTGCTCCAGGCTGGCTGCAAGATAACCGTCATCAGCCCCGACGCCACCCCGGGCATCCGGCAGGCCGCCCAGCGGGGCGACGTTACCTGGCTGGAGCGCGTCTACCAGCCCGGCGATCTGGAAGGCGCCTTTATCGGTGTGGCCGCCACCAATGTCTGGCACGTTAACCGCGAAATCTACGAAGAGGCCGAGCGCCTGGGCGTCCTGCTCAACGTGGTGGACGACCCCGACCTGTGCAGCTTCATCGCTCCTTCCGTGGTCAAGCGGGAACCGGTAACCCTGGCCATTTCCACCGGCGGCGCCAGCCCGGCCCTGGCTCGCAAGCTCCGGGAAACCCTGGCCCACGCCGAAGCCCTGGAATGGGCTGACCTGGCCGATGTGCTGGCCCAGGCCCGCCGCATCGTCAAGGAGAAGCGGGTTGTCATCGACCCCGAACGTTGGCAATGCTGCATTACCCGCAATTTGCTGCAAATGGTGCAGGAAGGGCGCAGCGATGAGGCCCTGCAACTCCTCCTGAATCAACTGCTGGATTCGGATGTTCCAGGAATGTGCGACAACCTGGCCAAGTGCCAGCCCCGAAGCTGCCAGGTCAGGCAGGTTTCCCGTGAAAAATCGGCCCGGGCAACGGAGGCCGTACGGTGAGCCTTCTTGTCCTGGGGGTTAACCACCGTACCGCCCCCGTAGAGGTTCGCGAAAGGCTCACCATCGACGAGGGGAGTCTTCCATCAGCTTTGGACTCCCTTGCCAGTCAGGTGTCCCCGGGCGTCATCCTGTCCACCTGTAACCGCCTGGAAATCTATGCCCTGACTCAAGAAGGCGCCGCCGACGCAGAACCCGTTGCCAGGCTCAGGAGGTTTGTTTCCGACTATTCCGGCCTGCCCCAAACCGGCCTGACGCCGTTCTTCTACCACTACCAGGAGGGAGACTGCGTTCGTCACCTGTTCCGGGTGGCCAGCGGGCTGGATTCCATGGTGGTGGGTGAATGGGAAATCCTGGGTCAGATTCGCGCGGCCTTCAGCGCCGCCAGCAACCCCCGGTCGGGCGCCAGCTACGTGAAGGGTCCCCTCTCCCGCCTTTTCCACCAGGCCCTGCGCGTGGGGCGGCGGGTCCACCACGATGCTAACCTGGGCTCCAATCTGGGTGATTATCGGCGCCGTTCCGTCAGCCACGTGGGCGTTCGCCTGGCCCACCGCCTTCTCGGAGACCTTTCCCAAAAGCGCGTCCTGCTTATTGGCGCCGGAGAGGCCGCACAACTGGCCGGCCGGGCCATGGCCGCTGCCGGGGCCGCCAACCTCGTAATCGCCAACCGCACCTACGAAAGGGCCAGGGCCCTTTCGGCGGAGTTGGGTGGCGTGGCAACTCCCTTTGAGCTGCTCTCCCAGTCCCTCGGCGAAGCCGACGTGGTTATCAGCACCACGTCTTCACCCGATTACCTGGTCCATTACTCCGACTTGCGCGAAGCAATGAAACTCAGGCCCGACCGGCCCCTGCTAATGGTTGATATAGCCGTGCCCCGGGACATAGACCCGGAAGTGGCGCTGCTGGACGGCGTGAGCCTTTACGATATTGATGGTCTGAGCAGGACTTCCGACGCCGCCAGCGTCGGAATGGAGCCTGAGATTGCCCACGCTGAATCCCTGGCAGCCCGGGAAGCGGCCACGTTCATGGAATGGTGGCAGTCCCTCGACGCCATATCAGCTGTCGCCACCATACGGGAATATGCCGAAGAAGTACGCCGGACCGAGGTGGAGAAGACACTGTCCCGCCTGCGCCGACGGCAGGTGACGGACCCGGAGTCAACCGAAGAATCGGAACTGGAAGAACTGGCCGCCCACCTGGACGCAATGACCGTTGCCCTGGTGAAGAAGCTGATGCACCACCCCACCATGTACCTCAAGGAAGGCAACGATCCCGCCCGCCAGGAGGTGATTCGGGAGATGTTCAAGATGGACGGGACCGGTGGACGCCATGGCCGCGGCTAACGAAGAAGGCGCAGAATCTTCCCCGCCGCGAGATTTGCCGGCTGAATCGCTCTCCCGTGGCTCCGGGTCGGGCGTAGTGCGGGTGGGAACCCGGTCCAGCGCCCTCGCCCGCCTGCAGACAAACCTGGTCCTGGAACGCCTGCGCCCCCTCTATCCCAACCTGGAGTTCCAGGTAGTCACCGTCACCACCCAGGGCGACGCCAACCAGGCCGCGCCCCTGGCCGGAATGGGCCTGGGGGTGTTCGTCAAGGAAATCGAGCAGCAGCTTCTTGACGGCCGCCTGGATATGGCGGTCCACAGCCTGAAAGATATGCCTACCATCCTGCCCGATGGCCTTGCCCTGTCGGCGCTCCTGCCCCGGGAAGACCCCCGGGACGTCCTGGTCAACCGTTTTGGGCTTCCCCTGGAACAGTTGCCGCAAGGGGCCTTGATCGGCACCAGCAGCCCCCGCCGCCAATCTCAACTGCTGACTCTCCGTCCGGACCTGACCGTGGTCCCCATTCGGGGCAACGTGGAAACCCGCCTGCGCAAGTCGGAGGGTGAGGAGTGCGACGGCGCCGTCCTGGCCGCTGCCGGCCTGCTGCGGCTGGGCCTGGGCGACAGGATCACCGAATATCTTTCCCCCCAGCGTTTTGTTCCCCCGCCGGGCCAGGGTATCCTTGCGGTGGAGACCCGGGCCGACGACGAACGTATGGCTGGCATATTGCGGGCCATCGACCACGCCCAAACCCGCTACGCCGCCATCGCCGAGCGGGCCTTCCTGGAGCGCCTGGGCGGCGGCTGCCAGGTACCGGTGGGCGCCTTCGCCCAGTCCGAAGCCGAGCTGATGACCCTGACCGTGTTCCTGGGTTCCCCCGACGGCCAGCAGACCTTTCAGGCCAAGGTCCGGGGCCTCACCCACTCCCCCCACCAGCTTGCCGCCGATGCCCACCTGGCAATAGTGGAACGGGGCGGGGGAAGCCTTCTTGAAGAGGTCGGATAAGGGAAGACTCAGCTTACTTGTATGTCATCACCTGAAAGGAAGATAATAATAATCGCAGGCCCCAACGGGGCGGGAAAAACAACCTTCGCCAGGGAGTTTCTTCCCGGGGAAAATGCCTGCTCGACCTTCATTAACGCCGATCTGATTGCCGCGGGACTGAATCCGTTTAATCCTGATGACGAGGCCTTCCGGGCGGGGCGACTGATGCTGGAGTTAATCCGGAATAGCGTGGATAAGGGTATCAGCTTCGCCATCGAGACGACCCTGAGCGGACGTGCCTATGCCGGTTCGGTAGTCGAGTGGAAGAAGCGCGGCTACAGTGTCAACCTGTACTACCTCAGGTTGCCCACTTCGGAAATGGCCATCGAGCGGGTCCGTCTTCGGGTAAAATCGGGAGGACACAACATCCCCGCACCGGTCGTCCATCGCAGGTTTCAGGCAGGCTGGGATAATTTACAAACCACCTTCAGGCATTTGGCTGACGAATGGGCCATTTTCGATACTTCCGGGCCCGATGTTCAAATGGTAGATTCAGGCAAAAACACGGCGGATTTTGTACGGCAGTCGGAAAGTCGGCCCCCAGGCCCGGTACCCGACTGCTGGGCAGGCGCAGCCTCCGCCATACGACGCGCTGCAATAGGTGCCCGCCAACGTGCCCTGGAAACTAACGGCGAAGTAATGCTGTATCGTGACCGCGCTTTGGTCTTGGAAACCGACCCAAAGCGCATATTCCCGTCGGGAGTGGAGGTGGAAATTTGCCAGTGCGGCCGCGTTATTGCCACCGACACCCTGGATGGAACCTGTGTAAGTAGGTGAACGATTTGCCCGGCAAAGTCTTCCTGGTGGGCGCCGGCCCCGGCGACCCAGGCCTTATTACCGTCAAGGGCCTGCGCTGTTTGCAGCAGGCCGACGTTGTAGTCTACGACCGCCTCATGGACCCTGCCTTGCTCCAGTCCGCCTCCGCCGACGCCGAACTGGTTTTCGTTGGCAAGGAACGGGGCCGCCAGGCCCTGACCCAGGACGAAATCAACGCCCTGCTGGTGGAAGAAGCCTCCCATGGCAAGGCCGTGGTTCGCCTCAAGGGCGGCGACCCCTTCGTCTTCGGCCGGGGCGGTGAGGAGGCCCAGGTTTTGGCCCGCAACGCCATTCCTTTCGAAGTGGTGCCGGGCATCACCTCCGCCATTGCCGCCGCAGCCTACGCCGGAATTCCCGTCACCCAGCGCCGCGTCGCCACCTGCTTCACCGTGGTCAGCGGCAGCGAAGACCCGTCCAAGCCCGAGTCATCCATCCCCTGGGATGTGCTGGCCCGCACCGGTGGCACCCTGGTGGTGCTGATGGGCTGGGCCGCCCTGCAGTCTATCCTCGAAACCCTGCAGCGGGAGGGTATGTCACCCGATACTCCCGTAGCCCTGGTTCAGTGGGGTACCTGGAAGAAGCAGCAGACGGTGGACGGGGTACTGTCCGACGTGGTAGGCCGTGCCAAAGAAGCCGGCTTAACGCCCCCCGTGGTAGCCATCATTGGCCCTGTCGCCAGCCTGCGACAGGAAATCCGCTGGTTCGACCGCCAGCCCCTCTTTGGCAAGAAAATTCTGATTACCCGCTCCCGCACCCAGGCATCCCGCCTGCGTACCCTGCTGGAGGAGCAGGGAGCGGAACCCCTGGAGTTGCCATCTATCGAAATCGCTCCCCTGGCTGATTTCTCTGGGCTGGATGCGGCCTTGGCCCAGTACGGTCTGCTGCCCTTGGAAACTCCCTTCGGCACTATCAGCAAGTTCTGGACTATTTTCGCCAGCACCAACGCGGTTGAAGCCGTCTTTGAACGAATTGATGCCTACGGCCAGGATTCCAGGGTATTCGCGGACTCCACCATTGGCGCCATAGGCCCTGCCACCGCCGCTGCCCTGTTACAACGGGGCATTCGTCCCGACTTTGTACCGACAACTTCAGTTTCCGAAGCAGTGGTCAAGGAACTGTCCGACTGGGAATGGGCCGGCGTTCCGGTGCTATTGCCCGGGGCGGACATAGGACGGGACGTGGTAGCCAAAGGCCTCTCTGACCTGGGCGCCAAGGTCGAGCGGGTAACCGCTTACCGCACCGTCTTGCCTTCCAATGCCGCCCAGGACGCCCGTAAACTGCTTTCCCGGGGCGTGGATGTGATTACCTTTACCAGTTCTTCCACCGTCCGCAACCTGCTGGAAATTCTTGACGGCGACAGGTCTGCCCTCGAGTCCGCCTTGGTCGCCTGCATCGGCCCGGTAACCGCCGGCGCCGCGCGGGAACTGGGTCTGCGCGTGGACCTGGAGGCCGACGAACACACGGTGGAAGGCCTGGTGGAAGCGGTAGTAAGCCACTACCAATAAGACGGTTTTGTCCGGAAATACCTACGATTTCCCCTGCCTTATCACTATTCGTGAATATTAGTTCCTATTCGTGGATTAAAGAGGAGAGAAAGCATGACCAGTTTCCCTGATTTGCGGCTGCGGCGGGTGCGGGAGTTGGAACCGGTACGCAACCTGGTAAGGGAAACCCGCCTCAACGCCTCCAATTTCATTTACCCCCTCTTCGTCACCCACGGGCAGGGAGTCAAACAGCCCATTGAACCCATGCCCGGCAACTTCCAGCTTTCCCTGGATATGCTGGAGGAAGAGATTGCCGAGGTGGTTGACCTCGGCATTCCGGCGGTGCTCCTCTTCGGTTTGCCGGAGGAGAAAGACCCCGTGGGCAGCAATGCCTACGACCCCGAAGGCATCATCCAGGAAGCCATCCGCGTCATCAAGCAGGCCGCGCCCAGCCTCATGGTCGTAGGCGACGTCTGCCTCTGCGAATATACCGACCACGGTCACTGCGGCATTATCGACGGTCACCGCATCGACAACGACCGGACCCTCGAGTTGCTGGCCCGTACCGCCCTGGCCCAGGTGCAGGCCGGCGCCGACATGGTGGCCCCCTCGGCCATGATGGACGGCCAGGTGCGCGCCATCCGAGAGGCCCTGGACGCCAATGGCGAGGAGACGGTGCCGGTGATGGGCTATGCCGCCAAGTATGCCTCTGCTTTCTACGGGCCCTTCCGCGTGGCCGCCGACTCCACTCCCCAGTTCGGCGACCGCCGCAGCTACCAGATGGACCCGGCCAACCGCCGCATGGCCATGCGGGAAATCGAAAGCGACATCGCCGAGGGCGCCGACATTGTCATGGTCAAGCCCGCCCTGGCCTACCTGGACGTCATCAAGTCTGCCCGGGACAGGTTCGATCACCCCATGGCCGCCTACAACGTCAGCGGCGAATTCTCCATGGTCAAGGGCGCCGCCAAACAGGGCTGGATAGACGAAAAACCCGTAACCCTGGAATTGCTCACCGCCATCAAGCGCGCCGGCGCCGATATAATCATCAGCTACCACGCCAAGGAGGTAGCCAGGTGGCTAAGGGGCGAGGAGTAGCAAGTGCTCCGGTTTGGTTTCGATCCCTCGATATTCAAGCGCCACCGGGGTTTCCGCCTGCCTGAGGGCCTGGTTGCCGCGAGGGACCAGACTGCCGGCCTGTGGATCCAGGACCGTCTGCAACCCTGGGGAAGCGAAGGAGTAACGCTGAAGTCGTTTCTTCCCGATACCTTTCCCGCCTATGCCCGCATCTTCCACCCCTTTTATCTGGGCGACAATGAAGCCCTGGACAATGACGCCGCCCAGCCCGTTAGCTGGTCAACGATAGCCCAGTGGAACGGCTCCACAGTCCATCCCCTGATGCAGCCGGGCAATATTGCCAGGGTCCCTTTTCCATACTGCGTCGAGTGGGGGGAGGGCCCGGAAGTTGGCAGCCTCCCGTTCCCGGAGAGCAGCGCGTTGACCGGGCTGTTGCGGGAATTCACCACAACACCTGAAAGCTGCTACCTGGCCTACTGGGAAGGGAACGGTTATTTTCCTGGAGGGACAATTAGGTACTTTGGCCATGAACCGGGCTTGTTATCGAGCATTGAAGATGCGGCCCACTACCTGTGGGGCAAGCTTCTACCCTCCAGGGATCCCCTCGCCGGGGTACCCCGTCTGGCCGGTCAACACCGGGACTATCTCATCTATTTCGGCTCCCTGGACATCGTGCCCTCACTGAGCCGGTATCCGCCATGGGGACGGTCGCCCAACCTGTGGTGGCCCGAAGACCGGTGCTGGTGTGTCGCCACTGAGGTAGATTCGTACGACACCTTTGTCGGTGGGAGCGAGGGCTGTATCGAAAGGATCCTGAACTGCCCCGACCTGGAAGCCCTTCCCTTTTCCATTGACGGCCGTATTGACGGCGGTGCCGATATGGTTAACACTTAGCCAGCTATCAACACTAATCAACCAACGAGGCGCAAATGAACCAGACCAGGTCTCAGCAGCTATTCGCCCAGGCCCAGCGCTACATCCCCGGCGGCGTCAACAGCCCCGTCCGTTCCTTTCGCGCCGTTGCCGGAACACCCCCCTTCATTGCCCGGGGACAGGGTTCCCGCGTTTGGGACGTGGATGGCAACGAGTACATCGACTACCTGGGCTCATGGGGGCCTCTGGTCTTGGGTCATGCCCACCCCGCCGTCGTGGAGGCCCTGCACCGGGCCGCCGAAGGTGGCTCCAGCTTCGGCGCGCCCGTGGAAATGGAAGTGGAACTGGCCCGCACCATCTGCGAAGCCCTGCCTTCGGTGGACAGCGTACGCCTGGTCAGTTCCGGCACCGAGGCCTGCATGAGCGCCATCCGCCTGGCCCGGGCTTACACTGGCCGCAGCAAGATCATTAAGTTCTCCGGCTGTTACCATGGCCACGCCGACGGCCTGCTGGTCAGGGCCGGTTCCGGCGCCATGACCCACGGCATACCCACCAGCGCCGGTGTCCCCGACGCCTACGCCGCTGAAACCCTGGTGGCCGATTACAACGACATTTCGTCCGTGGAGGCCTTCTTCCAGTCCTGGCCCGACGCCATCGCCGGCGTTATCGTGGAACCCGTGGCCGGCAACATGGGCGTGGTGCCCCCGGCCGAGGGCTTTCTGCAGTCCCTCCGGCAGGTTGCCTCCGCCAATGGAGCCATGCTCATCTTCGATGAGGTGATCACCGGCTTCCGCATTGCCTACGGCGGCGCCCAGACCCTGTTCGGAGTTACTCCCGACATCACCTGCCTGGGCAAAATTATCGGCGGCGGCCTGCCCGTGGGCGCCTATGGGGGACGCCAGGAAATAATGGAGATGGTGGCTCCCCTGGGCCCCATGTACCAGGCTGGAACCCTCTCCGGCAATCCCCTGGCCGTAACCGCCGGCCTTACCACCCTCACCGAATTGCAGAAGGAAGGGACCTACCAGCGGCTGGAGTCGATGGCGACCCGCCTGGCCGACGGCATTACCCGGGCCTTCGCCCGGGCCGAGGTCCCCGCCACCCTTAACCGCGTCGGCTCCATGATGACGGGCTTTCTGAACCCCGGGCCCGTGGATACCCTGGCCCAGGTGGAGCAGTCGAACACAGAGCTATACGGCCGCTACTTCCACGCCATGCTGGAGCGGGGCGTGTACCTGGCCCCTTCCCAGTTCGAGGCAGGCTTTGTTTCCCTGGCCCACACCCAGGAGGACATTGACCGCACGGTGGCAATTGCGGAAGAAGCAGCGGGAAGCTTGGGGTAGGACAAGGCTGTCCGACTTGTAGCGCGGAGCTTTCAGAAGGGAAAAAGTCAGGGCGGACTGATTGGCCCGCCTTGCATATCCGAAAATGCACACAGGGGCGGGTTTCAAACCCGCCCCTGTCGTATAACCCAGTTCAGTTCGAAAACTTCTAGGTCCCGTACCTCGCGGCGGCGTTGGGGTCGCTGTATTCCACGCCCTTGGTGGCCCAGAAGGCCGCGGCGATGTTGTCCACGGCGGCTACCAGTTCCTCGCAGGCCGCCATGTCAACGGTCTGGCGGCAGCGGCCCGCCAGCTTCAGCGCCGCGTTGAAGGAACCGTGCAGGTCAAACCCTTCCGGCAGGTTGGGCCAGGCATAGTCCGCCCAGAGAATCCGCAGTTCCCGCTTGCAAACCTCCGCGTGTTCTTCCTTGGTCGCCACGTAACGCGACATGGTGTTGGCATAGGCCACCGGGTCATCGCCTGCTTCCAGGGCCTGCATCCGCAGCACCATCTTCTGAACGGTCTGGGCGGCTATCTTTGCGGATACGGGGTCGTAGATGCCGCAGGGGATGTCACAGTGGGCTTCGGCTTCTTGAATCTTCAACCAGTGCAGCGGGTTAAACATTCTTGCTCTTCCTCAATTCATAAGTTTGGCCCGTATTCAGGGCAGCCCCAAGGTTACAAGAAATACCCTTCAGGCGCAACCCCCGGCTGTCCCTGGATAGCGTCTCCCTGCTGGTGGCCCGAACACAAGAATGGTAGGGGCAGACCTGTGCGCCTGCCCCTGAATGGCGTCTCGATGGGGGAAGGTCAAGATGGGGGTGACGCTCCTGCTGCTTGAAGCCATCCCCCTCAACCTGACCATCTCCCATGAGGGACGAGGGAACTTTGCAATCGTCCTTGGGTAACACCCAGGGCAATCGCGTCTTAAATGCCCGCTATCCTGAAGCGCCGAGACTGTCATTCTGAACGGAGTGAAGAATCTAAAGCCCTGCCTGCAAGCCAACTTTCAGACCCGCAACCGTGCTTTGGAGGAAGGCCTCCAGGCCTCTCGGCAAGTTCAGCCCTGCGTTGACTTCCTGATTGAGTGGCCGGCGAAATTAAAACGCGTTTGCCCTGAGGGGGCAACGCCTCGGCTATTGACTCTGTGCCGCCGCGCCAGCACAATGAGGCCCGGTCATCCGATGCAAGGCGCCTGGCTGCCAGCGGGCCATAACCGAAAACGTGCCTTTCAAGCCAAGGAGCCCATGGAACCATCCCTGAGACGGAAGAGGCTGTTACTGGTGGGCGCCGCCGCCGTGCTGGTGGCAACCATGGCAGTGCTGTACCTGTTGGGCACCGTCCTTCTCACACTGGGCATCAGCGCAGTCATTGCCTATGTTCTGCTTCCCGTAGCCAAGCTGATGGAGCGGGGCATGCCTTGGCGGCGCAACCGCCCCGGCCTGGCCCGGGGTATGTCCGTAGGCATAATTTTCCTGGTCGGACTTGGTGTATTCGCTGGCCTGATAATCGCCGTCGTACCTCCCACCATCGAACAGGGCCAGCGATTCATCGAAGACTTCCCTACCTTCCTGAACAATGCCCGCGCCACCATAGAAGGCTGGGTAGCCCACTACGCCGACCTGGTGCCTGCCGATTTGCGCGACCAGGCCGAGGAAGCCCTGGCCGGCGCTGGCGGCATCATCGGGGCTGCTGCCTGGAACGTGGTCAAGCAGACCCTGGGCATCGTCACCGGGTCCTTCGCCTTTATCCTGGGCCTGGCCACCGCGCCCGTGCTGGTCTTCTACCTTATGAAGGACTCCAGCCCCATCCGCGAGTCCCTCCACGCCCCCTTCCCGTCGGCGGTCCGCCCCTACCTGCGCGACATCATCGAAATTGCCGACCGCACCCTGGGCGGTTACATCCGCGGCCAGCTTACCCTGGGAGTCATCGTCGGCGTGATAGTGGCCGTCGGCCTGCTGCTGCTGGACGTTCCCTTCGCGGTCCTCCTGGGCATTGTGGCCGGCCTCACCGAGCTGGTGCCCATCATCGGACCCTGGATTGGCGGCGCCGTCGGCGTGCTGGTAACCCTGGCCACCGAGCCCGACAAGGTGCTCTGGGTAATCCTCCTCTACCTCATCGTGCAGCTGCTGGAAAACACCCTGCTCGTGCCCCGCATCCAGGCCGACACCCTGAATATGCACCCCATCGCCGTCATCCTGGTCATCACCGTCGGCAGCCAGTACTTCGGCCTGTGGGGCGTAATCCTGGGCCCGCCCCTCGTAGCCCTGGCCAAAGACGTGATCATCTACCTGGTCAAGCAATGGAACGAGGCGCCGGTGGCTGAGCCGGCGTTAGATGTGGGAGAGCCTGTCAGGGAGGCTCAAGCCGCCGAAGAGGGGTGTGACTAAAGTGGGTCCCCTGTTTGGTGGACAGACGGCCCCACAGTAGAAAGGCTACTTGTCCTCAACTCTTATCCACGCATACTCCAGCACCGCCCTGGCTACCAACCCGGAGCGCGACTCCCTGTCTTGCGCAGCTATGTCGTCGATAAGGTCCAAAATGGGGGAAGGGATGGTGAGGTTGATATCAACATCCTCCACTTTTATCTTCGAGACATCGACGTCGACCCATGCCCAAAAGCCGTCAGCCAAGAGTTCGTCCTTCTTGTGGACGCTGATGTCCTTCTTCTCGGGTATAGGCTCTCCGTGCATCAGCATGCCTTGAACGTGACAAACAATGGCTTCCTTGGAGGAAACCAAAGCCTCCTCAAGGGTATCTCCACCTGAAAAACAACCGGGAAGATCGGGAATAATGACCCCGAAGCTACTCTCTTCATCTTTGTGAATGACAATAGGGAATTTCATCTGCGCGTCCTCCAGTCCCATCCGGCTTGCCGAAAAATGCTCCTCAGATCGTGCATTGGTATATCCTTCTGAGGATGCTTCACTGTAACTTTACCTGGCTTTTCAGGATGAAGGTATTGATGGTGGCTACCTACCACATTTACTCGGTACCACCCTTCCCGCCGGAGCCTTCGTATGATTTCTCTGCTTTCGATAGAGGCTATTATACACTCCCCCTCTTCGTGGTTGGGGGCAGCTACTCATACCCGCCTTGTCCCTCCATACCCAGCAGACTATAATGGCGTTGCTTACCTGAGGGTGAACCTAGAGGGAGGAGGCCCCCCGTGACTACCGTTACCGACGCTACCCAGACCACTACCCGCGACGCCGCCACCGTCGCCCGCATGAAACACCGCAGCAACGACGTTACCCAGGGTCCGGAGCGGGCCCCGGCCCGGGCCATGCTCCTGGCCATGGGCCTGACCCAGGAAGACCTGGACAAGCCCTTCGTCGCCATCGCCAACCTGGCCAGCGACGTTACCCCCTGCAACGTCCACCTGTCCCGCTTCGCCCAGGCCGCCAGGGAGGGCATCCGCCAGGCCGACGGCACCCCCTTCGAGTTCGGCACCATCACCGTCAGCGACGGCATCTCCATGGGCACCGAGGGCATGAAGGCCTCCCTGGTGAGCCGGGAAGTCATCGCCGACTCCATCGAGGTGGTAACCTTCGGGGAGCGCATGGACGGCCTGGTTACCATCGCCGGCTGCGACAAGAACATGCCCGGCTGCATGATGGCCATTGCCCGCCTGAACGTGCCCTCCATCTTCATCTACGGCGGCACCATCATGCCCGGCCAGTACCAGGGCAACGACGTCAACATCCAGGATGTCTTCGAGGCAGTAGGGGCCTATGCCAAGGGCAGCATCACCCGGGCCGAACTGACCGCCCTCGAGTGCGTGGCCTGCCCCGGCGAAGGGTCCTGTGCCGGTCTCTTCACTGCCAACACCATGTCCACCGCCATTGAAATCATGGGCATGTCCCTCCCCGGCGACGCCTCCATTCCCGCCATCGATCCCCGCAAGGTGGACGAGGCCCGCAAGGCCGGCGCTACCCTGCTCCGCCTGCTGGAGGAAGATATCCGGCCCCGCGACATTATGACCCGCCAGGCCTTCGAGAATGCCATCACCGTGGTGCTGGCCATGGGCGGTTCCACCAACGCCGTCCTGCACCTTATGGCCATCGCCAACGAGGCCGGTGTCGATTTGAGCCTGGACGATTTCGACCGCATCAGCCGCAACACTCCCTACATCTCCGATATGCGCCCCGGCGGCCGGTACGTTATGGCCGACCTGCACCGCTACGGCGGCGTTTCCCTGGTGGCCAAGCGCATGCTGGAGGCCGGCCTGCTTCACGGCGACGCCATGACCGTCACCGGCAAGACCCTGGCCGAAAACGTGGCCGATATGCCCACCATTGACGACCAGCCTGTCATCTACCGGCCCGACAACCCCCGCGGTCCCACGGGCGGCCTGGCCATCCTGCGCGGCAACCTGGCCCCCGACGGCGCGGTAATCAAGGTGGCCGGCCACCAGGAAAAGGTGTATGAGGGCCCGGCCCGCGTCTTCGAGCAGGAGGAACCCGCCTTCCAGGCCATCCAGCGGGGCGAGATTAACGAGGGCGACATCGTCATCATCCGCTACGAGGGACCCCGGGGCGGCCCCGGCATGCGCGAAATGCTGGCCGTCACCGGCGCCCTTATCGGCCAGGGCCTGGGCGACTCGGTGGCCCTGGTAACCGATGGCCGGTTCTCCGGCGCCTCCCACGGTCCCATGGTGGGCCACGTGGCCCCCGAGGCGGCAGTGGGCGGCCCCATCGGCCTGCTGCGGGAGGGCGACATCGTAACCCTGGACATTCCCAATCGTCAGCTCAACGCCCGCCTGACGGAAGAAGAGCTTGCCGACCGCCGTGCTGCCTGGCAGCCCATCCCGCCCAAGTACACCTCTGGCGTCCTCGCCAAGTACGCCAAGCTGGTATCTTCCGCCGCGGAAGGGGCGGTAACGCGGTAACGGCCCCTTTTATCCACGAATAGCCACGAATTTTCACTAATGTCAAATAACAATTAGTGAAAATTCGTGCTCGTTAGTGGAAAAGTGCTTTCTTAGCGTATGAATTCCGAAGAGAGTAGTGATGAACTGTCCGCGGTGCGGCAATTCTTACGAACCGGGCAACCGGTTCTGCGGCTATTGCGGCTATAACCTGGCCGAAGTGGCTGCAGCGCCGGTTCCGACGGACAGCCCACCCACGCCCGAACACTCCGATTTTACCGAGACGCCAACTGAGCCCGCAGGGCCCCCGGTCGATGCTCGATCAGCCCCCGTTGCCCCGGCACCGCAGGACATCATCTGCCCCCGATGCGGCCGGGCCAACGACGCCGATTCGGCCTTCTGCTTTGCCTGCGGCTTTCCCCTGCTGGCGGGAAGGCAGGAGCAGCAGGACAGGGACCGGCTGCCCGCCTTTGAAATGGGCGCCCCCGGCAGTTTCTGGTTCAGGTCGCTGGCCTACATCATCGACTCCCTGGTTATAGTGCTGCCCCTGGTCTTCCTGTGGATAGTCCTGGGCCAACCCATACCCGAGAATTTTGAACAGATTCTGGACCCGCCGGAAGGGTATGACCGGCTGCAGGTGCTGGTCCTCTTTCTCACCATGGCCTACGATACGGCCCTGATAACCTACTTCGCCACCACGGTGGGCAAGCGCGCCTTCGGCCTTTACGTGGTGCGGACTGACGGCTCCCGCGTGGGTTTCGTCCGGGCCCTCGCCCGCCACCTCATCACCGCCTTGTCCGCCAACCTTACCTTGGGTTTCATCTTCCTGGTAGTCCTGTTCCGCGCTGACCGCCGGGGCCTCCACGACCTCATCTGCGACACCGTGGTAATACGCCGGCAGCGGCAACAAGCTCCTCCCCATCCGGGCGGGCCATAGAATCGTTCTGTTTCCAGCCCAACCCATTCATACCAGCTTCCTTACAAGGAGCGACCCTTGTTAGCTTCCGTCCTCCTGGCTCTCCACATAGGCGCCGGTTCCCTTGCCTTGCTCACCGCCGCCATCGCCGTTTTCACTCCCAAGGGAGAGAAATGGCACATCATGTCCGGGAGAGTTTACGCCATCGCCATGGCCCTGGTATTTCTGACGGCGGTGCCCCTGGCCCTGTTGGGTGCCAGTATCTTCCTGCTGCTTATCGCCTTCTTCAGCCTTTACCTGGTCTTCGCCGGGTGGCGATTTGCCCGCAACCGGCGGGGCCATCCACACGCCGTTGACTGGGCCGCTACGGCCATAGTGCTTACCACGGGCCTGGGCATGGGAGTTTACGCCGGGATGCTGGCCGGGTCAGGCGATTCCCAGTGGATTACCATGACCGTGTTCGCGGGTATTGCCGTTGCCCTCGGCGTGGTCGACGGTCTGTACCACCTCCAGCGACGGGCCACAGGGGGGCGGCGTATATCGCGCCACCTTACCGGCATGCTGGCCGGCACCATCGCCACCATTACTGCTGTGCTGGTGGTCAACGTGGAGACAAATCCCCCCTGGCTGGCCTGGATTCTGCCCACCCTGGTCATAACGCCCTTTATCACCTGGTGGAACATTCGGGTCGCGCTTCAATACCGCCCGAATCGACAAGCCTGACACTCTGGCGCCGCCAGCGAGGTTGTTACGTGCCTGAAGTGATTCTTTACATAGCTTCCAGCCTCGACGGCTACATTGCCCGTCCCGACGGCGCCGTGGACTGGCTGGACGAGGTTGCCGTTCAGGAAAATGGCGACCAGGAAGACTTTGGCTACGAGGAGTTCTACGCCGGCATTGGAACAGTGTTGATGGGACGGGCCACCTATGAGCAGCTTTTGACTTTCGACGTGGATTACCCATATCCAGGGACCGCAGGATACGTCTTTTCCCGCACCAGGGCCGGCCAGCGGGACGAAAACGTGGAATTTGTGGATGGCGCCGACATCCCCCAATTTGTCGCCCGCCTGAAAACCGCCTCCCATAAGCACATCTGGCTCATCGGCGGCGGACTGCTGATACAGGAGTTTCTCAGGCATAACCTGGTTGACCGGTTCATAGTAACGGTCATGCCGGTTATTCTGGGAGAGGGCATTCCCCTGTTTCCCCCACCGACCCCCCAGGTAAATTTGGAACTGGTGGAGACCCTCTCATTCTCCGGCGGAATGGTGCAGTTGACCTACCGGCGGGCCCTGCAGCCATGAATGTGACCCAGGTCAGACAGTCTTGGGTGACTTCTATTTGTCGCCGGTTCGTTTTCCCCACAAACTTGCTTTTGGGTTTATAATTGGCAAGTCCAGTTTAACGAGAGAGCGACGCGCCGTATGCTGTTGTCACCGGCGGGCGTTGCTTAACAACTTTTCAGGTGGGATGAGAATATGATGGACTACGGAGTGGAAGCCATTAACCGCCATCGGGCCAGCCGCGGCAAGATAAGCATCGCATCCAAGATGAAGGTGGAGACAATGGAGGAACTTTCCATTGCCTACACCCCCGGCGTGGCGTCGGTGTGCCTGGCCATTGACAAGGACAAGTCGGAAAGCTATGCGCTGACCAACCGGGGCAATACCGTGGCCGTGGTCACCGACGGTTCCGCAGTGCTTGGCCTGGGCAATATCGGCCCAGAGGCCGCCCTGCCCGTCATGGAAGGCAAGTCCATCCTTTTCAAAGGCCTGGCCGACGTCGATGCCTTCCCCATCTGCCTGGGTACCCAGGACAACGCCTCCATCATACAGACGGTGCGTAATCTGGTTCCCTGCTTTGGCGGCATCAACCTGGAGGACATTGCCGCCCCCCGCTGCTTTGAGATCGAGGAGAGCCTTCAGGACCTGGGCATTCCCGTGTTTCACGACGACCAGCACGGCACTTCCATTGTGGTACTGGCCTCCATCATCAACGCCCTGCAGGTGGTGGGCAAGCCCATTTCGGATGCCAGGTTCGTTTTCTCCGGCGCCGGCGCCGGTGGCATCGCCTCCACCAAGCTGTTGATGGACTACGGCGCGAGGAACATCATCCTGGTGGACAGCCAGGGCATCATCCACCGCAACCGCACCGACCTTACGCCCATCAAGACGGAAATGCTTGACATCACCAATCCCGACAACCTGGAAGGCGACCTGGCCGCCGCCATGCGCGACTCGGACGTTTTCATCGGCCTTTCGGTGGGAGACACGGTGACCCAGGACATGGTGCGCTCCATGGCCGTCGACCCCGTGGTGCTGGCCGCCGCCAACCCCACTCCCGAAATCTGGCCCGCCGCCGCTGAAGAGGCCGGAGCAAAGGTGGTGGGTACCGGCCGCAGCGACTTCCCCAACCAGATCAACAACAGCCTGGCCTTCCCGGGCGTATTCCGCGGCGCACTCGACGCTCGCGCCACCAGCATCACCACCCGCATGAAGCTCGCCGCCGCCGAGGCCCTGGCCGGCCTGGTGGCCGAACCCACCGCCGAGAACATCATCCCCTGGTCGCTGGACCCCGCCGTGGTTCCCGCCGTATCCCACGCCGTCGCCCGCGCCTGGCAGTCGGAACAGGGGTAGACACGAAGCTATAGAGAGAAGTCGGCGATGTCTCCTGAACTGATTGGGATAATTTCGGTTGGCATAGGTCTCTTCAGCTCCAACCTGGCGCTGGTAGGGCTTTTAATTGTGCTTTTGAATCGGTCTGAGGCGCGGACAAACCAACGAATAGACCGGCTGGAAGACCGAATGGAACGCGGGATTGAACAGTTGCGGGCCGAAGTGACCCAGGGCTTCGCACAGCTACGGGCCGAAATGACCCAGGGCTTCGCCCAGCAAGACGTAAGAATTCGCAACTTGGAGCAGGGCCAGGCATATATGTCCGGCCAGTTTGCGGAGTTGAAGGACTACTTCACACATCGCCCACCTTCCGGAAATAATCCGGAAGGCGGCGGTTAGCCAATGCTCCTCAGCAGCATTTGTTCTATGCTCAGCTTGAGCTTTACCCTATAGAAAACCTCCACTAATTCGGCCCCTGGAGCAAGACACATCCAGGGGCCGTCCTGTAAGGCGCAGCGCCATGGCCGAAACCATTTCCGTAGATGATCTGGACCTTATCCGGCCCAAACTGCTCTCGCTGGTAACCGGGCGAGCCAGGTCCCTGCCCAGGTTCCGCTACTGCGACCTCCGTGTCCAGGTCAGGGAAGAAAAGCGCGGCGCGGCGGAAAATGGCGTGGAAAAGGCCAGTTCCGAGGAAATATCCTTCAGCTTCGGGGTGCGGGTCATCGCCCAGGAGCGAATGTCCGCCGCCGGCTTCTACGGCCAGGTGCTGGGCCCCGCCGACCTGGACCGCATCGAATCAATAGTTTGG
Organism: uncultured Dehalococcoidia bacterium; assembly: GCA_964587795.1. Classification (GTDB taxonomy): domain Bacteria; phylum Chloroflexota; class Dehalococcoidia; order Lucifugimonadales; family UBA3495; genus Bin22. The sequence goes on along the minus strand of CAZPMU010000025.1, from coordinate 16,222 downwards.
GAAGGTATTGGCCAGGCTCACCAGCGCGCCCGCTCCAACGCCCGCAAGAAGTCCCAGACCTGGCGTCGCTTTCCGGCCGTGGCCCACAGCCTGGACGACACTTTCCTGGCCCGGGTTCCCGTGGCCGAAGACGTCGTCACCGCCACCTGGGATGTTGACCCCCTCACCGTTCCCCTGGAGGACACGGTGCGCCTGGCGGTGGATGGCTGCAAGGCGGCCGAAAGCCGTGCCAGGAACGCCCTCTTCACCGCTGCTGCCACCAGCACCTTCCTGCTGCGGGAACTCTTCATCAGCTCCGAGGGCGCCAATATAGACCAGTCCTTCGCCCAGACCGAGGGCTTCATCTTCGTAATCTGCGGTGGCGAACACGGCCCCTACGAGCTTTACGACTCCACCGGCCACCAGCGAGGCTGGGAGGTTCTTACCAGGGGTTACCACAACGGCCCCATAGACCTGCCAGACTACCTGACCTTCTGCCGCAACCTGGGCCGGGATGCTTCCGACCTGGCCGCCGCGCCGCCGCTGCGCCCCCCTGACCGCGAGGTACCGGTGGTAACCGACCCCCACTTCAACACCCTGCTGGTCCACGAAGTGGTGGGCCACCCTTCCGAACTCGACCGCGCCCTCAAGTACGAAACCGCCTACGCCGGCCGCTCCTGGTTCCTCAGGAACCTGCGCGACAACCAGCTGGGCCAGCAGATTGCCTCTCCCCTGGTCACCGCCTACTCCGACCCGCTGATGGAAGGCTACGGTTCCTTCCGCTACGACCACGAGGGCACCCCGGGTCGCCGCGCCTACATCATCCGCGACGGTGTGCTGGAGGAATTTCTCAATAATCGGCAGACGGCGGCCATTCTCGGCGTTGCCCCCAACGGCTCGGCCCGCGCCACTGAAGCCCACCTGGCGCCCCTGGTCCGCATGACCAACACGGTGTTCGCTCCAGGGGAACGCGACCCCAGGGACATCATTTCTGAAGTGGACTCGGGCTATTACCTGGTCGGCCACCGCACCCCTTCCATCGCCGAGTCCCGGGAGAACTTCCGCATCACCGCGGTGAAGGTGTACGAGATTGAGCGCGGCCGGGTGGGACGCCTCTACCGCGACGGCGGCATAACCGCCGATACCCGCAGCTACTTCCAGTCCATCGACGCCGTGGGCAACAACTTACAGGTCAATCCCATCCCCAACTGCGGCAAGGGCCAGCCCATGCAGGCCAAGCGCATGAGCAACGGCGGCCCCACCATGCGCGCCATCGCCAGGCTGACCGGTCCGGGGTGATAAGGAGTTGCCAGTGGAGAAAAGGGACCTCTGAAAAGTCCCTTCCCCCTTGATGGGGGAAGGTTAGGAAGGGGGTGGAGTGAACATTCAGCCCACCCCGCTTTCAGTTGACGGAAAAGGCGGGCCCGGGGCTCCTGGTCTGCTCGTTGACCAGGAAGGACGCGCTGTCCCGTCCGTAGATCGTGTCCAGTTCCACGTCGAAGCGCTGGCCGCCAAAATGACCCAGCACCTCGTACTTGTGGTCGGTGCTCACTGTACCCTCAAATTCCGAACCCGTTACCGTGCGCCGGTCCTCATCCTGCAGGTACATCTCCACCGCCGTGGTCATTAACTCCTTCATGTCGTCTTCCGAAAGGTAAACCGCGCCCCGCAGGAAGACGTACCCCCATCTTATTCCCAGGTGTTCCAGCATCTGCTATTCAATCGCAATTCTGCAGTCCCAGCATAAGCGGCCCGTGTTTCCGGAACCGCTCACCCCGAGCCTGTGACGAGTGTACCGTTGCATTATCTCTGATTCAGCTTGAATCTCTAGTCGTCCGCCGGCACGGCCACATTGGCCTGCCCCTTGAACTGGGGCATAACCTCTTTGCCGAACCACTCCAGCTGTTCCAGGATTACCTTCTGCGGCGTGCCCACCACCGACCCGACGTTTATCTGGGTCAGGCCCGGGTACATCTCCTGTATGTTATTGATCTTCTCCGCCACCAGTTCCGGCGGGCCGCACAGCCACGAACCGGCCCGTACCCCGTCCTCAATGGTAGGCAGCCCGGCCAGGCGCGCCCGGGAAGGATCGCCCAGGGCAATCATCTGCTCATCCGACAGGCCGTGGAAAAAGCCCAGGGGCGCGAACATCTTCATATTCTCTTCGAAGAACAGCCTGGCCTCGTTCATAGCCTTTTCTTCAGTATCGGCCAGGTGGATGGAGAACCCTATTATCAGGTCGCCGCCCAGTTCCGTCTCCTTGCCGGCATTGGCCAGGGTTTCCCGCCATCGCCGCACCACCTCCATAGTTGCGCCTCCCGCCGCCGCGCCACCGCCAATCATCCCCTTTATGCCGTGCTTGACCATAAAGTCCATGGCCCGCTGGCTGCCGCCCACCACCGGCTGGTAGCACTCCACCGGCAGGTATTTGGGCCGGGGAACCAGCGTAATTTCCTTCAGGTCGTAGCCCCGGTAGGGTACGTCCGGCGGTATGTTGTAGTGCTTGCCGTGGTGGGAGAAGGAGCGTTCGTTAAAGGCCTTGAACATCACCTCCACCTGTTCCTCGAACAGCTCCCGGTTGGCGTCCTGGTCAATAATGGGGGCGTCGAAGGTCTCCACTTCGCGGGTGTGATAGCCCCGCCCCACGCCGAACACCACGCGACCGTCGGTCAGAATGTCGGCGGTGGCATAGTCTTCCGCCATGCGCAGGGGATTCCACATGGGGGCGATGTTGAAGCCGCATCCGATCTTCAGCTTTTTGGTCAGGTGGGCCAGGTGGACGGCAAAGAGCATCAGGTTGGGGATGCACTCGTACCCTTCCCGCTGGAAATGGTGCTCGGCCATCCAGAAGGTCTCGTAGTCCAGCCGGTCCATCACCCCGGCAATGGCCTCCGCCTTGTCAAAGACCGTCGCCAGGTGCTCGTCGGGAAGCCAGCGGTCATTAAGCGCGGTGGCGTCCAGCCCGATATCTTCAAAGTCAACGTGCCCGGCAAACAGGCTGCCAAACTTGGTAATCATTCAGGCCCCTCCGGGTATTCAGGATTGTAGTCGCTATCCGGGGCCATTATAGCCGATTTGCAAAGTGGCGGGCAGGGCGCGCAGGGCAATCGCGCCTTAACAACTCGCCGTTCCTAACGGCAAAGGCTGTCATTCTGAACGGCAAAGGCTGTCATTCTGAGCGAAGCCGAAGAATCCAATCTCCCTCCCACAAACCAGCATTGGCACTTGCAACCAAGCTTTGCGGTAAGATCTTGACCCCTTCGGCAAGCTCAGGGCAGCATTGATTTCCTGATTGAGTGACCAGCGAAAATAAGACGCGATTGACCTGGCCGGGCCAGTCGGCATTGCCAACGGCGACCAGGGTATTCATAGTTAACTGCGTCCCGCTTTACTGCATACATACGTCCCATTGTTCACCGCAGAGGCGCAGCATCCTCAGCACTGGAAGGAGGGGCTCTGCGCTCCCCTGCGTACTCTGTGTCTCTGCGGCGGAACGACACCTCAATATATAACTGCCCTGAACTGCCTACTACTCTATAAGCAATGTTCCCGTCCCACGTTGTATAATCCCCCGGCTGCCGGCCAGCCATCCCGTTTTGCGGGCGCCAGCTGGCCGCGATTCGCCGCCGCTGCCCCATCCTCATCTTCAGAAAGGAAGCCTTTCAAATATGCCTGAAGTAACCGGCCACGCCCCCGGCAGTTTCTGCTGGGTTGACCTGTCCACCACCGACGCCGAGGCCTCCAGGAGTTTCTACTCGCGCCTCCTGGGCTGGACGGCTATTGACAACCCCGTAGGCGAGGGAATGGTCTATTCCATGATGCAGAAGAATGGAATGAATGTCTGCGGCTTGTACGAAATGGGCCCGGACGTGGAGGGTGTCCATCCCCACTGGAGCAGCTATATCTCCGTGCCGGACGTGGACGCGGCAGTAGAAAAGGTTGCCGCCGCCGGGGGGTCTCTCATAATGGGACCGGGCGACGTCTTTGAAGCCGGGCGGATGGCTTTCGCTTCCGACCCCGCCGGCGCGGCATTTGGCCTGTGGCAGCCAAGAGAACACATAGGCGCCCAGCTGATCTACTCCCCCGGTTCCCTGGGCTGGAACGAGCTCTACACCTGCGACACCGAGGCCGCCGCCGCGTTCTGTGCCAGCGTCTTCGGCTGGGGCCGCTCCGTCACCCACCCCGACCCCCAGGGCGGCCAATACCACGAATTCACCAATGGCGAAAGCCCGGTGGGCGGGATGAGGCAGATCAAACCCGAATGGGGCGAAGTTCCCCCCAACTGGTCCGTCTACTTCTGCGTCGACGACTGCGCCGCCAGCCTGGAACTGGCCGAAAGCATGGGCGCCGCAGTGGTCCTCCCCCTGACCCAGGTGGACAACATCCGCTTCGTCTTCCTCAAGGACCCTCAGGAGATTTACTTCGGCCTTGCCCAGGTGGTGGGGTAGGGAAGAATCCCTGCATGGTCTGCCACTGCTAAACTATTGACAACTGAAGGGTAGCCGTATAAGTTAAAAACGTAACGAAAGGGTCGGCGAAAAGAGCCCCGGGGCTCTTCCGGAGCGCAATTCCGGATAGTCGGCCCATTTTTTTGTCAGTAATAGACGTTACTCTCTTGGGCAAGTTGGTCGTACTCGGACCGTATTTTTGGTCGAATCAGGTCATACGAGCGATAATCGCCCCGTTCCCACTTCCTTTGAATCGCCCAGCAACAATAGTCGGCCGCTTGCAGGCAAGGTTCCACCGCCGCGGGCCACATGTCGACTCGAATGCTGCCGGTCGGGGATGTTTGGTGAATTACTTCCCGCACCGCGTAACGAAAGTTCATGAATTTTCTTTTGGTACCTATAGATGAAGCAATGACCATCAATTCGTCAGGAGTGTTTACTACCCGACGCGCGACATATTTCATGTGGTAGAACCAGGCATATCTGTAAAAGTCTTCCTCTTCAAGAGTAACGCGTGGCAACACCTTTCGCTTCTCAAATATTGTCGCATCCACCCGGAAGTCATGATTGGACAGCAGTTCAAAGACTCTGTCTCGCACTGCTTGCTGGTCGGTAGTGGCGTGAAATGGTCCGGGCAAATTGTAGCCCTCCCACACCAACTCCCTCCTTAAATCCAGCAGTTCACTCTCAATCTGGTGGTCTTCAATCAACACAGTTGTCAAAATGAAGTACTGGGACGCACCCGACTTGTTGCTGAAATCAAAGTTCCCCGCCTCATCCGCGTAAATGTACTTTCGCATTCGCTCATCTTACACTAAAGCCCGCATCCACCCCCCCATCATCATATCCCCAAATGTTAACCCTGAATTATTATCAAAACCTGTT
>CAZPMU010000025.1:3045-10810 GCA_964587795.1 uncultured Dehalococcoidia bacterium | reverse complement strand
CCCCCCCATCATCATATCCCCAAATGTTAACCCTGAATTATTATCAAAACCTGTTGACAACTCCGGCAAACGCCATTAGAATTCCTGACAATGTTAGTCAACAACACCCACACCTGCATCTGCGCTTGTACTTGTCCGCCCTCATAGGGAGCGGGTAAGTCAACACGTCCTACAGGCAACCCTGCGCCCACCAAGCCGATCGCCGTTTGGTGGGCGCTTTTTCGTGCCCAGTGCAGGCTACGTTTTTCGAGGACGGGCAACCAGCAATTATTGGGATAACCTACTTCGCAGGAGGCTGAAGTGACCACCATTACGCAGCAGACCCAGGAGGAAATCTACCGGGAGAGCCTTGACCTGGCCTCGACCGCGCCGGGCGTTATCCCCTTCATGGAGAGCGAAGTCCAGCGGTTTGAGGCGGAATCGACCCGGTTCCAGTCCGGCGAGCAGGACAACCTGGAATTTACACCCTTTCGCCTCCGCCAGGGCGTGTACGGCCAGCGCCAGGCCGACGTGCAGATGATCCGGGTAAAAATTCCCGGTGGCATTCTCACTGCCGACGCCCTGGATGTCCTGGGCGACATTGCCCAGAACTATGCCCCCCTGGGCAAGGGTCACATTACCACCCGCGAAAACATCCAGTTCCACCACATCCCATTGCCCGAGTGTCCCGACGTCCTGCGCTTGCTGGGTACTGTGGGCCTCACCAGCCGCGAGGCTTGCGGCAATACCGTCCGCAACGTCGTCGGTTCACCCACCGCCGGCGTGGACGCCGAAGAAATCTTCGACCCCACGCCCTACTTGACCGGCTACGTGCGGTTCGGCGTCCGCCACCCCATCACCCAGTCCTTCCCTCGCAAGTTCAAGTCCGCCTTTACCGGCATCGACAGCCGCGATACCGTGGCCGCCGCCATCCAGGACCTCACCTATGTTTCCCAGGTGAGAATTGACGACGGCGTGGAGAAGCGTGGCTTCAAGGTCTACGTGGGCGGCGGCACCTCCATCATGCCCCGCCTGGCCAGGCCCCTGTACGAGTTCCTGCCGGAAAAGGACTACCTGCGCCTGGCCCTGGCCGTCTGGACCGTGTTCGACAAGGCCGATTCCCTGCGCAAGAACCGCATGATGGCCCGCCTCAAGGTCCTTATCGACCGCATCGGCCTGGACGAGTTCCGCAACCTGGTGGAGGCGGAACTGGCCGAAATCGGCCCCATAGACCCCAACGATTACATCGCCGACGAGGAGATTTACCGGGAGACTCCGCCCGCTCTTCCCGCCGTCTCATCCCACGGGTCTGGCAGTGGCTCCGGCAACGGCAGCGGTGAGTACAACTACTGGCTGGAGACCAACGTGGTGGCCCAGAAACAGGCCGGTTACAACATCGTCTATGTCAAGCCCGTTCGCGGCGACCTCACTCCCGCCCAGTTCCGGGGCCTGGCCGACATCCTGCGCCGCTACACCGGCGGACGCTCCAACGCCACCCAGGAACAGAACCTGGCCCTCCGCTATGTGCCCGACAGCTACCTCAACGACGTCTGGGAGGCCCTGGGCGCCATTGGCCTGAACGAACCCGGCGCCCATCACATCAGCAATGTCGTCTCCTGCCCGGGCACCGATAGCTGCAAGCTGGGCATTACCTCTTCCATGGGCCTGGCCAGGGCCATCCGCGATGAACTTGGCACCTGGAATGGCCTGATGGAGGACGATGGCGTCAAGAAGATCCGCATCAAGATGAGTGGCTGCCCCAACGGCTGCGGCCTGCATCACATCGCCAACATAGGCTTCCACGGCGCGGCCATCAAGGGCCCCGACGGCAGCCAGATACCCGCCTACGAAATGTTCCTGGGCGGCAACTACGGCGACAACCGCGTCGAGGACTCCCGCATCGGGACCCGCATCCCCAAGGTCAAGGTTCCTGCCAAGCTGGCCCCGCGCATGGTCCGCGAAATCGCCACCTACTACAGGGACAACCGCCAGGACGGCGAGAGCTTCAATGCCTTCCTCGACCGGGTGGGCGTGGAGGAACTGACCGCCGTGGCCGCCGCCATCCAGCAGTCCGCCACCAGTGGGGAAGTGGGCGGCGACCTGTATGTGGACTGGGAACGCACCAACAACTACGTCCTGGAACGGGGCGAAGGCGAGTGCGCCGTCTAACTGGTTTCTTTTCCACGAAGGGCGCGAAGGAACACGAAGAATTGAAGATAGTTAGCTTCGTGGTTCTTCGTGTCCTTCGTGGTTATTTTTTCGTCAGGGTGTGAGAATTTGGCCTCTTTGAATGGCAGGACCATTGCCTTTGTGGAAGCCCGCATGACTTCCGAGATGGCCGGGCTCATTGAGCGCCACGGCGGCGTGCCTTGCCCAGCGCCCGTGCTGCAGGAGGTGTACCTCAAGGACAGCCCCGAGGTGCAGCAACTGGTTCACGACGTTTGCGCCGGGCGCATCGACGCCGTTACCCTCCTCACCGGCGTCGGCACCCAGGCCCTGGTCTCCACCGCCGCCGCCATGGGCCGGGAGGCGGAGTTCATCCATGCTCTCGACCAACTCACCGTCATTGCCCGCAGCCCCAAGCCGGCCCGCGTCCTCCGCCAGCACAAAATCCACATCGACGTCATGCCCCCGGAACCCTATACCACTGCCGACCTCGTCAACTCCCTGAAAAATTGGGACCTGTCCGGCAAGGCGGTGGCCCTGCAGCACTACGGCGGCCCCAACCGCCCCCTGGTGTCCCATCTGCAGGAAAAGGGCGCCCAGGTACGGGAGGTCACCCTCTACACCTGGGGACTGCCGGAAGACGAGACCCCGGTGCTTAACCTGATGGACAACCTGGCCGCCGGAAGCATAGACGCCATTGCCTTTACCAGCCGGCCCCAGGTCGGCAACCTCCTGACCATCGCCGCCAGGGCCGGCAGGGAGGCTTCCCTGCGCGCCGCCCTGGGCTCGGCGGATTCCGCTGGAAAAGTCAGGGAAACCGGCGCCGCCGCCGTGGCCTCCGTGGGCCCGGTCTGCACCCGCCGCCTGCTGGAGGCCGGCATCCCCGTGGACGTGGAACCGGAACATCCCCACATGGGCAGCATGGTGCTGGCCCTGGCCGACTACTTCGGCTAAAGCCCGGGGCAATCGCGCCTTAAGTCAATGTCATGCTGAGCTTGCCGAAGCATCTAAAATGCCACCCTGCAACCGCGTCGTGGGGCCCCAGCCATCTTCTCCGGTCAAAATTCCAGGGCCTTCGGCAAGCTCAAGGCGAAATGTTCTCCGTAAAATGTAAGCGGCGACACTTACTGGCCCCATCCCCCACAGACAAACTCCCTGCCTTCCCGTATAATCGCCCTGCAAATTCCACCGCAGGTCAGGTTGTATGAAGGTGTACGTGGCCAGTTCCTGGAAAAACGAGGTCTATCCGGATGTGGTCAAGGTTCTGTGCCGGGCCGGCCACGACGTTTATGACTTCCGCCGCCAGGGCGTCTCCGACTCCAGCCCCGTTGAAATGGCCTCCGGCCAGTTGCTGGATTTCCTGAACGAGCCCAAAATACGCTCAATTTTCCAGAACGATATGGATGCCCTGGTGGAGTGCGACGCCGTGGTCTGCGTCCTTCCCTGCGGCCGCTCCGCCCACCTGGAACTGGGGTACGGTATTGGCGCCGGCAAGCGCACCGTCCTTCTCTGGCACGACGGGGACGCCCCCGACATCATGCACAAGGCCGTGGATTCCATCGTCTTCAGCGTAGAAGACATTCCGGCAGCGTTGGCCGGCGACTGACTTTACCCCCGGGAAGGTTCCACCGGGACCGAGAGGCCCCGCAAGCGGAGACTCCGTGTTCAACTCCGCGGTCCCCATGCCTCTGCGGTGAACAACGGACTGGAATGAAAGAAGGTGGACGGGACACTCCCGTCTGCTTCCATAGTCCGGGTTCGTGTCATGGCGCGCGCGGTACGGTAAAGGTAAAGGAGCAGCCCTCGCCCTCCTTGCTTTCCACGGTTATATGCCCTCCGTGCGCCTCCACCAGTTGCTTCACGATGGACAGCCCCAGCCCGGTGCCGCTGTCCCGCCTCGACCGGTTCACCTTGTAAAACCGCTCAAATATGTGGGGCAGGTGCTGCGGCGCAATGCCAACGCCCGTGTCCTTCAATACTATCTTTACGTGCTCTTCTTCCGCTTCTGCCCCAATTCGTATCTCTCCCCCGGGCGGCGTGAACTTCAGGGAGTTTTCCACCAGGTTCACAAATACCTGGGTCAGCTTCTCCCCATCTGCCATAACCGGCGGCAGGTTCTCCGCCAGTACCTCCACCAGGGCAACCTCCTGGGCCTCCGCCGCCGCTCCAAACTGCTTCTTCACCCCGTGAACCAGCGGCGCCAGGGCCATGGGTTCCGCATCTATCTTGAACTGGCCGCTCTCCATTCGCGACAGTTCCAGCAGGTCGTTTACCAGGCCGTTCATCCGGTCCACGTCGCCCCGCATCCTCGACAGAAAGTCCAGCGCCACCTGCGGGTCGTTCACTGCCCCCGACTCCAGCGTCTCCACCATGGCCTTGATGGATGCCATGGGATTGCGCAGTTCGTGGGAAACATTGCTGACAAACTCCCGCTGGCTGGTCTCCACCTGCCGCATCCGCGTCAGGTCGTGCAGGGTCAACAGCACCCCCCCGTTGTTCTCCAGCGGCGTGGCTATTACGCTCAAATACCTCAGCGGCAGTATCAGCGAAACATCTATCTGCTGGCGGCACTGCTCTTCCTGGCACCGGTTTATGGCCTGGAAAATCTCGTTGTCCCGCACCAGTTCCACAAACCGGACCCCCTCAATTTGCTGGGCCCGAATTCCCAGCAGGTCGCGGGCGGCGGGATTGAGCAGCGTAACCTGATCCGCGGGGTCGATTACCACCACCCCGTCGGCCATGGTTGCCAGCACCGCCGAAAGGGTGTCCCGCTCCGAAGACAGGCGGCCCACAACGCCCCTGACGGCGTCGGCCATGCGGTTGAATGAATCGGTAAGCTGGCGGGTCTCGTCGTAACCGCCGGCGGGAACCCGGTGGTCGTAGTCGCCCTGTTCCAATTGCCGCGAGGCTTCCGCCACGGCCCGGACTGAACCCGCTGACCGGGTGGAATAACGCGCCACCCAGAAGCCAAACAGCATGGTCAGCCCACCAACGATGACGCTCCAGATGACCAGGGAAGCCTGAACCAGGGTAAGGCTGCCCGAGGAGCCGTCGATAGGAGTTGCCAGCCTCACCATTCCCAGAAGGCGGCCGTCCCTCACCAATGGGGCTGTGGTGTAAAGCACTTCAGGCTGGTCGCTGTTACCCGAGCGCGCTACCTGGCTGACGACCCCCTGGCGGGCCGCCGCCAGTTCAACTCCCTCAACTGGGCCGGCGGCGGAAATGCCGCCCATCGTGCTATGGGCCAGCGCCTCCCCGTCTGCATTCAGAATGGCTACAGGCCCATCTACCTGGCGGAACAAGGTATGGCCCAGGGGAGAGAGGTCAGGCGAAGGGAGCAGACCTGCGGTATTGGAAAGGTGGGGCAGCGCCAGTTCGGCGGCCAGCAATGCCTGGCGTATCTTCTGCTCTTCCAGGTCGGCTGCGGCCTGGTTGCGGATGGTGGTGGTCAAAAAGAAAGCCAGCACGGCCAGGGAAATGAGGGTCAGGGCCGCGTAAATGAGGGAAACGCGCCAGATCAGGGAGCCATGGAACTTCATCCGTCCAGGCGATAGCCCACTCCTCTAATGGTGACGATGCTGCGGGCGGTCGTGGGGTCTGCCTGCAGCTTCTCCCGCAGCCAGCTGATGTAGACGTCCACCGTCCTGGTCTGGCCGATGTAGTCGTATCCCCACACCTTTTCCAGTATCTGGTCCCGGGTAAAGGCCCTGCCCTTGTTGGCCACCAGCAGGGCCAGCAGGTCAAACTCCTTGGGCTTAAGGCTAAGGGGCTGGCCGGCCAGCCGGGCCACGTGGCTGTTCAGGTCTATTTCCAGGTTGCCGATCCGGAAGTTCTGCTCTTCGTCAGAGGCAAGCTGGTTTTCTTCCAGGTGCCTGGTGCGCCGCAGGGTGTTCCGCACCCGGGCCACCAGTTCCCGTATGCTGAAGGGCTTGGTTATGTAGTCATCGGCGCCCAGTTCCAGCCCCACCACCCGGTCAACCTCTTCACCCTTGGCGGTGAGGATGAGAATCGGGATCTCCGTCTCCCGGCGCAGGATGCGGCAGATCTCAAAGCCGTCCAATGTCGGGAGCATTATATCCAGCAGTACCAGGGAGGGGTTCAGCTTCCGGGCCATTTCCAGGCCCTCTCCGCCGTCTGTGGCGGTGTGGACCAGGTAACCCTCCCGCTCCAGGTTGTAGCGCAGGGCTTCCAGGAGATTTTCCTCGTCCTCAACGACGAGCACTGAGCGTTCCGCCACTTTACCCTCTGCCCAGGACCGGCGGGCCCGGGGCTTGCTGATTGTCAGTTGCAAATGGTCACTTGCTGGTACTTACCTGCCGACGGTTATTTGCTGATAGCTACTTGCTGACAGTAACCTGCTTCACTCGCTGGCGGTCAACACCTACTGGTCACTTGTTGATCGTTGGCTGTTGATGGTCACCGGTTACTCCTGGCCCGAATGGGAGGCCCCGACACCGCCTCAAATTATAAGGAGCAGGCCACCCGATTGATACCGCTAGTCCGCCAAAAGCACCAGCTCGGGACTATCAGCAATAAGGTAGGCGCCCCGCAGTTCATCCAGCGAGAACCGGCTTACTTCCCGCATTCCGGCCCACGAAATAACCAGCGTCTCGTCGTATTCGATGCACACCGACCAGGGACTGAACTCGTCCTGGCGATCGGCGAAGGACGCCAGCTTCTTGCCCGTCAGGGGATGGTGGTTCTCCGGCGCATTTTCCTTCAGCCAGTTGTGGGAAAAGGAAGTTTCCTCTCCATCGCCCCAGTGAAGGACCACTGAGTCTTCTTCTCGGGTTGCCTTGATGCTGGAGGTGGAAGCTAAATTATTCATACCTTCCTCCTTCGTTGTTTAACAGTTACTCTGATATTGAGAATATGCGTCAGGTATTAACCGCAAATTACGAAAAAGTTAAATGTTAATTTCTAAAATGTTAAGGTAATATTAGCCTGTGTAATGTGGAATCGTCAAATCCTGTAACAATCCTGGAATATTCTTGCTGTACTGTGCCTGTTAATCGAACCGCCGATTGCTGAAATCGCAACCCCCGCCACTCAAGGAGAGCGGCCTCTCCGCTGTCATCATCCCCTTGCCACCCCGCATAACCCATCTCCACCATTAAGAACATGTTGCCATCAACCCCACGCTCCATCCCAGGGGCGGGCCCGGGTGTTCGCCTATCCCTGGGACAAAACCAAAAACGGGCCAAAATGGAACCAAATGGAACGATTATTGAAAAAACTCCACTCTTCGTGACCCTTTGTGTCCTTCGTGGATAGAACCCCCAAAAACGGGCCAAAATGGAACCAAATGGAACGATTATTGAAAAAATCCACCCTTTGTGACCCTTCGTGTCCTTCGTGGATAGAACCCCCAAAAACGGGCCAAAATGGCACCAAATGGAACGATTATTGAAAAAATCCACCCTTCGTGTCCTTCGTGTCCTTCGTGGATAAAACCCCCAAAACGGGCCAAAATGGAACCAAATGGAACGATTATTGAAAAAACTCCACTCTTCGTGACCCTTCGTGTCCTTCGTGGATAAAAAAGCTAAGCCAAAGGCGCCTCGTCGCCGGACGCCGCATAGCCCGGTGATATAATTTTCGCAGGGAAGAACACCCTGCC
>CAZPMU010000025.1:0-2945 GCA_964587795.1 uncultured Dehalococcoidia bacterium | reverse complement strand
CGCCGGACGCCGCATAGCCCGGTGATATAATTTTCGCAGGGAAGAACACCCTGCCTTCATTGCCCATTCTTCCCGCCGGTATGTTCTGCAGGGGCGGGTAACGCGGAGAATATTGATGAATTTTCTGGAACCCTGGCTTACGGAACTGGGACTGGCCACTCAGCTTTGGCTGCCGGCTGCTACCATATCCATTTTCATAACCGCGGCTGTCCTGGCCTTTCTTGTTCACAAGGTCATTTACCCCATAGCCCTGCGATTCACCAACTTCACTCCCACCAACCTGGATGTTAGCCTGGTCCGGGCCTTTCGCCGCCCCCTGACCCTGGGAATCCTGGTGGGCGGTCTTTACCTTTCCCTGGTCATTCCCTTTGAATACGACCTTACCGTGCGGCACACCATCGACCGAGTCGCCGGTATCATCGGCCTGCTCCTGGGCATCCTGGCCGCCACCGGGGTCGTATCCGCTCTCTTCACCTGGTATTACGACGAAATTGCGCCTCATACCCCTTCCACCCTGGACGACCGCATCATGCCCATGCTCCGGCGTATTGCCACTGGCCTGGTCTACGCCATGGGTGTGCTGTTGGTGCTCGACCTGCTGAACATCAACATCAGTCCCATTCTCGCCAGCCTTGGCCTGGGCGGCCTGGCGGTGGCCCTGGCCCTGCAACCCACCCTGGCCAACCTCTTCGCTGGCACCTACGTCATGACCGAAGGCGTGGTGACCCACGGCGACTACATCGAACTGGAAAACGGCGTGGCCGGCTATGTCATCGACGTGGGCTGGCGCAGCACCCGCCTTCGCACCTGGACCAACAACCTGGTGGTGGTGCCCAACTCCCGCTTCGCCGAAACCATCATCACCAACTACCAGGGCCCCATTCCGGCCGTCAACATCTACCTCACCTGCGGCGTCAGCCTCGACAGCGACCTGCTCCGGGTCGAACAGGTCTGCCGGGAGGAGATGGATACACTCCTGGATACAGACCCCCGGGCAGTAAAGGAGTACGGCGCCTACTTTGCCTACGAGTCCTTCGATGATTCCAACATCACCTTCTATCTGTTTATACAGGCCCGCGACCGCCTGGCCAGTTTCGAGGTGCAGTCCGAGTTGATTCGCATGGTGCAGCAGCGTTTCCGGGAGGAAGGAATAGTCATCAACTACCCCATGCGCACCATCAACTTTGCCGGCCAGGCGCACTACTCGGTTCCTGCCCAGGCTGCCGCCGACGCCGCCGGTTCGGACGGGACCGGCAGCCCGTCCCTTGGCCGGTCGCGTCAGGAACCACCGGCCAGAAGAGAAGCCCCAGCCTCCAGCGTCGCCCACGGCGACGGCTCAGTTGGACCCGATGGACCCGACGGACCCGATGCGCCCGGCCCCGGTTTCGGGTGACCGGGAGGCCCGGCGGCAACCGTTTAAGCCATTGCCGGAATACGCCTTTAGGCCAAAGATATTGACGTAATTCGTAACCCTTGTTACCCGGTGCTAATCGTGTATCGATTGTTGATTGCAAATGTTGACAATTAACGGGAGAAGGATTATCTTTCGTAAACGACCATAAAGTTGCCTACCTGTGAGCAAATTTTTAGGAGGAGCAGTATGCTTAAGATCGGGCACGAGGTTACCCGTCCGGGCCGGAACCTGGGCGAAGCCGAAGTAACTATTCCCATCCCCGAGGAATTGGAAACCACTCCTGGTATCCCCATGACTCAGCGCGAAGTTGACTGGTACGCCCGCGAATATCCGCTGGAATCCATCAACATCACCGAGCGCGCCTCCCGTGACTGGGCCAACTCCCTCCGCGACCAGCACGCCGAAATGCGTGAAATCCGGAAGGAGCATGAAAAGCTCAACCGGCCCCTGATCATGGCTTGCCGCATGACCGCCGACCTGGAGCCCACCGCTGAGCCCACCGGCGAAGACATCAGCGAGCTGATCAAGACCAAGGCCCGCGAACTGGGGTTCGTCGAAGTCGGTATCACCGCCTTTGACCACCGCTACACCTTCCAGAGCAAGAAGGGCAGCACGGTTTACTATCCCCACTTCGTCGCCCTGGCTTACGAGCAGGACTTCGAGCCCACCCAGACCATCCCCAGCGTCGACGCCGAGATCGTGCACTCCAGCACCTACCGGACGGAAGGCGCCGCGGCCCTGGAACTGGGTAACTACATCCGCAGCCTGGGCTACCACGCGCAGGTAATGGGCTCCGGCGACTCCGCCGGCCCGTACATCCCCATGCACGTCGCCGCCGGTACCGGCCAGCTGGGCGCTTGCGGCTACCTGCTGACCCCCCACGTCGGCTCCCGCTGCCGCCTGGTCGGTCTCACCACCGACGCCAACGTCACCTACGACAAGCCCGTGGACTACGGCATCCACGCCTTCTGCCAGGTGTGCCAGGTCTGCGTGAACCGCTGCCCCGGCCGCGCCCTCATGCGCGACAAGATCTGGTGGCGGGGAATTGAGAAGAACAAGCTCTACTTCAAGCGCTGCCGCCCCGTCATGGCCCGCTACCTGGGCTGCGGCATCTGCATGAAGGTCTGCCCCATCCAGAAGTATGGCCTCAAGAACGTCATGGACCACTATGCCGAGACCGGTCAGGTACTGGGCAAGGGCACCCACGACCTCGAAGGCTACACCCTGGAAGGCAAGGGCTACTTCGGCCCCGGCGAAATGCCCGTCTTCGACGCCAACTTCTTCGATATGCCTCACGGCGGCACCGACGAGCACGCCTTCGAGACCTTCAAGAAGCAGGCTCTGGCCACCGGCGGCGAGGTCAGCGACGAAATGCTGGCTGAGCTCAAGGACGGCATCCTCAAGTCCATCTTCCAGGCCACCGAAAACGTCGGCATGATGGACGAGGACGCTGACTACATCTAGTCCCCTTCCCCGGGCTCGCCCGGATCAGGCAAACCGAGGGCCAGCATCATCATGATGCTGGCCCTTA
>CAZPMU010000024.1:18759-34338 GCA_964587795.1 uncultured Dehalococcoidia bacterium | reverse complement strand
GGAGGAATATACTTGACCCAGCCCAACCGAGAACCGTCCTTTCCCTTCACCGCCATCGTCGGGCAGACGGCCATGAAACGGGCCCTGTTGCTCAACACCGTCAATCCCCGCATTGGCGGTGTTCTCATTCGCGGCAAGAAGGGCACCGCCAAGTCCACTGCCGTTCGCTCCCTTGCCGCCCTGCTGCCCCAGGTTACGGTGCTCCAGGGCTGCCCCTACAGTTGCTCCCCCGCTGCCCGCCAGGGCCTGTGCCAGTGGTGCGAAACCGGCAGCAACGATAATCCCCCCGTCAGCCACCAGGTCCGCATCGTGGACCTGCCCGTGGGCGCCAGCGAAGACCGCCTGGTCGGTTCCCTCGACATCGAACAGGCCATCAAGTCCGGTACCAAGAGCTTTGAGCCCGGCCTCATTGCCGCCGCCCACCGCGGCATTCTCTACATCGACGAGGTCAACCTGCTCAACGACCACCTGGTGGACGTGCTGCTGGACGCCTCGGCCATGGGCCGCAACTACGTGGAACGGGAGGGTATCTCCGTCAGCCACGCCGCCGAGTTCATCCTGGTAGGCACCATGAACCCGGAAGAGGGCGACCTCCGTCCCCAGTTGTTGGACCGGTTCGGCCTGGCCGTTGAGGTGGACGGGATAATGCCCGCCGGGGAGCGGCGGGAAGTGGTCCGCCGCCGCATGGCCTACGAGGCCGACCCCATTGCCTTCATGGAACAGTGGGATGCGGCAGAGGAAGAGGAACGGCAGCGCCTGCTCCGTAGCCGCGCCCTGCTGGACCAGGTTACCGTCAGCGACGATATCCTGGGCCTGATTACCGACATCTGCGCCGAGTACCAGGTGGACGGCCTGCGCGGCGACATCGTCATGTACAAGACCGCCAGCACCATCGCCGCCTACGACGGCCGCACCGAGGTGGACGTGGAGGACGTGCGGGAGGCTGCCCTGCTGGCCCTGCTCCACCGCCAGCGCCGCCAGCCCTTCCAGCAGCCCCACCTGGTTACCGAGCAGTTGGACAATATGCTCGAAGAGTACCAGGACCAGCCTCACAACCGGGAACCCCGGGACGACAGCCAGTCTTCGTCACAGGATCGCAACGAGGATGATTCCGACCCCCCTGGCTTAGGCGACGAGGAGGAGGACGAGTCCCCCGAGTCCGGCGCCGGTCCTGAGGACCAGTGGTTCGAAACGGGCGATCCCTACTCCATCCAGTCCATCCTGTTGCCGCCGCCCGACCGCCGCGAGCGTCCCTCTTCCGGCCGCCGCGCCGCCACTGTCAGTGGCACCAGCGCCGGCCGCTACGTCCGCGCCCAGCCGCCCCAGGGGCCCGTCACCGACCTGGCCCTGGACGCCACTCTCCGCGCCGCCGCGCCCTTCCAGCTGCGCCGGCGGGACGCTCTGCCCGAGGATTCAGGCGCCGCCAGCCTCCTCATTGAACCCTGGGACGTGCGGGAAAAAGTGCGTGAGACCCGGACCGGCAGCCTGATTCTCTTTGTGGTGGACGCCAGCGGCTCCATGGGCGCCCAGCGCCGGATGGTGGCCGTCAAGGGCGCCGTCCTGTCCCTCCTGCTCGACGCCTACCAGCGGCGCGACCGGGTCGCCCTGATCGGTTTTCGCGGTACCGGCGCCGACCTGCTGCTCCCACCCACCAACAGCGTGGACCTGGCCCAACTCTATCTCCAGGATATGCCTACCGGCGGCCGCACCCCCCTGTCCCGTGGCCTTTACCTCGCCCTGGAAACCCTGGAAACGGAGCGGATGAAGGACAGGAACGTGCTGCCCCTGGTTGTCCTGCTTTCCGATGGCAGGGCCAACGTCGCCCTGGATGGCGGCGGCGCCAACGCAGTGGATGAAGCCCGCGGCTTCGCTTCCATCTTCGAGGACAAGCACATCACCACCGTCGTGATTGACACCGAACTGGACTTCATCAAATTGCAGATGGCCCGGCCCCTGGCGGAGGCCATGGGCGCCCGCTACCTGAAGCTGGAGGAACTGCGCGCCGACAGCCTGGCCGATGCCGTAAGGCGGGAGTTGCCCGCGGCGGGGTCGGCGGCGGATGGAACAGGCCCCGGCGGCGCGGAGGAAATGCGCCGAGTGTACGATGGCCTGACCTGTGATACCCCTGAATGAGTCCCTGAACCACAGAGGCAAAGATAACGCAAAGCGGCGCGGATCGACTCTGAGAAACTCTGCGCTCTCTGCGTCGCTGTGTTGAAGAAGTTTATGCGATCATACAGCTGAGCGCTCCGCCCTGTTCCCGCACTGGCTCTTCCTTTACATCACATAACTAAATTGGTAACCTCTTTCCTGTAACTGTGAAATTCGACCGGTACCCGTTGCCGGCCCACCCTGCCCAACCGAGGTTGCCTTTTGCCACGTTCCCTTCCCTATGCCGATATGGACAAGATAATGTCCCTCTCCAAGCGCAGGGGCTTTGTCTTTCAGAGCAGCGAAATCTACGGCGGCCTGGCTTCCACCTGGGACTACGGCCCCCTGGGCGTCGAACTCAAGCGTCACGTCAAGGAGGCCTGGTGGCAGTCGGTCATCGTCGGCCGCGACGACATGGTCGGCCTGGATGCGGCTATCCTGATGGCCCCCCAGGTCTGGGTCGCCAGCGGCCACGTCGAGAACTTCTCCGACCCCCTCGTCGAATGTCGTGAGTGCCACCTGCGGTTCCGCGCCGACCAGCTTGAAACCATAAACTGCCCCCAGTGCGGCGGCGAGTTCACCGAACCCCGCCGCTTCAACCTGATGTTCCGCACTTTCATGGGCCCGGTGGAGGACACCGGCCACGAGGTTTTCCTGCGCCCCGAAACCGCCCAGGGCATATTCGTCAATTTCCAGAATGTTCTCAACTCTTCCCGCAAGAAGCTGCCCTTCGGCATCGGCCAGATTGGCAAGGCCTTCCGCAACGAAATCACCCCCGGGAACTTCACCTTCCGCACCAGGGAGTTCGAGCAGATGGAGGTCGAGTTCTTCGTCAAGCCCGGCACCGACGAAGAATGGCTCCAGCAGTGGGTGGACGACCGTTTCAACTGGTACGTGAAGTACGGCATCCGCAAGGAAAACCTGCGCCTGCGCCGCCACGACCCCGACGAACTGGCCCATTACGCCAGGGACACCTACGACATTGAATACCGTTTCCCCTGGGGCTGGGGCGAACTGGAGGGCATCGCCGACCGCACCGACTTCGACCTGGCGCGCCACGCCGAGACCAGCGGTGAAGACCTGACCTATTTCGACGAGGAGACCCGTGAGCGGTACCTGCCCTACGTCATCGAACCCTCCGGCGGTGTTGACCGGGCCACCCTGGCCTTCTGGCTGGACTCCTACGACGAGGAGCCCGATGGCGACACGGTTCGCGTGGTATCCCACCTGCATCGCAAGCTGGCCCCCATCACGGTGGCGGTGCTGCCCCTGAGCCGCAACGCCCGCCTGGCGCCCACGGCCCGCAATGTCCACGACCTGCTCCGCCGTCATTTCAGCACCCAGTACGACGATGCCCAGAGCGTGGGCCGGCGGTACCGCCGCCAGGACGAAATCGGCACGCCCTATTGCGTTACCGTTGACTTCGACACCATCGACGACCAGCAGGTAACCATTCGCGACCGCGACACCATGCACCAGGTCCGGGTGCCCGTCGCCGACCTGGTCAACATTCTCAACGACAAGGTGGAGCACGGTTGGTGAGGTAGTCCTCCCGAGTATCTCCGTGAAACTCTGCGGTCTATGCGCCTCTGCGTTAAAGGGCGCCCTTGTCGGGAAACAGGTAGAATCGCCATAGTCGGGTAGTGAGGTGGCAGGGATGACGATATTCAGTAGTGGTCTGCGGTTGCCGGAGATAATCAGCCAGTTGTCATCGAGGTCAGGTTCAGCTGTTCAGCCGAATGGCAGGGAGAAAGCAATGCCTGGAAACGTGGTTTCAGAGACTCTGCGGGGCGGCCTGTTCACCCGCATCGTCGGCAAGCGGCTTCTCTTCTTCCACGAAGTAGGCTCCACCATGGACGAGGCCAAGCTTCGCGCCGAGCGGGGCACCGACGAAGGTACCGTCGTCGTCGCCGAAACCCAGTCCGCCAGCCGCGGCCGGCAGGGACGAAACTGGGTTTCCCGCTCCGGCAACCTCTACCTCTCCGTCGTGCTGTACCCATCCCTTCAAACCCTGCCCTGCCTCAACAGCCTGTGCGGCGTTGCCGTGGTAAGGGCCATCGCCAACATCAGCGGTCTCAAGCCACGAATCAAGTGGCCCAACGACATTCTCCTCAACGACAAGAAGGTCGCCGGGTTGCTGGTGGAAAGCGCCATTGCCGGCGACACCGTGCGCTATTCCATTATCGGCATTGGCGTCAACGTGGCCCTGGACGCCGACGAGATTGACGAGATAGCCGGCGGCGCCATCAGCCTCAACCACGCTTCCGCCGGCGATATTCCCCGCGACGAACTGCTGCGCGAGATTCTCCAGCAACTGGATGCCCTGTACATCCAGCTGAACCACGGCAACTCCCCGGTTGAGGAGTGGGAGGAGCTTCTGGATACCCTCGGCCAGCGGGTCCGCGTTACCTGGCAGGGCGAGGAATACGTGGGCTTTGCCGATGGGGTGGACTCCCAGGGCAGCCTCCTGTTGCGGCAGGACAACGGCCAGGTCCGCACCCTCGCCGCCGGCGACGCCACCTCGTTGCGGCCCGCCCCCTAGTAACTATCTCAACAGGCCCTTCCCCCCTTGGTGGGCGCGGAACGTCCGCCGTGGCGGGAAGGTCAGGCCGGGGGTGAAAACCCCATCGTCACACCCCCTTAGGACGGACAATTCCCCATTATGCTGCAACAACTCAGCCTTGACGGAAAAGTAGCTATTGTCACCGGCGGCGGCACTGGCCTCGGCCTGGAAATGGTGCGCCACCTGGCCCGCGCCGGCGCCGATATCGCCATCGCCGGCCGCCGCATGGCTCCCATCGAGGCCGCCGCCGCCGAGGTCAGGGCCATCGGCCCCGGCGCCATCTCCGTTCCCACCGACGTCAGCGACTCCGCCCAGGCCAACGCCCTCGTGCAGGCCGCCATTGAGCGCTTCGGCCGCATTGACGTTCTCATCAACAACGCCGCCCTGGTCTCCGACAGCGTGCCCACGCCCATCTGGGACCTGTCCGATGAGGACTGGCAGGCGGCCCTGGATGTGAACCTCTCCGGCGCCTTTTACTGCGCCCGCGCCGCCTCCAGGCCCATGGCCGACCAGGCCAGCGGCAAGATTATCAACGTCTCGTCCGGTTTTGGCCTGCGCGGCGGACGTGACATTTACACCTATTGCTGCACCAAGGGCGGCATCATCCAGCTTACCCGGGTCCTGTCCTTCAGCCTGGCCCGCTATGGCATCACCGCCAACAGCATCGTCCCCGGCTTCATCCCCACCGAGGGCACCGATACGGAAATGCGCGAGTCCCTGCCCCGGTCCGGCGCCTTCCTGCCCACGGGCAAGCTGGGTGTGCCTGCTGATATTGGCCCGGTAGCCGTGTTTCTGGCCTCGCCGGCTTCCGATTACATGACCGGGGAAACTTTTACCCTTGACGGCGGTGGCCTGGCAGCCGGCCTTGCCCCCACCGGCTACGCCCCCGAAATGCCCCTGGAACCGTAGGGCGAGTCGTCAAATTGAAAGCGAGAGCTTCCAGGCGCCCCATTTCGTCGTTCCCGCGCAGGCGGGAACCTCGACCCGAAGGGATAAGATTCTTGCCCCCTCGGGAGGAAAAGCCAAATTTGACGACACTCCCTGGAAACTATCTCAAAAGACCCTTCACCCTTGACGGGGGAAGGCCAGGATGAGGGTGAAAGCCCAAATTACACACCCCCTTACCAACGCCCTGTCCCTGTTCTCAAACCATTCCCAGGAGTCGCCCCATGCCGGTCCTGCCCCAGTACAACCTTGAAGGCAAAACCGCCCTTCTCTACACCGCCGGGGGTGACGAGGCCCCCTTTCTCGCCCAGGCCATCGCCGAAGCCGGTGCGTCGGTGTTCGCCATCGCCCGCCAGCAGAATGCCCTCGACGCCATCCTGGCTCCCCTGTCCGCCAGCAGTGGCGCTCATGGTGGTATCGTGGCAACCCCCCAGTCGCCCAATGCCGTGGCCGAAGCGCTGTCCGAGTTCGACCGCCATCACCCACAGGCCCATATCCTGGTCAACGACAGCCGCAGTATGTACGCCCGGCCCGCGGTGGACATCGGCCAGGCGGAGTGGGACGAACTCCAGGCAAGAAACGTCCGCGCCACCTTCCTCCTCAGCCAGGCCGTCGGCGCCAGGATGATTGCCGCGGGTTACGGCCGCATAGTTAACATAATCTCGGGCCTGGCCGAGCGCGGCTTGGTCAACGGCTCCGCCTTCAGCGTCAGCCAGGCCGGCCTGCTCGCCCTGACCCGGTCCCTGGCCGTCGAGTGGGGCCCCCACAACATCCGCGTCAACGCCATCGGTACCGGCTGGACCATTGCCGATGATGTTCCCGTGGAAATCCAGCGGGAGGAGCAGCTTGTCCGCTACATCCCCCACCGTCGGAAGGGCCACCCACGGGACATCGGCCCCCTGCTGGTTTACCTGTGCTCCGAGGCCTGCGATTACACCACCGGTCAGCCCGTTTACGTGGACGGCGGCCTCAACGCCCACCCCTGACCTTGAATCCGGCGGCAATCGCCATTAACCGGCCAACTGTATCTTCAGGCGTCCCATTGTCACAGGACCGCCAGGTAAGTGAAGTCGCGTTAGCCTCTCTGCGAACCTCCGTGCCCTCTGTGCCCCTGTGGTTCAATGAACTGTTAACATGCCATTCATCCGCATCCGCTGTTTCCCCGTTGAACCCCCTATGCCGCTGGGGTACAATACCCCACAATGTCAATGCAACCTGTAACCCGTCTCCGGGGTATGTATGACCTGTCCGGGGATTCCTGGCTGCGAAAGCGGCAAATGCAGGACTCCCTGGCATCCCTCATAGGCAGCTACGGCTATCATTTCCTTGAGACGCCGCTGCTCGAAGGCACCGACCTGTTCCTCCGGCAGTCCGGCGGAGACCTGGCCTCCCGGATGTACAGTTTTGTCGACACAGGCAGCAACCAGGTCAGCCTCCGTCCCGAGTTCACCTCACCCATCATGCGCCACTTCCTGGAAGGGGGTACCCGGCAGTCCCTGCCCGCCCGCTACCAGTATGCCGGTCCCGTGTTCCGGTACGACGTGGCCCACCCCGAGGGCTCCGGCCAGTTCACCCAGGTTGGCGCCGAACTCATTGGCTCAGACAGCGTGATTGCCGACGCCGAACTGCTGGCCCTCGCCGCCGAGATTCCCCCGCGTGTTGGTGTGGAAGACTGCCGCATCACCCTGGCCGACCTGGATGTGTTCCACAGCCTGCTGGACGTTGCCCAGGTATCGGACCGCGCCCGCAGCTTCATCCTGGCTTCCGTCCCCCAGCTAAAAAGCGGGCTGGACGCCCTTCCTGAAGTCCGGGAAAGGGCCTACCAGCTTCACCTGGGCGACCGCAATCCCGAAAACCAGGAATTGAGCGCCGCCATCACCGGCCTGGAGGAAGACCAGGCGCGCCAGGTCATTCAGGGGTTCCTTCAGTGGAACGGTACCGACTTTCGCCGGTTCGGGCAGCGCGACCCCGACCAGGTTGTCGCCCGCTTCCTGCGAAAGCTCAAGGGCAGCGATGAAGTTGGGCAGCTCGAAAAAGGCCTGGAATTGGTCGCTTCCCTGGCCTGCCTGCGCGGCAACCCCCTGGAGACGGTGGTTTCGGCCAGGCAGGTTGTCCAGGCTGCTGGCGCCGCCATGCCGGCCATTGACCGCCTGGCAGACCTCGTCGAAATCCTCGAGTCCTGCTCCGAAACCCGGGGAAAGGTGACCCTGGATTTCGGGCTGGCCCGTGGCCTTGCCTATTATAATGGAATAGTCTTCGAGGTCTGGCACCCGGACTGGTCCGGCCCCCTGGGCGGCGGCGGCCGTTACGATGGCCTGGCCCTTGCCCTGGGCAGCCCGGCAAACGTACCCGCCCTGGGATTCGCCTATACCCTGGAATCCCTCCTGGCGCTGGCCGACCGCCAGCATGGCGCTCCCGCCCACTCCGGCGGCCCCGATGGGGTCCTGGTAGTATCGGAATCCGAGCAGGTCTGCGGCGAAGCATTCCGCGTGGCCCGCGAGTTGAGACTGGAAGGGTCGTCCGTGGAATTGGATACCCAGACCCGCGATTTAACCGGCGCTATGGCCTATGCCGCCCGGCGGGGAATCGGCCAGGTCGTATTTGTAGACTCAGGGGGAGGGCAGGCTGCCTATCATGTCAATTAGTCCCGCAAACGGCGCCACCAGGAACGCCGGCAGCCGCCGCGAATCGGCCCTGCGCCTGGTCATTCCCAGCGATGGCGAACTCTATGAGCCAACGCTGAATTACCTGGCGTCCTGTGGCGTTCGGGTCAGCCGTCCCAGCGCCCGCCGCTACACCGCCACCATTCCATCCCTTCCGGGCGCCGAGGTCCTGTTCCAGCGCAGCGCCGACGTTACCACCAAGGTGGAGGAAGGCAGCGCCGAACTCGGCATCACCGGCTTGGACCGCTACCTGGAATACCGCACCGATGAACGCAAGGTCATCAGCCTTGTCGATGACCTGGGCTACGGTCGTTGCGACTTTGTCCTGGCGGTGCCCGACGCCTGGCTGGACGTCTCATCCATTGACGACCTGGCAGACCTTGCCCTGGAGTTCCGCCAGGAGGGCAAGCAGCTTCGCATTGCCACCAAGTACCCGCGCCTGCTGCGCCAGTATCTGTTCCAGCGGGGAATCAACTACTTCACCTTGGTAGCGGTCAGCGGCGCGCTGGAGGCTGCTCCCGTGGCCGGTTATGCCGACCTGATTGCCGACCTCACGGCCACGGGCACAACCCTGCGAGATAACCGCCTGAAAACCCTGGAAGGCGGCACCATCCTCAGCTCCCAGTCCTGCCTTATCGCCAATACCACCACCCTTATGCAGTCCAGGGATGCGTTGAGCCTGGCCCGCGAGTTTGTGGAGATGCTGGAGTCCCACATGCGCGCCGAGCCCTATTACCGTCTCACCGCCAACGTGCGCGGCGCCTCGCCCGAAGAGGTTAGCGCCACCGTCCTCTCCCGCCCGGAGGTCTCCGGCCTGCGCGGCCCCACCATCGCCCGGGTCTATAATGTGGAGGAGCAGGACTGGTATGCCGTTACCCTCCTGGTCCGCAAGGACCGGCTGATGGAGGCTGTTGACCACCTGCGCGATTGCGGCGGCATCGAAATTTCCGCCTCCCAGCTCAGTTACCTGTTTCGGGAGGACTCTTCGGTCTTCAGTCGCCTCTATGAGCAGGCTGGAACCGCCAACCAGGAGTTTGGGGGACAGTAGTGCCTAATCTCCCTATGCACATATACATTGCCGCCCAGGTGGCCAGGGAATTGGACTGGGGCTTTCTCCACGATAACCTGGGCTGCTGCTTCCTGGGTTCAACTACCCCCGACATCCGTGCCATGACCAGGTGGGGCCGGGAGCATACCCATTTTGCTCCCCTGTCCCTGGAATCGGTGGGTGAAGGTACCCGGGGAATGTTTGGTCTCTATCCGGAACTGGCCGACCCGGGCCGCAACAACCCCGCCACCCGCGCCTTCGTGCTGGGCTACGTGAGCCACCTGACCGCAGATGAGTTGTGGATCACTACAATGTACCGGCCCCATTTTTCCCATGGCAGTACCTTGGCGTCCAGCGACGAGGAAGCCCAGATGTGGGACCGGGCTGTCCAGCTTGATATGGACCGGCAGGTCCACCTGGAATTGGACGGATTCTCCCAGGCCAGCCAGGCCATTTGCGATAGTGAGCAGGGAGTCGAGGTAGACTTCATTAGCCCCGATGTCCTGGCCGAGTGGCGTGAATGGGTGGCCCGATTCATGAGCTGGGAATTTGACTGGCAGCGCCTCAAGCGGGCCCTGAACCGCATGTACCGCGACAACGACGATGTGCAGACAATGGTAGACCGCTTCCTGGCTGATATCCCCCAAAGCCTCGATGCCGTCTACGACAAGATTTCAAGAGATAAGGTGGAAGCCTACCGGCGGGCGGCCGTAGACCAGACCGTGCTGCTGGTTAAGGAGTATCTTGGTGAAGCTTAAAGTGGTTGAAGGGCTGGCCGAAGCCGAAGGCGTCCTGGCCCGCTTCGATCCCCTCGACATGGATTCCCTGCCCCCATCGGTGGTTGAACGCACCAGGGAGGCTTTTGGCCCCGGCGTTTCCCCCGAGCAGTCCGTCCTCACCATGCTGCGGGACGTCCGCCAGGAGGGAGATGCCGCCGTTCGCCGTTACGCCATGCTGCTGGATGGCGCGGATTTGCCGGAGTTCCGGATCAGCGATGCTGAACTGCGGCAGGCCCGCGAGAGCATCTCGCCGGAGCTGGAGTCCGCCCTGCAACTGGCCGCTCGGCGAATTACCGACTTTCACCAGGCCACCCTCCCCCGCAACTGGGTTGACCTGGAGCAGGGTTTGGGCGAAATGGTCCGCCCCCTGGAGCGTGTGGGCCTCTACGCCCCCGGTGGCACCGCCGCCTATCCGTCAACCGTTCTTATGACGGCCATACCGGCCCGGGTGGCTGGCGTCAAGGAGGTTATCCTTACCACCCCCCGGCGTGGCTCTGAACCGCTCAACCCCGTAGTCATGGCCGCGGCCCATATCGCCGGCGTCGACGCCGTCTACCAGGTTGGCGGTGTTCCCGCCATCGCCGCCATGGCTTACGGCACCGAGAGCATACCCAAGGTGGACAAGATCTGCGGCCCCGGCAATATCTTCGTCGCCTGCGCCAAGAAACTCGTCCAGGGCCAGGTGGATATCGACGGCATTTTCGGTCCCACCGAGACCATCGTCATTGCCGACCACACGGCCCAGCCCTCCTTCTGCGCCGCCGACATGATCGCCCAGGCCGAGCACGATCCCCTCTCCACCGCCATCCTCGTAACCGACTCCCGGGACCTCATCGCCCAGGTAGAGGAGGAGGTCGAGCGGCGCCTGGCAACCCTGGAAAGGGGCGACCTGGCCCGCGACGCCCTGGAACGCCAGGGCCGCATCGTCCTGGTCGAAGACATGGACCAGGCCGTGGAACTGGCCAACCGCATCGCCCCCGAGCACCTCTGCATGATGGTTGCCGATCCCTGGTCCTGGGCCGGCAAGGTCAGGAACGCCGGCGGCCTGTTCCTGGGCGAGTTCTCCCCTGAAGTCATGGGCGACTATATCGCCGGGCCCAGCCACGTTATGCCCACCGGCGGCACGGCCCGCTTCAACTCGGCCCTCAGCGTCCACCACTTCATGCGCACCATGCCCGTGGTCGGCCTGACTCCCGAGGTGTTCCAGGGCTTGGGCCAGGCGGCGGTTCGGATTGCCCATGCCGAGGGCCTTACCGGCCACTCCGGCGCCATCGAAGTGCGCTTGGACAGAATCAAGAATCTGGCTCAAGGGCCCCGGGCAGCCGCGTCCTGACAAATTGTCCCTGAACTGCCCAAAATGTTTGAACTGCCAGGACTGTCATTCTGAACGAAGTGAAGAATCTAAACTCCTTCCCACAAGCCAGCTCTCGGACCCGCAGTTGGTATTCGGAGTGGGATTCCAGGTGCTTCGGCAAGCCCGGGGCGGTATGATAACTGAATGGGCGTCTGAGCCTGCTTGAATCTACCCGAACGCAAAAACTAAACCCGGAATGTTAATATGACCGACGTTAGAAACCTCCTCCTGCCCCACATCCGCCAGCTCAAAACCTACGACGGCGTTGACCCCATGGAGGTCATGGCCCAGCAGGCCGGCATCCCCCCCGACAAAGTCATCCGGCTCAACGGCAACGAGAACCCCTTCGGACCTTCACCCGAAGTGGTCAAGGCCCTGGGAAGCTTCCAGCATTTCAATCATTACCCCGACCCCGACCAGCGTCAGCTGCGGGATACTCTCTCCGGTTACCTCGACGTACCGGCCGACCGTATCGTTGCCGGCAACGGCAGCGACGAACTGATCGACATGATCCTCCGGATGTTCCTGGGACCCGGCGAGAATATCGTCATTCCCACCCCCACATTCGGGATGTACGCCTTCTCCGCCGAGGTCTGCGGCGGCAAGGTCAAGCCCGTTCCCCGAAACGAAATCTTCGACATCGACATAGATGCCACCGTTGCCGCCTTTGACCAGGACACCAAGGCGATTTTCCTGGCCTCGCCCAACAACCCCACCGGCAACACCGCCTCCGAAGCGGCCATCCGCGCCCTCCTGGCCACCGGCAAAATCGTCGTTGTGGATGAGACCTACTACGAGTTCTGCGGCCGGACCGTCCTTCCCCTCGTGGATGAATACTCCAACCTCATCGTCCTCCGTACCTTTAGCAAGTGGGCCGGCCTGGCCGGCCTTCGCATCGGCCTCGGTGTGATGGACCAGGATGTCGCCAGGACAATGATGAGCATGAAGTCTCCCTACAACGTCAACCTGGCCGCCGAGGTTGCTCTCATCGCTTCCCTGGACGACCGTCCCACCCTCCTCAACCGTGTCCAGGCCATCGTCCAGGAACGCGATCGCATGATTGGGTTGCTGCAGGGCATTCCGGGTATCCACGTTTGGCCCTCCCAGGCCAACTTCATCCTCTGCCGTCTGCCTGAGGGCCGCGGCCAGGAAATATTCGAGGGTCTCTGCCGGCGCGGCATTTTCCTGCGCTACTTCAACACCCCCCAGCTTCGGGACTACGTCCGTGCCAGCGTCGGCCTGCCCGAGGAGACGGACCAGGTGGTTGCGGCGCTGAAAGAATTGGTTGGTGAGTAATGGTGGAGAGGATTGAACCCGTAAATCCCGACCTTGTTCGGTCCGGCCCTAGAATCGCTACCCTCAACCGCGAAACCGCCGAGACTCAGATTGCCTTGACCGTAAACCTGGACGGCCAGGGCCATTACGAAGTGGACACCGGCAACGGTTTCCTGGACCACATGGTCAGCCAGATCGCCCGCCATGGCCTGTTCGACATTTCCCTCCACGCCAGCGGCGACGTCCACGTCGGCTGGCACCATCTGGTTGAGGACGTTGGCATTCTCCTGGGCCGGGCCTTCAATCAGGCCCTGGGCGAGGTGAGAGGCATCCGCCGCATGGGCCACGCCATCGTCCCCCTCGACGAAACTCTCGTCATGGTGGCCCTGGACCTCAGCGGCCGCAGCTACGCCGTCGTGGAAACCACGCTGGACGATACCATGGTGGAGACTCTCTCGGGAGACTTGGTGCGCCACTTCTTCGAGTCTTTCGCCATCGAGGGCCGCATTAACCTTCACGCCAAGGTGCTGACCGGCATCAGCCCCCACCACAAGGCCGAGGCCCTTTGCAAGGCCCTTGCCCGCGCCCTCCGCGACGCCGTGGAACTGGACCCCCGCGCCACTGGCCAGGTCCCCAGCACCAAGGGCACGCTGGATAGCTGAACAAGCGGCGGATTTACATAATAATGTAAAAATGTACGGGCGGGTACGTAGTACGTAACCCGCCCAGGTCAATCGCCTTTTACCGAATTGTCTTTCGCCGCCAAGTCTGTCGTTCTGAACGAAGTGAAGAATCTGAACTCTTTCCCACATACCATCTCACTGATTCGCAATCGGGCTTAGGGGAAGGAATCCAGTCCCTCTGGAAAGTTCGGGCCGGCGCGACTTGTTGCTACGGACGAATCTCTTGTGGGAATGGAAGCAGCAAGTGCCTCCTCTATCGCCCCTTCCGCGCAATAAACTCCGGGAAGGCCTGCTCCGCGTTGTATCCCCGCACCCGGTTGGTGGTAAAGTCCCGCTCGTTGGCCCACTGCTGCTCCAGGTCGCACCCCTTGTGCATCAGCAGCAGTTCCTTTATGCCCATTATCGACTCCCGCCGGTTCTGGGAAATGGTCCGTCCTATCTCCATCGTCTTTTCCCGCAGTTGTTCCGCCGGTACCAGGTGGTTCAGCAGCCCGATTCGGTAGGCCTCCTCCGCGTCCACCACCCGACCGGTGAACAGCAGTTCCTTGGCGATGGGCCACCCCACCTGGTTGGGCAGCGTCCACGTCGAGTTGATCCGCCCGTACGCCGCCGCCAGGAACCGGAAACTGGTGCGCTCGCAGCCCACCCTCATGTCCAGGGAAGAGGACAGTACCGCCGCCCCGCCGTAGGCCAACCCGTTCATCATCCCTATAACCGGCTTCAGGGAAGCGCTGATTTCGTAGGTGCCCCTCGACCGGTTACGATCTTGCTCTTCGCGCGCTCCCTGGTCGGCCTCCTGGTCCCTTTCCCGCTGCTCATGAATATCGCCGCCGGCGGAGAAAGCCCTTTCCCCCGCGCCGGTTATCACTATGCAGCCCACCTCGTCGTCCTCATTCATGGTCCGCACGGCGTCCTGCAGTTCCCGGTTCAACTGCCGGTTCATTGCGTTCAGCTTCTCCGGCCGGTTCAACGTCAGAATTGCAACGCCATCTTCCTTCTCAACCAGGATAAGCTCGTAGTCCATTTGCCCCTCCGGCTTCTGGCTCCCCCTTCATTTTCAACCTGAAGGCGAATTCCAGGGTTTTCAATTTGCCGCTATTGTATGGGCGCCTCCCAGGGTAGTCAAACCCGCTTCACCCACAGGCCCCTTGAATCCCTCAAAGGCCTGTACAACCGCATTTCGCTGGTCACACTCTGTTGCGGCGCTGACTACCCCGGGTAACTTAGGCCCCATCTGCCAAACTCCCCGCCCTCTGCGTCTCTGTGTTAAAGACCCCCGGCCACAAAACAACCCCACAGACCACTCAAACCAAAGCCGCTTCCCCCTTGACGCCACCCTATTCACACCCTAAAATAGAATATATGTTCGATTCCTGTCTCCATCCGACCCTCCATCAGTCCCTCGCCGACATTGTTCGGGAGGAGACCGGCGACGGTCGCCTTATCGTCCGCTTCCTCATCGATGTCATGCAGGGCGGCCTGGAAGATTCCAGCCCCTGCCATCGGCTCGATGCCGCCCGCCAGCTCCTCAAGCTCGGCTTCGCTCCTGCCCGGCAGGTCATCTCCGCCCTTGCCCCCCAGAACCGCATGGCCCGCCGTACCACCGCTCCCGCTCCCGCTCCCGCTGACCCTTCGCCCCTTCACCAGGACCTGGTCAACCTGGTCAGGGAGGAGACCGACAACGGCCGCTCCGCCGTCCGCTTTTTGGTCGACGTGATGCTGGGCAATCTCGCCAATTTCAAACCCCATCATCGCCTCTTCGCCGCCAGGGAACTCCTGCGCCTGGGCTTCCAACCACCTGTGCCCGACGCTGAAGCTGCCGACGCGGCCGTAGTTGACGCTGAAGAGGAGGACATCAGGCGCCGCCGGGCCGAAGACCCCGATGGAATCTACTACCGGGGCTCCGACTTCAAATGGTATCGCGACGAACTCCGGTCCCCGCCACACCCAAATCGCGCCCGTACCGGCGCCTCCGAAGCTGAAGCCCGTTCCGCGTCGCCCTCAAGCCCGGATGGCTGCAACCCCTGCCCGGAAGCAGACGGCCCCTTGGACTTCGATAGCTTTGATTACGACGACCTTTCCGCCATCGGCTGCCCTTCCCAGCCTGCCGACCATCCT
>CAZPMU010000024.1:0-18659 GCA_964587795.1 uncultured Dehalococcoidia bacterium | reverse complement strand
CTGGACCCCCAGGCCGCCCTCGACAGCCTGACAATCATCCGGCCATGACCACGGAAACACGGGTAGTCCGTAGTTTCGCGGATACCCTCTGCGACTTTCCGAGTCCTCCGTGCCGCTGCCTCAACATCGCCCTTGCCAGCGAACCAGATCCCCCGCAATTGACACGGGGGCCGCAGCCAAGGATGATTGAAATGTCATGCCATCAGCGCCAGGGCCTGTAATCAACCTCGAATACGGTGCCAGGTCCCCCGAAAGGGCGGGAATCGCACGTCTTTCCTTCCTGGCCATCGCATTTGCCCTGATCCTCCTCGGCTTGGCCGGGCTGGCCCTCGCGCAGGCTCCCTCCGGCGGCGCGCTGGTAGTCGAAATCGAAGGGCCCATCAATCCGGTCAAGGAAAGGTACCTCGAACGCGCCCTCCGGCAGGCTCAGGATTCTGGTGCAAACCTCCTGGTTATCCGCCTTGACACTCCTGGCGGTTTGCTGGATTCCACAAGGAAAATGGTAGAAATGCAGCTGGAATCTAGTGTACCTACTGTAGTGTACGTTGCGCCCAGTGGCGCCCAGGCCGGGTCCGCCGGCACTTTCCTTACCGCCGCCGCTAATGTCGCCGTCATGGCCCCCGGTACCAATATCGGCGCCGCCACCCCCGTGTCCGGCTCCGGTGAGGACATCGGCGAAACCCTGGCCAACAAGGTCACCAACGATGCCGCCGCCCTTATCCGCAGCATTGCCCAGGAGCGTGGTCGCAACGCCCAAAAGCTGGAGGAAACGGTGCGCCTCGCCGCGTCGTTCACTGCTACCGAAGCCGTTGACCTGGGAATCGTGGATTTCATCGCTGCCGACGTCAACGACTTGCTTCGGCAGCTTGACGGCCGCCAGGTAACCACCCCGGACCGCACCTTTACCCTGCAAACCCAGGATATGGCGGTCAGGAACCTGGAAAAGAACCTCCTGGAGCATTTCCTCGAGTTCCTGGCTAACCCGGACGTGGCCTTCCTGCTCCTGACCGTCGGCGGCTTGGCCGTGGTTATCGAGCTTTTCAACCCGGGAATGATTGTGCCCGGGGTTGTGGGGATCGTATTGCTCATCCTGGCCTTCCTGGCCCTGGGCAGTTTGCCCGTCAACTGGGCGGGCGTGGCGTTGATCATCCTGGCCATGGCCCTGGCATTCCTGGAAACCCAGGTTTCCGGCTTTGGCGTCCTTGGCGTCGCCGCGGCCATCTGCCTGATTCTGGGCGGTTTCCTGCTGTTCGCCCAGTTTGGCGCCCCCTCCCCTACGCTCTCGCCCGTCTCGGTGAACCCCTTGCTCATCGTGGCGACCGCAGGACTGCTGGGCGGCGGCCTCCTCTACCTGGTTTGGGCCATCAGGAAATCGCAAAGGGCGGACCGGGGAGAGGACACAATACAACTGTTGGGACGCATTGGCACCGTGATCACCGAACTCTCGCCCAGGGGCGTGGTAAGGATGGAAGATGGAAACTGGACTGCGGTTTCCGACAATGACCAGGTGATTGTCCAGGGTGAAAAGGTTATAGTAATAGCAGTGGACGACTTGATTCTGACCGTTATTCCCTTTGACGAGACGAATTAAGTTGGATCAGTGAAGACGTCATCCGGATTACGGGAAGGAAACTCCCGGGGAGGTACCAATGTCAGCGGGTATTGTAATTGTCCAGCAGCAGGAGCGAATGGTCATCCAGCGTTTCGGGCGCTTCGACAAGGTAGTCGGGCCGGGATTCCGGTTCCTGGTGCCCATAATTTTTAATGGCACCAAAGTCGGCATCTGGGAAAGGACCCAAAGGGTCCCTACCCAGAAATACATCACCACCGACAACGTGGTGGTGGACCTGGACTTTGTAATTTACTACCAGGTGCTTCCCGACGACGAAAACCCACGCAAGGCCGTCCTTGACGTCCAGAGTTTCGAGGTGGCGGTCGTGAATCTGGCCGTGGCGGAACTCCGTTCCATCATAGGCAACATAACCCTGGCCGAGGCCCTCGCTGAACGGGAAAGAATACAGGGAAGGCTCCAGATGGCCCTCGACGAAAACACCGGCCGGTGGGGCGTGAAGGTCCGCAATGTGGCCATTAACGAAATCGATCCCCCTCCCGGCGTTAAGCAGGCCATGGAGCGCGAAAAGTCCGCCGCCGCCATCAAGACGGCCGAGATTACCGAGTCCGAGGGGCAGCGCCAGGCTCAGATCAACCGGGCCGAGGGCGAGAAGGAGTCAGCCATTCTCCAGGCTGAGGGCAATCGCCAGGCCGCCATCCTGGAGGCGGAGGGCGACCAGCAGGCCACCATCCTGCGCGCCCAGGGTTTCAGTTCCGCTCTTGAACAAATCTACAGCGTGGCCAACAACGTGGACTCCAAGACCATGAGCCTTCAGTATTTCGATACCTTGAAGTCTCTCGGCAGCAGCCCTTCCACCAAGTTCATCTTCCCCATGGAATTCACTTCCATGCTTTCGCCCTTCCTCGGAATGGGTAACAACCAGCAGTCTGGCAACGGCGGCAGCAACGAAAACCCTCAATCCTGAACCAATGCCAGGGCGGAAACTGTATAAAGGCATAGGATGATGGCGTTTCCGTCTGGGTGGTCCAAACCCGAAAGTGGCAGGGGCAGACCTGTGTGT
Source organism: uncultured Dehalococcoidia bacterium (assembly GCA_964587795.1). Lineage (GTDB taxonomy): Bacteria > Chloroflexota > Dehalococcoidia > Lucifugimonadales > UBA3495 > Bin22. The sequence continues at coordinate 16,026 of CAZPMU010000024.1, read as the reverse complement.
CTGCCCTGATCCCCAGTAAAAACCCGTCATTAGAAGGCGGAATCCGTCACTCTGAACAAAGCAAGTAATTGGAGAAATCGGTCAAGAATCCCTTATTGTTGACTGGTAAAGTCAGACTGAGGGCGATAAGTGGTGGAATACCGTCGCGCCGTGCTTGTTCAACATTAAAGGGCGGATTTGAGATACTTCCTCAGGTTCACCGGCCTGCCGGACAAAAAGAACCCCCCTGGCTCTTGCCCTGCGGCCGGCCAGGGGGTTAATTCCCGCCAATATTAAGGTTCAGCCGGTTCATACCCGGCGTGCAAGTTTGCTCAGATTCGCAGCAGCCTTGGCAATGCTATCAGTCCCTCGGCGTCGCTGCCCACCACGTCCGTCTCTCCGGAAGCATGCAGCAGGGCGATGTGGGAGTTGATCAAGGAGTCGCAGGAGCCGGAGTCCAGTTGGATCATATACTCGTCCAGCCCGTTTACCAGCTTGGGCAGCCTGTCCTTGAAAAAGCCCAGGCATTCCTTGGCATTTCGCTTGGGAGGAAGCTTGTCTCCGAACAATAGCAGTTTGCTGGCATGGGGGTAAACCTCAATAATCTCCTGCCCCATATCAGTCAGTTTCTGGTTTAACCTGACGGCCCGATAGACAAGCTGGCTAACAATAGACTTCTTGTTTGTAAAGAAGCAGCTGATTCCCATGCGGGCCAGATCCAGTTCGGCCTGCCGTCCTTTGTTCTCCGGGTATTCCATCTGGCACTGGCAGGTGGGTTCCAGGCAGCAGAGGCCCGTCGGCAAGGTTAGGGGACTTCCAATGGCGATTAACTGGGGATGGTATTGGTGAATCGCCTCGATAAGTTCCAGGTCTTCAGAGAAAGACCCCATGAAGACGATTCGGGAGTCGGAGTCGACGACAGCCATCGAACTGCGCTGCCGTGTGGTAGTTTTGAGGTCTACGCCCATATAAAGCATACGCAAATCCCTTCCATGAAGAGTTGGATATAACGAGGGGGCCGCCCGCAGGGGAAGCCCAATGGTATTTGGTTGAATGGGTCACTCGTTCTTGGGGAAGGTAGACTTCAGCAAATCCGGTCGGTTCAGCAATTCCGCCGCCGCCGAATAGGGTTCCAGCTTCCCGTTTCCAATATCTTCTAAGTAAGATTGCAGGATTTGTTCGCGCTTTATATGGGCCTTAAGCCGCTGAAATAGTTCTTCCTGGAGCGCCTCAAGGAACTCTTCTCGCCGCTTTTCCCTGCGGCGCTGCTCCAGGAGGGACCCGTATTCCCCCGCGCTGGCGGGGGCAGTTATGTTCAAACGATGTTCTTCAATTTTGGACCAGAGGTCTTCTATGCCTAAGCCCCGGTCAGCCTGGGTAAGTACCACAGGAGGTTCCCACAGTTGGGGCTCTACCGCAGTTTGCAGCATGGCGCGTATGCCTGCCGCCATACGGTCGGCTCCTTCTCGGTCGGCCTTGTTAACCAGGAAAATATCGGCGATTTCCAGGACCCCCGCCTTCAACGCCTGTATCGAATCACCCGATTCGGGAACCATAACGACGATTACCGTATCGGCAACGCCCATGATTCCCAGTTCCGTCTGTCCTACGCCTACGGTTTCTACCAGTACGACGTCTTTGCCGGCGGCGTCCAACACCCTTATCAGGCTTTTGACGATCCTGGGCAACCCGCCGCCCTGGCCCCGGGTGGATACGCTTCTGATGAAGACTCCCGGATCCAGGTAGTGGCGCTGCATACGTATGCGATCGCCAAGAATCGAACCGCCGCTGAACGGACTATCGGGGTCAACTGCTATGATTCCGACGGTCAGTCCCAGTTTTCGGAGGTGCCCGGTCAGGCGGTCAACCAGTGTGCTCTTGCCTGACCCGGGCGGACCGGTTAGGCCTATCGTGTAGGCATGACCGGTGTGGTGGTCTAGTTGTTTGATAGCAGAGATCACTGCCGGGTCTCGCCGTTCCAGCGAGGTCATCGTGCGGGATATCGCCCGCTGGTCTCCGCCCAGCACCCTGGCTACATCATCATTCATCCGGCAGAGACTCCGGCTGTGACCTTTGCTACATTTACCATAACATCGGAAAAATTTTAGCGTCAAGGTAACACCATGGAGGTTACCCACTGCGCAGGTTTTGTAATCCGCTAAATCCCAGTCCGTACAGCAGAGATGCCTATCACTGGGATGCGGAAAAGGAACATAATTAAGAGATGATTGAAGATTTTCCTTAATTTTATACTAGTACAAAAAAAGTCCAAAATCCCAGTCCCAAGCCGGCCCTCAGCCTTTAATCCCGGCCGGGGCAGCTACGCCGGGACCGACTGGGATGAAACAAAAACACCGCCAGTGGGCTGTAGGGTACCCGTCCGGTATTGGTCTTGAAGCGGGTACCCTGGCCCGAAACTGGCGGAGCAGGGGTGCATTGGTGACGGCGTTGTCAGTGACGGAATCCGGTCTCGAAGCCCCGGGCCTCGGCCGAGATCAGCAGGTCGGGACGGTTGCCCCACCGGCGGAGGAATCGTCCGAAGTTCTTGCGGCTCAACTCATCCCGCTGCCCGTCGTCCAGTTCCGTCCATTGCCGGTGTTCGTGCCGTACCATGGACAGAGTGCTGTCTGCCACCACCCGGAAACCCCTTTCCTTGAACTGGAAACAGTAGTCTATGTCCAGGTTACGGTAAAAGCGAAAGCCCTCGTGCATCAGCCCTACTGTCCGCACCGCCTCCCGGCGGAAGGACATGCAGTAGGCCTGCATGGCATCTGCTTCGCCCTGCTCCACTTCCTCATGGAAGTGTTGCATGTCGTCCGTAGTCAACCCATAAGGGCCAAAAATCCCCACCGTTTCGTCAGACAGCTGCCGGGCAATGGTCCCCAGTACGTCTCCGGTAATCTCCGTGGAAGCGTCAACAATGACAACATGTTTGCCACGGCTGAGTTTAACGCCTATGTTCTTGCCCGCGGCGTCGCCGATCACGTGGTCGCAATGCACTACTTGAAAGTCAGGGTCCCGTTCTCTGTAGCTCTCCAGCCATTCGGCCGTGTCGTCCGTGGAGCCATTGTCGATGACAATAATTTCAGCCGAGTATCCGGCCGAATGCCTTCGCATGGCCGTAACGCACCGCTCAATGTCCTCGGCGTAGTTATAGGCGTTCAAAACGAAGGTGAAATCGTACAGATCAGGCAAGTCCAATACCGATTCCACTTCACGAGACGAGGAAACCCAGTCCCACCGTTCCTCCTGCTGTTCAAGCGGCGTCTTGGGACGAATCCGGGTGTCGCCAGGTGTGTCATACAGAACATAGCCTCCCGACGCCAGTTCATCCCGGAGCGTGTCGGCGGTAGCATAGTCCACCTGGTTCCGCAGGGCGCTGCGTTGGGTGGCCGCAGTGACTATGGATTCAGGCAACCGGTATTTGTCGGGTACCAGGTCCAGGTCCAGCCCGAAAATGCGGTCAAAGTCCAGCAGCAGGGCCAGCTTGGCCTGTCCCGGCAACTCAGATCGCACCATATCCCAGGTCAGGGCCAAGGCGGTGGGCAGATCCAGGTCGTCGTTAACGGCATCCCAGAACTTCTGCCGCCACTCTTCCGTCTCAGAGGGCAACTGCGCCATTTCCGGGAGACTCTTCCACTCCCACACCCGGTTGCGGAGCTTGGAAAGGGCCCGTTCGCTGGCCTTCAGCGAGTTGAAGGTAAAGTTCATCCGGTGCCGGTAGCGCACCGTCATACACAGGTAGCGGAAGGAAAGGGGGTCAATACCCCGTGAGGCCAGGTCATCCAACAAAAAGACGTTGCCCGAAGACTTGGCCATCTTGGCCCCGTCGGCCAGGAGGTGCTGTCCGTGGACCCAGTAGTTAACGTGAGTGTTGCCAAAGGCTCCCTCGCTCTGGGCAATTTCGTCCTCATGGTGCGGGAAGACGTTGTCCACCCCGCCGGTATGAATGTCGAACTTTTCTCCCAGGTACTTGTGGGCCATGGCGGAGCACTCAATGTGCCAGCCGGGGAACCCCTCACCCCAGGGACTGTCCCACTTGACGTCCCTGCCCGGTTCCGCTGCCTTCCACAAGGTGAAATCTCTGGCGTCCCGCTTCAAGGGATCGGCTTCAGCCCGGACCCCTTCCAGCAGGTTTCCGCCGAAGTTTCGAGACAGTCCACCGTATTTGGGAAACTGCGGGACATCAAAGTAGACATTGCCGCCGGATTCGTAAGCGTAGCCGTTGGCCACCAGCTGTTCCACCATTGTCACCATTTCCGGTATGTGGTGGGTGGCCCAGGGAAAGACGTGGGCTGGCAGAATGTTCACCCGTTCCTCGTCCTGGAAGAAGCTGTCAGCGTAGAACTGAGCAATTTCCTGGATGGTCTTTCCTTCGGCCAGGGCGGCCATGATCATCTTGTCTCCGCCGGCTTCCACCAGTTCCTGTCTCATGTGGCCGACGTCAGTGATGTTCTTCACGTGGTAGACGTCAAGGCCCTGCACCATCAGGGCGCGGCGTATCCAGTCAGCCATCATGTAGGTGCGCAGGTTGCCGATGTGGGCATACCGGTAGACCGTCGGCCCACAGGTATACATCTTGATCTTGCCGGGTTCGATGGGATGAATTTCGTCGACCTGTTTCGTCAGGGTATTGTAAAGGCGCAGCAAAGCTCCAGTACCTCCTTCACAAGCCCCGGGTGTACAGTAAGACACCATCTTGCGGAGCCTGATCCCTATCTTGGAAGCGGATGGTGGTTCAAACTCGTTACCGTAGCCACCTGCAGGGTCAAAAGTGTTCCAAGTTTAGCATTATTGCTACTGGTTTGCATCCAACTCTTGAGGCGGCAAGAGTTGAGACTTGGGCGGCGGTTTCAGGATTTGGTCCCTTCGTGTCTCGTAAAGGGTTCGGGAAAAGAATTCAGCAGCACGCCCTTCCGCCGGCTCCGGAACAGCGGTCAATCAGATAGAGAACTTTGCTCCGGTCAACTTGGTTCCATTCTGGTCCCGCTATTCAGGGTTGGGGCCCCGGCTCAGGAAAGACGCACCGGCCTGCCCCTGCGGGCGGTATTGTCCCCAGCCGGGGCGCACCCAGGGGGCGCTCCTGCGTAGGGTTTGTTGCCCGACGGGCCCGTAAGAGATAGGCCGGGTTTGATTGACGTCATGCCTTCTGTGGTCGAGAAGCGCCGTCCCGGTTGACGAGTGGGGGAGCGTTACTGTGGAATGATTATAGTACTCCGGTCCTTTAGAGAAGCTATTGCGTCTTCTGACAAACCGGCGCCCTCAAGAATTTCTTCTGCATCGGAACCAAGCACGGGGGTCGGACGCCCAACCTGCATGGGGGTTGCAGACAGGTGAGCGGTATTCCCCAGGTGATCGGCCATGCCCTGTCCTGGGTGATGCCTGGTTACTAACAGGCCTGCCTCCCGCACCTGCGGTGAATTTCGGAAGTCGCCAATTCCCATGTTCTCGGAGGCGGAAATGTCGGCGGCATTCAACTCTTTAATCCAGTAGAACACCGGTTGCGTGCCCAATACGGCCGAAATAGCCTTGGCCGTTTCACCATCCTGGGGAATCTCCAGGCCTATTCCGGAGGTCAATTCGGAGACATTCGAAATATGTTGGAACTCGGACATTGAGAGCAGGCGTTTGACCGCGTCATCGTCCTCGCAGTGAATGTAAAGCCAGCCATCCGATGCGGAATACAACCTGGAGAAGGCTGAAATACCCCGAATATCCCGTCCTTCCGGTTCGTTGCGTTGGTGGCCTTCAAAGTCCAGGAAGAAGGGGGACTGAAGCAAACCGGCAGTCAGGGCCAGCCCGCTGTCAACAGACTGCCCCATGCCTGTACGATTGCGCTCGTGAAGGGCCAAAGCTACCGCGTAAGCGCCCATCATACCGGTACCGTAGTCATTGACCGGGTAGGGCATTAGCAAGGGAGCGCCGTCCCTGCCTCCCCGCCGTACTTGCATGCCGCTGGTCGCCTGGGCGAGTTGCTCCCATCCCGGTCGTTCACTCCAGGGACCGTCGTAGCCGTAAGCGTTAAGGGAAGCGTAGATCAGGTCGGGCTTGCGCCGCTTCAGGCTTGCGTAGTCCAGGCCCAGCTTCGCCAGGCTGCCCTTTCGATAGTTTTCGACCACTACGTCCGCGGTTTCCAGTAGCTTGAAGAAAACCTCCCGGCCCTCTTCCTGCTTTAGGTCGAGCAAAATGCTGCGCTTGCCACGGTTTACGTCGAGGGAACCTGATGGATCGTAGGGCCGGGCGGGGTCGTCAATCTTGATGACCTCCGCACCGTATTCGGCCAGCGTTCGCCCACAGGTGGGACCGGCCAGGACAATGCACAAGTCCAGAACCCTTACACCATCCAGCGCGCTCAGTACATTTTTACCTGACATAACGTTCGACTGTTGTCTGGTTGGTGAATTTCCCGTGGCATCCTGCTCCAGTTCTTCAAGAATACTCACGGTATGTTCGCCCAGTTGAGGAGCGCGGCCCTGGACGGCGCCGGGCGTTCCACGCAGCCGCACCTGGACTCCCTGCTGCTTCATTCGGCCCAGGTTGGCATCCAGAACATCCACCACCATATTGGCTTCAACGGGGTGGGGATGGTATAGCCATTCTTCAACCGTCTTGCATACGGTACAGGCGCCGCCGGCCGCGCTGATGGCTTCCTGCCACTCCAGGGCAGTCTTCTGGCGGAAAGTCTCTGTGAATCGCTCTACCCACATGTCCGCCGTTTCCAGGTCCAGGGGCTTGCCGAAGTCTGCTATCGCTTCCGCACCCCAATCCGGATTTCCCGCTGCATGCAGGAACTGGTGCACAAAACGCTGGTAGTTGCCATGATTCTGGACCCAGCGGCCGTCGGCGCACTGGTACTGCCGTTGCATCGGCAGCCGGGGCTGGTTCCGAGGGTCCGGGTCTTCCCTATCGTGGAACTTGACCAGGTGTCTGCCCATGGCGGTGAACATGGCGTCGGAAAGGGGGACTTCAATGCGCTGACCCTGGCCCGTGCGGTCGCGGGCGCAGAGGGCCATGGTTACCGCCACCGTTCCAACGATGGCTGCAAAGGTGCTGGCAATGGGCAACGGGGAATAAAGGGGTTCGTCGGAATCCTCTAGCTTGGGGTACAGGCCCGTGGCCGCGCCGATAATTGGTTCCCAGCCCTTCTTGTCGCGGGCGGGATGGTTCTCGCCAAATCCGGGCAGTGAGCAATAGATCAGGCCAGGGTTCTCGGCAGCCAGCTTATCGTAACCTATGCCGAGACGCTCGGCAACGCCGGGTCGGAAGTTCTCGATGAGCACGTCGGCCTTGTTTGCCAGCCTCACCGCGGTTTCCTGCGCCTCCTGGTCCTTAAGGTCCAGCACAATTGAACGCTTGCCCCGGTTCCACGTGGCGAAGGCCACCTCCCTTCGGGCCGGATCGCCGCCCGGGCGCTCCACCTTGATCACGTCGGCTCCTTGATCGGAAATCAGCATTCCCAGCAACGGGCCGGCAATGTAGTGCCCAAATTCCAGTACCTTAAGCCCTCGCAGGGCGCCGGAAGGAGTCTCCCGTTTGGGCGCAGCGGTTGTCATATCTATCCCTCTATCTTTTCAATAGTTATCGCGGTGCCAGGATGCACCTGCTTGAATACGGTTGCATCGCCATCTACCCGGCCGATGACGGTTACGGCGCTGGCAGGCCGGATTTCATCGCCGCGACTGGCCGGTGTTGGACCAAAGAAAATGCAAAAGGCCCGTCCCGGAGGCCAGTAGCCCAGGTCCGCCAGCTCCACCTCTTCCTGACCCCGTTCCAGTTCCGCATTTACGGGAATGCTGAAATAGATTTCGTCGCCCCAGGTGTTGGCGGAGGCCTCAATGGGAAGGGCGGCGGCTACGGCCTGGGCCGTATTGGTGTCGTTGAGCGTGGCGATTGCCTGCACACCGCCGGCGCTGATGCGAATTTGGGTTGCCATCAGGACCTCATTGTTTTTGGCGTTCGCGGGGATAGATTGTGAACCGGGCTGTGCTAGTTGGCCGGTCCTGCTGACCGACCGGATGGCGTAAAACGCTCGGGTTCGCAGCCGGCAAGGGGAACATCCGTGACGCCGGACGTCATCAGGTCCGCAATGGCCTTGCCCATACCAGTACTGAGGAGGATGCCCTTCTTTCCCGCGCCCGTGGCCAAGTAAACGTTGTCCCAGCCCGGCGCGCGTCCTACTATGGGCATATAGTCGGGGGTTACGGGACGGAGGCAAGCGGTGTGCCGAGCCAGGTTGGCGAATCCCAGGTCAGGTATCAATTCCTTAGCCGCGCCCCAGATCTTCTCCTTGGCGGCTTCCGTTGGCTCCTTGTTGAACCCTTCGTCTACCTCGGTAGTGCCGCACCAGACCAGGCCGTCGGCCCTGGGATATACCGACGCCCCTGCTCCGTTGAAATCGCCTCCCAGGGCCGGGCCATGCAACTCCAGGCGCAGAATCTCCCCTTTGAGCGGGTCCACGGGCACCGAAATGTCCAGCCATTGTTCTGCCTCGCGCGACCAGGGACCGGCGGCCAGCACAACCTGGTCGCAGGCGATTTCTCCATTCTCCAGGATGACTGACAGCACCTTGCCGTTATCCAGGCGCACACCACGGGCTACGCTGTCCCTTACCGTCGTTCCATTCTTCTGGGCAGCCTCCGCCAGGGCCTGGGTGTAGAGCAAGCTATTCACGGTGGCGTTTCCAAACAGCCTTGCGCCGCCGATTAGCTTTTCGGAAAGACGCGGCTCCAGGGCCAGCATCTCCTCTCGACTCAATCGCTCTCCCGAAAAACCCTCCTCTTTGGCATCCTCAAACAACCGCACAGATTCCTGCAGTGCCGGAATTTCGTCCTCCGAAAAAGCAACCTTTGTCAGGGATACGATGCGGCTCTGGAAGTCCACTCCCGTGTTACTACGGATATTGGCCCAAAGTTCCTTGTGCAGCTTGAATGATGTCATCGCCAGTGCAGACAGGGGGCCAGGGATACAGGAACCTTCCAGGGGATTGAGCCCCCCGGCGGAAAAACCGGAGGCCTGTGAACTGATGCCCGCCCTTTCAATTATGGTGGCCTTCACCCCTGCCAGAGACAGGAAATAAGCGGCGGAGCAGCCGGCCACACCGCCCCCCACTATAACTACTTCACGGGATTCAGCCATTTTCGTAAGGCTCCTCCATATCAAATACAAACATAGGGGGGTTGGGCATCTGGCTTCAATGCCTTAGAATAGGGGACTATAACCTGCTGCGGAAGAATAAACATGCCGATTTACGAATTCTATTGCGCTAACTGCAATATTGAATACGAAGCCATAAGGCCGGCGTCTCAGGCTGACAATCCTGTGCCGTGCAAGGTTTGCAACCAGCCAGGGGTGCGGCAGCTCTCGACCTTTTCCTTCAAATCAAACACCTTCACTGCTCCCAGGTTGAAACCCCCCACCGGGTCCAAGCGCTCTTACTCCGTACCGGAGGAGGCAGACCCTCAGCAGCCCTAGTTAGGGTTCCCCACACTCGAGCGAGCGAGCCCTGCTTAACCCGATTCAGCAGCGGATAGACCGCAGAAACCGGTAGGTATAGATGCCGGTGTAGTGGGCATCGCTCCAAAGAAACTGGATGGCATAGTTGCCCACCTGCATCTGGTCTACAGCCCGAACATCCTCCGGCACTGAGTCCGGGTCCAGCCTCGGCCGCCCGGTCATCTCTTCCACGCAGCTGGCGCACTGGCATCGCAGCCGCAACATCCGGTGGGGGTAGATGCTCCGCTGACCATCGTCCCACAGAATGCTTATGGAGCTACCCTCAATATCGATCTCGCTAGGGAAAACGGCCTCTTCCATTAACTGTGTCCTGCTTCAGATAGGTTGCTCGCACCGGCTGACAACATCAGGAACGCGCTTCCGGCGCCTGCACCTCGGCAAGGCGGGCCGGCCGCGGCATCTCATCGGGGTCGGTTGGAATCTCTATGATGCTGGGCCCGTCGGCCTTTAAGGCTGCTTGGAAAACGTCGCCAATGTCCTCCGGTCGGTCTACATAAAAGCCGTGACCGCCAAACAGTTCCGCGTACCGATCAAAGCGGGGGTTATTGGTATCGGCGCCCACGTAACGCTCGTCAAAGGCATAGCGCTGATAGGCCTTTTCCGAGCCCCAGCAGCTATTGTTCATGACCACCGTCACCACCCGCAGGTTGTACCGAACGGCTGTGGCAAACTCCTGTGCATTGAATAGAAATCCACCGTCGCCGTTAAAGTTCACCACCGGCCGGTCTGGGGCCGCGAACTTTGCTCCCAGCGAGGCAGGAAAGCTGAAACCAAGGCCACCCAGGTCCAGTGATGTCAACAGGCTGCGGGGTTGGTAAAAGTTCAATCGGTCTTGCCCGAAGTTAGGGGCCAAGCCGGCGTCAAGGGCGATGACAGCGTCCCGGGGCATCACTCTTCGCATCTCTCCGTACACCCGCTGAGGCTTGATAGGCGATGAACTGTCCCGTGCCTCCTCACCCAGCCTTTCATTCCGGCGCGCGGCCCAGTCGTGGACTTCGGAGACCCACCGTGGGTTAGGCCGTGGCTCCTGCTGACGAGCCTGAGCGATTATTTCCTGCAGAACAGCCCGGGCGTCGCCCTCTATTCCCACTTCCACTGGGTAGTTGCGGCCCAGTTCCTGGGGGTCCACTTCTATCTGGACGATGCGGGCGTCGGCGGGGACGTATCGGTTGTCATAGAAAGTTGTAGACTGCCCCAGTCGGGTTCCGGCGGCCAGGATGACGTCGGCCTGCCGGATGGCCTCAATCCCTTCCGCCGACCCCAGCCTGCCCAGGTGACCCAGGAAAAGGGGATGGTCGCTGGGGATGGCGTCGGCCCTGCCGTAGGAAGTGACTACCGCCGCTCCCAGCAGGTCGGCCAGTTGTACCACCTCTTCACCCGCGTTGCTCCACTGGATGCCGCCACCGGCCACGATAACCGGGCGTTCGGCGGAAAGGAGGGCACGGGTGGCCTTTTCTACCAGGTCCCGGTCTCCCCGGGAACGAGTCTGTCCCGAGCGGTAGTTCTGTGGCGGCAGCAGGTCCAGGTCAATCTCGGCGCCGGGCAGCAGGTCCCGGGGGATATCCACCAATACAGGACCCATCTTTCCCGAAGTTGCCACCCGGAAGGCCTGTCGCAGGGCATCGGGCAGCCGCTCAATCTTGTTGATGGGAAAGCTGGCCTTGGTGATGGGCTTGAAGAGGGCCACCTGGTCAAATTCCTGGGTGGAGTCCCGCCACTGGTGGTCCCGGGAGGCGGAGGGAGCGATAACCACCACCGGCGAATGGGCCACGTAGGCCGACCCAATGCCGTAGGTCAGGTTAAGGACACCGGGGCCGTTGGTGGCGAGGCAAACGGAGGGAGCGCCGGATATGCGGCTGAACCCGTCGGCCATCAGCGCGGCCCCCTGCTCATGCCGCACCCCCACGAACTGCATCGAATCGTCGTCGTACAGAGGGTCCAGAATATCCAGGAAAGATGACCCCACAATGCCAAAAATGTGGGAGACCCCTTCCTGGCGTAGCATTTCAATAACGGCTTGGCCGGCGTTTATTCGTGGGGACACGCTGGAAACCTCCCGTACTTGGTAGCGATGATTTTCGCACGTAAGTTAACGCCGCCCAAGTTTAGCATAATTGGAAAAGATTGGTGCTGTTAATCCTTGGTCAGGTAAGATGCAGGGGGCCAATGGTCCATGTAACCGGCGCTGCATACATGACCTGAACGATCACTCATTAAACCTTGACACGTTCCCCTGCCGCAGTATAATAAGCCCCGTATTGAATTGGTCTGACCACTGTAGCTGAAGCGGCAGAATGCAGGAACGTATTCATAGCGTCAAGCGGCGTAGGCTGTACGAGGAAATCGTGCAGCAGTTTCATGCGCTCATCCGCCAGGGGGCCTTGAAGCACGGTGACCGCCTGCCTTCAGAAAGAGAGTTGTCGGAACAGTTCAAAGTCAGCCGCAGTTCGGTGCGGGAAGCCATCCGCTCCCTGGAGTTGCAGGGTCTGGTAGTCAGCAGGCGTGGGTCCGGTACCTTTATCAATACCGAGAACCTGGAAGCTGCCCTGGACCTGGTGGCCGCCAACCTCAACGTTGGCGAAGCGGCTCTCCAGGACGTCTTTGAGATGCGCCACCTGATGGAACCCCACATCGCGGGCCTGGCGGCCCAGCGCGCCACCGGCGACGAGGTGGAGGCCATGCGGGAAATCCTGAAGGAGCAGCAGCGCCAGATCGACGAGGGAGGCACCGGTGTCGAGTCTGACACTGCGTTCCACTTTGCCCTGGCTTCCGCCACCCACAACTCTGCCCTGGTGAAAGTGGTCAGCGCCATCGAGGACATTCTTCAAATGTCCCGCGACCGCTCCCTTCAGGAACCCGGTCGTCCCCAGCGTTCCCTCGCCTCCCACTGCCAGATCCTTGACCGGGTGCAGTTGGGCGACGTTAACGGCGCGCGAGAGGCCATGGACCATCACCTCACCACCGTTGAGCCGTCTGCCCGACCCGCAATGGAGCGGAAAGAGATTGCCCTGCCGGCTGGCGACTAGTGTAATGGGAAACCCATAGCGAAACCCAAGCCCGAAAGGGCCAGACCAGACAAAAACATTACAGGAGGAACCCTTATGAGCACAGTTGCTGTGGAGGTGGTGTACCGGGGTATTTTCCAGAAGACCCTGGCTCGGAACATCGTCCGCTCCATAGTTTTCGCGGCCAGAAAGGAAGGCAAGTACGGAACTGCCTTCGGCCGGTACGGTGACTCTCCCGAACGTAACGGCATCCCGGCCAAGCAGTTTGCCATCGTTGCCGACGATCCCGAGGAACTGGAAGAAAACCTGGCAGTGTACGAAGCCCAGGAAGTTGACGTTACCATCAACGTTGACGACACCATGTGCAAGGGCATCGAGTCCTGGGCCTGGTATGGGCTCCAGCCTATCAACGCCCTGACCAAGACCGGCGGTACCCTGATCGTAACTTCCCGTCAGGAAGCTGATGCCCTCATCGAGGACATCCATCAGAAGGACCAGCCCTACAACCTGTCTATCCTGACTTCCGTGCCCAGTTTCTCCGGGCTCTGGGTTTACAAGGACGACCACACCGACGTCCGGATTCTTGGCGCTTTGGCCAAGGTCTGCCCCCAGCTGGTCAGCCTGGAATCCATGGTTGAGGCCATCCAGGACCAGGGCTGGAGCGACCTGAAGGTCCGCTCGGCGGAACGGGCTTACGATCGCACCACCAGCCGCCCGGTGGAGCCGGGCGAGGGTAACCAGGAAGAGCCCTTCAGCTTTGACTTGCCTGGCTGGACCACCATGGAAGAGGGCATTATCATCCGTGGCATCGAGCAGGGCGGCGGCTTCCGCGGCGGCGAAGAGGGCTACCAGCCCGTCCGTAACTCCGTGTTCAAGAAGTACAGCACCCGCTCCATGCGCCCCATTGTCAACTTTGACACCTGCATCAAGTGCACCCTCTGCTGGCTCCAGTGCCCCGATACCTGCTTCGATGTCACTCCCGATGGCCTGTACGACGCCAACCTGGAGTCTTGCTGCGGTTGCGGTGTCTGTGAAGCCGTCTGTCCCGTCGCCGACTGCGTCACCATGATTAACGAGGCCGAGTTCAACGACAACGACAGCCAGTACGAAATGTGGCAGAAGGACAAGGACAGCTACACCCAGTGGATGACCTCCTTGATCGAAAAGCAAAAGCAGGTTGATCGGACCCACGGTTTCCACCACGTTGGTGGGTATGCCGAGGAGATCGCCGAGGTAGCGGAGGACTAATGACGACCGTCGAAGAACAACTGTTTATGACCGAAAAAGAGGAGTTGATCAGCGGCAGCGAGGCCGTGGCCATTGCCTGTGCCCTGGCCGACGTTGACGTGATCACCGCCTATCCCATCCGGCCTTACGACACCGTGATGCAGTATGTGTCCCAGCTTAAGGCCAATGGCGCCTTCGACTGCGACTTTATCGTAGCCGAAAGCGAACATTCCCAGTTCGAAATTGTGAAGCATGCCTCCTCCGTTGGCGCACGCACCTTCTGCGGCTCCAGCGGCGTGGGCTGGTTCTATGCCTTTGAGGCCATCGCCGTCACCGCCGGCCTTCGTCTTCCCGTGGTAGCCATGGTCGGCAACCGGGCCTTGGACGACCCCGGCGCCTTCGGTGTGGAGCACAATGACGCTCTGGCCGTACGCGACCTGGGCTGGATGCTCTACTGGGTCGCCACTGCCCAGGAAGCCCTGGACATGGCGCTAATGGCCTGGCGCATCGCTGAAGACCCCCGGGCCTTCCTGCCCATGGCCCTCAGCTGCGACGGGTCATTCCTGACCCACTCCCAGGCCATCGTAAATGTGCCTACCCAGGAGCAGGTCAACAAGTTCCTTCCTGGCTACGATCGGGGCCAGATGCAGCTTCACCCGGATAACCCCATCACCGTAGCTCCCCAGGTCAATGAGGACTGGCTGATGGAGATTCGCCGCCAGTCCAATGAGGCCATGAGCCGTACCCCCGTCGTCATCAAGGAGGTTTACGAGGAGTTCAAGCAGGTCTTCGGCCGTGGCGACCCCAGCCCCTTCCTTGAAGAATACATGATGGACGACGACCCGGATATCGTCTTGATGGGTATGGGGACACTGGCTCTGCCGGTTCGCGTGGCCATTCGCCGCATGCGCGAACAGGGCAAGAAAGTCGGTTTCGTCCGCTTGAAGTTCTTCCGCCCCTTCGCCACTGAGGAAGTACAGGAAGCGCTGGGAGGAGCCAAGGCCGTGGCCGTTATCGACCGCGACTACTCCTTCGGTTCGCCCTCCTCTGGCGGGGTGCTGTTCAATGAAGTCCGCGCAGCCCTTTATCCGCTGGAAAAGCGTCCCCATGTGGTAAACTTCATTGCCGGACTGGGCGGCCGCGAAGTCCGTGTCAGGGACGTGGAAGAGATGGTGGAAATTACCCAAAAGGCCATCGATACTGGTAAAATTGACCAGGAATGCAACTGGATCGGAGTGAGGGAGTAAGAATTATGACGCTAGTACAGGATCTCCCCCAGGTACGGGGTGTAAAGAACATACCCATCCAGGAAGGCTTTACTTCCGGCCACCGCACCTGCCAGGGTTGCGAGTCGGCGTTGACCATGCGGCTGATGATCAAGGCCGCTGGCCCTCGCACCATCGTTGTTGGCAGCACTGGCTGTATGTACGTGGCCAACACCACCTACTACAGCACCCCTTGGGTCGTGCCCTGGATGCACACGCAGCTGGGTTCCTCCGGCGCCGCCGCCACCGGCACCGCCGCCGGTCTGGCATCCATGATGCGCAAGGGCAAGATGAAGGACGAACCCATCAACGTAATCGCCTTCTGCGGCGATGGTGGCGGGGTGGACATGGGGCTGGCGGGTATCTCCGCTGCCCTGCAGCACGATGAGTATAACCTGCTTATCCTCTGCTACGATAACGAGTCCTACGCCAACACCGACATCCAGGTGTCCGGCAGCTCCCCCTGGGGCGCCAACTCGACCTTCAGCCCTCCGGGCAAGGTTCACCGGATCATGAACCGCCGCTGGAAGAAGAACACGGCTCCCATGCTGGCTGCCGGTCACCCCAGTTGTCGGTACGTGGCCACCGCCTGTGCTTCCTACGGCCTCGACTTCACCAACAAGGTTCGACGGGCTCTGACTATTGGCGGGCCGACCTTTATCCACGTCATAGACCCCTGCCCCAAGGGCTGGGACTACGACCCGAAGTACTCCCACGAGCTGGGGATGCTGGCCGTCGAGACAGGCCTGTGGGTCCAGTATGAAATCGCCGACGGCGAACTTACCCTGAGCGGCCCTTCGCGGGCCATACAGAGCGGCGTCCGTTCCCGCAAGACAGTTCGTGAGTATCTGCAACGCCAGGGCCGGTTCGCTCACCTGACTGAGGAAGATCTGGATTTCTTCCAGCAGCGGGTAGACGAAAGCTGGGACGAATGGTGGCTCCCCGGCGTGGTGCCCTTCAAGAAGCCCGAGGAATAGGGCATTCAGGGCAAGTTTCAGTGGAAACATTGGGGGCGCTGCGAAAGCGGCGCCCATCTT
>CAZPMU010000023.1:0-34751 GCA_964587795.1 uncultured Dehalococcoidia bacterium | reverse complement strand
GCCGAGTTCATGGGCAAGTCGGTCAGGCGCAGCCCCGTGGCGTGGTAGATGGCGTTGGCCACGGCGGCCATGGGCGGTACCAGCGATACCTCGCCAACACCCCGAACCCCCAGCGGGTGGCCCGGGTTGGGCACTTCCACAATTACCGTGTCGATCATCGGCAGGTCCAGGCTGGTGGGCATCCGGTAGTCCAGGAAGCTGGAGTTTACCATCAACCCTTCCCGGTCCACATAATATTCCTCGTTCAGCGCCCAGCCGATACCCTGCACGGCGCCGCCCTGGATCTGTCCCTCCACGTAGCTGGGGTGAATAGCCTTGCCGGCATCCTGCAACGCAGTGTAGCGCAGCACCTCCACCTTGCCCGTATCCGGGTCAACCTCCACGTCCACTATGTGGACGCCGAAGGCATTGCCCACGCCGCCCGGGTTGGCCGTGGCGCGACCCACCACCGGGCCGCCGGTGCCGTTCAATCGCCTGGCAATCTGGGCGAAGGTCATGCTCAGCTCCGAGTCCGACTTGTGGCTCAGCACGCCCTTGTTGTACTCCACGTCCTCCACATTCACGTCCCAGATCGTGGCCGCCCGCTCGATTAGCTGCCGCCTGATGTCTTCCCCGGCGTTGTAAACCGCCGTACCCATCTTAAACGTCACGCCGCTGCCACCGGCCCCCGAACTGTACCCAATGGAGTCGGTGTCGGCGATGGACGGTTTGATGTCCTCCGCCGCGATGCCCAGCACCTCGGCAATCTGCATCGCCATGGCGGCCCGGCTGCCCCCGATGTCCGGAGAACCCTCCACCAGGCTGACGGTACCGTCCGGGTTGACACTGGCCACCGCGCTGGCGGGACCACTCCCGTTCATCCAGCACCCGGCGGCCACGCCCCGGCCCCGGTGCTTGCCTTCCAGCGGTTGGGCCAGGTGCGGATGCTGCTGCGCGGCCTGGCACAGTTCCACCATGCCAATCCGCCGGTAGGTCGGGCCGGTTATCTGCCGGTCTCCCTCTTTGGCGGCATTCATCAGCCGGAACTCCACCGGGTCCATGCCGATCTTTTCGCACACTTCGTCCAGTACCGTTTCGGCCGCATAGGCGGCGGTGGGAGACCCCGGCGCCCGGTAGGCGGCCGATTTCTGGGTGTTTACCACCACGTCCAGCCCTTCAATGTAGCCGTTAGGAATGTTGTAGGGGGCGAACATGGTGCGGCAGGCCGATGCCACCGGAGAGCCGGGAAAGGCCCCAGCCTCGTAGGTAAGCTGGGCTTCCGCGACGCTAATCTTCCCGTCGTTGGTGGCCCCTACCTTTACCTTCATGTGAGTGGCCGGGGCGGGGCCGGTACCCAGGAAGACCTCGGTGCGCGACATGGCTATCTTAACCGGCCGGCCCGTCTTGCGGGACAGCGCGGCCACCACCGGCTCTATGTAGCAGCCGCCCATACCCTTGCCGCCAAATCCCCCGCCGATCTCCATGGGGATAATCTTCACCTTGGAAACGGGCATGCCCAGGATGGTGGATGTATGGTCGCGCAGGGCAAAGTGGCCCTGGCTGCTGGCCCAGATGGTAACCGTGTCGTCGGTGTTCCACTGGGCGGTGGCCGAGTGGGGCTCAATGTAGCCCTGGTGGACGGGACGGGTGTGGAACTCCCGCTCCACCACCACGTCGGCCTCGGCAAAGGCCTTTCCCGGGTCGCCCAGGGTGTACTCAAACTTGTTGGCCAGGTTGGAGACCTCGCCCGACTGGTCGCCCCATGCGCCGGGCCGCCAGCTGGGACTGTCAAAGGTTACCAGCCGTTCGTGCACCAGGGGCGCGCCATCGGCCAGCGCTTCTTCGGCGTTCAGCACCGGTTCCAGTATCTCCCAGTCTACGTCTATAAGCGCCAGCGCTTCCTCGGCAAGGTGGGGACTGGTAGCGGCCACCGCGGCCACCGCGTGACCCCGGTACAGGGCCTTCTCCCGGGCCATCACGTTGCGGCTGTAGAAGCCATAGTTGACGTTGGCGCCTTCCGAAAGGTCGGAAACCTCGGCGGAAACCTCGGGAAAGTCGGCGGCGGTTACCACCGCTTCCACGCCAGGCAGGGCCAGGGCGCGGCTCGCGTCTATGCCCCGAATGCGCGCGTGGGGGTGGGGACTGCGCAGAATCTTGCCGAACAGCATTCCCGTAAGGTGAATGTCTGCGGCGTAGCGGGCGCGGCCCATCACCTTGTCCGGCCCGTCATGGCGGATAGGCCTGGTGCCTACGACATCGTACTCCTGGTTGGAGAGCACAATGTTGGGCTTGTAATCAAGCATTTCTTCCTCCCCTGTAGCCCGGCAAACATGTCGGGCCGAATCTGAGCCTAATTTACCACAATTCGTTTGCTCCCGGTAAAGCGAGCCAACAATGCAATCAAGAGCTTCTGCCTGACGCCTCCTCTTTGGCATCGGCTGACCAGGAATTAAGACTCTTGCCCTCTCCACGGGCCGCTTCAGTAGCCCCCCGGTGCAATTCTGGCCGAACCCGTAAAGGAACTCGGCCTGAATACTGCTTGTCCGGCTCCCTGCCCCTTTCAGCGCACACGGCCGGATAGTCGTCGATGGAAAACCGGAACTCCTTCTCCAAATGCTCTACCGATTCGGCCTCGAAGAAGATCACATCCCTTGTTCCCACAACTACGCCGTGCGAAACCCTGCCACGGTAATCGTAGGTTACTGCCGCCTTGTATCCCTTATATTCCATCATGGTTCGATCCCTGCTTCCACGAAAAACTCTCGGATGGATTCCACCGCCCCTTTCCTGATCTCTTTCTCCGGGTGGGGCCTGTAAAGATGCAACCCTGTTCTATTTAGCTCAACGTACACCCAGGAACCAATCCGCTCTTCAACAGAAGCTCCACAAGCCACCAGTAAAGCGTCGACATCGTCCCAGCTAATTTCGGAACGGGTGGGGCCTGGCAAGGGTCGACTGAAGTGTACGCCAGCGGCTCCTGCCCATGGAAATCTTATGTCACCTTCTGGCACCTTTATCTGGCTGTATGCGTATGAAGCGCGCAATCTTGACTAGGTTTAGCCCCCTGATATAAAGTGTTGCGCGACATTAGAACTGCCAAGTCAGTTGGAGGAAACGCTATGCCCATCAACCTTTCCCGCATTGGCCATGCCGCCGTCCGCGTGCGCGACATCGAGCGGGCCAAGAAGTTCTACACCGAAGTCCTGGGTTTCGTCATAGAGGAAGAGGACCCGGAACACGGCGGCGTGTTCATGAGCCTTGGCCGTGACGACACCCACGAAGGCCATGTATTTGACCTGTCTCCCGTGGAAGACCCGGACAACGCCCTGGACGCCCCCGAGCGCAACCAGGTGGGCGTGGCCCACATCGCCATCAAGGTGGACTCCCACCAGGACATGAAGGACGCCTACGACCACCTGCTCAGCAATGGGGTCACCGTCGACCGCCTGGTGGAGCACGCCAACCAGCGCAGTATGTACTTCGCCGACTCCGAGGGCAACCGCCTGGAGATCTATTTCGAGTTCCCCACCTCCAAGGAGTTGTTCAAGCGGGGCCGGGGCGACCGCGACTTCGTATTCACCTTTGAAGACCCGGTTCCCCCCTGGGCCACCGAAGTCCCCGCCGACTGGGACCCCGAAACTACCGTGGACCGCTACCACCGCGGCACGGTCAGAACGATGGGGGACTAACGGTAGGCATTCTCTAATAGGGACAACGTGAAGAACGGGCCGAATCCAATCGGCCCGTTTCTTTTGTCGGACCCCACTTTTCGGTCCACCGGAAAGCCCGAGGGCCCGCGGAATTGCGGGCCCTCATCATGAGTGAGAATTCTGTGTCGAATCGAAGAACGAGCTATCTCACGCTATTGGCTTGTTGACGCTTCTCAGCCGGCGTAGGTTCGTTGAAATCTCTGCCCTCGCCCTGGGCATTCTCCCGCCGCCGATTCCACTCCACCCACTCCCGTTCCACCTCCCGCCTGGCCTCCTTCCGGGCCTGATTCTTGTAGAGCCACTTCAATATCATGTTGATAACCTCCCAGTAAATGAGGATGGTCGTCGTTAATCCCAGCGAAGGCCCGGTCCACCTTACAATTGCCAGCCATGTATCCAGCCCGGAATCACCGTATTTGATGGTTGTCTCGTAGACAGCCGCAGCCAGCATAAATATACCCAGCAGGCTGGCCGCTACCAGAAGGTATCTCGAAATTAAGTCCGCAGTATTTTGTTCCCGGATCACAACCCTTCAATCCGCCTGTCAGGTTCGTTACAGTAGTCAATTCTGTTGCTGTCATACTGTAATGTCAACACATCGGCTTCCGAGTGTCCGGTGCCTCGTCCTGCCCTATTAATGCCAGCCAATCTCTTCTCATCCACCAGGCCCGGGCCACATTCCGGGGTCAGCCGAATGCACAAGGGCCGCGGCATACATATCCGCGGCCCTTGTTACAAGTCTTCCTGGCCCAGCTCGGCACCTGTCAGGGTGCGTCTCCGCACCTCCTTTATTCCACCACGGCGACTACCGTTTCCCTTCTCCGGTTCCGCTGCTTCTGACGTTCCCCCGACGCCAGCACTTTCTTCCGCAGCCGGTAGTTCAGCGGCGTTACCTCCACCAGTTCGTCCGACGCGATGAACTCCAGCGCTTCCTCCAGGCTCAGCTTCACCGGCGGACTCAGTCGCTTGGCCACGTCGGCGGTGGAGGACCGCATGTTGGTCAGCTTCTTTTCCCTGCAGACGTTTATGCTGATGTCGTCTTCCTTCGGGTGCATCCCTACAATCATACCTTCGTACACTTGCGTGCCCGGCTCAATGAAGGTGGAACCCCTCCCCTGGGCGTTCAGCAGTCCATAGGTAACCGCCACGCCCGGCTCGGAAGCCACCAGGGACTGGCTGTTGGCGTTCTTCAGCTCCCCCGACATGGGCCGGTACTCTACGAACCGGCTGTTGGTTACCCCGTTGCCCCGGGTGGTGCGCAGGAAGAAGGACCGGAACCCGATAAGTCCCCGCGTCGGCGCCAGGAACTCCATTCTCACATTGCCGGCGCCATCGTTGTCCATATCGGTCATCTGCGCCAGGCGGTTGGCCAGGCTCTCCGACAGGGAACCGATGAACTCTTCACGGGTGTGGATGGTGAGCTGTTCGTAGGGCTCGTGGACTTTGCCCTCAATTACCCTGGTAACCGGCACCGGTCGCGACACCTGGAACTCGTACTCTTCCCGCCGCATGTTTTCCACCAAAATGGCCAAATGCAGTTCCCCACGACCGGATACCAGGAACTCATCGGCGCTGGCGGTCTCCTCCACCCGCAGGCTCACGTTGGTGCGCAGTTCCCGGAACAGCCGCTCCCGCAGCATTCGCGAGGTGCAGCGCGACCCTTCCTTCCCCATGAATGGCGACGTATTCACCCCAAAGGTCATCATCACCGTCGGTTCCTCAATGTCGATGGTGGGCAGGGCGTCGGGAATGTCCGGCGCGGTGATGGTATCGCCAATGGATATGTTGGGAATCCCCGATACCGCCACTATGTCGCCGGCGGCGGCTTCCGATGCCTGCAGCCGCTCCAGCCCCCGGAACACGAAGA
Organism: uncultured Dehalococcoidia bacterium; assembly: GCA_964587795.1. Classification (GTDB taxonomy): domain Bacteria; phylum Chloroflexota; class Dehalococcoidia; order Lucifugimonadales; family UBA3495; genus Bin22. The sequence continues at coordinate 29,195 of CAZPMU010000023.1, read as the reverse complement.
CGTTCTCTACGGCCTCGGCCCTGGGCATTCCGTCCCGTCCCACCACCGCAACCGGCTCCCTGAAATGGACCGCCCCCCGGAACACCCGGCCAATGGCAATCTGCCCCAGATAATTGTCGTAGTCCAGGGCCGCCACCAGCAGTTGCAGCGCCCCTTCCGGGTCACCCGACGGCGGCGGTATTACTTCCAGAATGGCATCGAACAGGGGCTGCATATCCCCGTCCGTAGCGTCCGGTTCCTCGGCGGCATACCCCCGCTTGGCCGATGCGTACAGGACGGGGTAGTCCAGCTGCTCCGGCAGCGTCGCCAGTTCCAGGAACAGGTCCTGGACCATCTCCTCCACCACCCCAATGCGCGCCTCGGGACGGTCAATCTTGTTGATCACCACCATGGGCGTTACGTTGCGCTGCAGGGCCTGCTGCAGCACATAGCGGGTCTGGGGCATGGGGCCGTCCACCGCGTCCACCAGCAGCAGGCACCCATCGGCCATGTTCATCACCCGCTCCACCTCGCCGCTGAAGTCGGCATGGCCCGGCGTGTCGATGATGTTGATCTTTACCCCCCGGTACTCCACTGCCGTGTTCTTGGCCAAAATGGTAATGCCCCGCTCCCGCTCCAGCGGGTCACTGTCCATAATAAGTTCGCCCACTTCCTGGTGGTCCCGGAACACTTTCCCCTGCTTCAGCAGCGCGTCCACCAGCGTGGTCTTTCCATGGTCAACGTGGGCGATGATTGCCAGGTTGCGTATATTCTGATTACTGCCCTTTTCCATCCCTGCTTATCCGACCTCACTGTTTCCATTGCGGAACGGGGGTCCAGTTGCCCTAGTCCCGTTTCCTGACACAAAGATACGCTTTTCGGTAACTCCGATGCAACATGATAACAGTTTGCGTAGGATTTTTGCCCGATTCCCGACACCAATTCCGGCACATCCGGCGCCGGCCGTGACACGCCATCGCTTCCGAAACCGGCTGCGCCCCTGTTCCTCCGCCCACTTCGCAATTCTACCCACCGGCGCGCCATTGAATGTATCACGGCAGAATGTCTCTTAACACACACTTAATCCCCATTTGACCGGCGGCTAACTCCCTCTTCACCTTGCTCTCCTAGACTTGACGCGCCCCAATCAGGGCCTGCCTGGCTCAACCAGGCCTTCGCCAAGTCTCAAAAGAATGCGGGAGGATCGCAGAAAACAATGCTGAAGAAAAAGGCGCTACCAGGGAAAACTCTCCTTAAAGCCCTGACCATAATTTCGCTGGCGACGCTGGCATTGGCGCTGGTCGCCTGCCAGGCCGAGGCTGGCGGCGTCGGGCCAATCGGTCCGGCGGGCGCGCCCGGAGCCGCGGGTGAAGTCGGACCACAAGGCCCGGCAGGTCCGGCGGGCGCCCCCGGCCCTCAAGGTCCGGCCGGATCGGCAGGCCAACCCGGTATTGCGGGCCCCGCCGGCGACGCTGGTAGTAACGGCCCCGCCGGCTCCAGGGGACCCGCCGGCAGCGCAGGCGCCGATGGCCGCTCCCTCGAACTGGGCGTTGATGATAGCGTTCTGGCCTGGCGCTATGCCGGCCAGGGCGACGATCAATGGCAACGCCTGGCCCAACTCCCGCCCATGTCCGGGACAGGGGGACTCTCCATCTCCCTCGATGTCCTCGGCTCCTACAGTTCAGGTTCTGTCTTCGAAAGCGCAGCCGAGATCGTTTCCTTCGACCCCACCACCAACCGGGCCTTTGTGGTCAACGCCGAGGTTGCCATGGTCGACGTGCTTGACCTGTCCGACCCTGCGGCTCCGGTCAAGGTCGATTCCCTTGATGCCTCCCGGTTCGGCGCCGGCGTAAACAGCGTGGACGTCCACGACGGGGTTCTGGCAGTGGCGGTGGAAGGCAACGATGTAAACTCTCCCGGGACTGCCGCCTTCTACGCCACCGATACCCTGGAAACCCTGGGGTCAGCCGCCACCGGCGTGCTGCCGGATATGATTACCTTCACTCCCGACGGCCGTTACGTGCTTACCGCCGACGAGGGGCAGCCCAGCGACGATTACTCCATTGACCCGCCCGGCACCATCACCGTCATTGACGTATCCGGCGGCTTTGCCAATCCTGCCGTCGCCACCGCCGCCTTTGACGGAACGGGACTGAACGCGACCGTCCTGGCCCAACGGGGCCTGCGAGTGTTCGGCCCCGGAGCCGACCTGGCCGCCGACGCTGAACCGGAGTACATTGCTGTCTCTGCCGACTCATCCACCGCCTACGTGGGAATGCAGGAGAATAACGCCATCGCCGTGGTGGACGTTGCCAGCGCCACCATTACCCGGCTGATTCCCCTGGGGTACAAGGACCACATGCTGCCCGGCAATGAACTGGACGCCAGCAACGAGGACGACGCCATTCGCATCACCAGTTGGCCCGTCCTGGGCATGTACCAGCCCGATGCCATTGCCGCCTACACCGCCGTCGACGGCCGGACCTACCTGGTTTCAGCCAACGAGGGCGACGCCCGCGATTATGACGGGTACAGCGAGGAGGCCCGCGTTAAGGACCTGACCCTGGACCCCACGGCCTTCCCCAACGCGGAGTTTCTTCAGGCCGATGAAAATCTTGGCCGCCTGAAGACCACCACTGCCTTCGGCGACACCGACGGCGACGGTGACCACGACGTCATCTACTCCTATGGCGCCCGCTCCCTCACCATCTGGGACACCCAGGGCCGGGTCGTCTTTGACAGCGGCAGCCAGGTTGCCAGGCTGCTGTCGGAACAGTCTCCGGAAACTTTCAACTCCAACGGCCTGGCCGAGAGCTTTGACAGCCGTTCCGACGATAAGGGCGCCGAGCCCGAGGCCGTAGCCATTGGCTCCATCGCCGGCAGGACCTACGCCTTCCTGGGCCTGGAACGCGCCGGCGGCATTGTCATCTTCGACGTAACCGTTCCCACCCAGGCCGCTTTGGTCGGCTACGTCAACAACTCCAACCCGGATGGCGACCTGGAAGCGGGCACGGCGGGCGACGTCGGCCCAGAAGGGCTGGAATTTGTCCCCGCATCCGCCAGTCCTGCGGGCGAGCCCCTGCTCCTGGTAGCCAACGAGGTCAGCGGCACCACCACCATCTACCGCATTACGGTGGACTAGGCAACAACGGCGGCAGTTCCTGACTCGCTGCAAGGGCAGGGGCGATTCTCGAATCGCCCTTGCCCACGTCTGTATCTTCGTTCGTACCTGTTCAGATTCCAGGGGTTGCTTTCAGGCCAAACCGTCATACCGCCTTCCGCCGGAAATACGACTGTGGAGGGCAACTTTTCCCTTACCTCTGAACAGCTACCTTCAGGCAGGGCATATTGCCGCCAAACCCGCCTTTGTGTAGAATCCAAAAATTCGGTAGATGTGGTTGGGCCCGTCAGGACTGAAGGGCCCGCTGAGGAGGAGAGAATATGGATTTTGGACTTCAGGGCAAGAAGGCCTTCGTCGCCGGCGGCGGCAGGGGCATCGGCAAGGCCATCGCGCGGGTTCTGGCAGAGGAGGGTTGCGACGTCGTCATCGCCTCCCGTTCCATGGACCAGCTTGAGGCCACCGCCAGGGAAATTTCCGACGCCACCGGCCGCACCGTCATCCCCATGCAGATGGACGCCACCCAGACCGACCAGGTCAACCAGGTAGTCAACGAGGCGGTCCAGCGACTGGGCGGCCTGCACATCATGGTCAACAGCGCCTCCCTTCCCGGCGGCTCCGACGACGCCGTTGGCTACGTGGAAACGGTCAACGAAGAGTCGTTGATGGCAGATTTCGACGTCAAGTTCGTGGGCGCCCTGCGCTGCTCCAAGGCCGCAATCCCCCACCTGAAAGAGCAGGGCTACGGCCGCATCATCAACATCAGCGGCGGCAACGCCCGCAACGCCGGCAACCTCAGTGGCGGCGCCCGCAACGTCTCCATGGTCCACATGACCAAGACCCTGTCCAACGACCTGGGCCGCTACGGCATCACCGTCAACTGCATCCACCCGGGCACCACCCGCACCGAGCGCACCGCCGGTATGCTCGAATCCCGCGCCGCCCGGGAAGGCATTACCGCCGCCCAGGTGGAACAGCAGGAATTCGCGCCCGGTTCCGGTCGCGGCAACGCCATCTGCCGTATGGTGGACGCCGAGGAAATCGGCTTCGTCACCGCCTTCCTGGCCTCCGACAAGGCCTGGGCCGTAACCGGCGAGGTCATCGCGGCCGGCGGCGGCGTTGGCACTGCGGTGTTCTACTGAACGAATTCTAAAATGGGATGTGGCAATTCCCTCTGGGGCGGCATTTCAGCTGCTGAGAGGGCCCGAACACCGCAACTGTCATTCTGAGTGAAGCGAAGAATCTAAAAGTTTCGCGGGAAATCGACCTCCCTGTTGGCAAGAGTTTAGGTTCTTCACGGCGTTTACCCTGAGGGCCGCCAAAGGGTTCAGACTGACGGTTTCGGTGTTTCGATGTACATCCCATATTGGCTTTAGTTTAGACCAAAGCCACCGTGGGCTGTATCTTACACCCTGAACCCGGGGATTTCCCTGGAAGCAGGAATAACCAGGGCCCTTCCTCAAATTGCGGGAAGGGCCCAAGCCTATGGGGTAAGGGTAGCCATCCACCCTTACGACGCGGACTCTTCCCCCGGCGGCGGCAGCACCTTCCTGGCTTGCCGTATAACGCCGTACAGCAGGGCCGCCAGTACCAGCGCCGCCAGGGCCATCCCGGCCGGCATCAGCCAGGGCAGCCGTTCCGTTACCGGCACGTCCGGCCCGGTAAACGCCTCGTTAAGCTGCTGACTGCCCAGCGTGGCCACCGGCAGGTTGTCCGTTTCCAGGTAGGGGGTCACCCTCTGCAGGTCATAGACCGGGGCCACTGCCGCCGGGTTTCCGTAGTAAAGCGAATATTCACCGCCAGGCTCAGTCTGGAACCGCAGTATCCGGTCCGAGCCGTGAAAGCTGAATCCCGACAAAGAAACCGGGACATTGTCCCCCTCATCTACCGATAAACGGTAGTAACGGTAGCGGCTCTCCGGAAATTCCATCACCAGGTCGCTGCCCCTGAATTTCGGAGTATCAAAGGAATACAGTTCGTCTTCCACCAGCCAGCGCCATTCCTCCCCATCGTCGCTGCCTTCAATGACTGCGCTACGGTGGAAGTTGGTCCCGGCTGCCTCACTGCTGAGCCTGCTCAACGGAATACCGCTGGTCCCCAGATCAATCCGGTGGTGAGTGGTCCCGCTTTCGGTGCGGGAAAAGCTGGTCGCCGCGGGCAGGTACTCACTTTCCTGGGCGGCGGTTTCCTCTACCAGGAACACCTTCGCTCCGTCGATAGGTAAGGACGGCTCCCCCTGGCTAAGGACTTTCACCCGCAAATAACGCGCCGCGCTTTGCGGGTAGGTAACAGCCGTGTGATTGACCCGGAACTGCCGGTCCGCCGGCGTAAAGTCGTATATCTCCCCCTCGTCCTGCACCACCGCCCAGGTTTCCCCGTCAGCGCTGGTTTCCACCACCACGACGCGCCGGAAGTTCTCGTCCCCCGTGTCAATCACCACCTCGCTGTGCAGGTTGCCGCCCTCACCTACGTCGGCCACGAACGTGCTGTACTCGCCCTCCACGTAGCCCAGGTCCCGCACTTCCACGGCTACCGGCTCCCTGCTTTTTCTCTTGCCCAGCGTCACCAGTTGGTAGGGCACCTCCTGGTCCCGCCCGGCCACCAGGCGCAGGTCCGTCTCCCCGGGGTTGGACTCCAGGAACACCTCCCGGTCCAGGGTCAGCTCCACCAACTGCCCCTGCTCCACGTCCGGCGGCAGAGTTACCCGCTTGAAGAACTGCCAGTGGGCCAGGTCAAAGTCGGCATAGACGGACGTGGTAGTTCCCGCCGCCAAACCCAGCGCCAGTAACGCTATCGTTGCTGCCGCAATGCCCCCCGCAACCGTCCGCCGCTTCGCCGCCCTGAACAGACTACACCACCTAATCAAGCAGGAACCCCCTTATTTGGCGGCTGTAACGCTGGTACAGCAGTCCCCCGGCCAGTAGCAAAACACCCAGGCCGATGAAGGCCGCCACCCGGTACCCTTGGTCCAGCTCAAACGAATCGTAAAGGAACAGCTTGATCACCGGTACCGCCAGCAGCGCCAGTCCCCCCAGCCGGAGCAATCGCTCCTGCCGGACAATTCCCACAACTATCAGGACGGCGGCATACACCGTCCACAAGGCGCTGAGCGACAGGCTGATTATGTTGCCCAGGTCATAGAAATTCCTGCTATCCACGTCTGCCAGGAAGAACACGCCCTCCACCACCTGCGCGCTCAACGCCCACAGGGTTATAAGATTCGCGGCCACCGCCAGGACCGCCGGGGCGAACCTCTCGGCTTCGTTGGAAAGCTCATGGCGGCCCCGCCACCACAGCCAGGCGGCAACGTAAGCGGCGACAATCAGAATGCCATGAGAAAGGAACCGCACGTTCAACACCGGCGTTTCACCGCCTAACCGGTTCCCGAGCACATAGCCGTCCACCAGGTTCCACAGGAAATCACCGGCCAGCAGCCACCCGAAAGCTACCACGAAGGCCGCAACGGCAAAGCCCCTCAGCTGGGGCATCCGGGCAATAAACGACAGCCACACCAGCGCCGTTCCTTCCACCGCCCAGGCCGCGGCTATCCACGGTCCGCCCAACTGCACCGGTACGGCAATGGAGAGCAGGACTAACGCCACCCCAACGGCAAACATGCTCAGGTTAACCTGTTCCCGGTGCCTCATCAGTATGCCGTAGGCCAGCAGCCCGTAGAACAGGGCCAGCAGCAGGGTGAACCCGCCCATCCACACCCGGAAATCGTCCCACAGCAGCGAGTAGCTGATTCCCAGGTAAAACGCGGCATTCACCACAATTAAAACCTGGTCGAAGGCCCCTGGCAGTCGCCTCCAAATCAGGTGGAACAGGGTGGTGGCCGCCACGAAAATGAGGAATATAACGGTTATACCGATTTGGGCCACGGCCAGCGCCGGGTCAAGTTCCTCCTGCCAGAAGATAAAAAGAACTAGCGACCCGATGAGCGCCAGCAGGGTAAACCACCGCCAGTTTCGGAAGGTGGCGAGGGCCAGCACCCCCACGTCCAACGCCAGCACATAGCCCAGCAGCGCACTCTGCTGCGGCAGCCTGTCGGCCAGGAACAGGGGCGTGGCGAAACCGCCCAGGATGCCCAATACGGCTATGGACCTGGCCTCGTACCGCAGCGCCAGCCCTGCCGCCGCCAGGGTAACCAGCAGGGAAAGCGCCAGGGCTGTCCACGCCGGTATCAAGTCATACAGGGAAAAGGCTGCAAAAATGGACAGGTAGAGGACTGTGATGCCACCGCCGGTAACCGGCTGCGACCATACCGGGTACTTGCGCCGCCAGAACTCGCCGGCTCCCAGCAGCCCCACCCCAACCGCCAGGCCCAGCACAACCCGACCCGTCTCCCCAATCCAGTCGTTGTCAAAGGCCAGCTTCAGGAAGAAACCAATGCCAATTATTACGGCCACGATGCCGATGCGGGCCAGCCAGTTGCCGCCCACCAGCCATTCCCAATTCCACGACTCTATTTGCAGGACAGTCGATTGGCGCGGAGGCGCACTATGGGCGGCTTCACCACCGGCAGGAGTGGCAGCCCCTGCCGGTGAGGCCGGAGCTTTCGGCGCGGAAACAGGACCCTGCGGGGCAGGGAAGTCGCCCTCGTTGGAGGCGTTGGCAGCCGCCCCAGACCGGATTCCCTCACCGGACTCCAGGACGGTTACCCGCTCTGACAGGTGCATAACCTGGGACTGCAGCGCCGCTACTGCCGCTCTCAGTTGCTCCGGAGACTCCCCTGCCTCCGGATTGCCAGTGGCTTCCGGACCCGAGGCGTTTGCCTCTGCCTGCAGACCGGCCGGCTGCGCAACCCCGCAGTGGCGGCAGAATTTCGCTGTATCTGCTATCTCACCGCCACAACTTCCGCAATACACTCCCGCTCACCTCCCCGCCTATTGCGTTAAAGTATAGCACCGGCAAAAAAATTTCCCGCGCCTGTTTCGGGCGCGGGAATACTGTCAGCAACCGCTGCCGGGCTCACATAAGCCCCGCCCTAATGCCGGTGCCCGTGGCCGTGGTCCTGCCCATGCCCGTGGTCCTCTTCTCCTCCCGCCGACGCCTCCTGGCTGGCGTGGGTATGCTCGTGGCCCTGACCGTGACCATGGTCTCCGTGACCATGGTCTCCGTGACCGTGGCCGTCACCCGCCGGAACCGGCGCCACCTGAGGCAAGCGGATGAAGAAGAGTATCACTATCGCCGCAATGTACAGGCCCGTCGTGTAATAGAACAAATTGTCCGGATTTATCGTGTACAACGCCCCCGCAATCAGCGGGGAAATGGCGCTGAAAATAAACCGCGACGTGGACATCAACCCCAGCGTCGTCGCCGCAGTCCCTTCCCGCACAATATCCATGGCCGTAGCCGTCAGTATGGGCTGGTCGCTGTACAGGAACAGGCCCAACCCTGCCAGCAGGATGGTCATGCCGGTCAGCGTATTGCCCAGTGAAGCCATCAGGAAAGTCAGGACTGCCAGTACCGCCATCCCCGGTATCAGAACCAGCTTCCGCCCGAACCGGTCCGACAGGTATCCCATTATCGGGCTGGCGAAAATGCCCACCAGCACCAGCAGGCCAATCAGCGAGCCCCGAATAAACAGGTTCTCGTACCCGCCCTCCCCGTCCTGCAATGTAAGCCCCAGTTCATCGGCGAGGTACAGGGGCAGCACCGTGATGAACCCGATGTAGGCCATGCCCCGCAGTCCGGCCACCGCCGTAATCCCCCAAATCCGCCCGTTGTGCATCAGGATTTTGGTCTCGTCTATCTGGTGGCGCATGGTGCTGGCGGGACGTTGCTGTTCCTCCCCATGCCGGTGCTGGCCTATGTCCCGGAAGGCCCAGAAGACCAGGAAGGCCAGGAAGACGGGTACCGCGCCGTAAATGGTGATGATGCCCTGCCACGTGAAAACCGCCAATAGCAGCCCCGTCAGCACCGGCCCGATTACGTCGCCCACGTTGCCGCCCACCCCGTGGAACGACAGCACCGAGGCCCGCCGGTGGCTGAACTGGGACGACAATGCCGCCATCGCTGGCAGGTGCCAGAAGGACGCCGCCATGCCCACCACCGCCATGCCCACCAGCAGCAGAACGTAGCCCAGCACGTTCAGCTCCCCGGAACCCTCGCTGGCTGCCGCCTGGTCCGCAGTGAACCAGGAACTGCCGGGTACCGTCCACCCGCCGGCCGCCATCAGCATCCAACCCACGCCGAACAGGGCCATGCACACGGCCATCACCCAGCCCCAGTGACGGCGCAAGGCGTCCGTCAGCACGCCGCCGGGCAGCGACACAACGCCCGAAGCCACCTCCCTGGTGGTCTGGATGCTGGTGGCTGCTATGACACTGCCGCCCAGCAACAGGTCCCGCACTTCCGGCAGCACCACTATGAAGCTCTGGCTCAGCCAGTGGAACACCCCGTGCCCGCTGGTCAGACCTCCGATTATAAAGGCGGCTCCCCGGCGGAATCCCCGGTGTTCTTCCGATACCTGCAGTGGACTGTGGTGGTGAGCGTGCGCCATGGTATTCCTTCCTCCCCTCGGCAGCTTAAAAACGTTTCCCGACCCTCAAGAGGTTCGGGATGAGGATTGCGCCAAGTTTAGCACGGCCAGTCACCGAGGGTAAGCCATCCTCGTAACGCTATGAATTCCCCAGGGTTTGGCGGTCCGAAACGTCGCCTCAGTAGGGGCAGCCCTTGTGGCTGCCCAGTCCCGCCCGGCCAAAACCATCAGGGGCGCATCCTGCGGCGCCCCTTCATTCTCTTCTAATCAAACGCCGCAGCCTGGCTTTGCTGTCGCCCTCCCGTCAGCTCATCTCCGCGGGAACCGGACCTCATGAGTCCCCTCAAATTACTGTATACCAGCGTCAACAGGAACAGGACCGCGGAGAACAGCACCACGCTGGCGCCCGTGGAAATGTCCAGCACCCAGCTGGCATACACCCCGCCGAACCCGCAAACCGTACCGGTCGCGGTGGAAATCAATATCATCGTCCGGAACCGGTTGGTCAGCAGGCGGGCGATAATCGGCGGTATCACTATGGCCGCCGCAATCATCGTAACCCCCAGCACGTCCAGGGACGCCACTATGGTTGCCGCCAGCACCAGCGAGAAAATCGTGTCCGTCAGCCACGTCGGCACTCCGTAGAAACCGGCCACCTCCGGCTCAAAGGCCGAAAACAAAAACTGCTTGTACCACACCAGGAACACCGCCCCGGTAAGCACGGTTACCACCAAAATGGTAACCAGGTCCGCTGTCGTCACCCCCAGGATATTCCCGAAAAGCTGCGCCTCAAAGTCCCGGAAGGAGCGAGTATAGCTGATCACCGCTATGCCCAGGGCAAAGCTGGCGGTGGTGATAATGCCAATGGCCGCATCCGCCCCGATTATCCGCAGCCGGGTAATCAGGGTAATGGCCAGGGCCGTCAGGAAGCCCCAGGTAATCGCCCCCAGGAAAAGGTAGGTATCGCCCAGCCCATTTTGGCCTACGGTACCCACCGCCGCTCCGGCGAAGAACACGTTAAATACTACGAAGTGGCTGACCACCGCCCCGCCAAATACGGAATGAGCCAGCCCGTGGCCGATGTAAGCCATGTGCCGCAGCACAATGTACACCCCCACCAACCCGCACAGCCCCCCTGCCAGGGTGGCGGCAATAACCCCGTACACAAAAAACTGGTAACTGAAGGGATCAAGCAATTCTCAGCACTCCCCCTAATCGTCGCCGGCGGCCCCGTGGGCCCCCACCCGGTTCGCATGGCCTTCCGCCCCGTCATCATCCCTGTGGGCGCGCCCGGTTTCCCTTTCCGGGGCGGTGCCGCTGCCGTTTAGCGAAGGCTCCGTTTGGCCGTTCCTGCCGAAGTGATGGGGGCTTTCCGCCACCAGGGTCATTCCCTCGTGCTCAATTACCGGCATCTCCGCGCCATACGTAAGTCGCAGAATGTCCGGCGATATCACTTCAGACGGGGGACCCTCCGCCAGAATGTGGCCATTGATGCACACCAGCCAGGGCAGGTGCGCCGCTACGGCGTTGATTTCGTGGGTGGTCATCGCGATGGTGATGCCCTGGTGGTTCAGTTCATGCAGCAGGTGCATCATTTCGTCCCGGGTCTTTATGTCAACGCCGCTGGTAGGTTCGTCCAGCAGCAGCAGCGAGGGATTGCTCACCAGAGCCCGGGCCAGGAAAACCCGCTGCTGCTGGCCGCCGGAAAGCTGTCGGATGTGCCGACCTTCCAGGTGGGCGATGCCCAGGCGCTCCATCATCTCCCGAGCGGCCCGCCAGTCATCCCGCCGGTGCCAGGGAAAGAAGGGATTGCGGCGGGTGTAGCCCATCATCACCACCTCTTCCACCGTTACCGGAAAGTTCCAGTCGATGGTCTCAAGCTGGGGCACGTACCCGGCCTGGGGGCGGCGGCGGTTCACCCTTTGCCCGTTGACCACGGCCTGGCCGCTGTACACCCGGGCGGCCCCCAGGATGGTGCGCAGCAATGTCGTCTTGCCAGACCCGCTGGGACCCAGGAAACCTACGAAATCTCCCGGCATTATCCTCAGGTCAACGTCAAACAGGACCGCCTGCCCCTCATACCCTGATGATACTTTCTTCAGTTCTACAACTGGCTGCCCCGACTCGCGTTGGTGGGGAAATGGATGGAGCATTTATCTTCCTTAAGGGTCTCGTTTCAGGTCTGGTTACTGGGGATATATGGCGCCGCTCTCCCCCTCGAACACCTTGCCGGGGTCATACCCGTCCAGGGCCGCGGGGTCCCCGCCCAAAGCGGTGGTCATTATTTGGACATCCACCAGAATCAGGCCCATGTAAGTATGTTCCGGGTCGCCCGGAGCCCCGGGCAGGTCGTCGTCCCGCAACTGGTCCACGAACTCGGCGCCCCCTTCCCGGGCAATCTGTTCCAGCACGGGGCTGGGAAACACTTCCGAGCCAAAAATGGCCGGCACGTTGTTATCTCTCACCTGGTCAATCAGGGATGCCACTTCCCGGGCTGAAGGCTCCGTGAAGTCGGAAGGCTGTATGGCCCCGATAATCTCGAACCCATACCGCGGGCCGAAGTAGGGGAAAGAGTCGTGGTAGGTAAGCAGCTTGCGGTTTTCCGGGGGAATAGTCTCCACCGCCTCAAAAATCCGTTGGTCCAGATCGTTGATTGTCGCTGCCAGTTTATCAAAATTACCCCGGTAATAGTCAGCATTTGCCGGGTCCAGGGCCGACAATTCATCGCGGATGAACTCGGCGTACTTCAGCGCCAGGTTGGGCGCGGTCCACAGGTGGGGGTTGGGGTGGCCATCCTCCTCCGGGAAGGAAAAGTCGAACACCCATTCATCCTCGGTTACCGTCTTCGGCCCAAGTATCAGGTGAACTGCTCCTGCCTTCCTGTTGGCTTCGGCCATTTTAATGGTGGGTTCTTCCAGGAACAGGCCGTTGGCAATAAACAAGTCCGTTTCAGCCAAAATGACCGCTACCGATGGAGCTGGCTCAAAGGTATGGGAGTTGGTGCCTTCGGGAACAATGCCGGTCAACTCAATGCGGTCGCCGCCTATGTTTTCCGCCAGGCTGGTGATTGGGGATACGGTGGCGGAAACCTTCAGCTTCGGCGGTATGGGGGTAGCAGTGGGTTCAGGTACGGCCGTTGGCGTGGGTGTGGGTGTGGGTGCGGCCGAACACCCAAGGGCAACCAGCAGGATAGTTGCCATGAACACGATGCCAAGGCGAGAAAACTTTTGAGCTATATATTCAGGGTACGTCCTCATCAAGCGTAAATTCCTCCGCTCCTGTCCCAACCTCCACCGGGGATTCGGGACGACAGTTTAAGCAAACACCCGTTATCGTGAAATGATCCAGGTCGGGAACGAAACCAAACTCGTTCACCAGGGTATTATTGAACTCTTCCAGGTAGTGAGGACTCAGGTTGAAGGCGCCGTGACAGAACCGGCAAACCATGTGGTGGTGCCGGTCTTCCGGGTGCGTCAGTTCATAGTGAAGCCGGTCGCCAATGGCCACCTCAGTTACCAGGCCCACCTGCTTGAACAGCCGCAGCGTCCGGTACACGGTAGCCAGGTCCATGAAAGGATAGGCCGACTGGGCCTCGCGAAACACTTCATCAACTCCCATGTGCTGCCGGCCTTCGACAACTACCCGCAACACTATCAGCCGCTGCGGTGTAAGCCGGTGTCCTTCGTCTCTTAATACCTGAAGAAGTTGCTCATAACTGGTCATGACACTCCAAGTATTTGCAACTCATTGCAAAAAGGAATTTATATCGTACTGCCAGGGTTGTCAATACCCACCCATAGTATTATTAATACGTTTGCATCAGACCCCCCCTTTGTGCCTTGGCATCAGGCAGCCGCTGCGCACACCAAGCGACATCCCCATACAGACTTGCCCTGAGCCCTTTGTGCCTGAGCCCTTAATGTATGCTGCCTCTCCTGCCGGCCCCTTGGCCTGGAAATCCCTCCAGGCTCAAACTTCCGGCAAATCAACCACGGTCCTGAAGTGAGCGAAGGCCAACCACCCTATACCTTTCCTTCTCGTATAAAGTCCGACAACCGCTCCGCAATCATCAGCGTGGTGACATTCGTATTGGCCCGCACCACGTCAGGCATCACCGAGGCGTCGATGACGTTCAGGTGGCTCACCCCGTAAACCCGGCAGTGCTGGTCCACCACCGCCATCGGGTCCTCCGACGGCCCCATCTTGCAGGTGCCGGAGGAGTGCTGCTGTGTGGAGACATTGCGCAGCATCCAGGCATCCAGCGCATCATCCGTCGCCAGGTCCGCGTCGGTGGGGGTCACTCGCTCCGTTATGATTCCCGAAAATGCTGAAGACTGGGACAACCGGACGCACAGTCGCACCGCCTCCCCCATCCTGGCCCGGTCTCCCGGGTCATCCAGGTAGTTGTAGCTCAACTCGGGCTGCACGTAAGGGTCGTTGGCCGACAGCCGCAGCTGCCCGGCGGTGGTGGCATTCTCCAGGGCGGGCGCCATGCGCATACCGGCCGCCGCGTCGGGCGCGTCACCCCTGGCATCGGCAAACCAGCCGGGCAGCACCTGCATGTCGTTCCGGGTGGCCGAACCCTCAGAGGTGTACCGCAGGGCCACCTGGCTCCAGGGCGTATCCGGGTCGTCCAGGTACTCCTGCCGTACCCGGAACTGCAGGGCCACCAGGGGATGGTCCCGCAGGTTCTGGCCCACCCCGGGCAGGTCATGCACCACGGAGATTCCCAGGCTCTCCAGGTGTTCCCTCGGGCCCACTCCCGACAGCATCAGCAGTTGGGGCGAGGCAATTGCGCCGCCGCTGAGGATGATGCGCTCCCCCTCAATGAAAAATCGGTCCTCCCCGCTGTCCACCTCCACTCCCACGGCCCTGGACCCCTCGAACAGAATCCGCCGCACTGTCACTCCCGCCCGAATGGTCAGGTTAAGACGGTGACGGGCCAGGTCCAGGTAGGTGATGGCCGCGCTCATCCGCACCCCGTCCACGTTGTTCATCGGCCTGGGACCCACGCCGGTGGAATCGGGATCGTTCATATCCTCGCAGTGGGGCAGTCCCTCTTCGATGCAGGCCCGGTAGAAGGCCTCCTGGGTGGGCAGCCACTCCTCCCGCTTGTGCCGCCGCACCGGAATAGGCCCATCACTGCCGTGGAAGTCGCCGCCAAAGTCCAGGTCGTTCTCAATGCGGTTCAGGTAGGGCATTATCTCCTGGAAAGACCACTCATCATTCCCCCATTCCACCCAGTTGTCGAAATCCTCGGGCACCGCTCGCAGCCACACCTGGCCGTTGACGGCGCTGCTGCCGCCAATCACCTTCCCCCGGGGCAGGTGGAAGGTATCCTCATGCTCCGGCCTGGCCTTGGCCCGGTATCCCCACATGTGCGGCCCCGACACGGCCCGGGCGGTGTTGTATCCATACTTCACGTCATCGGGAATCTGCTCAAAACTGGGGTAATCCGGCCCCGCCTCCAGCAGCAGCACCGACCGGCTGGGATCTTCCGACAGCCTGGTAGCCAGCACGCTTCCCGCCGAACCGGCCCCAATGATGATTACGTCGTACTTCATTACTCGTCACCTTAAGTCTGTTAGACTGATATGGAAAACAGGATACACAGGATAGGGAGCTATTGCCACATCTCGTCTTTTGCAATGCCGCGCTATGGCATCGGCAGATGGTTGCTATTGGAATAGGCCTCTATTTATTGTCGGGAATAGCCGCCGATGATAGAATTCGCCCGTGCCGAAGCCCCAACCATGACCAGCCGCCAGGTGTGGAGCATCCAGCATGAGAAGGAGCCACCGCCGCACTCTGGACCTGGAGTACAAGGGCTACATCGGCGAAGTGGTCAATGATGTTGGGGCCGGGGTCCTCCACGCTCGAGTTATCAACAGCGGCGCCTATCCCATAGCCAATGCTGAAGCCACCGACGTGGAAGGCATCAAGCGAGAGTTCCGAGTTTCCATTGACGTATATCTCCAGGGGTGCGCCGAGCGGGGAATCGAACCGGTCCCCCCGGCCACTCGCCCGATAACGGCGGAAGCCGGCGACTGAGTGTGTTATTCGGTCAGCCTCCATTTCAACCTGTTAATAAACCCAAGGCGACCCGGCAAGGAGGATTATGAAAGCATCCTATTTGGGCGCAATGGGATACGCTGAGCGCCACCTTTTCCCCGAAACCTGGCCCATTCCCCCGGCCTGCCACGACCCGCGTCTTTCCGTCCAGAGCTACCAGGAAGGCATGGACGAGTGCGAATTTGCCGAGGAAATGGGTTTCGAATGGGTCAGCTTCTCCGAGCACCACTACTCCGGCCGCATCGCCACCGGCAACCCCGCCGTCATGGCGGCCGCCGTAGCCGAGCGGTGCAAGAAGGTCAAGCTGGCCATGCTGGGGCCCCTTCTCCCCTTGAACAACCCCGTCCGCATCGCCGAGGAAATGGGCATGCTGGACAATATCTCCGACGGTCGCCTGGTTATGGGTTTCCTGCGCGGTACCCCCAACGAGGACCAGGTTTACGGCGTCAACCCGTCAGAGGGACGGGAACGATTGTTTGAGGGCATGGACCTTATCCGCAAGGCCCTGACCGAGGAACAGCCCTTCTCCTGGGAGGGCCGCTACTACCAGTTCCGCACCGTTTCCGTTTGGCCCCGACCCGTCCAGCAGCCCCTCCCGCCCTGCATTATGGCCACCCGCAGCGACGACACCGTCCGGTACGCCGCCGAGAACGGCATGGGCCTGGGCGTCTCCTTCATCCCCGTGGAGATGATGGAACCCATCACCGAGAAATACGTCAACTGGTGCAACGAGGCCGGCTGGCAGCCCGCCCCCGACGACATTGTCTTCCGCGGCAACATCTACGTGGCCGAAACCGACCAGGACGCCCAGGACTGGCTGCACACCCTGCCCGGAGGTCAACCCCGTCCGGCCATCCAGATTTCCCGTTCCGTCGCCCAGGTAGTCCAGGCCGCCCGCTCCGGCGAGGAGTTCGACCTGCGCCGCATCCTGGCCGGCAGCCCCCAGAGCGACGTGGTGGGCCGCTCCCTGGGCCTCAACTTCCTGGGCAGCCCCGACTCCGTCGCCGAGAAAATCAAGGAATACCACGACCGCTGCGGCGTGGGCGTGGTCGACCTGTTCTTCCAGCAACCCGGCCTCACCCACCGCGAGGTGATGCGGGAAATCGAACTCTTCGGCAAGGAAGTCCTACCCCAGATAAAGGAGCTTTAGGCGCCAGTCCTCAACCAGTGGGACGCCGCCAATTCGACGATATGGGTTACTTCGACGAGTCAAATGCCTTCTACCAACCGTCCATTCCCTTCAGGGAATACCGGATAAAGGCCGGTCAGTTCTCCATCAACTGCCGCGAGGCCGGTGAGGGCCTCCCCGTCATATTCCTGGAAACCATGCGGTGGGGCAACCGCGATTTCTACGATCTCCTGGGGCAGCGCTTCCACCTGTTCATCCTGGAGTTTGAGACTGCCGAGGTCGACAACATGCAGGAAAAACGGCGGGAGTTCCAGAGGCGAAACCCCGAGTCCCTGGAGGACTTTGGCATCTACATCCCCAAGGAGGAGGGCGCGGAAGCCGCCGTCCGCGCGGCCGCCCAAGCCCTGGCTGGCGACAGCTACAACCTGGTAGGGGCAACCCAGGGCGCCAACCTGGCCCTCCGCACCATCCTGCGCGCCCCCATGGACCCCGAACCGGCCGAGTCCCTGGTCCTGCTCTCCCCCAACGCCGTCCGCACCGCCCCCGACCTGTTCGACCTCGATTCGGTGGGCTGGACGCGCCGTCTGGTGGCAGACATACACCGGATGACCAACATCAGTGACCTGCCCGATAGCTGGGACCTGGCTCCCATGTTTCTGCCCAAGGAATCCGACGCCGACCTGGAACAATTGCTGCCGGAGATTAAGTGCCCCACCCTGGCGGTTTTCGGCGTCAGGGACCGGCAGATAGCCCGCGAAGCCCCGTCCACCTACCGGGCCAACATCCCCAACTGCCACGTCTCCCTGGTCTACGACGCCGCCCACCTGGTCGCCGCCGAACGCCCCCAGGCCGTGGCCGACGTGGTGTCGGACTTCATCGAAAACCGGGAAACCTTCGTGGTCAACCGGCAGAGAAGCGTGATTAACCCCTAACCTGCCCGCCAGTAATCGGAGGCCCATCATGTCCGTTGGATTGGTAGTACCCCTGCCCGCCTACACCCTGGACCCCGCCTTCTACGCCCGCAGGGCCGAGGAACTGGGGTTCGAGTCTCTCTGGTACCACGAACACCCCATCCTGCCCGTCCACAGCGACAGCCCTTTCCCCGCCACCGGCGGCCAAATCCCCTGGACCTACGCCCACTTCACCGAACCATACATCGCCCTGGCCATGGCCGCCGCGGTTACCGAGCGCATCAAGCTCTGCACCGGCATCACCCTCGTCCCCGAGCGCAACCCCCTCATCCTGGCCAAGCAGATTTCCGTCCTGGACCTGCACAGCCAGGGTCGCTTCGTCTTCGGCGTGGGCGCCGGCTGGAACCGCGAGGAAACCACCATGATGGGCGGCGACTTCGACCACCGCTGGACCCAGGCCAGGGAGGCCGTGCTGGCCCTGAAGGAGCTTTGGACCAAGGATGAGGCCGAGTTCCACGGCAAGTATTACGACTTCCCGCCCGTTTTCATGAACCCCAAGCCCTTCCAGAAGCCCCACCCGCCGGTGCTGTTGGGCGGCAATGCCCGCAACGTGCTGCAACGGGTCGCCCGCTGGGCCGACGGCTGGCTCCCCAACCGGGCCAACCCCGAAATGATCGAGAACGGCCGCAATCGGCTGGATGCCCTGGCCGGCGAATACGGTCGCGACCCCCAGGCCCTCACCATCTCCGTGTTCGGCCAGCCCCCCGAAACCACCCGCCAGCAGGTTGACGACTTCCTCAACGCCGGCGCCCTGCGCGTCTCCGTCTGGCCCCAGCACTGCGAATCGGAAGCGGAAATGTCCGAACAGCTGGAACGCATGGCCGAGCGGCTGATAAGGTAGGCGGTTTGCCATTTGCCCTGTCGTGGGCTGACACTTGCTCGTTGACTGGCAAGTATCAGCCCACATATTATTTCCGTGACAAACTAATTGCGTGACATTTGGATGCTTAAAACGGGCAACTATGGGCGATGTAGTTTTCTTGAGATGGGCATTGGTCCTGCTTCTCTTTGCGCTAATGTCAACCAGTTCCTGGTACGTAGGGACCTTGTTCAGTCAGCTGTTGTTGAGGTTGGGAAGTCGCAACAAGCAGGGTCTATTCGAAAAATGGGGGGTTGCGGCAGCCCTGCTACGACCAGGAAGACTCATTTGGCTCGTGTTGCAGGCGATAGTTGTGGTTACTGTTTCACTGTACTTGTTCCTCTTATCATGGGTCGCTTTGTCATTTGCAATGGGAGAAGATACTTCAGGTATATCTGTGACGTTTTTTACTCTTTACGTGATTTTCTTCGCCTTTTCAGTGGGACTGTTGTGGGAGATACGACGAACTGAGGAAATACTAACCATGGTTGCGAAGTTGGAGGAGCTCTGCGATGAGTTCGTTCACCACTTTGGTGTAGCGGAAGTCCTTTCCATGTACGAATTGTTGCGATTAGCGCCTGATATAATATGGCAAGAATATACCGGTCTATCCTCAGACGAAATCACCGAAAGTACGAATGAAAGGTATCGCCGCATAGCGGAACCTTTCCGCCACAGGCAGGCCGCTGGACACAACAGGACGATAGTAACCCTAACAATTTTTGGGTTGGTAATAACAGCTATGGGAGTTTCGGCGGCAATATGGTCTGCCATAGGCTAATGCACCGCAATAGCTCGGAAGGCTAACGCAACTTTCGCAGCTTCGGAGATGCACACCATGAATCTCATTACTCTCTCTTTCTTCGGCGGATTAGTGGCTGGACTAGCTGTCGGCGTGCTTTGGAGTGCATTCTGGACCATTCTCGCGCCTGAAGCATTTTCAATTACATGGTCTGGACACCAATCCCTTATGGTCCCTGTTTTTCTGGCGACTTGGGCGACTGCAGGGGCGCTCTTTTTTGTCTTCAAGATATGGCCTTAGGCCAAATTAACGGGCCACAGACCAAAGCAAGAACACCTCTATCTGTCAGAACCGGCCATTTCCCTACAAGCAAAGACTTCCCTGGGCCAATTGGCCCAGGGAAGTCTATCTTTTACCAGGGGGCGCCGGTAAATCTACGCCCCAACCGCCACCGCTTGGTGGGCCTTCAGGAACTCCCGCACCTGCTCAATTGTCTTGGCCTTAATGTCCGGGTCCTCCTTCCAGGGGTACGCCGTCACCTGCGCCTTGGGGGCTATTTCCGCCATGGCCATGGCCGCCTCGTAGGAATGGGAAGGCGTGTCGTCCGGCATCACCAGCAGCGGCGTCTGGCACTGGCGGGCAAAGTCCCGCGACACACAATAGAAAAAGTCGGGCTGCACCCGGTACAGGTTGTGCAGGTACTGCTCCACAATCTCCATCGTAACGTCGGGCCGGTTCTGCATCAGTTCCGGCGCCCAGATGTTCACCCCCGAGTCATACATGGAGTCCGGCGTAGCGTCCGAGTGCCCCACCGGCTGGCACAGCACGGCGGCCAGCACCCGCTCCGGCGCCCGCTCAATCAGCTTCATGGCGAAGGGCCCGCCGATGCAGTAACCGATGAACAAAAACTCGTTGATGCCCAGGTGGTCCATTAGACCCAGTTGGTCGTCGGCAAACGCGCCCCACGGGTCTTCCACCTGCACTGGCCCGGTGGACTGTCCGCCATTGGCGTTGCGCTGGTCCATGGTTATGCAACGGAAGTCATCCTTGAACGCCTCCATCCCGTCAAACACCTGCCTGGGCCAGCCTGCCGCGATTGAGTTCAGGCCGCCCCCGGGCGTCAGCAGCAGCGGGAAGCCGGAACCCTGCTCTTCGTAATAGATCCGTACATCGCCTCTCTCGTAGAACGGCATGTCAATCACTCCTTCTTCAAGTTTATCGGGGAGATCCCAAGGGAATTGTAGCTTGGCGGTCAGGCTTGTCAAGAAAACGCTCCCGCATTGCCAACACGATTGCAAAGTCAAGCGTCCCTTCCCCCTTGACGGGGGAAGGGACGCTTTGTTGCAAAAGTAAGCACAGTGGCAAAAGTCTGAATCTAGACGCAAAAGTCGCTCTAGGGAAGGTAAGCCAACTGTCTTCGTCAATCTGTTTGTTTTCCTACGAGGCAGAACAATAACTGAACCACTATTTGGTTAGCCATTCAATCCAAATGTTACTTGCCACTACAAACGCAGCACCACCCAATAGCCCTAGCACCATTCCGAACCTCACCTTTCCCAACAACAGAAGGGTTTTGCGAGTCCACCCTCCGTCCCCCAGCATATACCACACATTTCTTGAATTAGTAAAGAACATACCGCAAGCTACTGCCGCTGAAGCAACCGCCAAAGGGTGTTCATCCACAAACGTTACCGTAAACGATTTTGCCAAGTCGGGGGCGTTCGTATTGATAATGTACGCTGTTGCCAGCAGAATCATGGCTATTACCCTAATTTGTGGTTCAAAGGTCTTGTTTGAACTAATGCAAGATGCTTCCAATTCCGCCAAATACTCTGAAGCACTGCCACTCGGCGTCTTGGTTGAAGCATCAGTAGGAATGTACGCTATAGCACCCAAGATAATGTGGAATTTTGGTAACGTGTTCACCAATAATGCGGCCATTCCCCAAATGACGTAAATGCCCAGCCCTTCAATTTCAACTCCTTCTCGAATGAGAAGAGACTCGGCAACAGTGCCTAAACTAAAGGCAAACAACAGGGACACCAGAAAATACCAAAACACTGCGACCCTGGGGTGCGAATATCCTAGAAAAAGAATTGGCAGGGTTACTATCGCAAGCAAGATTGGTGCGACTTTAAGTATGCCCACCAAAAGGGTGAGGCCACCAGGAAGCATAGAATTCCCGCTTCTCACCCAATAGATTGCACCGGCCATCAGAAAGCCCAATCCAAAGAAAGCGAGCGTTAAGGTTACTTTGATGGCTCTTGCTTTTGCCAATTCTTGATATTGTTCATCTGTTAGGTCTTCCGGCTCTCCTTCCAATCCAATGTCTTTGGGACTGGGCAATCCATAAAGGTTATGGAGTACTTTCCCAATGGACTGCGCCCAGTGGTATCCCTTTATCCGTCCGCACTTTCCCCACACTTTCTCCAAGAAGCCACCCAATTTACTGTCAGACAAAACTCTCTCACCTCTACTTCCACTTGAACCGGAATTTGTTGCAGTGCCGACCAATATGTGCGCGGGGTGGGGATCACCTGCCTCCCGCTATCCACATTATTGCCGGTTGATGACGGCTTTAGTAGGGTCGCAGTTGCAGTGCCCTTCCCCCTTGACGGGGGAAGGTTAGGATGGGGGTGGCGGCCTTGCGTCATTCCATTTTCAATTGGACCGCCCCGTTCACCTGATATAGTTCCAGGCCCATTACTCACCCCAAAGACGCAGAGATCGAGGAACTGCACACAGGGTCTCTGCGCTCCTCCGCGCCCTCTGTGCCTCTGTGGTTAAGGAAATCCCCAAGATGCCATAACCCTCCACCCACTGCTTGACCCACCCTGCTACCTGTGGTATCTTCCCCGCAACAATTGAATATTCATCTGGCGGGAGCTTGGTTATGCCAGGCTGAGAGGGCGGCCACACAGCCGCCGACCGTAGCACCTGATCCGGGTAATGCCGGCGTAGGAACTGGGATCTCCGCTCATTTTCCGCCAGAAATTACAGACCTGGCGGCTTTTTTGTGTCCACGTACAGCCTCGTTTGCCCAGGTCCGACAGGAGGGAGGCTGGTTATGCTGGATACCACCTTTGGCATCATTACCCTGATAGTCGTTTGCGCCCTCTTCCTTGTCCTGGGCGTCGCCTATTCCTGGCGTCGCCGCCACCAGAGCGTCGAGGATTACACCGTCTCCCGCAACCACGCCCCCGTCAACGTCGGCATCGCCACCCTGGTAGCCTCCATGTTCGGCACCTGGGTCCTTCTCAGCCCCGGCGAATCCGGCGCCAACTTTGGCATCATTTCCCTGGTGGGCTACGCCATCGGCATGGCCGGTATTCCCGTGCTGTACATGTTTGTGGGCCCCCGCATCCGTCGGGTTATGCCCAACGGCCACTCCCTCACCGAGTACGTCCGCTACAGGTTCGGCATCGTCCCCTTCGTAACCATCCTGCTGTCCATCATCTTCATCATGGGCATCTTTATCACCGCCGAGCTTACCGCCATAACCGCCGCCGTCAGCAACCTGACCGACTCGCCCCTCTGGGCCACCGCCGTCGCGGTGGGCCTGGTGGTCATCGCCTACACCGCCTACGGAGGACTTCGTACCTCAATCTTCACCGACCGTATCCAGTTCTGGATTCTGATTCCCGTCCTCCTGCTCCTCGTCGTGGTCGCCGCCGCGCTCCTGGGCAGGACCGACGCCTGGTCCACCGCCAGCGATGCCGGTCTGCTTTCCGCCAACAACTCCGGCAGTTACTTCTTCGCCATAGTCCTCATCATCGGCATCGTCGCTTCCAACGCCTTCCACCCGGGCATGTGGCAGCGCGTTTACACGGTACGGGACCAGCGGGTCCTCAACCGCAGCCTGTGGGGAGCGGTGGCCATCGCCATACCGCTTACCTTCCTGATGGGCATGTCGGGCATAGCCGCCGTCGGCAATGGGTCGGTGGAGCCCTTCGGCTATCCGGACGTTGCCGCGGCCCTCTTCGCCCTGGCCGCCGACGTGTTCCCCCTGTGGATGCACTTCCTCATGCTCATCTGCGCTCTCATGCTGGCCATGAGCACCCTGGATACCCTCATGAACGGCATTGCCAGCGGCATTGCAGCCGACCTGGCCGGTTTCGGCCTGCAACGCGGCGCGCTGATGAACCTGGCCCGTGGCGTTACCGTCATCGTTGCCATTCCGGCCATTATCGTTGCTTCCCAGGGCCACAGCGTTCTCTACGTTTTCCTCATCGCCGACCTGCTGGGGGCGGCCCTCGTTACCCCCGTGCTGGTGGGCCTCTACTCCCGCCGGATGCCCGGCTGGGGCGTACTTGTCGCCAGTGGAGTCGGCATTGTTGTCGGCGCCCTGTACTATCCCAGGCCGGACCTGCTGTCCCCCTGGGCGCTGACTGCTCCCGCCGGTGGCCAGATGTTCTGGGCCTTTGCCTCGGCCCTGGTGATTTCTGCCGTCATCACGGCGGTAATCATCCTGGCCCGCCGTGCCACAGCGCCGTCCCAGGAGTTCGATTTCGACCTGCTGGACACCCGCGTAAGCCTTATAGACAGTCCGACGGCAGCTGCGGACGATTAGCGCATTGCCGACGATGAACTGGCAGATGCTGGGCCAGCGTTCCTTACAATGGACCAGCCTGCAAGGAGGTCAAAAGTAATACCCGGATCTCGACTTTTCCAGCTACAAAAACAATTCAGGGGAGGTTCACCATGACCCAGACCCAGTCAGACCTGGAAATCCAGGGCCAAACTTCATTCCCGGCAAGCAAAAAGGTTTATGCCACCGGCTCCCGGGACGACATTCGCGTTCCCTTCCGCGAGGTAACCCTGACTCCCACCTCCGGACGGTTCGGCGATGAGCAGAACGCCCCGCTGAACATCTACGATACCAGCGGCCCCTATTCCGATCCCGCCGCCCGCCTCAACCTGGGCCAGGGCCTGCCCGCCCTGCGCCGTCCCTGGATCCTGGATCGGGGTGATGTGGAAGAATACGACGCCGCCCCCGTTATCTATCGCGGCCAGGACAAGGGCCAGCCCTTCCCCGGTCTGTCCCGTCGTCCCCTGCGCGGCCAGGGCGGCCGACCCGTTACCCAGATGCACTACGCCAGGAAGGGCATCATCACCCCGGAAATGGAGTTCATCGCCATTCGCGAGGGCGTCGAACCCGACTTCGTGCGCGAGGAAATTGCCCGGGGCCGGGCCATCATCCCCTCCAACGTCAACCACCCCGAGTCCGAACCCATGATCATCGGCCGCAATTTCCAGGTTAAGATCAACGCCAACATCGGCAACTCCGCCATCACCTCCTCCATCCGCGAAGAGGTGGAAAAGATGCTCTGGGCCACCCGCTGGGGCGCCGACACGGTTATGGACCTCTCCACCGGCAGCGACATCCACACCACCCGCGAGTGGATCATCCGCAACTCCCCCGTGCCCATCGGCACCGTCCCCATCTACCAGGCCCTGGAAAAGGTCGATGGCAACCCCGAGGAACTTACCTGGGAAATCTACCGCGACACCATCATCGAGCAGTGCGAACAGGGCGTGGACTACTTCACCATTCACGCCGGCGTCCTGCTGCGCTACGTTCCCCTCACCGCCAACCGCGTTACCGGCATCGTCTCCCGGGGCGGCTCCATCATGGCCGGCTGGTGCCTCGCCCACCACCAGGAGAACTTCCTCTACACCAACTTCGAGGAACTCTGCGAAATCATGCGGGCCTACGATGTCTCCTTCTCCCTGGGCGACGGCCTCCGCCCCGGCTCCATCGCCGACGCCAACGACGAGGCCCAGTTCGGCGAACTGCAGACCCTGGGCGAGCTTACCCAGTTCGCCTGGGAACACGACGTGCAGGTAATGATCGAAGGCCCCGGCCACGTCCCCATGCACAAAATCCAGGAGAACATGGAGCGGCAGCTTGAGGTGTGCCACGAAGCCCCCTTCTACACCCTGGGGCCCCTCACCACCGACATCGCCCCCGGCTACGACCACATCACCTCCGGCATCGGCGCGGCCATGATCGGCATGTACGGCACCGCCATGCTCTGCTACGTTACCCCCAAGGAGCACCTGGGCCTGCCCAACAAGCAGGACGTTAAGGAGGGCGTCATCACCTACAAGATTGCCGCCCACGCCGCCGACGTGGCCAAGGGCCATCCCCGGGCCGCCCAGTGGGACGACGCCCTGTCCAAGGCCCGCTTCGAATTCCGCTGGGAGGACCAGTTCAACCTGGCCCTGGACCCGGAAACCGCCCGCGACTACCACGACGAGACCCTTCCGGCCACGGGCGCCAAGGTGGCCCACTTCTGCTCCATGTGCGGCCCCAAGTTCTGCGCCATGAAAATCACCCAGGACGTCCGCGAATACGCCAGGAACCGCGGCCTCAATACCGACAAGGCCATCGAAGTCGGCATGCAGGAAAAGTCCGATGAGTTCCGCGAAGCGGGCAGCCGGATTTACCAGAAGGCCTAACCGGAAACCGCTCCGCCACGTGGCAGGACCCTGAAATTAAGCCTGCCCAGTAGCACGAAGAATCACGAAGAGAGAGTATAATCTTCGTGATTCTTCGTGTTCCTTCGTGGATAAATAAACAGGAGTTATCCCCATGCAAAAACAGGACCTCGGCGTCGCAGTAGTTGGTTCAGGCCGCATCGGAACCTTGCGGGCCAACATGGTTACACGCCACCCCTCCGTGCGCTTCCTTGCCGTTTCAGACATCGACCCCGAAAAGGCGGGTGTCCTGGGGCAGCAGGTCAACGCCGACCTCACTTCCAGCGACAACTACCGCATTATCTCCGACCCCCAGGTCAACACCGTCATCATATCCACCCCCGAGCACGAGCACGTTGAACCCATCCTCCAGGCCCTCGAACTGGGCAAGCCCGTTTTCGTCGAAAAACCCCTGGCCCTCACCCTGGACGACACGGACAGGATTGTCGAGGCCGTGGACCGCACCGGCGTCGAACTCCGCATCGGCTACTCCCGCCGCCACGACCGCCGCTGGATGCTGGCCAGGGAGCAGGTGGCCCAGGGCAGGTTGGGCGGCATCCTGGGCATCCAGTCCCGAGTTTACAATTCCCGCGCCCACATGATGGAGATTCTCAAGCGCTCCCCGGAGGCTACCCCTGTCCTCGACGCCCTCACCTACTACGTGGACATGGCCTGCTGGTACCTGGACGACGTGCGCCCCGTGGAGGTTATCGCCCGCGGCAACTACGGCCTCTACAAGGAGATGGGCCACGACATCCACGACGTAACCTGGGCCATCATCACCTTCGAGAATGGCGCCCTCGTCAACCTGGGCATCTGCTACGCCCTGCCGGCCCGCTACCCCACCTACGGCCAGAGCGCCCGCTTCGAGGTCCTGGGCGAGGACGGCGTTATCGTCCTGGACATGGACAACAAGGACAGCTTCCTCTTCACCGACAAGGGTGTCCCCCACGCCTACGTCCCAGACCACTACGTGGACGCCCTGTTCATGCAGAGCAACTCCTCCGGCGACTGGGCCATGGGCGAGTACTGGGGTCCCATCGCTAACGAGACCCGCTCCTGGCTGGACCACCTGGCCGCCGGCACCCCCTGCTCCCACACAACAGTCAGAGAGGGCCGCCGCACCGTGGAAGTAACCCTGGCCATAGAAGAGGCGGCCCGAACCGGACAGCCGGTGAATTTGTCGGGGCGATAGGGTGCCGGTCAGCTTGCTGAACTGGTCAAACCCGATGACGGCGTCAAATGGCTAGCCCCTCCCCAATGACAAGTCCCCGGGGCAGCACTATACTGACACGGCAGGGCCGGCGGTCAAACAACCACCTGCAGCCCGCCAGGGAGGCTCGAGATGACTACTTTACCGTCGGGCAAAAGCAGCGCTTTCATACGCCTACCTGACGCCCCACCCCCGGAGGATATGAACAACGACCTTTACCTCGATATCCCGGGAAACAAGCATTTTCTTTCGGAACACCTGGGGCATAAGGAAACCACCATCATAGTTGGAGACACTTACATCAGTCCTGAGCCAACCTCCAGCATGGCCGGCCTGTTCGAACCCGATATGATGATTGCCTTCAACGTCAGGCCCGATCTCATGGTGAAGCGCAACGGTTACGTCATATCTGAACAGGGAAAACCCCCCGACTTCGTCCTGGAAATAGGTTCAGCGAGTACCGGACGGCGGGACTCCGGGGTCAAACGCCAGGGTTACGCCGCCCTGGCCATTCCCGAATACTGGAGGTTCGACCCTTCCGGCGGACGCTTCCACGGCGCTCCCCTTGCGGGCGACCGCCTGGAAAACGGGGAATACGTTCCGCTGGCCGTGGAACAACTCGACGAGAATACCTGGCAGGGCTACAGCGCCGCCCTGGACCTTTACCTCCGCTGGGACCACGGTCAGCTGGGCTGGTACGATCCGGCCACGGGCAGACACATCCTCCGTTTCCACGACCTCCAACAGGAACTGGAAGCAGAGAGGCGGGCGCGCCTGGCGGCGGAGACGCGCCTTCGGGAACTGGAGGAGGGCCAAAGCACACCCTGAACTTGGCCAAACAAGGTTCGTTTCGAGCAGGGCTTGCGGTTGAAACAGAAACCAAAAGGGGCGGAACCTTGTTCCGCCCCACGAAGCATCCTGTTTATCCTGTCCATCCATGTTTGAATCCCGCTACCCCAGCCGCTCCACCGTCTGGTCCTCAATCCCCGGCATTATCCATATCGGCCGCGGCGCAAAGTCGAAAGTGATGTTGGGGTCCTCCGGGTCCATACCCGCCACCGTCATCCTCGTCTCTTCCAGGTACTCAATCTCCCCGTTCACCACGTGAAATGCCCGGTCGTGCCCGGGGTATATAATCTCCGCCTGTTCAACAATGCGGTTGATGCTCTGCGTTGCATCGTCCTCGTTCCAGAACACCAGCGGGTTCTTCCGCGTCAGCGCCACCGTGGAGTAGTGCAGCACGTCCCCCGTCACGGCGCACAGGCCCTGGGGAGTTTCCACCATCACCGAAATGCTGCCCGGCGAATGGCCCGGCGTGTGCATCAGGGTTACGCCAGATTCAATGACGTGGCCTTCCTCCACCTCTTCAATCTTGGGTTGGAACTCTATCATCGCCCCCGACCAGGCGGGAGTCGCCCAGTCGTTGCGGTGGGGCTTGTGGGCGTACTTCCGCTCCAGCGGATGCACCAGCATGGGAGCGTGCTGGAACAGGTCGTAGTTCTGGCTGTGGTCCCAGTGGGCATGACTCATTATGGTGATGTCGATGTCCTCCGGCGTCAGGCCCCGGGACTTCAACGCATTCTCCAGCGCCGTGCGCCTACCCACGTGGCCCACGTCCACCAGAATCCGCTTCTCTCCCTCAATCAACACCACAGAGCAAAATCCAACTACTCCCACGTCAGTCCGCAGTGGGCTTCCCTGCAGCAGCACACTAAGTTCCGGCATTATCATCTCCTCTTTATGTCCAGTTTGTTCAAGCGGGCAGGATTGTATGGCAGGCAGTATGGAAAGTCAATCAAAACCCGACCCCTTCAGCATCTCGAACCGGGTGATTCACCAGCAAACCTTCCAGCGCCAGACCGGTACGTCTTCCCTTCCCTTCCCTTCCCTTCCCTGACCGGCCCAACCCAGCCCGGATGACACTCCCCCCTTGCCACCCCGCATAACCCATCGCCACCATAAAACCATAACCAATTCTTCATGCCCCTTCGTGCCCTTCGTGAATAAACCCCCAAAACGAACCAAAACGGAACCATTATCAAAATATTATATTAGTGAACATTAGTGCCCATTCGTGGATAAATAAAGGAGACAAACACATGATGACCCTGAGCGAAATCAAACGCGAAATCCGCGCCCTCCAGCGCA